>QHUK01000056.1 GCA_003222085.1 Gemmatimonadota bacterium
CCAGATACGACGTGAGGGTGGCCGCCCACTCGTCCGGTGTGCGCGAGGGCGTGGTCGTGAGCCGCCAGTGGGCCTCGAGGCTGTCGCCGCGAAACAGGCCAACCTTCGTTTCGGTGTTGTTGATGTTGATGGCGAGGAGCATGGGGCAAGAAGATGGTAGAAGGCGGTAGAGGACGGTAGAGGACGGTAGAGGTCGGAAACGTTGGAGGATTTGCGACGGCGCGCGGGGTTTCTCACGTGGCGCCTCTATAGGTCACTGGGCAACCGTGGGCGGTGAGGGCTTCGTCTTCTACCGTCTTCTACCGTCTTCTACCGACCTCTACCGCCTTCTTCACGCCAACTCAACGTGCCCTTCCCGCACGGCGATCGTCGCCGCGCCGAGATCGACGAGGAGGGCGCCGTCGGGGCGGAGGCCGCGGGCACGGCCGGCGGCGGGCGAGCGGAGCTGGCGACCCTGCAGCCAGTCACGCGCCGCGAACGCGGCGCACTCGCGCTCGCTCAGGGCCGGCTCGCCCGATGCGAGCCCCGCGAGCGCCGGGACGAGACGATCCAGGACATCGAGTCGGCGGACGTCGGGGAGCCATTCCCCGAGCGCCACCGCCCGACGGGCCACGGCCGCCGGGATCGCGTTGCGGACGTTCACTCCGACGCCCACCGCCAGCCATTGCAGCGTCTCGCCGTGCCAGCGGCCTTCGCACAGGATCCCCGCGAGCTTGCGCTCCCCCAGCAACACGTCGTTCGGCCATTTGAGGCGGGTCACGACGCGGCCTAGCAGGGCGTCTACCGCATCGGCGACGGCGAGCCCGACGCGCACGGACATGACGCCCAGCTCGGCGCGCGCCGGGCGGAGCAGCATGCCGAGCCAGACGCCGCCCGCTGGGGAATGCCACGTGCGTCCGTCGCGTCCCCGCCCCGCGGTCTGCGCTTCGGCGAGCACGACCGTCCCCGCGGGGGCGCCCTGCGCGGCGAGGTCGTGAATGGCTTGGAACGTCGAGCCGAGCTCGCGGAACAGGCCGCACTGCGGCACACCCCACCGCCCGGCGAGTTCGGCCGCCGCGACGCCGTCGAGCGCCAGGGTCATGCGACGCGTCCGGCCACGAGCGCCACGATCCCGACGAGCATCGCTCCTTTGAGGAGGCGACTGGTTCCCTGGGTACGCCCGGTGAACAACCGGCTTGCCACGGCCAGCACCACGAGCTGGGCGAACAGGGCGATGAGAAAGTACGCACCGTGGTAGTGCGCCCCGGCGGGCAACGCGAGCGACAACGGCACGAACGCCGCGGCCAGCGCCGCCGCCACGACGCTCGCGCGCTGGGGACCGAGCACGAGCGGCAAGGTGCGGCGGTCGAGCGCCCGGTCGCCCGCCTGGTCGTCGATGTCCTTGACGATCTCGCGCACGAGGTGGATCCAGGCGGCGAGCGTCCAGGGGACGATTCCCGCCGCCGCGCGTCCGACGGCGATGGCACCGTACATGAGCGGCAGGCCGGCGACCACCGCCACCGCGACATTCCCCGGCAGACCGCGGCGCTTGAGCACCGGCGAATACAGCGCCAGGACCGCCAGTGCCGCGAAGCCCGACAGTACGGCGGTCCCGTTGACCAGCGCCGCGGCGCCGAGCCCGACCAGCGCGCCCCCAGCGACGCACAGGTCGGCGGTGCCCCGGCTCACGCGTCCGAGGGCGAGCGGGCGCTCCCCGCCGGGCCGATTCACGCGGTCGGCGGCCCGGTCCCAGATGTCGTTGAGCACGTAGCCGGCCATCCCGAATCCGACCGCGGACACCGCCGCGAGCACCAGAACGTTGGGCGTCTGGAGGGCTCCGAGCGCGATCCAGCCGCCGCCGACGACGCCGGCCGCGGCGAGGACGAGGTTGTGCGTCCGGACCAAGCGCAGCAGGTCAATCACGCAGCACGTCCTCGTACACCTGCTCGTAGCGCGGCACGATGCGGTCGGCCGCGAACTCGAGCGCCCGGCGGGCGGCGGCGTCCCGCATCCGGGCCTGCAGCGCGCCGTCGCGCAGCACCCGGAGGCCGTGGGCGATCATGGCCTCGACATCCCCTTTGGGCGTGAGGAAGCCCGTCTCCCCGTGCACGACGACCTCGGGGAGGCCGCCCACGGCGCTGGCGAGGACCGGGACGGCGCACGCCATCGCCTCGAGCGCCGCGAGACCGAACGACTCGGTTTCGGACGGCAGCAGGAACAGATCGCTGCCTCGCAGGATCTCGGCCACGTTGTCGACCTTGCCGAGGAAGCGGACGTCGCGTCGTAGCCGGAGGCGATCGACTTCCTGCTCCGCCGCGTCGCGCTCCGGGCCGTCTCCCACGAGCACGAGGGTGGCCGGGAGCTCGCGACGCACGCCGGCGAAGACGCGCACCACGTCCGTCACCCGCTTGACGGGTCGGAAGTTCGAGACGTGGATCAGGACCTTGTGGTCGGGCGGCGCGAGCGAGTGGCGGCAGGTGCCGCCGCTGAGCGGGTGATACTCGGTCGTCGAGATGAAGTTGGGGATGACGGTGACGTCGCAGCCATCGCATCCGAACGCGCGGTACGTCTCGTCGCGCAGGAATTGCGAGACCGCGGTGACGCGGTCCGATTGCTCGATCGAGAACTTGGTGAGCGTGTAGTAGGACGGATCTTGTCCGACCAGTGTGATGTCAGTGCCGTGCAACGTGGTGACGATCTTCAAGTCCCGCTGCCCCCTGAGCATCTGTTTCGCGAGCCACGCCGTAGCGGCATGTGGAATGGCATAGTGCACGTGCATGAGGTCGAGGTTCTCGCGCATCGCCACTTCGTGCTGCTTCACGGCCAACGCCAGCGCGTACGGCGACGACTGCTCGAACAGGGGGTATTCGGCCTGGGTGACCTCGTGGAACGTCACGCGCTCGGTGTAGCCGCGCAGCCGAAACGGGCTCGCGTAGGAGACGAAGTGCACCTCGTGCCCGCGCCGGGCGAGCTCGAGCCCCAGCTCGGTCGCGACGGCACCGGAGCCGCCGTAGGTCGGATAACAGGTGATGCCGATTCTCATAGACCGGGAGCCGGGAGACGGGACACGGGAGAGAGGACGTCATGCCAGCGCTCGAGAATTCGGGCGGCGAGCGCGCGGGGAGACTCAGTCGCGTCCAACGTCCTTACGTGTCCCGCCTCCCGTCTCCCGTCTCCCGGTTCTCGCAGTTGATTTCGAAACCACGTCTCCTGCCGTTTCGCATACCGCCGCGTCGCCACGACGATCGCCTCCCGCAGCTCCCGCTCCGGCAGCCGCCCGGCGAGCATCGCGGCCACTTCGCGATACCCCACCCCGTCAAGCCCCGGCGCGTCCGGTGCCACACCCGCCGTCAGGATCCGGCGTATCTCCTCCACCAATCCGTCGGCGAGCATCGCGTCGACCCGCTCGGCGATGCGACGCTGCAGCGCCTCCCGGCCCAGCGTGAGTTGAATGTACCACGGCCGCATCGCCCCGGTCTCGCGCGCGTGCTCCTGCCACCAGCTGAGTCCCCGCCCCGTGAGGAGTGCGACCTCGACGGCCCGCCCGGCCCGCTGCCGCCCGCCGCCCGCGAATCGGCGGTCGAGTCGGGCCGCCCAGTGGGCGAGCCGCGCCGGCGTCAGGTCCGCCGTCCAGGCACGCAGCCGCTCGCGCCGCGCCGGGTCGAGGGGCGGCTCGTGGAACAGCCCCTCCGCCAGCGCGCGTATGTACAACCCGGTCCCACCGACGACCACGGGCTGGCGGCCCGTGTCGCGGATTTGCGCGAGCCACTGCGCCGCGTCGCGGGCGAAGCGGCCCGCGCTGTAGCGCTCTCCCGGGTCGACCACGTCGAGGCCCAGGTGCGGCACGCGGGCGAGCAACGAGCGGGACGGCTTCGCGGTGCCGATGTCGAGCCCCCGATACACCTGCCGGGCATCGGCGGACACGACGGTGATGGCCTCGCACTCGGCCCACGCGGTGACGACCGCAGTCTTGCCGACCGCCGTGGGGCCGACGATCACGGGCACCAGGGGAAGAGACGTCAGCTCCTCCCAAACCGTCGTTCCAGCTCATCCTTCGGCAGCTGCACGACCGTCGGGCGGCCGTGCACGTCGTGCGCCGGAAGCGTGGCCGTAAGGAGCCGGCTCACGAGCTCGCGCATCTCGTCGGGCTCGAGCCGCTGGCCGGCCCTGATGGCGGCGTGGCAGGCGTACGTCGCCGCGAAGCGCTCCAACCGGTTCGCGAGCGCGCCGAACCGCCCGCCCGCGAGATCGCCGACGAGCTCGCCCAAACAGCGGGCCGCGTCGAAGCGCGGGTGCGGATTCGGTGCCGTGTGCACCACCACCGCGCGCCCCGAGAACGGCTCCACCTCGTAGCCCACGCGACGGAGGAGCTCGCGGTGGGCGTCAATCGCCTCGAGCTCGGGCGCCGTGAATTCGAGGGTCAGCGGCAGGAGCAGCCGCTGCGCGGGCCCTCCGTCGCCCGTGAGCTGGCGCATCGCTTGCTCGTACAGCACCCGTTCGTGCGCCGAGTGCTGATCCACGATCGCGACGCCGGAGTCGGTCTGGAAGACGATGTAGGTGTCGAACACCTGAAGCAGAGGCGGGGCTCGGGGCTCGGGGTTCGGGGCTCGGGAGTCCACTGGAAACAAATCGATGGGCACCGCGACGCCGTCCCAGGACACCCCCGCCCCGAGCCCCGAGCCCCCAGCCCCCAGCGGCGCCGCCGCCGCGAGGGGCCCCAGCGCCGCCCGCACCGCCTCCTCCACGACTTTTTCGACGAAGAACTTGTCGCGGAAGCGGACTTCGAGCTTCGACGGGTGGACGTTGACGTCGACCGCGTCGCCCGGAAGCTCCAGAAACAGGATCAGCGACGGCCGGTCGCCCGGCGCAATGGTGGAGCGGTAGCCGGCCTCGGCGGCGCGCAAGATGAACGGATCGCGGATCGGGCGGCCGCGCACGAACACGTAGCCCTTCCGGCCCGCGGGCTTCGCCTGGGCCGGGCGCTGCGCGAAGCCCCGCACCTCGAGCGGGCCTTCGCGATAGGCGACCGGCAGCAGCGTGTCGGCGAGCTCGCGGCCCCACAGCGCATGGACCCGGTCGAGGGGCCGCGTGGTGGGCCGTACGTCGATCAGGGGACGATCATCGCTCGTGAGCGTGAAGGCCACGTCGGGGCGCGTGAGGGCGAGCACCGTCACCGCCTCGACCGCCGCGCGGGTCTCCGTGGCCTGCGCCCGGAGGAACTTGCGCCGGGCGGGGGTATTGAAGAACAGCCCGCGCACGGTGACCGTCGTGCCCCGCTGCCGCACGGCGTCGTCCACACTCTCCCGCTTGCCGCCCGTGATGCGCAGGCGGGTGGCGACGTCGCCGTCCGATGAAGTCTCGAGCTCGAAGCGCGAAACCGATGCGATCGCGGGGAGCGCCTCCCCGCGGAACCCGAACGTCGCGACGCCGATCAAGTCCGCGGCCTCGCGAATCTTGCTCGTGGCATGGCGGGCCAGCGCCAGCTCCGCATCGGGGCGGGTCATCCCCGCCCCGTCGTCGCTCACACGAATCAGACTCTTCCCGCCGTCCTCGATCTCGATGCGGATCGCGCCGGCGCCGGCATCCAGGGCGTTCTCGATCAGCTCCTTCACGACCGACGCGGGCCGCTCGACCACCTCGCCGGCGGCGATCTGGTCTGCGACCTGGGGGGCCAGGACGGCGATCGCGGCCGTCACGGCCGGGACACTTCGGCGGCGAGCACCCAGCCGCGGACGCCGTCCGCGCGATGCACCTCGAGCCAGGCGCCGTAGCTCCGCTCGACCAGCAGCGCGGCGCCGGCCTCGACCATCGAGGCGGGGCTCGCGCCGCCGTACGGGGCGACCCGCACCGGCGTCGCGGCGTTGAGGACGACGGCCAGCGGCTGCGCGCGGCGCAGGCCCTCGCGCGCCGCCAGCGCCGCCGCCGCGACGCTGACGAGCGCGAGCCCGAGCACGACCGTGCGGCGGCGCCGCGGCCCCACCACACTCCACAAGCCGAGCCAGCAGAGGCCCGCGGCGAGCCCCCATTCCCCGGGCGTCGCGACGCCCGTGGTGAAGAGCGCCTCGCTCGCGGCGTCGGGCGGCGGGAGGAGTTCCCGCGCGCGTTGTACCAAAGGGTCACGCGGCGCAAGGCGGGCGGCCCGCGTCCAGGCCGCCATCGCCTTGCCGTCTGCGCCGGCGCGGTACAGCGTTGCGCCGAGGTTGTACCAATGCGCCGGCACGCGTGGCGAGGCGGCCGCGCGCGCCGCGAACGAGTCGGCCGCGGCGCGGAGCGCGCCCGCGTCGTACAACGCCTCCGCACTCATCGTCTGAGCCGCGGCGGGCCGCGCCGACGCGACGAGCGCCATGAGCGCAATTGCCGCGACCACGCGGCGCCCCTTCCCACCCGTCTCCGCACCGAGCACCCGCAGCACCTGCTCGAGCTCCGCCGTGAGCTCGGCGGCGTCGCCGAGGCCCCGGGGCCCGTAGCGCGACGCCCGCAGGCGATCCCGCAGGCGCTTCACGTGGTCGGCGACCGCGCTGTCGACTCCGGCCGCGCGCAGCGCGCGGGCGAGCCCGTCGCCGTCCCGCGCCGGCTGGTCGGGGACGTGGCTCGCCAGCACGATGTGAAACTCGCGCTCCAGCCATCCCAGCCGGGTGAGCGGCGCCGCGGGCGGCGCGGTCCCGAGAACGTGCGCGGCGGCTCCGCGGCGTCGCCGCAGCCAGACGAGGAGCGGCGGACCGACCAGCAGCACGAGCCATCCCCAGGGTCCGAGATCGCGCGCCAGCTCGTCCGCCCACGCCGGGGCGTGCCCCCGCGCGAGCGGCGGCAGCGCGCGCGCCGCGTGCGGCTCGATCCCCGGCGCCACCGCCAGCGCGCGCGGCGCCATCGTCGCGACCCGATAATCCCCCGCCGTGAGATCGTAGTAGGGGTACCGCACCTCGGGGAGGAGGAACGACCCCGCCGAGTCGGGCATCACGAGATAGTGAAACACCTTCGTGCCGGCGATCCGTCCGTCGCGCGGCGTGATGCGCATCCCGGTTTCTCCCGGATAGGCCCGGAAACCCCGCGGCCAGCGGATCGCCGGCTCCGGCCAGAGCGCCACATTGCCCGCCCCGGACACCGTCACCGTTATCGCGATCGGCTCGCCGACGCGACTGCTCGGCGGGTAGAGCGCCAGGTCGAGCGCGAGCCCCTGTGCGGCGACGGGCTGATCGTCCGCCGGCCGGCGCGTGGCGGGCAGCGGGAGCACGGTGACGGGCACCGTGTCGCTATGCAGCGAGTACCGCTCCTCGCGCTTGAAAACCGAAAATCCGACGGGCACCGCGTAGGCAACCGTGGCCGGCGGAATCACGATTCGCCCGGGCGCGAGCGGGAACAGCGCTTGGTGGGCGACGAACAGGTCCATCCATTCCCCACGCACCTGGCGCGACGCCGCGACGTCGGCCGGCACGGCCCCCGGGTACGACCACGCGCCCTCGGCCGTCTGAAGCGAGAGGATCGGCGGGTAAGCCAAACGGATGCGCAACTCGCGCGGAAACCACGCGGCGGCGATCACGTCGAGCTGCTGGCCGACGAGCACGGAATCCCCGGGCAGGATGAGACTGAGCGCGACCCGGTCGTTGTGCGCGGGCGGCGGGGCGGCCGCGATGAGCCGGCGCGCGAGCGGCGACACCGCCGTCGCGAGCCCGGTCGCCGCACTGTCCACGGTCACGGTGAGCGGCGGAGTCGTGATCTCCCGGGGCCCCTGCCGCACGCGCACGGGCCCGATCACGAGTGTGCCGGGACGCTGGGTCTTGAGCCGCAGCTCGCGTGTCATGGTCCGGACCGGTCCCCCCACCGCTTCGAGTGCCACCTCCGTCACCTCGCGGGAGCCGACGATCGTGAAGCCCGTGAGGCCGGGCAGGACCAGGGCCACCGGCTCCGCCGAGCGGGACCGCGCGCGGATGGTGAGCGTCAGCTCGTCGCCCGCCGGCAGGCGAGCACGATCGACTCGAGCCGTCACATCGGGTGGCGCGCTCTGCATGGCGACCAGGAGCCACAGCGCGGGGGTCACCAGTCCTTCACGCCCGGCTCGGCCGGGTGCCGCATCAGGCCTGTCCGATCGCGGCGCGTCTTCAACTCCTCGTGGCCGATCGAGCGCAGGAGCTGCTCGGCCTGAGCCGGGCTCAGGCCGCCCTGAGCCCCACCGCTGCTGCGGGCTCCGCCGCCCGAGGGTCCGCTGCCTCCACCCCCACTGGGCGGCGCCTTGTTCTGGCTGCTGCCACCGCGGTGCCGGACCGCGAGCTCGAGGTTCCATTTCGCCGCGCGGTCACGCGGTCGCAACAGCAGGGCTTCCCGGTACGCGCGCTCGGCGTCGGCCAGATGCGCGTCGCGGCCCGCGGTGTCGTCGTCGGCCTGCTGCAGCGCCAGCAGGCCAAGGTTGTACAGCGCGCGGAACCGCAGATCGGGATCGAGCGATGCGGCGGCGTGCGCGAGGCTGGCCCGGGCGGTCTCGGCGTCCGAGTCAGCGAGTGCCGCGGTGCCCGCGTTGTACCAGGCGGCATCCTCCTTGCGACGCGCGACGAGCTCCGCCAGGTAGGCGACGCGGGCGCGCCGGAGGTCATGGCGGTCCCATGCTTTCTCCGCGAGGCTCCGCGGCAGCGGCGGCTGCTGCGCGACATTCCGCGCGGGAAGCGCGACGAGACACGCGATGGCGAGCCCGACGAGGGCGGCGGTGCGTCGCGAGGCGGCCTGCGCGACCAGCAGGCCGACGGCGAGCAGCAACGGCAGCCAGGCGCGTGGCCGGCTCTGCTCCGTGCGGGTCTCGCTCGCCCGTGCCCGACGATACGAGGCGACGAGGTCGCGAACCGCGCCGGCCTGGTCGGGGAGGTCCGCCGCCACGAGCGTCCCTTGCGCCGCGTCGGCCGCGCCGCCGAGCATATCGTCTCGTCGCACCGTCTCGATGACGCGCCCGTCCTCATCCTTCTGATAGCCGAGCAGGCCGCCGTGGTCGTCCCGCATGGGAATGCGCGTCGGGCTGCGCCCGCCCTCGGCGACGAGGATCAGGTGAGTCCCATCGGCCTTGAGGCGTTGGGCTTGCGTGACGATCGGCGGCAGCGAATCGTGCGCTTCGCCGTCCGTGAACACGACGAGCACGCGGTCGGCGAGCTCGGGGCTGGCCTGGAGGAGCTCGCCGCCCTGACGCAACGCGGGAGCGAGCCCGGTGCCGCCCTGGGAGGCCATGTCGGGGTCGAGCGCGTCGAGGTACAGCGTCAATGCGGACCCGTCGATCGAGAGCGGCGACAGGATGTAGCTCGAACCGGCAAAGGCGATGAGACCGACCCGGTCGCCGTCGAGATCCTGTACCAGCCGCCGCGCCTCGCGGACCGCGCGCCGCAGCCGGTTGGGGGTCGCGTCTTCCGCGAGCATCGAGCGCGAGATGTCCACGGCGATCACGACCGAGAGGCCCCGCGTCTCGGCGACGATCCGCTCTTCTCCCCACCGCGGCCCCGCGAGCGCGACGACGCCGAGGAATGCGGCGACGGCCAGTGCGGTGGGCCCGAGGCGCCCCGCGGCGACCGCCTGTCGCACCGTTTCCTGCGACCAGAGCGCCGCCCGCCGGATGCGGACGCGCCGCGCCCACGCGGCGGCGAACCAGACGGCGCCGCCGACGAGCGGCGCGAGTGCGAGCACGACGGGGGCGTCGAACGACATCACGGAACCCGCACGGCGAACGTCCCGGCCAGCACGATCTCGAGCGCCAGCGCCACCAGCCCGAGAGCGAGCGGGACCCGATACGCTTCATCGAAGCGTCGGTACACGACCTGCTCCACCGTGGTCTTCTCGAGGCGATTGATCTCCTCGAAGATATGGCGCAGCGACTCGGTGTCGGTGGCCCGGTAGTACCGCCCCCCCGTCGTGGAAGCGATCTCGGTCATGAGCGGCTCGTCGATTTCGACCGGGCGCATCTCGTAGCGCAACTGGCCGTCCGCCCCGTATTCGGTCGGCATGGGCGCCTGGCCGCGCGTGCCGACGCCGATGGTGTAGATCTTGATGCCGAGCGCCGCGGCCGCCTGCCCGGCGGTGCGGGGATCCACGGTGCCTTTGTTGTTCACGCCGTCGGTGAGCAGCACGAGCACCTTGCTCTTGCCCGGGGCGCGCCGCAGGCGGTTGGCCGCCGTCCCGATCGCCGTCCCGATCGCCGTCCCGTCCTCGAGCATCCCCGGGTGCAGCTCGCGCAGCGCCTGCTCCAGCACCGCGTAGTCGGTCGTAATCGGAACCTGGGTGAGCGCCTGCCCGGCGAACGCCACCAGGCCGATGCGATCCGAAGTGCGGGCCCGCACGAACTCGATCGCGGTCTGCTTCGCCACGTCGATGCGGTTCGCCGGCGCGAAGTCCTCCGCCTGCATGCTGCCCGAGATGTCCACGGCCAGCACGATCGAGATCCCCTCACTGCGGGTTTCGCTGCGCGCGGCGCCGATGCGGGGCCCGGCCGCGGCGATGATCCAGGCGCCGAGGCACGCGCTGCGCAGGGTGACGGGGAGGCGCGCGACCCAGAGACGCTCCGTCGCTCCCGCCGCCGGCCGGACGTCGCTCATCCGGGTGCCGGACAGGCGGGCGAGCCGCTTGGCGCGCAGCCACCACCACAACGGCAAGAGGCCGAGCGCAAGCAACAGCAGCGGCCGGGCGAAGCTCACGGAGCCAGGTCTCGCGCGAGCCGGCGCGCCATGGCGGAGAGCGCAGCGACATCGACCCCGTGGGCGGAGGCGAAGGCCACGCGGTCGAGCTGCTCGAGGAGCTCGCGCAGCTCGCCAAGCGGTGCGTCGGGACGCACGCGCTGGACGACGGCCAGGCATTCGTCGGTGGCGAGCGCCGGGTGTGCCTCGGGGACCGCGCCCGCCAGCGCGGTCCGCAGCCGCCAGATCGCCCGCGCGGCCACGGCCTTCGGCTCGCCGGCAGCCAGCCACCGCGTGTCGGGGACCTCACGTTCCAGTAGAACTGGAGGTGCCGGCTCGAGGGCCCGGGGCCGCCGCCTCCGCGCCGCCAGGCCCGCGGCGAGGAGCCCGGCGGCCAGCGTCACGGCAACGAACGGGGGCAGCGGATCCTGGTGCGCGCGGCGCAGCGGCGCGAGCAGGCCCTGCGGACTGGGCTGGCGCAGCGAGTCCGGGATCACGCTCGCCACGCTGAAGCTCGTCGTGCCCCCCGCCGTCGAGTCCGCCCTCCCGTCGGGACCGAGCAGCCACAGCGGGGGCAGGGTCAGCTTGTGGGCGCCGGGCTTCCAGGCGACGACGGCGTAGCGGACGACCCAGCCACCGGCGCTCCGCCGCACCGCCGGATCGGCGAGCGGCTCGACGGCTTCCGTCGCTTCGAGCTTGCCGGGCCGGACCTGCCAGCCGTCGCGCACCGGGAATGCCCGCTCGAGCCAGATGGTGTCGCCAACGGTCGGCGCGGCGGGACTGGCGGTCCAAGTCGCCACCTGCGCGGTTCCACGACGCCACGACGCCACGACGCCAAGGATCGCGAGGGCGAGTGCCAGCGCAGGGCCCTGGGCGACGTGGCGTCGTGGCGTCGTGCTTCGGGTCATCACCGTTTCAGGCGGCGGGCACGCTCGGCGAAGGCGCGGCGCAGCAGCACGCCGTACGGCACGTTGGTCTGAAGCGCGACGTGGTCCACACCCGCTTGGACGAGCTTCCGGGTGCGCTCCTGGAACTGACGCTCGGCCGCGACGCTCACGCGCGTGCGCGTCGGGGCATGACTCGTATCGAGGAGGACCCGGTGGCCGGTCTCGGCGTCCTCCATGTCCACCCAGCCCGCGTCGGGGAGGTGGCGCTCCCGCGGATCATCGATGGTGATGGCGACGACATCGTGCCGCGCCGCCAGCTGCGCCAGCGGAACCTCCCACCCCTCGGCCCGGAAGTCCGACAGCACGACCACGATGGCATGGTGCCGCGGCAGCTTCGCCGCGTAGCTCAGCGCCTCCCCCAGGTTCGTGCCCCGGCCGCGCGGCGTGAACGCCACCAGGTCGCGGATTACGCGCAGCGCATGCGGCCGACCCTTCGCGGGTCGCACGATCAGCTCGACCTTGTCGGCGAACATCAGCGCGCCCACCCGGTCGTTGTGGCGGGCCGCCGCCAGCGCCAGCACGGCCGCGACCTCCACCGCGAGGCCCGCCTTCGTGTAGGGGCGCCCGAACTGGCATGAGCCCGACTGATCCACGACGAGCAGCAGCGTGTTCTCGCGCTCCTCGTGGTACGTCTTCACGAACGGGTGGCCCATCCGGGCCGACACGTTCCAGTCGATCGCGCGGAAATCGTCCCCCTGCTGGTACTCGCGCACCTCCGCGAACTCGATGCCCTGTCCACGGAACATCGACCGGTATTCGCCCGTGAAGAGCGAGCTGACCAGGGAACGGGTGCGCAGCTCGATGCCCTTGACCTGCCGGAGCACTTCGGGCGTGACGAGCCGCCGGCGCGCGCGGAGGGGGGAGGTCTCGGGACGCCGACGATCCTTGCCTTCGTACCTCACGGCACCCCCACGGCCTCGAGGATCTTTCCGATGACGCGGTCTGCATCCATGTCCTCGGCCTCGGCCTCGAAGGTGAGGAGCACGCGGTGCCGCAGCACGTCGTAGGCCATCGCCTTCACGTCCTCCGGCACGACGTAGGAACGGCCGCGCAGGAACGCGTGCGCCCGCGCCGCCTGGGCGAGGTAGATCGACGCGCGCGGGCTCGCCCCGAAGGCGATGAGCGGCTTCAGCTCGGGCAGGCCGATCGCCTGGGGCTCGCGCGTCCCCCGGACCACGTCCACGATGTAATCCACCACCTTCTGATCCATGAACAGCTCTGCGATCGCGCTGCGCGCGGCGAGAATGTCGTCCGCCGCAGCCACGCGCTGCACCTCGATCGGTCGTCCCGCCGCCATGCGCGCGACGATCTCCTTCTCGGCGTCGCGCGTCGGATAGCCGACGCGCACCTTCAGCATGAACCGATCGAGCTGTGCCTCCGGGAGCGGGTAGGTCCCCTCCTGCTCGATGGGGTTCTGGGTCGCGAGCACGAGAAACGGCTCGCCCAGAAAGAACGTCTCCCCCCCGATCGTCACCTGCTTCTCCTGCATTGCCTCGAGCAGCGCCGCCTGCACCTTGGCGGGGGCGCGGTTGATCTCGTCGGCGAGCACCAGGTTCGCGAACAGGGGCCCCTTTTTCGGATAGAACTCCTGGGTCTTCTGGTCGAAGACCATGGTGCCGATCACGTCGGCGGGCAGCAGATCCGGCGTGAACTGGATCCGCGAGAACGCGATGCGCAGGCATTCGGCCACCGTGCGCACCGCCAAAGTCTTGGCGAGCCCCGGCACGCCTTCGAGCAGCACGTGCCCGCCCGTGAGCAATCCGATGAGCAGGCGCTCGACCATCAGCTCCTGCGCCACCACCCGCTTCGCGACCTCCTGCGCGATCGCCTTGCTCAGCACCGCGTCGCCGGTCTTCGCCGTCCGAGTGGTCATTTCAGCCCCGCCTCCGCCGCTTTGCGCACGGCCGGCTCCTTGTCCTTGCTGTAGAGTTCCAACAGCCCCCGGGCTTCGGGGCGCGCGATGTGTCGCAAGCCGTCCACCGCCGCCGCCCGCACCGTCGCGCTCCGCCGGTGCATCACCCCCCCCGGCTCGGCGTACCGGGCGAGCACCTCCAGCGCCTCCCGCGCCCCGAGCCGGCCGATGGCCCGCAGCAACTCCGCCTGTACCCCTTCATCGGGCTCCTGCTCCACCCGCCGGATCAGGACGGTGGAGGAAGTCGGGTCGCCTCCCGCGGCAACGGCCCGGGCGGCGGCCGCGCGGACGGCTACGCTCTCGTCCTTGAGCGCCGGCATCGCCGGGCGCGCGATCTCCCGCCCACCCGCTTCGGCGAGCCCGAGCAGCGCCGCCTCCCGCACGAACTCCGACGGATGACGCAGCAACGAGATTAACAGCGTCACCGCCTGGGGGCTCCCCGTCAGGCCCACGAACTCCGCTGCCGCCGCGACCACCTGGGGATCCTGGTCCGCGAGCCTGCCCTGCAGCGGCTCGAGGGCCCGATCCGCGGCCTTGCGCACCGCTCCCCGGTACGGGGCCCGCAGGTCCACGGGTGCCGCGAGGAACGCATCCAGGACGAGTCCCATGGAGAGCGACGCCAGCGCGGCGACCGCCGCCACCAGCGCTTCGCGCTCCTCCGGCGGCACGCGCGGCTCACCGAGGCGGTGGACCAAACGCTCGACCAGGGCGCGCTCCGAAAGCGCGAGCGCTGATTGGTCGATCGCCTCCAGGAGCTTTGGATCCTTCGCGGTCGGCAGGAGGCGGTCGAGCGCCGCGATGGCGTCCGCCGCAATGGCGACATCGCGCAGCCCCAACAACTGGGGTGCGAGCGCGCCGAGTTTCTGCACCGCGGCGGACTGCTCCTCCGGTGTGGTCGCGTTCCCGAGCGCCGCCACGGCCCGTTTCACTTCCACATCCACCGGCAGGACGTCGGGCCGGAACGCGGCGCTGGCGCGTTTTCCGGCCATCAGGGCGTCCGCCGCCGCCGCGGTCGACTGCTCCGTCGTGGGGGCGCTCGGAGGGGGGGCGCTCGGCGTCGCTGGCAGCTCGGGAATCGCCGGACCAGCGGTCGCCGGCGTCGGCGTACGCAGTCGCTCGAGCCGCGCGGAAGTGCGGCGACCCAAGCCCAGCGTGATGCGGCCGAGCGTCCGATCGTCGGGCGGGACCGCGCCGGTGGCCACTTGGAACAGCGCCAGCACGTGATCCGGCGTCATACCGGGATTCAGCGTCACCGCCCGCACCCCGCGCGCATACAGCAGGCCGGCGAGCTCGGCGATCTGCGCGTTGCGCGGCAGCAGGTGCTGCCCGTGCCAGTGCAGCCCGGTGACACCCACTTTCCACTCCACGGTGCCCAGCGCCGCGAGGGCGGGAAGCGCCTCGCCGATCTGCCGCAACGCCTCGATCACCGCCGGGTGGGTCGGCGGGTACAGCCGCATCAGGCGGAACGTCGTCCCGATGGCGCCGAGTGTGCGGTCGACTCCTGCGGTATCCGCTGCCATGGCCTAGCGCTTGATCCGCTCTCCCTGGTCTTCGAACTGGAATACCCACGTGGCGAAACGTGCTGGCTCGATCGGGTCGTCCGCGCCGATCGCCATCCAGTCGCGGTCGCTGCCGGAGTCGGCAGCGCGACCGGCCCGACGCGCGTCCTGAGCGAGCATCTCCTGAGCCCGTTGGATCCACAGACCGAACTGGTCCGGTCGCAGGTCCACCCATCCGCGCGGCGCGGCGGCACGGGGATCACCGCGGTCTCCCGGGACCACCACGACACTGCCGCGGTACAGCCGCTCGCCGTCCGGCGTGAGAATCGGGATCCCCACCGACAGAATATGGCTTCGCACACCCGAGTCGCGCTGGACGCGGGTGTGGGCCTCCGCGGCCAGGTCCGTCGCCCGAGACTGGGCGAGGGCCCGGACGCTCGGGCGCAGCAGCGCGCACAGGTGCGATTCCCACAACAGCTTGGTGAGGCGCGGCGGCCCGAGCATCTCGTAGGCGACCGCCCGACTCTTGGTCTGGTGCTCGAGCGCGCGCAGGTGCTCGAGCGCGGCGGCGCGCAGGATCCCCGCGCGGTAGGTGGGGCCGGCCGTGGCCGCGTCGAGCGCCGCCACCACGTCGCGTCCGGTGGGCCGCCCCTCGAGCTCCATCACGGCGTAGTCGGCGACTTCCTCCGGCGTGATGAACTCCATCTGGCCGAGCGCCGTGACGGTCGCGAACTCGTCCGGGGCGAACAGGCCGTTCTCCCCCACGTCGATGAACACGCCCTCGAGCGGCTTGCCGAGCTCGCGCCAGGGAGCCGCGTGGGGGCCGAACGCCTGCGCCAGCTCCACCGGCGCCGGGCAATCCACCAGCGGGATCGGCTTGCCCTTGCGGCGGATCGGCCCGAAGCCAATCTCGCGCCAGGCGATGGTGGCCGTGGGCTTGATCTCGACCGTCGCAGGAGCGCCGGGCGTGCGACCGAGCAGAAACAGCAGCAGTGACTGGGCGCCCGCCACGGCGGACTTGGTCAACAGCGGGCGGCTGGGCCGCTCCTCCGAGTGCGTGTAGGGGATGTTGAACCCCATGCCGCCGGTGCCGCTGGTGCCGATCTTCACGTACGCTTTCGTCTGGGCGTGCTTGAGCGCCTCGACGAGGATCTGCACGTGTCGGATCAGCTGCGGCAGCGCCAGCAGCAGCACGTGGCGCTCCACGGCGCCCGCATCGACCTCGCCCCGACGGGCCAGCGCCAGCAGCTCCTGCGCGCTCCCCAGCGCATCCTGGTACGCGAATGCCGTCGCGGTGTTGATGCTGTCCACGACGGCATCGGGCTCGTACTTCAGGAGGAGCTGGTAGAGGTAGCTGCGGTGGCAGACGTCGTCGGTCAGGTCGCTGAGCAGATCCTGGAGCATCAGCCGGCGGTGCTCCGGGTTCGCCATGACCGCCCCGCGCTCCAGACGGGCGAGGCTCGCGGGGAGGAAGACATTGCCCCACTCGACCTCGATCGTCGCCCGCCCCCGGTGCGGCTCGAGCGCCCGCGCGGTGGCGCGCACCTCCTCTTCGAACAGGGCGACGAGCACCACGCGCCGCGGCGCGGCGCCGAGCAGCCGGCGCGCCACGGCGTGGCCGACCAGCCCGCTGCCCCCGAGGATCATCACGGTCCGGTCACGAAGGTCCATGCAGTCGCTCGATGGCCTCGATTTCGTGCGCGGCGAGCCGCCGAAACTTGCCCTCCGCCAGTCTTCCCAGCCGCACTGGTCCGTAGGACACCCGGTGCAGCCACTCGACCTTGAGGTCCAGCGCCTCCGCGAGCCGCCGCACGATGCGCTGACGGCCTTCCGCGAGGGTGATCTCGACCTCGATGCTCGAGTCCACGGGACGCACGCGGAAGTCCACGACGCGCACCGGGCGACCGTCGATCGCCGGCGGTCGCGCGAGGGCCGCCCGCACTTGAGCGGCCCCGGGCCCATGGACCCGCAGCCAATAGGTGCGGGGCACGGCGAAGCGTGGATGCATCAGCCGATGCGCGGCGGCGCCGTCCGTGGTGAAGAGCAGCAGCCCCGAGGTCATGACGTCCAGTCGTCCGACGTAGGCGAGCCCCGGCACGTGGGGGAGGAGGCTGTAGACGGTCCGCCGCCCCTCCGGGTCCCCGCGGCTCACTACATAGCCGACCGGCTTGTTGAGCGCGAGCCAGGTCACCGGCCCCGGCCGTACGGCACGCCCGTCGACCGTCACTCGCTGGCGCAGCGGATCCACGCTCATCCCGATCGTGGCCATGGCGCCGTCCACGCGCACGCGACCCGCACGGATCAGATCCTCGGCCTTGCGGCGGGACGTCACGCCCGCACGCGCCAGGGCGCGTTGCAGGCGCATCAGCGTCATTCGGGTTCGGCGGGCGCGGGCGGCCGGAGCGCCACCGACAGCTCTTCCAACCGCGGCAGCTCGTCCAGGTCTTTGAGGCCGAGGATCTCCAGGAACTGCGGCGTGGTGCCGTAGAGCAGCGGCCGCCCGAGCCCCTCGCCCCGGGTCACCACCTCCACCAGCCCCCGCTCCGCCAGTTTGTCGATCACGGCGCCGGAATCGACGCCACGGATCTCGTCGACCTCCGACCGCCCCACGGGCTGGCGGTAGGCGATGATGGCCAGCGTCTCGAGCGCCGCGGGCGAGAGCCGGCGCGGGCGCAGCGCGAACTGCGCGCGATCGATCGCCTCCGCGTATTCCCGCTGTGTCAGGAACTGCCACCCCTGTGCGATCTCGATCAGCTCGACCCCGTGGTCGCCCGTCGCGAAGGCGTTCCGGAGCTCGACGAGGGCGGCGCGGACCGCCGCCGCGCCCGCCTGCGGGTCGAGAGTGACCAACTCTTCGACCGTGAGCGGTCGCGCCGAGGCGAACAGCGCCGCCTCAACGAGCTTCGCGAGGGGACTCACGGCGGATCTGAATCGGGGCGAACGGCCCTTCTTGGTGCACGCGCAGGGCGCCGCGCTTGGCGAGCTCGAGCAGGGCGATGAACGCGGACAGGACGTCCACGATCGTGGGACGCTCCCCCACGACGTCGCCCCATCCGAGGGCCGCGCGCTCGGCAAGCAGCGCCTCAATGCGCGCGGTGGCGCCCTCCACGTCGAGCGGCCGCGGCACCACGCGATGCAGCACCGGCTCGGGAATGAGCGCGATCACCCGCTCCGCGGCGGCCAGCAGATCGTTCAGGTCGATCACGAGCGGCGCGGGCGGCACGGTGGGCGGCTCGGGAGAGAAGCCCCGCCCGAACTGCTCCGCGCGGCGCGCCGCCGCCGCCCCCAACCACTCCACCAGCTCGCGGATCTGCTGGTACTCGAGTACCCGGCGCACCAGCTCGGCGCGCGGATCCTCCCACTCGTCGTCGCCCACGTGCCGGGGCAAGAGCATCTGCGCCTTGATCCGCAGCAGCCGGGCCGCCATCTCGAGGTAGTCCGCCGCCTGGTTCAACCGCAGCTCGTTAATGACCGCGAGGAACTGGTCGGCGATCTTCGCGATCGGCAGGTCGGTGATGTCGACCTCGTCCTCACGGATCAGGTGCAGCAGCAGATCCAGGGGGCCCGAGAACTGCTCGAGCTCGACGACGAAGCCGGCCTGGTCTTGAGCCGTGGGCGGAAGGGCGGTCACGAGGCCACCCCGATCCGGAGTCCCCCGACGACGGCAAGGCCCAGACTCATCAGCTGGTCGGCCGGCCACAGGAAGACATTGATGACCCCGGGGGCGAGCCAGAGAATCAGGAGGAGCGGGAGCATGCCAAGCGCGTAGAACTGCCGGTACTTGAGACCCCAACCGGGGGGCAGCAGATGGTAGAAGACGTGGCTGCCGTCGAGCGGCGGGATCGGAATCAGGTTGAAGAAGGCCAGCACCAGGTTGAGTCGCATCCCGTAGTACGTCATGTCCTGCAAGATCCCGAGGCTTCCCACGAGCGACGGCACGCGCTGGCCGACCAGGCCGACCGCCCCGAAGAGACTGGTGAACACCACGAACAGCGCCAGGTTCACCACGATACCGGCGAGCGACACGATCACGTCTCCCCGGACGAATTTGCGGTATTTCCTGGGGTTCACGGGCACCGGTTTCGCGGCCCCGAACAGAAAGCCGGCATGCGACAGCCAGAGGATGACCGGCACCAGCACGGTCATGATGGGATCGATGTGCTTCAGGGGATTGAGCGTCAGCCGCCCGAGCATGTAGGCGGTGTCATCGCCCTGCCGATAGGCGGCTTCGGCGTGGGCATATTCGTGGGCCACCATCGAGAAGAGGAGGACCGGGGCCCAGATGAGGATGTCGAACGAAATAGCTCGGGCTCGGGGGTCGGTGACGGCCTAAGATAACGAGCCGGCGGGGGCCCGGTCAACGGCGTAGCGCCTTGACCGACCTGCACTTACCCTCTATCTTCCGCCCCTCACGAGGAGGCCTCGAGTGCCCAGAATCAAGTCGGCGAAGAAGGCGATGCGCCAGGGGCGCGCCCGCCACCTGCGCAACCGTGCCCAGAGCTCCGCGCTCCGCACCGCCCTCAAGCGGGTGCGCACCGCAACGACGTCCGAGCAGGCGGGCGAGGCCTATCGCGTCGCCGCGCGATTGCTCGATCGGGCCGCCCGAAAAAATCTGATCCATCACAACAATGCGGCGAGGCACAAGAGCCGGTTAGCTGCGGTGGTGCGGAAGCTCTCCAAATAAATAACGACGTCTAGCAAAGTCGTCGCGCAAAGACGTCCCGCAGAAACGTCCCGCAGAAACGTCCCGCATGAGCGTACGGTGTTGCGAGACGGTGTTCGAGACGGTGTTGCTTGACGTTTCTTTTCTTTTAAACCGCGTCGAGTTGACCGCCGCACTGCCCGCAATACCACTCCGTCGGCAGATTCATCGTGCCGCACTCCTTGCACCGGAGCGTCCGCGCGACTTCCTCGTCGCCCGCCGCTGCGGACGGGTCGGGGACGACCGGCGCCGGGAGCGGGTTGGCGGCGCGCTGCGACGGCGGTGCGGCGGCGCGGGGCGGGTCGGACGGGACCGCAGGCTGGAACTGGGCGCCGCTGGCGCGTCGCGGCGACGGAGCCCCCCCGGTGTCGTCCTCGGTGACGGACTTGATGAACTCGAGCTCGTCCACCTGTGACGCTCTCTCCGGCTGCGCCCGCGGCCTGGGGGGTGCGGAGGGAGCGGGAGGCGCGAGTTCGGGAGCGGCTTCGGGAGCGGGCGCAGGCGCTCGCGGGGCGGGCCGGTTGCGGACCAGCGCATCGAGCTCCTCGAGCTTTTGGATGTCCGCCTCCACCGACTGCAGGTCCTCACGCACCGACACCAGCTCGGCGAGGACATCCTGGTGCACCTGGTCCCATTGCGACTCGTCGAACTCGCCGACCGAATGGCGCAGCTCGCTCTCGGTCAGCTTTTCGGCGACCAGGGCCTCCTTCTTCTGCAGCTCGCCGCGCAGGTGCCGCTTTTCCTGGATCGCCAGGCGGGCGCTCTCGGCATGCGCCTTGAGCTCCTCCATCACTGCCGCGAGTCGCGCCTCGTAGTCCTCACGCACCCGCGCCCGCACGTTCCCCGGCGTCGCGTCCGCCGAGCTGTTCAGGCGTACGATCCAGGCCTCGTATTGGCGCCGCTCCTCCAGCAGGCGCTGGATGATGGCAGTGCTCTTGGACGGTCCTCTAGCCATTCCGTTCCTCTCGTGCCCGATCTCGCTGCGCCTCGAGGCGCGCCACCGCCTCGGGACTCAACTCGTTCACACGCCCCAGCGCGCGCGCCACGAAGATGATGCGAGCCGCGTGCTCCAGACTCTCCATCCTGATCCACGCCGCATCGAGCGTCGCCCCGACAGTCACCGCCCCGTGGTTCGCGAGAAGCCAGGCCTCGTGCCCTGCCAGGTACGGCTCGAGCCGGTCGCCTAGCTCCGCAGTCCCCGGCGTCCCATAGGGAACGAGGGGCACGTCCCCACACTGCACGATAAGCTCAGGCAGGACCAATATATGCAAGTCTTGCCCGGCGACCGCCAAACCGGTCGCCACAGGGGGGTGGGCGTGGACGACGGCACCGACGTCAGGCCGGCGGGTCAGGATCCGCAGATGTAAGTCCAATTCACTCGTCGGGTTACGCCGCCCGCGTCGCCTTCGACCCCGCAGGTCCACTTCTACCATGTCCGCCGGCCCCACCAGGGCCTTAATCACGCCCGCCGGCGTCACGAGCACACGGTCGGGCCCCAGGCGAACCGCCAGGTTGCCGTCCTGGCCGGCGATGAGTCCCCGCTCCGCGAGCTGCCGGCAGCACTGCGCCATGCGGCGGGCGACCGCATGCGCCGTCACGAGCCGGCGTGAGCCTCCGCCTGGTGCACGACGTTGCCGTCCACGATCGTGATTGCGGCGCGACCGATGAGCGCCCAGCCCGCGAAGGGCGTGTTGCGACTCTTCGAGAAGAATGCTGCGGGATCGACGGTCCACCGCGCGGTGACGTCCAGCACGACCACGTCCGCCGCTCGACCCGGCTGCAACGTCCCGCCGGGGAGTCGGAACGCGGCGGCCGGGGCGGTACTCATGCGGTGAACGAGCTCCGGGAGCGCGAGGATCTTGCCTTCCACGAGCTCCGTGTAGGCCACCGCGAACGCGGTTTCCAGCCCGACGATGCCGAAGGGGGCGTCGTCGAAGGCGGCTTCCTTGGCGTCGTAGGCGTGGGGGGCGTGGTCGGATGCGAGGCAGTCGATCACGCCCTCCCTGAGCGCCTGGCGCAGCGCCGCGACGTCCGCCACCTCGCGCAGCGGCGGGTTCATCTTGGCGTGCGTATCGTAGCGCTCGCAGGCGCGCTCGGTGAGCGTGAGGTGATGCGGCGTGACCTCGGCCGTCACGCGGACCCCCTGCTCCTTGGCGCTGCGGATGAGCGCGACCGAGCCGCGCGTAGACACGTGGCACAGGTGCACGTGCCCGCCGGTCAGCCCGGCGAGCAGCACGTCGCGCCCCACCATGATCTCTTCGGCCGCCGCCGGGATGCCTTTGAGCCCCAGCCGGGCCGCGACCAGTCCCTCGTGCATCACGCCGCCCGCGGCGAGGGTCGGCTCCTCGCAGTGATCGGCGACCGGGATCTCGAAGGTGCGCGCATACTCGAGGGCGGTGCGCATCAGGTGGCTCGAGACGACGGGCTTTCCGTCGTCGGAGACGGCGACCGCGCCGGCTCCGACCATTTCACCGAACTCGGAGAGCCGCTCTCCCTTCTGGCCGACCGAGATGGCGCCGATCGGATACACGCGCGCGAGGCCGGCACGCGCCGACTGGCGCACGATGAAGCCGACGGCGGCCTGGTTGTCGGTAACGGGATCGGTGTTGGGCATGGCGCACACGGCGGTGAACCCGCCCGCCGCGGCGGCCCGGGCGCCGCTGGCGATCGTCTCGACGTCCTCGTTGCCGGGCTCGCGGAGGTGGACGTGGACGTCCACGAGTCCGGGGGCCACGACCTTGCCGTGCACGTCCCGCACCTCGACGCCGTCGGGCGTCCCGAGCCCGGTGCCGACGGCGGCGATCATGCCGTCCTGGATGAGGACGTCCGCGGGCTGATCGAAGTCCCGGCTCGGGTCGATCACGCGGCCACCTTTCAGGAGCAGCGGCCGCGTCACTCCGGGCCTCCCGCGCCCTTGGCCGCGTCGGCCAGCTCGGGCCGCCCGCCGGCCAGCAGGTACAGCACCGCCATCCGGACGGCGACGCCGTTCGTGACCTGATCGAGAATCACGCTGTGGGGCCCGTCGGCGACGCGTGAATCGATCTCCACGCCGCGATTCATGGGCCCCGGGTGCATGATGGTCATGGGGCGTGCCGCCTTTTCGAGCCGCTCGGCGGTGACGCCGAAGACGCGGTAGTACTCCCGCACGCTCGGGATGAATCCCATCTCCATGCGCTCGAGCTGAAGCCGCAGCACGTTCAGCACGTCGGCCCACTCGATCGCCTCCTCGATGCGGCGGAAGCGGCACACGCCGAGCTCCTCGATGCCGCGCGGCAGGA
>QHUK01000022.1 GCA_003222085.1 Gemmatimonadota bacterium
TCCTCTACCGTCCTCTACCGCCTTCTACCATCTTCTTGCCCCATGCTCCTCGCCATCAACATCAACAACACCGAAACGAAGGTTGGCCTGTTTCGCGGCGACAGCCTCGAGGCCCACTGGCGGCTCACGACCACGCCCTCGCGCACACCGGACGAGTGGGCGGCCACCCTCACGTCGTATCTGGCGCAGGAGGGCCGGTCCACCCAGGAAGTCCGCGCTGCCGTCGTCGCGTCGGTAGTGCCGCCCGTGACCCAGGGGTTGTGCGAGGCCGTGGAGCGCGCGACGACCGTGCGCCCGGTGGTGGTCGACGGTCACTCGCGCCTGCCGATCACGCTCGACGTGGAAGAGCCGCTGCAGGTCGGTGCGGACCGGATCCTGAACACACTCGCTGCCGCGCAGCTGTTCCAGTGCGACTCGATCGTGGTCGATTTCGGCACCGCCACGACGTTCGATTGCATCACGGCGGACGGCCACTTCCTAGGCGGCGTGATCATGCCCGGGATCCGCACCGCGTCGGACGCGCTCATTCGGGGCACGGCCAAGCTCCCCGCGACCGAGCTCACGCCGCCCTCGCGCACCATCGGACGACGGACCGAAGAAGCGATTCGCTCGGGAGTGCTGCTGGGCACGGCGGACGCGGTGGATGGGATCGTGCGCCGCATCAAGGCCGAGTGGCCGAACGGTAAGACGCCGCGGGTCATCGCCACCGGCGGCCTCGCGAGTCTGGTCACGCCGCTGGTCCGTGAGATCGAGTCGGTGCACCCGGACCTCACCCTCACCGGGCTCCGCATCGCCGCCACGGCGCTCGGCCTGAAGTGGTAGTCGACGCGCGCACGCGGAACGCCTGGCGCCGCTGGGGCTATCGGCTGCTGCCGGGCGAGGTCTTCTCCTATGTGCTCCACATGCGCCCCGCCGAGTGGCCGATCATGGCGGGGCACACGCTGGTCGGGTACGTCCTTGCCGTCGGTTTCTCGGGCGTGGTGCGTGGTGCGTGGTGGTGGCAGACGCTGGGCGGCCTCGCGATCTGGGTCATCTTCCTGAACGGGGGCACGCTGGCCATCAACTCCGTCTTCGACAAGGACGAAGGCGACATCGGCTACCTGAATGCGCCGCCCCCGCTGCCCCGGCACCTGCTCGCCTTCAGCGTGGCGCTGCTCGCCGGCGGTCAGCTGCTCGCCTTCGCGCTCCCGCCCGCGTTCCAGGTCGCGTACGCCGTCTGTTTCCTCCTGTCGATTCTCTACTCGGTGCCGCCGTTCCGCTTCAAGGCGGTGGCGGGCGTCGACTGGGTGATCAACATGTGGGGCTTCGGGACGCTCACGCCGTTTGCCGCGTGGGCCGCCACGGGCCGCCCGCTCGACGCGGGCCACGCCCTCGTCCTGCTCGGCTTCTGCCCGCTGTTCGCGGGGCTCTATCCGCTCACTCAGCTGTATCAGATGGAGGAAGATCGCCGCCGGGGCGACCGGACCCTCGCCCTGCTCCTCGGCTTGCGGGCGAGCCTCGGCGTCGCGATCGGATGCGCCACGCTGGCGATCGGGCTGTTCGGCTGGGCGGCGGCCGTCTTGAGGGTCCGGGCATGGTTGCTGGGCGTGCCGCTCGCCGCGTGGCTCGCGGTGCTCGTGCCCTGGTACCGGCGTCGGGAGGTGTTGATTCCCGCCGACCACCAGCGGCGGATGTACCGGGCGCTCGCCGCGTGGGCCATGACCGATCTCGCAGTCTTGCTGGTGTTTGCCCGGTGAGAGCCCGCGCTTAGATTGCTGTGACGGGCCCTCCCTCCACTCCCAATCGGCGAGGAGCAGCGAAGCATGTCGGTCACTGCGGCACCCGTTGTGTCGGACCGCTCCGACTTCCGCACCGTCACCGTGGGCGGCGCCCAGCTGGGCGTGGCGACGGCGGTGGCGGTCGTCGCGTTCCTCGCCACGTCGCGGCTCGTTCCGATCACCGCCGGCTTGCGGGAGGGGGTCGAGGCGCTCATCGTGTTGGCCGCCGGCTTGGCCGTTGCCTTCCTCCCCGCCCAATGGACGGTCGCGCGCAGCACCGAGGGCATTGCGGGCGCGGCGGCCTTGGGCCTCGTCGGCACCGTCGTATTCAGCGCCATCGACATCGTTCTGTTGCGCCCCTTCAAGGCGTATCCCTGGACGTGGGACGCGATCGGTGGCGGAAGCACCTGGTGGTACCTGCCCGTGTGGTGGATGCTGGGCACGTTCGTCGCCTGGATGGGCGGGATCGTGACTGCGGCCGGCGGCGAGACGATCCTCGCCCGCCGCGTGCTGCCGGCTGTCGCGGCGACCATCGTGGTGGCGTTGATCGTGCGGCTCTCCGGCGTCGCCGTGGAGCTCCCCGTCGCAACGGGCGGCGCCTTCACGGTCGTGGTCGCGGCGCTCGCCGTCCTCGCGCTGGCCCGTAAGGGCTAGCGCGCGGGGAGCGGGAACGGGGGGGGCCACGTGCCCCGCTGGCTCGCTCACCTGTTGGTCGTCGTGGGATGGCTCATGACGCCTGTCCTTGCGTGGTCGGCCTCGTACGTCGGGCTGTGGGCCGGCGCGCTGGTGGCCACCGGTTTCGCTCGTCCCGTCATCATGCTCGGCATAGCAGCCGCCGTCGCCGCCGTCTGTGGCTTCACCGCCCTCTTCATCTGGGTCCGCTTCATGCGTCGCGTCCCGCACCTCCTGTCCCATCACATGGCGCCGCGCACCTCGGAGGAGCATCGCGCCGTTGCCGCGGCTGACTGAGCCCTGGCGGCTTGCGCCGCTCCTCGTCCTCCCGGTCACGCTCGCGGCGCAGGCGGGCGGCCGCGGGCTGGAGCTCCATCTCGGGCGCTGGTACAACGGCAATCGCGCCGACGTCTACGAATTTCGGACCACTTCGCCCATGCGAGGGACGTTCACACACGGGTTCGGCGCGTCGGTGCTCGTGAACGACTCGCTCGGCCGGCGACGCGCCTTTTACGGGCTCGGGTACGAGATCCAGGCGGGCCGTGGCCGCACCACGCTCGGACCCTATGCGCTCGCCGGCCTGGCGCTCGGTTTGTCCACCGACCCTGGGACGCAGGACCTCGCCGCCCAGTGGAGTGTGGGCGGTGGAGTCGAGTGGCGGCCGCTGGCATGGCTGGCGGTGGGAACGGAGGTACGCTATCGGCTCGAGGATCGCGGGCCGCGCGGGTTCTGGAATCCGCGCAACGACGCGCGCAAAGGGGTGAGTGCCGTGCTCGGAGTGTCCTTCGGAGGGGGAGGGGGAGGGGGAGCGGGAGGACGGGGGGGAGGCGGGTACGGCGTTCCGCCCGAGCTTCCGCCCCCTACTCCACCCACGACGATCAGCGGCAATGCCGCCGATGTGGTCCAAACCGCCATCGAGTCCCTCGGCACGCCCTACATCTGGGGCGGCACCGCCGACAACGGATTCGATTGCTCGGGGCTGATTCAGTACGCCTACGGCCAGCACGGCATTCGGCTGCCGCGCATGAGCCGCGATCAGGCGCACGCGGGCGCCGAGGTCCCGCCGGTGGTCGATGCACTCCGCCCGGGCGACATCCTCCTCTTGTCGGCCCGGCCCGGGGCAGGCGTGACCCACGTCGGGATGTACGTGGGCGAGCTCAAATTCATCCACAGCTCGAACCGGGGGGTGAAGCTGTCGCGTCTGGATCCGCAGGACCCGGAGGGGGCCTACTGGTTGGACCGGTGGGTGGGGGCGCGGAGAATAATCCCGTGAGGCGTCGTCGGGTTAGGCGTTGCCGGATAGAGCGTTTCCGGGTGACGCGTTCCCAGGTTGCCGAACGGTATCGCTGGCTTCGCCCCTTTCGGCAACTCGGCATCGCCGTATTCGGGAACGCCCTACTCCTCGCATGCGCCCCCCCCACCCGCTACGAGCAGCCCTCGGCAGTGCGAGGGTACGAGATCCTCATTACGCGGCGTGATTCCCTGGGCCAGGGTATTGCGGAGGGCCTCAGACGCCGCGGGTTCACGGTGCGTCGCTCGGTGCGCGGCGGGAGCAGGCCTACGGCGTATCTGCTCTCCTTTACGTTCCGAGACGCCGAGCCGGGCGCCGTCACCTGGGTTCATGTGCGGCTGGCGGATACTCGCACCGGGGTGGTCGTGGCGGCGGTGTCGGCGCCGCTCGACTCCCTGGGCGCCACAACGCCGGACCACGCCCGCGCGATCGTAGACTCGCTCGCCGCCTCCCCCGCCCTCGGACGCCGGCTCTCGCCCCCTTGACAGGCTGCGACCGCGGGGAGAGATTCCTCGCGGTTGGTTTAGCACTCTCCAGGCGAGAGTGCTAACAACATTGTTCCACAAGCACTTAGAACCAGGCACCGAGGTGGAGGACTCTAGCACCATGGCAACCGCAACGGCTGCGAAGACGAAACTGAAGATCTTCCCGCTTGCGGATCGGGTGGCCATTCGGCCGATGGAGGAGACGGAGACCATGAAGGGCGGTCTCTACATCCCCGACACGGCCAAGGAAAAGCCGATCCAGGGCGAGGTGATCGCAGTGGGTCCCGGACGTCGGGAGAAGGATGCGCTGGTCCCGATGGAGCTGAAGGTCGGAGACCGGGTGGTGTACGGCAAGTACAGCGGCACTCAGGTGGAGCTCGAGGGTGAAGAGATCATCCTCATCAAGGAAGCGGACGTCATCGCCAAGCTTGGCTGAGGTTCCTAGGAGGAAACAGACATGCCTGCAAAGCAGCTGGAGTTCAGCGTCGAAGCCCGCGCCCGTTTGAAGCGTGGCGTGGACCAGTTGGCCGAGGCGGTGAAGATCACGCTCGGCCCGAAGGGACGGAACGTCGTCATCGATAAGAAGTTCGGCAACCCGACGGTCACCAAGGACGGCGTCACCGTCGCCAAGGAGATCGAGCTCGAGGATCCGATCGAGAACATGGGCGCCCAGATGGTCAAGGAAGTGGCGACCAAGACCTCGGATCTCGCAGGTGATGGTACAACGACGGCGACGGTCCTCGCCCAGGCGATTTTCCGCGAGGGGCTCAAGTCCGTCACGGCCGGGTCCAACCCCATGTCGTTGAAGCGCGGCATCGACCGGGCGGTCGAGACGGTCGTGGACGAGCTGAAGAAGATTTCCGTCCCGACCTCCGGCAACAAGAAGGACATCGCGCAAGTCGGGGCGATTTCGGCGAACAACGATCAGGAGATCGGTAAGCTGATCGCCGATGCGATGGAGAAGGTGGGTAAAGACGGCGTGATCACGGTGGAGGAGGCGAAGGGCCTCGAGACCACGCTCGAGACGGTCGAGGGGATGCAGTTCGACCGCGGTTATCTCTCGCCCTACTTCATCACCGATCCCGAGAAGATGGAGGCGGTCCTCGAGGATGCCTTTGTCCTGATTCACGACAAGAAGATTTCGTCGATGAAGGACCTGCTGCCGATCCTCGAGAAGGTGGCGCAAGCCGGCCGGCCGCTGCTCCTCATTGCCGAGGACGTGGAGGGGGAGGCGCTGGCCACGCTCGTGGTCAACAAGCTGCGCGGCACGCTGAAGGTGTGTGCCGTGAAGGCACCGGGCTTCGGCGACCGCCGCAAGGAGATGTTGGTCGACATCTCGGTGCTCACCGGCGCGCCGCAGGTGATCTCGGAAGAGATGGGCCTGAAGCTCGAGAACGCAACGCTCAACGATCTCGGCCAGGCCAAGCGGATCGTGATCGACAAGGACAACACGACAATCGTCGGCGGGAAGGGCAAGTCCGAGGCGATTCAGGGCCGCATCAAGGAGATCAAGGCGGCCATCGAGAAGTCCACGTCGGACTACGACAAGGAGAAGCTGCAGGAGCGGCTCGCGAAGCTGGCGGGCGGCGTCGCCGTGATCAACGTGGGTGCGGCCACCGAGACCGAGATGAAGGAGAAGAAGGCGCGCGTGGAAGATGCGCTGCACGCGACGCGCGCCGCGGTCGAGGAAGGCATCGTGCCCGGCGGTGGCGTGGCGCTGTTGTGGTGCCAGAAGACGCTCGACAAGGTGAAGGGGACCGATGACGACGAGAAGATCGGCGTCGACATCGTGCGCCGCTCGCTGGAGGAGCCGATGCGGATGATCGCGCAAAACGCGGGCGCCGAGGCGTCGATCGTGGTCGGGAAGGTGAAGGAGTCGAAGGACAAGAACTTCGGCTACAACGCCCAGACCGACAGCTTCGAGGATCTCGTCGCGGCGGGCGTCATCGACCCCACCAAGGTCACGCGCACCGCGCTGCAGAACGCGGCCTCCATCGCCGCGCTGCTGCTCACGACCGAGTGCGTCGTGGTGGAGAAGAAGGAGAAGGAGAAAGCGCCTCCGATGCCGGGTGGCGGCGGCATGGGCGGGATGTACTAACAGCTAGACGCACAGACGCACAGACGCGCCGTCGCACAGACGCGTAGACGCTCAGAGCGCCCCGGAGAGCAATCTCCGGGGCGTTCGTTTTTGGCCAGACTGCCCGCGGTCACCGGCGTTGTGTGATGCGGCGCACCACCCCCTCCGAGGTGTACGGAATTTCGACATGGCGGCCGTGCCAGATGTGACAACGATGCTTGCTATACCATCTATATATTGTACCATGACAAGTTGTTGTACATTGCCCGATGTCTGGGAGATTGACACTGTGCAAAGCGTGAGCAGTCCGACGCCGTGGCCAGCAGGCGTAGGCATGTGCCTTGCTCGGGCAACGGCCGTCGGCAACCGAGTTGTAACCGCCGTTAGGGAGGTGTCCGTGCGCAGTCGCTCGAGGTCGCGTCAGGCTCAGGCCGGGCTCACGTTCGTCGAACTGATCATCGTGTTCGTCGTGCTCGGCTTGCTCCTGTCGATCACGGTCAGGGCGGTGCGCGGCTCATGGGTGGCGGCGTCGCGCCGCTCCGCCAGCCGCGACGTCACCGCGTACCTGTACCGGGCGCGCGGCATCGCGATCCAGCAGAGCCGGGCGGCCTGGCTGGTCCGCAGCGGCAACATCCTGAAGATCTTGGTCGATTCGTCGGGGACGCCGGTGCAGCTGGGGTCCCAAATCAACTTCTCCCAGCGCTACGGCGCGACCTTGGGCTTCAGCCCGACCCCGAAGGACGACGTCCAGTTCGATCCCCGCGGGTTCGCCGTCGGCGTGACAGCGAGCGCGCCCAAATTCATCGTCGCCCTCGGAGGCCGCACCGATACTGTGTGCGTGACGAGCCTCGGGAAGATCACCACACGGAGTTGTCCATGACCCCTGGCGTGTCAGTATCCATGTCTCCGCGCTCGGAGCGGGGCTTCACGATCGTCGAGCTTCTGGTCGCCGTCGTGATCTTCAGCGTCGGCCTGCTCGCCCTGGCGGGGACGGCGTCGGTGATCCTGACGACCCTGACCAGCACCCAGTCCCGCACGATCGCGGCGGGCGTGGCCGAATCGCGCTTCGAGCGGATCCGGGCCACCGCGTGCCCGGCGCGGGCGAGCGGCTCGACCAGGACCCGGGGCATTACCGAGTCGTGGACGCTCGACCGGCTCGCCCGTGCCGATGACGTAACCGTCGCCGTCACGTTCCTGAGCAACCATCAGTCCCGCACCGAAAGGTTCCGGAGCTTTCTGCCATGCTGACCATCCGCAGAGCCCCGTCGCGCCGGGCCGGGTTCACCCTCATCGAGCTCGTCATCGCCATGGTGCTGATGAGCCTCGTGGGGGGCGCCATTGTCAAGTTGCTGCTCCGGCAGCAGCGCTTCTACAACAGCACCAGCGATCTGATCCAGACCCGACAGCAGATCCGCCAGGCCGCCGCGATGCTCCCCTCGGATCTGCGGGGGATCTCGAGCATCGGTGGGGACATCTTCTCCATGTCCGACTCGGCGCTGGAGTTCCGCTCTGTGTTCGGCAGCTCGGTGGTGTGCGTCAACGCCGGGGGCACGCTCTCGACCGTCCCGCGGAACCTCGCCTCGCGCGCGACGATGACCAACTGGGCCACGACACCGGTGGTCGGCGACTCACTCGTCGTCTACAACAACGGAGCGACCTTGGCGGTGGCCGGCCAGGGCTGGTTATTCTACCGGATCACCGCCGTCACGCCCGTGACCACCAACGCCGCCAACGGCTGCCCGAACGCGACCGGGCTCACGCGGGCGGGGGACATCACAGCCGCCAATCCGAGCCTCCAGCTCGGCCTCACGCCCGCGGCCCCCAACACGATCGCTGTGGGCGCGGCGATTCGGTTCTTCCGCCACGTGCGCTACCGCATCTACCGCGAGACGGACAACCAGTGGTATCTCGGGTTTTACAACTGCCTGTTCGGCCGGGTGCCGGTCTGTAACGTCACTCAGCCGATCGCCGGCCCGTTCCAGCCCTACGCGACCAACGGGACCAGCGGCGTGCAGTTCGCCTACTACGACGTCGCCGGCGCCGTTACCGCGAACCCCCTCCAGGTCGCGCGCATCAGTCTCGTCGTACGGGGGCAGTCGACGGGGCTCGTCAACTTGAGCGGGGGTGGCGGCACCGTCTTCCACGACTCGCTGCGCATCGAAGTCGGCTTGCGCAACCGGCAGTGACCGTCACCAGAACCCGATTTCCAGTCACCTGATACGGAACGAGGGCGGTATGCATACGTCACCGCAGTCAGAGAAGGGCATGGCGCTGATGATGTCCCTCGGGGCCATCGTGATCATCGGTGTGCTCATGGGGGGCGTCCTGTTCGTGGCGACGCAGGACTACCGCATCGGCGGCAACACGGTGCGCATGACGCGCGCTGCCGCGGCCGCCGACCTGGGATTGAACCGCGTGCCGGTCGCCTGGAATCTGGCGAACAATCAAATGCAAACCGGAGCGACGGTCACGATGGCCTTTACCGCGCCCAACGGCGCTACCGCCAATGTGATCGTCACGCGACTCGGCGGGCCGTTCTTCTGGGCGGTCTCCGAGGGGTACGCGGGGTCCATGGGAAGCCAGGCCTCCGGGCGCCGCCGCTATGGCACGTTGTTCCGGCTCGACCTGCCGCAGATGAACGTCCTGGGCGCGATCACGACGCAAGGCAATACCAAGGTGAACGGGAACGTCAGCGTGAATGGAAACGACGCCGCCCCCGCCGGCTGGGCCACGTGCGGGCCCACGGGCCAGAACATGCCCGGCGCGGCGATATCGCCCACCACCACGGCCACGGTCAACGGCAGCGTCACCCTCAACGGGAACCCGCCGGTGCTCACGACCCCGGCTGCCGGCGACACGAACACGTACTTCAACTATGGGAGTACCAACTACCAGTCGCTCGCTGCGGGGGCGAACCTGACCTACCCGGGCGGCACGCTGCTCACCGGCGTCGGGCCCATCGCGGTCGGCACCCTGTGCCAGGCCAGCGCGAATCCGGCCAACTGGGGGGACCCGAACCGCGCGACCCCGGCGGGGGCGTGCGAGAGCTACTTCCCGACCATTCACGTGCTGGGCGACTTGAAGGTCACCACGGGTCGCGGTCAGGGAGTCTTGCTGGTCGACGGTGACTTCACAGTGGCGGGCAACTTCGCGTTCACTGGAGTCGTCATTGCGCGCGGTGGGCTCAAGATGTCCGGGACCGGCAACAAGATCACCGGCGCCGTAATGGCGGCGAGCGTCCAAGTAGACGACGACGTGTCGCTCAGCGGGAACACCTCGCTGCAATACTCCTCCTGCGCCCTCACGGCCGCGCTGTCGTCGTCGGCCTACCCCAAGCAGGCCATGCAGCGCGCGTGGGTGGATATGTACTAACGACTAGACGCACAGACGCGTAGACGCACAGACGCAACAGAAACAGGCTGGAGGGAGCGGGTTTCTCTGCTCCCTCTTTCCTGTTCTCCTCTGTGCGTCTGCGCGTCTAGCTTATGCCTGGCCTGGTATCGTATCGTCCCACATGCCCGCACCCTCCGGTGAGCGTGCGACTCTGTCGCGCGACCTCGCGGACTTCCTGATCGAGCTGTCCATCGCCCTGCACAAGCACGCCATGTATCCCGAAGGGCACCCGTCGCTCGCGCCGGCGGCGGCGGCCGTGACCAGGCGTGCCGCCCAGCTGCTCGAAGATCGGGCGACTGTCTCCCTCGGCGTGGCCCGCAACCAGCTCGTGATCGAGGGTGTGGCTACCGACCCCAAGCATCCGGTGCTGCGCGAGCTTGCCGGCCGGCTGCATCGTCACCACCTGGGCGCCATCACGTTCCGGCGCGGCGTGGAGGAAGGCGAAGTGGCGGATGCGCTCCGGACGCTCGCCATCGAAGCGGAACGGACCGGCCAGCCGCTGGGGCTCGGCGACCGAGCCCGTCTGACGGCGTGGCCGCACGTGCAGCTCCATGCGCTCACGTACGAGCGCCTCGAGCTCACCGACGAGGCCGGCCCCGCCCCGGAGGAAGGGGATGCGCGAGCCGCCCAGTTGTGGGTGGGCCTGGCTCGGGCGGCGCTGGCGACGGCACCGGAAGACACCCGGCCCACGCCCACGGAGCCGGCGGTTATCGCGCAGGCCATCGACGAGCACTCGAAGGCCGGGACCACCGCCTACGATCAGGTGATCGTCGGCTACCTGTTGCAGATCGCCGCCGAGCTCAAGACCGCCGGCAGCACGGAGGCCGCGGCGCTGCGGCGACGGACGTCGCGCCTCATTCGGACGCTCAAGCCCGAGACGCTGCAGCGGCTGGTGGAGATGGGGGGCGACTTCGCGCAGCGGCGTCAGTTCGTCTCCGATGCGGCCGACGGCATGGCGGTGGATGCGGTACTCGACATCCTCAAGGCCGCCGCGGAGACGTCGCACGCGACCATCTCCCACTCGCTCGTGCGCCTGCTCTCCAAGCTCGCGGTGCACGCGGAGGCGGGCGCCGCGCCCGTGCGATTGCAGGCGGACGCAGCATTGCGCGAGCAGGTCCAGCAGCTGCTGGCGGGGTGGACGCTCCCCGATCCGAATCCCGGAGCGTATGGCGAGGCGCTGCAACGCATGGCGCGGGCCGCGCCGGCCGGGACGCCGCGCACCGATCACCATGCGACCGAGCCCGATCGTCTCGTGGCGATGGCCCTGGAGATCGGAACCATGGGGCCGCGTCTGCCTGCCGCGATCGGCCGAGTGGTGGCCGAGGGTCGGCTGGCGCAGCTGCTCGACGCGCTGGAGGGCGGAGCGGCCGACACCGCCGCCGCGGCGACGGTCCGGGCGCAGATCGCCACGGCGGCTGCCGTGCAGCGGATCGTCACCCGCGAGCCGATCGACTTCAAGCTGCTCGAGCGGCTCGTGCCGCTCGTGGGCACGGTGGCGGCCCCGCCGCTGCTCGATGCCCTCGCGACCGCGGAGTCACGCGGGTCGCGGCGCGGGTTACTCGCGCAACTGGCGAAGATGGGCGCCGAGATCGCGCCCGTCGTGGTGGCCCGCCTCGACGACAGCCGCTGGTACGTGACGCGCAACCTGCTCGCGCTCCTGGAAGAGCTGGGGCCCCCGCCGCCGGGGTTCTCGGCCGCCCCCTACATGCGCCACACCGATGCGCGCGTGCGCTGGCAGGCGGTCAAGCTGCAGCTGAAGCGGCCCGACCAGCGCGACGAAGCGCTCGTCGCCGGTCTGCGGGATCAGGACCCGCGCACGCTGCGGCTCGCGCTGAGCATCGCCGTCGCGCTGCAAGGCTGTCCGGACGCCGCCGTGCCGTTGTTGGTGAATCGCGCGACGGATCGCGCACTGCCCGGGGACTTGCGCGCACTCGCCGTGCGTTCTCTGGGGTATACCCGAGCGCCCGCCGCGCTCGAGACGCTGCTGCAGCTCACGGCGGGCGGCCGCACGCTGTTCGGCCGGGAGAAGCTGCCTGCCAAGTCTCCCGAGCTGCTCGTCGCGCTGGGGGCGCTCGCGGCCGGGTGGCGCCGGGATCCACGGGCGCTCGCCCGCCTGGCCATCGCGGCTGCGTCGCCCGACGGCGAGATCCGCGACGCCGCCGACCCGCCGGCGAGCCGGTCGTGAGCGGGCCCGCCGGCTTCCTCAACGCGTTCGCACATGCACTCGCCGCGATGACCCTCTATCGGCCCGGCCATCCCGCGCGCGAGCGGGCGATCGACGACGCGTATCGGGAGCTGAACGACCTGCAGGCGACGGAGGCGCAGCCGCTGTTCACGTTCCTGGGAGATGAGATCGTGTTCGGGCGGCTGCCGCTGCGCGAGCTCAAGGCGTGGGACTGGGGGCAGCGGTTGGCCCTCGCGGGGATTCAGCGCTTGGAGTTTTCGGACGCCGTGAGCCGGGAGGAGTTCGAGCAGTTCCTCGACGAGGTGCTCGCCCGCCTCACGCTCTCCGCCATCGACACCACGGAAGCGCGCCAGATGCGCCGCTCCAGCATCCGGTTCGGCGCGGTGGGGGTACGTGGGGGGGATGATCAGGTCGCCGCCGCGATCCCGACCGCCACGATCAACTACTCCCTGAGCGAAGAAGCCGACGCGGTGCGCTGGGTCCAGGAGGAAGTCCAGGCGCGGGGGATGCTGCCGCTGACGGAGGCGGAGGCCGTCGTACGCTCCCTGGCGATCGCGATGCACGGCGGACGGCAAATCGTGATTCCGTTGTTGCAGCTCAAGGAGTTCGATCAGTACACGACGACCCATTCGATGAACGTCGCGGTGCTGGCCATGGCCCTCGCGGAATCGCTCGGGCTCGCGGCGCGGGACGTGCGGGCGTTCGGCGTGGCCGGGCTGCTGCATGATATCGGCAAAGTGAAAATTCCCCTCGAGGTCCTGACCAAGCCCGGGCGCTTCTCGGAGACGGAGCGGGCCCTCATGAACCGGCATCCCGCCGAGGGGGCGCGCATCATCCTGCGCGCCGAGGAAGACCTGGACCTCGCGGCGGTGGTCGCCTACGAGCACCACATCATGCTGAACGGCGACGGCTATCCCACGTTCCAGTTCCGGCGCGACTGCCACGAGGGGAGCAAGCTCGTGCACGTGTGCGACGTGTACGACGCCCTCCGCACGCACCGGCCCTACCGCGAAGCGTGGCCGCAGTCGAAGACCTTGTCGTACATCGAGGATCGGGCCGGCACCGAGTTCGATCCCGAGTTGGCGGGTGCGTTCGTGCGGATGATGCGTCAGTGGGAGCCGCAGGTGGCCGTCATGACCGACGAGCGGACCCCCGTTCCCGCGACGGGTGAAGCGGGGGCCGGGCCCGCCGCGACCTGATCCATCCCCCGGCGGGGTGGGTATCTTTGTACGCCACCTCTGGCACGGTCGCTCGTGACGGTTGGATACTCCAGTCTGCTCGTGCTCCTGCTCGGGATCGCTCCCGGGCTCTCTGCCCAGTCGGCACATTCTGGCGCGGGTCCCCGCGCCAGGCTCGAAGGAAAATGGCAGGCCAAGACCGACGAGGAGATCCGCAACATCATGGTGCGAAGCGACAGCTCAGCGCAGTTCGGCGATCAGGTGGCACGCTGGCGCGTGGTGGGCGACAGCTTGTGGCTGACGCTGGGGGATGGGGTGTGGCAGGTCTACGGCATGAAGCTCGGCGACGAGAAGCTCACCCTCTCGGGGGGCGACCTCGAGAAGCCGGTGACGCTGCGCCGCGTGGGGCCGGCGACCGCCCGCGCCGACTCCGTGGCGATCCCCGCTCCGCCTCCCCCTACCGAGCGCGCCTGGGACTAGGGCCCTTCGCGGATGTTGGTGACGCGCCAGCCGTTCGCGGTCCGGGTGAAGCGGATCGCCTGGCGGAGGCGCGTCTCCCGCTGGGCGCCGCCGCCGGCCGGCACATACAGGTAAACGGTCCGCACGGCGGCGTACGCCGTGTCGGCGCGCGTGCTCAGCTGCTCGATCGTGTACCGCGCGGTGAGCCGCGTATAGAGCTGGAAGAAACCCTGCCACGCCGCCACATCTTTCGGCGCCATGCCGGGCATCAGCACCTGCAGGTTCCCGACGCGCTCGCTCGACACCGCGCGCTCGAGGTCCTGCAGCAACACCGCGATCGCCGCGCGCGTCTCGGGTGGCTGGGGGGAGGGGGGAGCCACGCCGGCGGCTACGCCCACCTGCTCGGCGTCGAGCGCCGCCAGCCGGGAGACGACGTAATCCATCGCCTTGTAGAGCGAGTCCGCCCGCGCGAGCGAGGTCGCGGCGCGCCCCGCTTCGGGTCGTGTCGCCAGCGCGTGCACGACGGGCGTGGCGCGGGCGATGCCCTGCTCGGCCTCCCGCTGCAGCGTTTCGGCTTCGGCCTGTGCCTTGGCGTACTGGGGGATCGCGCCGAGATAGCCGCTCGCAGCCCGCGCGAGGTCGCCGGTGCGCAAGGCGCGCTCGGCGTTCTGGACCACGGCCTCCGCGAGGATCAGGGAAGGCACGTTGTTCTTCATCGCCCCGGCATGCCGCGCCCGCTCGCGGGCCGCGAGCGCCGAGTCGCGTTGCGCGACCAGCGCGGCGTTGAGGCGCGCCGGCACCGGGTAGCTCAGCAGCTGGTCCAGCGTGGCGCCCGTGAGCTCGGCGTCCGGGAACGGTGCGGCGACGGGGGAGGGGGAGCGTGACACGTACAGGAGCACCAGCGCTGTGACCATCAAGGCCGTCAGTGCCGCCGCCCGCCACTTGATCGGCGCGTGCGTCACGAGGCGGAGGACTGCCGAGGGGATCGGCGTCCACCGCAGGCTCAGCCGCTCGGTGATATCGCTGGCCCCGGAGAGCGCGGCGCGGATGCTGAACAGCGCGGACTGCATCTGGCGCGCCGTCTCGTACCGCTCCTCCGGCACTTTGTTGAGGGCCTTCCCGACGACGCGCTCGAGCGCCGCGGGGATCGACGGCGCCATGGTGCGCAGGGGCTTCGGGTCGGTGGTCAGCACCTGGTACAGCACGCCGTGGACCGTTTCCCCTTCGAACGGCTTGCGGTAGGCGAGCAGCTCGTAGAGCACGCAGCCGACGGCGAAGATGTCGGTGGCGGGGCTGATCGCGCCGTTGGTGATCTGCTCCGGCGCCATGTAGGTCGGCGTGCCGACGATCGCACCCGAGCCCGTCACGTCGGCCGATTGGAGCCGCGCGATCCCGAAGTCCATGATCTTCACCGAGCCGTCGGAGGCGATCCGGACGTTGGAAGGCTTGACGTCGCGGTGGATGACGCCGCGCTCGTGCGCGTAGGAGAGCCCCTGCAGAACCTCGATCACCATGTCGAGCTTGCGCTCGAGGGCGAGCGGCTCGCTCAGCGCGATCAGCGAGCTCAGGTCCCGCCCATCGACGAGCTCCATGGCGATGAACAGCTGGTCGTCCGACTCGCCCAGATCGTAGATGGTGACGATGTTCGGATGCTGCAGCGCGCCGGCGGCGCGCGCCTCGCGCATGAAGCGATCGCGCGCGTCGGCCGAGCGCCCCGCGCGCGGCAGCAGCTTGAGCGCCACGAAGCGTCGAATGACGGAGTCGTACGCCTTCCAGACGGTGCCCATCGCCCCTTCGCCGATGAGCTCGTGCAGCTCGAACTTACCGACCCGTCGGTATTGCCCCGTTTGCGGCATAGCGCGTGTGTCCATCGGAAACTGAACAATGTGGGCGTTCCCTGGCCCTGGAGCAACGGTCCGAGCACGAAACTCATTGCGTGGACCAGTCGTAAATCCGCTCCAGCATGCTCCGGGTGGCGTCGTCGACGACGACGTCGCGCCGCGGGAGGACCCGCCCGGCGATCTTCAGGAATCCCTCTCGGCTCATGCGGCTGCCGCTCGCGCCCCCCCAGGCGAACGGGGGGACGTACTTGGGCGGCCGCACGCCGTCGAAGACGTTCGCGCCCGTGCCGATCACGGTTCCCGTGCCGAGCAGCGTGCCGATCGCCGTCTTGGCATGGTCCCCGATCAGGCTGCCGAGAAACTGCAGACCGGTCTCGAGTCCCGTCCCGGCGATCTCGAGGCGGACGCGACCGTAGGTGTTCTTCAAGTTCGACGTGATCGTCCCAGCGCCCAGGTTCGCCCAGCGGCCGATCACGCAATGGCCGACGAAGCCGTCGTGCGCCTTGTTCGCGTATCCCAGGAAGACACAGTTCGACAGCTCACCGCGCGCGTTGGTTCGCGGGCCGATCGCCGAGGCGCGCACCGGACCGCCCAGCACGTGGGCGTTCGCGCCGATCCACAGGGGTCCCTCGAGCCGGGCCCCGGCGCGGACCTCGGCGCCGCTCTCGAGCACCACCGGACCGTTCCGTACATCGAAGACGACGCCAGGTTCCACGGCGGCATCGCGCAGGGCGATCGCCGCGGGATCGCCGAGCACGGCGCTCCCCATGGGGATGGGGTCACTGTCGCCGAGCAAGGCGCGCAGGTCGTCCGGGAGCAGTTGCTCGAGGGCGCGCACCAGGTCGTAGACGCCGTGGAGCACGACGCCCGACACCTCGATCGCCGCGGCGTGCGGCTGAGGGCCCTCCCACGTGGCCCCCGGCCCGACGCCCCATCCCACCGTGACGCCACCGCTGGTGAGACGGAAGGCACCGTCGGGGAGCGAGGGCGCGAGCCCGCGCGGCGCGAACGTGGATGAGCCGATCACGGCCGGCCCGGTGACCGGGCGCCGCGCGGCCACCAGGGGGACGCCGGCCTCGACGAACGCGGCGAGGTGGGGCAGGGCGAAGATCGCGGCGGTCTCCGCGCCGACGAACGTTTCCCAGCGCTCGCGGATGAGGTGCGCGCCGGCCCGCAGCTCGCACAACGGACGCGCGCCGGCAAACGGCGCCCACGCCGGGGCGGGGTCGGGATCGAGCAGGTAGAGGGCGTGGGTCACAACCGCTGGACGAGCTCCTTCAGGCGCTCGCCGCGGCCGGTGGGCATCACGAGCGTGTGGCCGTTCGCTCGCACGACCACCATGTCTTCGAGGCCGATGACGGCGACGTGCTCGCTCTCGCACCAGATCACCGAGCGGCGCACGTCGTCCGCCACGGTCGCCTTCCCGACCACCACGTTGCCGTGCGCGTCGGGCTTACGGATGCGCAACAGGGCGTCCCAGGAGCCGATGTCGTCCCACCCGAAGGTCCCGGCCACGACGGCGAGCCGCTTCGTGCGCTCTAGCACGGCCACGTCCACCGCCACCGGCCGCACCGCGGCGAAGAAGCCCGCGACGTCGCCGGCCGTGAGCGCCGGCCAGCCGGGCTTGAGCTCGCGCGCGTAGGCGCCCGCTTCGCCCAGGAAGCGCGCCACTCCCCACGCAAACAGCCCGGTGTTCCACAGCGCGCCCTGACGGCGGAGCAGCGCTGCGCGGGTGGGCGATGGCTTCTCGAGAAAGCGCCGCACGGTGCGCGCTCCGCCCAGCGGCTTCCCGGGGATGATGTACCCGTAGCCCGTCTCGTTGCGCGTCGGCTTCACGCCCACCGTGACGAGCACGTCGTACTCCGTCGCCACGCCGAGCGCCTGTCGCCCGGCCGCGCGGAACGCCCGGTCGTCGCTCACCGCCCAGTCGGCGTGCAAGGACAGCATCTGGGCCCCGGGATCCCGCTGTGAGATCCAGTGGGCGGCCCACGTCAGCGCCGGTGCGGTGGACGCGGCGCGTGGCTCGGCGAGAATCTGCGCGCGCGGAATCTGCGGCACCGCGCGCGCCACCTGATCGACCAGGAACGGCCCGGTGAGGATCAGGATCCGCTCGGGCGGGACGAGTCCCTCGAGCCGCTCCACCGTCTGCAGCAGCAGCGCGCGGTCGCCGGCGAGCGGGAGCAGCTGCTTGGGTCGCTCGGGTGTCGAGAGAGGCCAGAATCGGGTCCCCGATCCGCCGGCCAGGATGGCGGCCCAGACGCTCATCGGGGGCCCGGGGGGGCCGACGGAGGAGACGGGGGGGGCGGGGGGGGCGCGTCCCCCAGCAGCGCGGCGATCCGCGCCGTGAGCTTGCTCGGGCTGAACGGCTTGGTGAGCAACCCGGCCCCCAGGCTCTCCGCTTCTCTCAGAATGCGCTCTTCGCCCTCCGCAGTCAGGACGATGACGGGAAACGCCCGGGTGGCGGCGGCGGCCCGGAGCTCGCGCAACAGTTCGAGCCCCGAGCCGTCGGGCAAGTGCAGATCGAGGAGCAGCGCGTCGAACGGTGGGGCGCCGCCCTGCATCGCGCGCCGCGCTTCAGCGAGCGTGCGGGCCAGACTCACCGCATAGCCGAGGCGTTCGAGGTGCGGGCGCAACAGCAACCCGATATGGGGCTCGTCGTCGACGACGAGGAGGTGCCGCCGGACGGGCGACAAGCGGGCGACTCCGGGTTAGAGGAGGCCGGCGATCGCCGAACGATGGCGGCGAAGGTCGTAGAGCAGGGCACCCACGTTCGTGGACGGCCGCACCAGGACGACGAGCAACGCGTCGGCGTTGAGGACGGACACGACGGCGAGGCCGGAACCGAACTCGAGCACGCCGGTACCGAATTCCCCGCGTCCCCCGGCGTGGCCCAGCTGCGCGAGCCCGTTGATGACCGATGGCAGGAGAGCGGCGACGTTCTCGGCGTCGAGGCCGTCGGCGGCGCGGGCGTCGATCGGCAAGCCATCACGCCCGACGACCACCACCGCGTCCACACCGCCGCGGCGGGCGAGCGCTTCGACCACGTCTCGGATCGTCGCCATACGGCCGCCAAGCTAGGAATGGAAACTAGCGAAGTCAAGCAGCCACCGTGGGTTGACCCACTTGGACGCCGCGCGGTATCTTCCCCGCACCGAATGCCTTCCCACCGTCGCTTCGTCGCGCGCTTCGCCCCGCTCATCGGGCTTGCTCTGCTCGTCGCCGCGTGCGGTGACACGTCGAACCTTCCCGCTGCGTTCTTCACGAACGTCGTGGACACCGTGTCGCTGTACGCGCTGCGGGGGACGGCTCTCGCCCTGCCGTCGGCCTACGCGCTCCAGGGCCCACAGCTCGTCCGGACGGACCAGAGCACCACGCTCGACTTCGCGTTCGACTTCGACTCGCTCGATGCCCCTGCACTGTTTCCCACGGGAGCGATCCACCTGGGCACGTTGTCCGGGCTGCAGCGATCCGCGCAGCTGTTCGACGCGATCACGCTCGCGCCGACCGGAGGCTATACGTTCGACCAGCCGGTCACGCTCGATACGGGGACGGTGGTGCTCGTGCGCTCGCGGCCGACCTTGTGCTCGTTCGGGGCGACCCTGTCGCTCTATGCCAAGCTGCGGGTCCTCGGCGTGGACTCCACGGCGCGCAGTGTGCGGTTCGAGATCCTGGTCGATCAGAATTGCGGGTACCGCGGCCTCGAGCCCGGACTCCCCAAGCAGTAGCGCCGTGATCGACCTCAAGCTGCTGCGCGCCTCGCCCCAGCAGGTGCGCGCCGCGCTCGCCCGGCGCGGCGATCCGAGCGTCACGCGGCTGCTCGATGAGCTCGAGGCGCTGGACATGCGCCGCCGCGCGCTCACCGGCCAGCTCGACCAGCTAAAGGGGGAGCGCAACGAGGCCGCCAAAGCCGATGCGCGTCTGATGAAGGAGAAGGGAGCGCTCCCGCCGGACGTCCGGGGGTCGCGCCGCGCGCTGGGCGAGCGGATCGACGCCCTCGAGACGGAGCTCAAGGGTGTCGAGGCAACGCTCGAGGAGAAGCTGCTCTACGTCCCGAACCTCCCGCTCCCGGAACTGCCGGACGGCGACGCCTCGCACAACAAGATCGTGCGGGCATGGGGCGAGCCGGCCCCGAAGGGTGGCCGGCCGCACTGGGAGATCGGGGACGCACTGGGGATGCTGGATCTCGCGCGCGGCGCGAAGCTCTCCGGCTCGGGGTTCCCGGTCTTTGTGGGCGCCGGGGCGAAGCTCGTGCGCGCCCTCATCACCTTCATGATCGACCTGCACACGCGAGAGCACGGCTACGTCGAGGTGGAGCCGCCGTTCGTCGTCAAGCGCGAAGTGATGCAGGGCACCGGCCAGGTCCCCAAGTTCGAGGACGACGTGTACAAGACGGCGCCCGACGATCTGTTTCTCATCCCCACGGCCGAAGTCCCGCTCACCAACCTGCATCGCGACGAGGTCCTCGACGCCGCCAAGCTGCCGCTCGGCTACACCGCCTACACGCCGTGCTTCCGGCGCGAAGCGGGCGCCGCCGGCAAGGATACGCGTGGCTTGTTGCGCGTGCATCAATTCGACAAGGTGGAGCTGGTGCGATTCACCCGTCCCGCCGACTCCGCCGCCGAGCACGAGCTCCTGACCAGGCACGCCGAGACGGTCCTGCAGCGACTCGAGCTGCCGTATCGCGTGGTGCTGCTCTCGGCCGGGGATGTCGGCTTCACGAGCGCGAAGACGTACGATCTCGAAGCCTGGGCGCCCGGCGTGGGACAGTGGCTCGAAGTGTCGAGTTCGAGCACGTTCACCGACTTTCAGGCGCGGCGCGCCGGCATCCGCTATCGCCCGGCCCCCGGCGCGAAGCCCGAGTTCGTGCACACGCTGAATGCGTCCGGGCTGGCGCTGCCACGCACCATCGCGGCGCTGCTCGAGACCCGCCAGCAGTCCGACGGCTCCGTGACGGTTCCTGCGGCGCTCGTTCCGTACCTCGGCATCGAGCGCTTCGGGCCGCGGTCCGCCGGTGGCCCGTAACGCCGCGCTCCGCCGGGCGGGTCCGCCCGTCGTGGCGGGGCTGGCGCTGCTGCTCGGCGGGATTACCGTGTGGTACGCGTGGGTGGTGGCGCGCCACCTCCGCGACGACGCGCGGCAGACGAGCACCCTGCTGGGCCGGGTGTTCGCCGGCCTCAACGATCCGCGCCCCGACGCGGCGACCGACGCCCTGCTCGACCTCGCCCGCCAGGTGCGCTCGCTCGGCATCGCCATCGTCGTGATGGACACCGCGGGGCACATCACCGCGCTCGACAACGCGCCTCCGCAGATCGGGGCCGACACGGCGCGGCTGCGGGCGTGGATCGCCCAGCTCGACGTCGAGAACGCCCCGCTGGTGCAGCCGGGCGTGGGCACGATCCACTACGGTACCGGGACCGCCGCGCGGCGGTTCGCGAGCATCGCCGCGCTGGAAGGCGCGGTGCTCCTGTGCCTGGCGCTGCTCGCCGGCTGGGCCTACCGGTCGCAGGTCGCCGCCGCCCGCGACCGGCTGTGGGTCGCCATGGCGCGGGAGTCGGCCCACCAGCTCGGTACACCGCTCATGAGCTTGACGGGATGGATTGCCTACCTGCGGGAAAATCCGGGTACCACGGGACCCGAGCTGGCGGAGCATCTTCAGGCCGATGCGGAGCGGCTCGAGCGGGTGGCCAAGCGGTTCGAGCGCATCGGCCGGCCGGCGCGCCGCGAGCCGGTGGGCTTGGGCGCGCTCGCCGAGCGGGTGGTGAGCTATTTCCGCCCGCGGCTCCCGACGCTCGCGAGCCCAGTGACGCTCGCGCTGCGCGCGACCGGGCCGGGCCCCACGGCGCTCGGCGATCCGGTGCTGCTCGAATGGGCGCTCGAGGCCGTGATCAAGAACGCGATCGACGCACTCTCGGGACGCGGCGGGCGGATCGACGTGGCGGTGGATGCGGCCGCCCGCACCGCGCGGCTGAGCGTCCGCGACGACGGTCCCGGCGTGCCCCCCGAGGTGCGGGCGCAGCTGTTCGAGCCGGGGGTATCGACCAAGCCGGGGGGGTGGGGCATCGGACTGGCCCTGGCGCGTCGCATCGTCGAGCAACAACACGGCGGGCGCCTCGCGTACCGGCCGGGCCCGACCGGGGAGGGCGCCGAGTTCGTGCTCGAATTCCCGCTCGTGAGCGCGACGTGAGGATGCCTGACGCACGGTCCGCCCGTAATTCCCGGGCTAAAGCCCGGGCTCGCGTGCTTCAGCACAACGCTGTTCCGGGCCCACCCTTGAGGGTGGGGACACACTCGTGACCCTTCCCCTGAACCCCGCCCAGGACGCCGCCGTCCGCCATCCCGGCGGCCCGCTCCTCGTGCTCGCCGGGGCGGGCTCGGGCAAGACGCGCGTGCTGACGGCCCGGATCGCGCACCTCATCCGCGAGCGGGGCGTCGCGCCGTCGCGTATTTTCGCCGTCACGTTCACCAACAAGGCGGCCGGGGAGATGCGCGCGCGGGTGGCCGCGCTGCTCGGCGCCGACCCGCGCGGCCTGTGGATCGGGACCTTCCACGCGTTGTCGGCGCGCCTGTTGCGGCGCGAGGCGGCCCTGCTGGGCTTCGGGCCGAACTTCACGATCTACGATCAGGACGACTCGGAGTCCTTCATCAAGCGCCTGATGGAGCAGCGCGGTCACTCCCCCAAGGCCAATCCGCCGCGCGCGATTCACGCCATCATCTCGAGCGCGAAGAACCGGATGATCCTCCCCGAAGAGCTGGGCGCGAGCGCCGACAGCCCGCTCGAGCGCCTCGCGGCGGAGATCTACGCGGCGCTCGGCCCCGCCCTCCGCCAGGCCAACGCTATGGACTTCGACGACCTCCTCCTGTCGCCGCTCACGCTGTTCGCCGAGCATCGGGAGCGGCTGGCGTACTGGCAGCGGCGGTTCGATCACGTGCTGGTGGACGAATTCCAGGATACCAACGCGGCCCAGTATCGGCTCGTGAAGCAGCTCGCCACCGAGCACCGGAACCTCTGCGTCGTGGGCGACGACGACCAGGCGATCTACGGCTGGCGCGGCGCGGACGTGCGGCACATGCTGTCGTTCCAGCAGGACTTCCCCGGCACGACCCTCATCAAGCTCGAGCAGAATTATCGATCCACCCAGGTGATCCTCGATGCGGCGAACGGGGTCATCGCGGAGAACGCCCGCCGGCTCGGCAAGACCCTGTTCACCGCGCAGCAGGGCGGGGAGCCCGTCACGCTGCTCACGGCGGCGGACGAGCGCGACGAGGCGGAGTGGCTCGCCGGCGAGCTCAGCCGCCGGGCGGCCGAGGGCGACGCGGCGTACGAGGGGATGGCGGTCCTGTACCGCACCAACGCGCAATCGCGACCGCTCGAAGAAGCGTTCCGCTTCCGGGGGATTCCGTACCGGCTGGTCGGCGCCGTGAGCTTCTACGAGCGTCGCGAGGTGAAGGACGTGCTCGCCTACCTCCGGCTCATCGCCAATCCCGCGGACGACGAGGCGTTCGCCCGCATCGTGAACGTGCCGCGGCGAGGGATCGGCGACGCCTCGCTCACGCCGCTCCTGCGCACGGCGACGCAGTGGGGGAAACCGTTGCTCGACGTCGCTCGGGCAGCCGAGCGGATCCCCGACTTGCGGCCCAACGTGCGGGCGGCGCTCGCCGGGCTGGCCGCGGTGATCGACGCGCTGCGGGCGCGACACGGCGCGGCCGATCCTGCCACGGCCCTGGAGCAGGCGGTGGCCGCCGTGGGTTACGCCCAGTACTTGGCCGACGAGGGACCGGAGGGCGTTGAGCGTCTCGAGAACGTGCAGGAGCTGATCGCCGGGGCGGCGGAGTGGGCGGAAACGGCAGGAGCGGACGGGGATGAAGACGGGGATGAGGCCGGGGCAGGGGGAGCCGAGAAGGGAGCGACGCTGATCGAGCGGTACCTCACCCAGGCGGCGCTGGTGACCTCGGCCGACCAGGGGACCGGCGACCCCACGGGTGTCACCCTGATGACGGTCCATATGGCGAAGGGGCTCGAGTGGCCTGTCGTGGCGCTCGCCGGACTCGAGGACGGTCTGTTCCCGCTCGCGCGATCGGCGGGCGAGCCGGGCGGGCTCGAGGAGGAGCGACGGCTGTGCTACGTGGGACTCACGCGCGCGCGCGAAAAATTGTATCTCTCATGGGCGCGCACGCGATACCGCACCGGGCGCCTCGAGCTGTCCGAGCCGTCGCGCTTCCTCGAGGCGCTGCCGGCAGGAGCACTCGAAGAGCGCAGCACGACGCCGTCGTGGGACCGGGGTGCCCGGGGGGGCCGGGGGGGAGGCCGGTCGCGGCGCGCCGCCCCGGCGGAGCTGGATTGGGAAGTGGAGGCGTCGCAGGACGCGCCGCGCTACGTGGCCGGTGAGCGCGTGCGGCACCGCAAGTTCGGGGGTGGGGTGGTGCGGGCCGTCGTGGGCGCGGGCCGCGAGCTCAAAGTGACCGTGGAGTTCGACGATCAGGCAATCGGGACCAAGCAGCTGCTCGTTGCCTATGCCGGGCTCGAGCGCGAGTGGGAGAGCGCATGAGCGTCACGCATGACGAAGTCCGGAGGATCGCGCGGCTCGCGGAGCTCGACGTGAGCGACGAGGTCCTGCCACTCCTGGGCGAGCAGATGTCGCGGATTCTCGAGTACGTGGCCCAGATCAACGCCGTGCCGGCGAGCGAGGGCGTGAAGCCCTTCGTGCCGGGACCGGACGCGGTGCGGTTCCGCGCCGACGAAGTCAAGCCCTGGCCGCTCGCGTTCGGCCCCGCCGAGTTCGCGCCCGCCTTCCGCGACGGCTTCTTCCTGGTGCCGAAGCTCGGGCAGTTCGAGGACGCGGACACGTGAGCGATCCCAGCGAAGCGCTGGCGAGTGCCAAGGCGGCGGCTGACCGCATCGTGAACGTCAAGCGGCTGAACGCCTGTCTCACCCCCATCAAGGAGCTCCGCAAGTCACTGGCCGCACAAGCGTCGACGGCGCATCCGTCGGGGGTCCTGTACGGCATGCCGGTGGCGGTGAAGGACAACATCTGCACGCTCGAGTTCACCACGAGCTGCGGCTCCAAGATCCTCGAGGGCTACCGCTCGCCGTACGACGCGACCGCGGCGGCGAAGCTGAAAGCGGCGGGTGCGCTCATCGCCGGAAAGACGAACTGCGACGAGTTCGGCATGGGCTCCTCCACGGAGCACTCGGCGTACGGCCGCACGCTCCACCCGTTCGATAAAACGCGGGTGCCGGGGGGCTCGTCGGGTGGGTCGGCGGCGCTGGTCGCCGCGGGCGCCGTGCCCGCCGCGCTCGGCTCGGAGACGGGTGGCTCGGTGCGCCAGCCGGCGTCCCTGTGCGGCGTAGTGGGGATCAAACCCACCTACGGGCGGGTGAGTCGGTACGGCCTCGTGGCGTTCGGCTCCTCGCTCGACCAGATCGGGGTGTTGGGCCGGAGCGTCCACGACGCGGCCCGCGTCCTCTCGGTGATCAGCGGGCGCGACCCGAAAGACTCGACGTGCGAAGACCGCGACTCGCTGCGCCTCCCCAACGTGCCGGAATCGCTCCAAGGCTTCGTGATCGGGGTGCCGAAGGAGTACTTCCCCCAGGACCTGGACGCGGCGGTGCGGCGCGCGTGCGACCGCGCGATTCGTCTGCTCCGCGAGCTGGGCGCGGCGGTGCGCGAGGTCTCGCTGCCCCACACGGCCTACGCGGTGGCGACCTACTACATCATCGCGCCGGCCGAGGCGTCGTCCAACCTGGCGCGCTACGACGGGGCCCGATACGGCCCGCGCTTCAACGGATCGGAAGACGTGCGCGCGCTGTATCGCACGACGCGCGGCGACGGCTTCGGCCCGGAGGTCCGGCGCCGGGTGCTCGTGGGAACGTACGTGCTGTCGTCGGGCTACTATGACGCGTATTACCGCAAGGCCCAGCAGATGCGCGCGCTCATCGCCCAGGATTTCCGCAACGTCTTCGATCGCGGCGTGGATCTGTTGTTCACTCCCACCACGCCCACCCCGGCCTTCAAGGCGGGCGAGAAGCTCAACGACCCGGTCGCGATGTACCTCTCCGACATTTTCACGGTGACGGCGAACATCGCCGGGCTGCCCGCGATCTCCGTGCCGATCGGTCGCATCAAGGGCCTGCCGATCGGCGGACAGCTCATCGGCCAGGCGTTCCTCGAGGACGAGATGCTCGAGGCGGCGTACGCCCTCGAACGGGCCGTCCCGGCTGCCGAGGAGGCGTAGTGGCGGGCGCCTGGGAGACGGTCATCGGCCTCGAGACCCACGTCCAGCTGCGAACGGTCTCGAAGATGTTCTGCGGCTGCTCGGCCGCCTTCGGGGCCCCGCCCAACACCAATGTCTGTCCCGTGTGCCTCGGTCTGCCGGGGGCGCTCCCGGTGCCCAACGAGCACGCGCTGCAGCTCGCGGTCCGCGCGGCCTTGGGGCTCGGGTGCACCGTGCATCCGCGGAGCGTCTTCGCCCGCAAGAACTACTTCTATCCCGACCTCCCTAAGGGCTATCAGATCTCGCAGTTCGAACAGCCGCTCGCGACCGCCGGGTCGCTCTCGTATCTGTCGCCGGACCGCGGGATCGCCACCGCCACGATCCAGCGCCTGCACGTCGAGGAGGATGCGGGGAAGTCGCTGCACGACCGCTTCCCGAAGCAGACGGCGATCGATCTGAACCGCTGTGGTGTGCCGCTCATCGAGATCGTCACCGGGCCCGATTTCCGGTCGCCCCACGAGGCGCGCACGTACCTCCTCACCCTCAAGCAGGTGCTCGAGTACGCCGCGATCTCCGACTGCGATATGGAAAAGGGGAGTCTGCGCGTGGACGCGAACGTTTCCGTGCGCCGCGTGGGCGAGACCATGCTCGGCACCAAGACCGAGGTGAAAAACATCAATTCGTTCGCCTACGTCGAAAAGGCGCTCACCGTCGAGCGGGATCGCCAGATCGCAGTGCTCGAGGGCGGGGGCACGCTCGCGCCCCAAACCATGCTGTACGACTCGAAGACGAACGGCGTGCGACCGCAACGCAGCAAGGAGGAAAGCCACGACTACCGCTACTTCCCGGACCCGGACCTGCCGCCGCTCGTGCTCACCGAGCAGTTCATCGCCGAGCAGCAGACGCTCCTGCCGGAGCTGCCCGCGAAGAAGCGCGAGCGCTTCGTCGAGAAGTATGCGCTCAGCGTAACCGACGCGGCCGTGCTCACCGCCGATCGCAACGTCGCGGACTACTACGAGGCCGTGGTCCACGCCGGGGCGGACGCCAAGACCGCGGCGAACTGGGTGATGACGGAGGTGCTCGCGGACGCGAAGGATCACGCGGACGGCCTGCGCGTGGCCGCGGGCGCGCTCGCGAATCTGATCGGGCTCGTGCGCGGCGGGACGTTGAGCCATCAGGCGGCGAAGCGCGTGTTCGCCGAGGTCGCCGAGCGCGGCGGCGAGCCCCGCAACGTTGCTGAGGCGCTCGGGTTGGTGCAGGTGGCGGACACGGGCGTGCTGTCGGGGTGGGTGAGCGACGTGCTCGGCGCCCACACGTCCGAGGTCATGCGCTACAAGCAAGGCGAGACGAAGCTGCTGCAGTTCTTCGTCGGGCAGGTGATGAAGGCGTCGCGCGGCAAGGCGGACCCGAAGCTGGCCCAGCGGGTGCTGGAGGAGAAACTCGCGCCCTAAGGATGCCGGCCTGCGCGCCTCCTAGTCTCGCTCGCGGTCCCGCCACGGCCGCTGCGCCTGGGATTGCTTCCAGAAGGCGAGCGACGGCGTCGGCAGCCCGAAGTGGTGTTCGGCCGTCTCCAGCATCCGCTCGGGATCCTCGCGGCCGCCCTCGTGGAGCGCCTGGCGCCGCATCCGCTTCGCGAGCTTGAGCGCCTGGTCGCCGGCCGGATCGAGCCGCCGCGCCGCCGCGTCCTGCTCTCCCAGCATCTCCATCACGTATTCGAACGCCACCGCCATGTGACGCTCCACGTCCGCATCGGGCAGGTCCCAGCGTGTGTTCTCGAGGATCATCTGGAACGCCCAACGCCAGCTCTCGCTCTCGGTGAGATGCACCATGCCGCGGAACAGCCGCCGGCTGGTGCCCACGCTGAACAGCGTGGGTGAGATGATCGTGTCGAGGTGCGTGTCGCTCGACGTGTGATCCTGGAGAATGAGCTCCTTCGCGGTGCTCGCGTAGGCCGGCCCGAGATGCGTCTCGAAGCGGCTCTCCCAATAGCTGTGGCCCAGCGCCGCCGTGCTGGAGGTGAGGACCAGCTGGCGCGGCACGAAGAAGTTGTGGGCGACCGCATCCGCCGCCAGATGCGACAGATAGCCGAGGCCGAACGCGCGCAGCGGATCGGTGTGGGCCAAGTCGAAGATTTCCTGGCCCACGTGCCAGGCGTGGCAGTGCCGGCCCACGGGTGCGTACTTCTTGGCCATCGAGGTGTCGGCGGCGATGTTGCCGTACAGGAAGTCGTAGGGAAATGCGCGGAGCAGGTCGGCCACGGCACCCGACAGCTGATGCAGGTTGGCGAGGACCGACTCGCCCAGGTAGACATGCGTGCCGGGCGTCCAGGCGTGTGCCGCGACGGGGAACAGGGCTACCCCGACCAGGCCGGCCGCCGCCGCCGCGACGAGCTGCTTCCCCGTCAGGGCTTCTTCCCCCGCTTGAGCGTGCGGCGGCCCCACTCGAGGAGCGAGATGCCGCGCCGCACGGTGCGCATGGTTGCCGCCACGTCGAGCACCGTTGCCTCCACTTCTTCCTGCACCACTTCGAACAGGGCGTCCAGCTCGGCGAGCCGTGCCTCCGCAGCATCCGCGGCGGTGACGATCCGCTGCCGCAGCTCGCGCGACGTCCCCGCCAACCCCTCCGCCTCCGTGCGAATCGTAGCCACGAGCCCCCGCACATCCCCCACGGCGGGGCCCGCCAGCTCGTGCAGCATCCGGAGGAACACCCGCAGCCCGAGCGCCGCCACCACCGACGCGGCCGCGATCACGATCGCCGCGAGGGCCAGAATCGCGAGCGAAATCGCGGTCACCACCGCCACCCAGGTCGGAATCATCGCTGCTCCGCCGGCTCTGCCGTCGGTGTCAACGACGCGGGCGCGGCGGGACTCGCAGCCGTCGTCCGGAGCGCGAGCGCCATGAGCGGCGGCGCGGCCAGTTGCGCCGCCACCACGCCGAGCACGATGGTCGTCAGCAGTGCCCCCCCTCCGCTCGCGCCGGTGCTCTCCCCTCCGTACGTCGTGAAAAAGTTCAGACCGAGGGCGATCACGGCGCCGCCTTGCGCAAGGGTGCCAAGACCGACGTCGGGGGAGGCACCGGCGAGGCGCAGCGCGACGCCGTAGCGCACCACGGCCCACTTGGCCGCCGCGCGCGCGGCCGCGAGCAGCGGGACCGCGACCAGAATCCACACCGTCGGGAGCGTGAGCAGCGCCCCGGCGATGACCAGGAAGATCGCATAGATGGGACGCTCCCAGTCCGCGAGGACGCGGCGCACCGCGTGCCGTCGTGGCGATACGTTCACGATCAGCGCGGTCGCGAGGGCGCACACCAGAAAGGGCGACAGCTCCGCCGCATCGCCGAGGCCGGCGCCAAACAGCAGGGTGGCGAGCAGGGGGAAGCCGACATCGGTCTGCTCCGGCCGCCGCTGGGTGAGTGAGAGGAACACCATGCCGATCAGCGCGCCGCTCCCCGCCGCCAGGACGAGCCATGCGAGCCAACCCAACTCCAGCCGGCCCGCGAGCTGGTGGGGGCGGTGCAAGGCGAGCGGCACGGTGAAGGCGAGCGCGCCGCAGGCGGTCTCGAGCGCGGCGGCCACTGAAAACGCCCGCGTCACTCTCATGCGGAGCCCCACGGCCCGGGCGACCAGGATCACCGCCCCCGGCCCCGACGCGGCAGCCACCGCGCCGAGGGTCAGCACCGCCGCGAGGCGCGGTGTCCATGCGGAGGAGAGGGCGGGAACGACGCGGCCGAGCAGCCACGCGCCCAGCGCGACGGCCACGAAGGCGGCAGCTGCGGAGAGCGCGGCCAGGAGCCAGGTGTCGCGTCCGATGCGGCGCAGGTAGCGCCATTCGAAACGGGCACCGAGGGCGGCACCGATCCAACCGATGGCGAGCGCCGTAACCGGCGCGAGTGCGCCCAGCACCGATCGGGTCACCAGGTCGATCCCCGGCCCGAGGACGAGGCCCAACAGCACGAGGGGAGCGCCGGCCGCGAGGACCAGGTCGACGCTGGTCACGTGATGCCACCGGACGGGCGGCAGCCGGGTTACGAGGAGGCCGATCGCGGCCAGTCCCGCGAGCGCGAGAACCGGACTCACGTTCACGTCGCGAACGTTCGCGAACGCTTGACGCCGGCGCAAGCCGCCGCATAGCTTGGCTGACCCATGCCTCCGTCCTTTTCGGTCTCGGGCGGCCGCGCCTTGAAAGGCACGATCCGCCCGGCCGGCAACAAGAACGCGGCCCTTCCCATCCTCGCGGCCACGCTGCTCGCCGACGGGCCTTGCCGCGTCGACAACGTGCCGCACATCCGCGACGTCGAGACGATGCTCGCCTTGCTGGCGCATCTCGGCGCCGACGTGCGTTGGCTGGGGCCGAACACCGTGGAGGTGAATACGGCGCGCGCCGAGCCCCGGGAGCTCGATCCCGCGTTGTGCGCGCGTATCCGGGCCTCGATCCTCTTGGCCGGCCCGATGCTCGCGCGCTTCGGCCGGGTGAGTCTCCCGCCTCCGGGCGGCGACGTGATCGGCCGGCGGCGCGTGGACACGCATTTCCTCGCCCTCGAGCGGCTCGGCGCCGAGGTCACAATCGGCGCGGCCTACCAGCTCGAGGCGAAGAGCCTCGCCGGCGCCGATATTTTTCTCGACGAAACCAGCGTCACGGCGACCGAAAACGCGCTCATGGCGGCGGTCGCCGCCCGCGGCACCACCACCCTGCGGAATGCCGCCTGCGAGCCGCACGTCCAGGACCTGGTGCGGTTCTTGTCGGCCCTGGGTGCGAGCGTCCAGGGCGTCGGCACCAACACGCTCACCATCGAGGGCGGCGCGCCGCTCGCGGCCGCCGGCTGCACCGTGGGGCCGGACCACATCGAGATCGGCTCGTTCATCGGGCTCGCCGCCGTCACCAATGGCGCGATCACGATCGATGGCGTGCGCGCCGAAGATCTCCGCAGCATCCTGTTGGGGTTCGAGCGGCTGGGCGTCCGCCCCCGACTCGACGGCACGCAGCTGATCGTGGATGCCGGTCAGGAGCGCCGCATCCGCCCGGACTTGGGCGGGCACGTCCCGAAGCTGGAGGACGGACCGTGGCCCGCCTTCCCCGCCGATCTGATGTCGATCGCGATCGTGGTCGCGTCGCAGTGCGAGGGGATCCTGCTGGTGTTCGAGAAGCTGTTCGAATCGCGACTCTTCTTTGTGGACAAGCTGATCGGGATGGGCGCCCGCATCGTGCTGTGCGATCCGCACCGGGCCGTGATCGCCGGGCCCTCGCCGCTCCACGGGGGTGTGGTGGAAAGTCCCGACATTCGGGCCGGGATGGCGATGCTGCTCGCGGCGCTGGCCGCCCAGAGCGACTCCGTGATCCACAACATCGGCCAGATCGAGCGGGGGTACGAGCGGATCGATGAGCGGCTGCGGGCCCTGGGGGCGGCGATCGAACGAGCGGATGGAACGAAATGACGGTACCGCCCTCCTCCGCCCTCCACCGCCCTCCACCGCCGCTGCTGCGCGAGCAGCCCGTCGCCGATGCGGCCGTTCCCAGGATGGAGCTTCAGGAATGGGCCTCCCGCTACGGCCTCGTGGCCGGGATCACGACCCGCGGGCATGGCTTCTCCCTCGGCTTGTGGAGCGAAGAGAACGTCGGCCAGGTGATGTCGCGCTGGCGCGCCGTTGGCGCCGCGGTCCGTCCGCGCTTCCCCGGCGTGATTCTGGCGCACCAGGTGCACGGGACCACGGTGCGTTGGCATCCAGCGGCCAGCGACGGGTGGCTGATCGTCGACGGCGTGGACGGGCATGCGACGGGAGCCCGGGGCCTTCTGCTCACCGTCACCGTCGCCGACTGCATCCCGGTCTACCTCGCGGCACCCGACAAGCAGGTGGTGGCGCTGCTCCACGCCGGATGGCGGGGGACGGCGGGGGGAATCCTGGAGCGCGGCGTGGAGCTCGTGAAGCGGATGGCGTTTGTGCGGTCCGGGGACATCGTAATGCATTGTGGAGTAGGTATTTGTGGTGAGTGCTATGAAGTAGGTTCTGAAGTGCTGAGCCGGTTCAGCGGGCGGGCTGAGACCGCGCCGGGGCACGTGGATCTTCGCGTCGCGTTGGCGCAGCAGGGGCGGACGCTGGGGCTCGGCGGGATCACGCTCTCACCGTGGTGTAGTGCGCACGACCGCGAGCTGTTTTTCTCGCACCGCGCCTCGGGCGGGCGGGACGGACGCATGATTGCGTACGCGGGACTCCCACTCGCTTGACAGCCGCCCCCGGGCGGCTAGATTCTGCCGGTGCAGCGGGCGAAGTTGGGCCCGCGCTTTTTTTTATGCTCTCCGACAGCCTCGTCGAGTCCTTTCGGTCCCGACTGGAAGCGCTAGGTCTCGAGCTGGCCGACCTCCGCATCGGCGGCACGCAGGCGAGGCCGCTCGTTCAAGTGCGCATCGAGTGGCCGGACGCGTCGCCGCGCCGAGTGACCGTGGACGACTGCGCCACGGCGAGCCGGGTGCTCGAGGCGTGGCTGGACGCGGACGCCCCGCTCGGTCGCCGCTATCTGCTCGAGGTATCGAGTCCGGGGGTGGAGCGGCCGCTGCGCTGGCACCGGCACTGGGTGCGGTTCGTGGGCCGCGAGGTGCAGGCGACGGTGGCGGGGCTCGGTCGCGTGCGGGCGCGCATCGTGGCTGTTCCCGACGCGGCGACGGTCGTGCTCGCGCCCCAGGGGGGAGCGCCGCGGCCGGTGCCGCTGGCCGGAATTCGCGACGCGCGTTTGGCGGTGGATTGGTGAAGAGGAACCCATGACGACGAATACCAGTGACGTAGTCTCCGCGATCCGTGAGCTGACGAGCACCAAGCAGCTCGAGCGCACGGAGCTGCTCGACCTGCTCAAGGACGGTCTGCACGCCGCCCTCGTGAAGCGCTACGGGCCCAACGTGCGGGCCGAGATCGGAATCGACGAGCTCAAGGGCACGATTCGGATCGCGGTGCTCCGCACGGTAGTGGAGACCGTGGAGGACCCGGGCTCTCAGGTGGCGCTCGAAGAAGCGCGCTTCGAGGATCCGGATTTCCAGGTCGGGGATGTGCTGGAGGAAGAGGTGCCGTTCGAGGCGTTCGGCCGCACGGCGGTGCAGGCGGCGAAGCAGCGCATCATCCAGCGGGTCCGCGAGGGCGAGCGGGCGCGCATCCGGGAAGAGTTCTCCGACAAGGTCGGCGAGCTCCTGTCGGGCGAGGTGCAGCAGATCGAGCGCGGCAAGATCGTCGTCATGCTCGCGAGGTTCCGGGAAGCCGAAGCGATCATTCCGTACCGCGAGCAGAACCACCGCGAGCATTTTCACCAGGGGGATACGATCCGCGCCGTGCTCAAGCGGATCGAGGAGACACCCAAGGGCCCGCGGCTCATTCTGTCGCGTGCCGATCCGCTCTTCGTCAAGGCCTTGTTCAAGCTCGAGGTGCCGGAGATTCAGCAGCAGATCGTCGAGATCCGCGCCACGGCGCGGGAGGCGGGGAGCCGCACCAAGATCGCGGTCTCCTCGCGCGACGATTCGATCGATCCCGTGGGCGCGTGCGTGGGCCTGAAAGGCTCACGCGTGCAGGCGGTGGTGAACGAGCTGAACGGCGAGCGCATCGACATCGTACCCTGGTCCCCCGATCCCGAGCGGTTCGCGAAGCTCGCCCTCGCGCCGGCGCGGGTCGCGCGCGTGTTCTCGGACCCCGACACCAAGACGATCCAGGCGATCGTGGACGAGGATCAGCTGTCCCTCGCCATCGGGCGCAACGGGCAGAACGTCCGGCTCGCCTCCGAGCTCACCGGTTGGAAGATCGACCTGTACTCGAGCCGGGAGTGGTTGGAGCGCGGCGGGGAAGGGCCGCTCTTCGCGCCGCTGCCCCCGGCGGAAGACGAGGCCGCGACCAAGGTCTCGCTGCGCGAGCTGAAAGGTCTGCCGGTCGAGCTGGTGGACGCGCTGGAGCGCGCCGGCCACAAGACCCTACAGGATATCCTCGACCTCGAGCGGGAGGACGTCGACAAGATCGCCGGCATGACGCCCGAGATCGCCGACAAGCTCATGGCCTTTCTGAACGAGATGACCGAGGAGGGCGGCGACGACGAGCCGGCGCCCGGTGCGGTGGGTGAGAGCGGCGCGGTGGGAGGGAGTGGGGAGCGCGGGGAGGACCCGGCGGGCGATACTCCGGCGCCGGTGGCGTGAGCGACCGGTTGGTCCGGCTGCTGGGGCTGGGCGCCCGCGGCGGTGGCGGGCGCGTCGTGGTGGGGGTGACCGGCGTGCGGGCCCAGCTGCAGCGGGACGCCCTGTCGTGCGTCGTGCTCGCGGCGGACGCAAGCCTGCGCACCCGCGAGAAAGTCGAGCGTCTCGCGCGGGCACGGCGCGTGCCGGTGCTGGTGGGTCCGGTGGCGGAGCGGTTGGGGGCGGGGCTGGGGCGGCCGCCGGTGCAGGCCGTCGGCGTGGCGGATGCCGCGTTGGCGCGCGGGTTGGTCGGGTCTTTGGAGGAGTGAGTGACGACGACGCGGATTCACGATCTGGCGGCTGAATTCGGGATCTCCGCTGAGCAGCTCATGGGCATGCTCAAGGAGCAGGACATCTTTGTGCGCAGCCACCTCTCGCCGCTTCAGCCCGAGCAGGTGGCGCTGATGCGGGCGCGCTGGGAGCGCGAGAAGCGGAAGCAGAAGGACGCGCCCGCGCCCCCCAAGCGGCGCCGCGCCGTCAAGGCGGCCGAGCCGGTAGCGGCGGCGGCGCCGGATGCGCGACCCAAGCGCCGCCGCCGCACCGCGGCCGAGATGGCCGCGGTCGAGGCGGAGGCCCAGGCCGAGGCGGCGATCGAGGCGGAGCGCGAGCTGAAGGCGCGCGAGGCGCTCGAGGCCGCCAAGGCCGTGGACGAGGAGGAGAAGCCGTCGCTCGAGGAGCGCGCCGCCGCGCTGTTCAAGGAGCTCCCGGTGGTCGAGGAGGCCGGGGCGGAGCCGGCGCCCGCCGCGGCCCACGCCGCCGCGCCCTTCACGGCGTCCCCCCTCGCGCCCGCCGCGGCCCGGCCCGTGATTCCCACCCCGGTGCGGCCCAAGCCGGTGGCGAGTGCCACGCCGGGCGGCGGCGTGCCGGCTCCCCCGCGACCCGTGGCTTCGGCGGCGCCCGGCGCGATTCCGCTCGAGGAGCGGCGACGCGAGAAAGGGAAGAAGCGCAAGAAGGGCAAGAAGTCGCTGGTGGATCAGGAAGCGGTCGCCCAGAACATCTCGCGCACCCTGGCCTCGATCAAAGGGCCGGTGGCCAAGAAGGGACCGCATCGGCGCGAGGAGGGGCCGAGCTTCCGCGAGGTCGAGGAGCAGAAGCGGCGCGACGAAAAGGAGCGCGAGAAGACGCTGGTGCGCGTGACCGAGTTCATCACGGTCTCCGAGCTCGCGAACATCCTGAAGGTGCCCGCCAAGGAGATCGTCAGCTTCGCCTTCAAAGAGCTCGGGCAGATGGTGACGATCAACCAGCGCCTCGATTTCGATATGATCGAGCTCATCGCCTCCGCCTTCGGCTTCCAGGCGGTGCGCGAGGAGGAGTATGCCCTCGCCACGTCCGAGGAGCAGCCGAAGGAAGCGGCCGGCGATCTCAAGTCGCGCGCCCCGGTCGTCACGGTCATGGGCCACGTCGACCACGGCAAGACCTCGCTGCTCGACTACGTCCGGAAGGCCAACGTCGTGGCGGGCGAGGCGGGCGGCATCACCCAGCATATCGGCGCCTATCAGGTCACGCTCAAGGACGGGCGCTCGATCACGTTCCTGGACACGCCGGGCCACGAGGCGTTCACGGCCATGCGCGCCCGCGGCGCTCAGGTGACGGACATCGTCGTCCTGGTCGTGGCCGCCGACGACGCGATCATGCCGCAAACGATCGAGGCGATCTCGCACGCCAAGAACGCCGGCGTCCCGCTGGTCGTGGCGATCAACAAGATCGACCTGCCGGCCGCCAACGTGCAGAAGGTGAAGCAGGACCTGCTGGCGCACGGCGTGGTGCTCGAGGAGTTCGGCGGTACGACCCTCGCCACGCCGATCTCCGCCAAGACGGGCAAGAACGTGCAGGAGCTGCTCGACCAGATCCTGCTGCAGGCCGAGCTGCTCGATCTCAAGGCCAACCCCGACCGCCGGGCCCAAGGCACGGTACTCGAGGCGACGCTCGACCCCGGAAAGGGTCCGCTCGCCACGATTCTCGTCCAGAATGGCACGCTGCGCGGCGGGGACGACTTCATCTGTGGCCAGTTCTACGGGCGCGTGCGCGCGATGTATGACGAGCGCGGCCAGACGGTCGACGCCGCGGGGCCGTCCACGCCCGTGCAGGTGTTGGGCTTCGAAGGCGTGCCCGAGGCGGGCGACACGTTCCAGGTGATGACGGACGCGGCGGCGGCGCGCGACATCGCGCAGAAGCGCCAGCGTCTGGAGCGCGAGGCGCAGCACCGCCGCACCGGTCGCGTGAAAACGCTCGAGGATTTCATGGCGGAGCGAGCCGAAGGCGGTGCCGCCGCGCTCCGGATCATCATCAAGGCGGATCAAGGCGGTCCGGCGGAGGCGCTGGCGGACGCGCTGGCCCAGCTGTCGACGCCCGAGGTCAAGGTCGAGGTCGTCCACCGCGGCGTGGGCGCGATCACCGACTCGGACGTGCTGCTCGCCAAGGCCTCGAACGCGATCATCATCGGCTTTCACGTGCGGCCCGACTCCAACGCGCGCGCCTCGGCGGAGCGCGAAAAGGTCGAAATCCGCACCTACCGCATCATCTACGAGGCGGTGGAAGAGGTGAAGGCGGCGATGGCGGGCTTGCTCGCTCCCGAAAAGAAGGAAGTGGTCTTGGGCGAGGCGGAAGTCCGCCAGCTGTTCAAGATCGCGAAGGTGGGCACGATTGCCGGAAGCTTCGTCCGCTCGGGCGTCATCCCGCGCACCGCGCGGGTGCGCGTGGTCCGCGACGGCGTCGAAGTGTACGACGGCACGCTGGCCTCGCTCAAGCGCTTCAAGGACGACGTGCGCGAGGTGCGCGAGGGGTTTGAGTGCGGGATCGGCGTCGAGAACTTCAACGACCTCAAGGTCGGCGACCTGATCGAAGCGTACCGCATCGAGGAGGTCGCGCGCTCGCTGACGCCCGCGTGATCGTGGGGGTCATGACGTGGGAGCTGCATCTCGCGGCGTGTCACTCCCTCAAGGACAAGCGCCATGTGCTGAAGAGCCTCAAGGACCGCCTCCACAACCGCTTCAATGTATCCGCGGCGGAGACGGCGCATCACGACCTGTGGCAGCGCGCCGAGCTGACCGTGTGCGTGGTTTCGACCGACCGAGGCCATGCGGAGAGCGTCTTGCGGGAGGCCGACCGCTTGATCGAAGCGGCCGACGGCGCCCGCATCGTGGACACGAGCGCGAGTTTCTTCTGATATGAAGCGACGGACGAGCCACCGCCCCGAGCGTGTGGCGGAGGCGATCCGCCAAACCGTGGCGGCGTTTCTCACCGCCGACGTGCGTGACCCGCGCGTCGGATTCGTCACGGTCACCGCGGTGGAAGTGTCCGGCGACCTGGCGCACGCGCGCGTGCGGGTGAGCGTGATGGGCGACGACGCGGAAAAAGCGAAGTCGCTCGAGGGGCTCGCCAGCGCCGCCCGGTTCCTGCGCGCCCAGCTCGCCAAGGGGCTGCCGCTGCGCGTGGCGCCGGAGCTGCGCTTCGAGCTCGACCGCGGCCTGGAGCACGCCCAGCAGATCGACCGGATGCTGCGCGGGCTCAAGGGGGGCGCGGGCTGATCTCTGGGGTGGCGCTGGTCGCGAAGCCGGGGGGCCCCGATGGGCCTACCTCGCACGACGTCGTCGACATCGTGCGGCGGGCCGTCGGGACCGATCGAGTGGGTCATCTGGGGACGCTCGATCCGTTCGCGGCGGGGCTGCTGGTGATCGTGGTGGGCCGCGCCACGCGGTTGGCGCCGTTCGCGGCGGGGTGGGCCAAGACGTACGACGGCGTGATGCGGCTGGGGGCGACGACCGCCACCGACGATGCGACCGGCGCGACGGTGGCGACCTCGGAGACGTGGCGTGGCGTAGATCGGGCGCGCGTGGACGCGGCGCTGGCGGCGTTCCGTGGGGCGTACGACCAGCGCCCGCCCGCGTACTCGGCGGTGAAGGTGGCCGGCGAGCGTGCCTACCGGCAGGCTCGCCGCGGCGCCAGCGTGGTATTGCGACCCCGGCGGGTCCAGGTCACGGAGCTCGAGCTCGAGAGCTTCGCGCCCCCCGACGTGGGCTTCCGCGCCACCGTGAGCGGCGGGACGTACCTGCGCAGCCTGGCCCGCGACATCGGGGAAGCGCTGGGGTGCGGGGCGCACCTCGCGACGCTCAGGCGGACGCGGGTGGGGCCGTTTCGGCTCGCGGAGGCGGTGGCCCCTGACGCGGTGACGGCGCGCGCGCTGCGCGATCCCGCGGAGCTCGTCCGCGGCCTGCCGGCGGCGGAGCTGGACGATGCCGATCGGGCTGCCGTGCTGCACGGGCGGGCCGTGCCCGGGGGAAGCGGGATGCGGGATGCGGGAAGCGTGGCGCTGTTCGCCGATGGGCGGCTCGTGGCGATTGCGGAGCAGGTGGGGGACGTCCTGAAGCCCCGGGTCGTCGTGGCGGAGGCATGAGCGCGACGGTCGCGACGGTCGGTACGTTCGACGGCATTCATCGCGGGCACCAGGCCGTCCTGGACGACGTGGTGCGACGCGCTCGGGCGCGCGGGCTGGTGAGTCTGCTCGTGACGTTCGACCCGCACCCGCTCGAGGTCGTGAACCCGAGTGCCGCGCCGCGGCTGCTCACGCTGTCCGACGAGAAACGCCTGCTGGCGGCGGCCCTGGGCGTCGAGCGGGTCGAGGTCGTCCTGTTCACGCCGGAGCTGGCGCGTCTCGGTCCAGAGGAGTTCGTGCGCGACGTGCTGCGGGCGCGGTTCGGGATGCAGGAGCTGGTTCTGGGGTACGATCACGGATTCGGGCGCGGTCGCGCCGGCGACGTCGAGATGGTGCGGCGGTTGGCGCGCGAGGACGGCTTCGCCATGGAGGTGGTGGCGGCCGTGAAGGACGACGGGCAGCCGATCTCGTCGTCGCTGATCCGGACCGCCGTGGCGCACGGTGACCTGGCATCGGCCGAGCGCGGTCTGGGGCGGCCGTACAGCGTGCGGGCCGTGGTCGAGCGGGGCGCGGGGCGGGGCCGCACGATCGGCGTGCCGACGATCAACCTCACCTCACCCGACGCGCGCAAGCTGCTGCCGCCGGATGGTGTGTATGCCGTGCGGGTGGAAGTCGGGAAACGGGACACGAGAAGCGGGAAACGGTACGGCGGGATGATGAACCAGGGCTCGCGGCCCACGTTCGGGGTGCACGCGCGCGGGCTGGAGATCCACCTGTTTGATTTCAGCGGCGATCTGTACGGTCAGGCCGTGACGGTGGAGTGGGTACGCCGGCTGCGGGATACCCAGACGTTCCCGTCGCGCCAGGCGCTGGTCGCTCAGATCGAACGCGACGCGGTCGCGGCGCGTGCGATCCTCAAGGGGTAGAGACTGGAATGCGCACGATTCGCTCACGACTGATCGCCATCGGCGGGCTGCTGGCGCTCGCGGTGTGGCAGCTGATTCCCACCGACGTCACCCAGCGAGTGCGTGACGCGACGACCGGCCGCATGAAAGACACCACGATCCGTCGCGTGCCGATCAACCTCGGGCTCGACCTGCAGGGCGGTATTCATCTGGCCCTCGAAGTGGACCAGTCAAAGGGTCCCGTGCCCGACTGCGCCACCGCTATCCAGCTCGCCGAGAAGGTGGTGCGCACGCGGATCGACGAGTTCGGCACCAGCGAGCCCGTGGTGCAGATCCAGGGGCGCTGCCGCCTCATTGTCGAGCTGGCAGGTGAAAAAGACCCGGCCCGCGCCAAGGGCATCATCCAGCGCACGGCGTTCCTCGAGTTCCGCATCACCGATATGAAGAACCTGTTCCGCGACGCGTTGCCCGAGATCGACAAGGCGTTGCGCCGGGCCGGCGTGCGGGCGCCGGGGCAGGGTGCCGCGGCGGCGAGCGTGACCCAGCTGTTCGGCGCGGACACCGGCAAGGCGAAGGGGAAGACGGCGAAGGGCAAGGCGGCGGCGAAGGATACCACCGAGCTCAACGCACCGGACCCCCTGTCATCGCTCCTCTTCCAAGGCCAGTTGCCCGGCGAGTATCTCGTTCCGGAAGAGCAGGTGCCGGTGGCGGAGAGCCTGCTGGCGCGGCCCGACGTGCAACGGCTCATCCCGCGCGGCATCGAGCTGCGGTGGGGTACCGAGGTGTTGTCTCGCGCGGGCCGCAGCTACCGGACCCTGTACGCTGTCGAGGACCGGCCGATCATCACGGGGGAATACCTGCAGGACGCGAAAGCCCTGCGGGACCCGCTCACCAACCAATCAGTCGTGAACTTCGTGCTGTCACGGGGTGGCGGGCGCATCTTCGAACGCGAGACCGGCCGGCACGTGACCGACTACATGGCGATCATCCTCGACGGCCGCGTGCAGGGCCAGCCGCCCGTCATCAAGAGCCAGATCGGCCAGCGCGGGCAGATCGAGCTGGGCGCGAAGCCGCTCCAGGACGCCCAGGACCTGGCACTGGTGCTCAAAGCGGGGGCGCTCCCCGCTCCGCTCACGATTATCGAGGAGCGGACGATCGGACCGTCGCTGGGCCGGGACTCGATCAGGGACGGCATCCGTGCGGGCATCGTCGGCGTGGCCCTCGTCGTCCTGATCATGGTCACCTACTACCGCCTGTCGGGCGTCCTGGCCGTCGCCGCGCTTGCGCTGTACGTCGTCTTCACGCTCGCCGGGCTCGCGGGGTTCGGGTTCACGCTCACGCTGCCGGGACTCGCCGGACTCGTGCTGTCGGTCGGCATCGCCGTCGATGCGAACGTGCTGATCTTCGAGCGCATCCGCGAAGAGCTGCAGCACGGGAAGCTGGTGCGCACCGCCGTGGACGAGGGCTTCCTGCACGCCATGAGCGCCATCATCGACTCGAACGTGAGCACGGCCCTCACCGCCTTCATTCTCTACCTGGTCGGGACCGGCCCGGTACAAGGATTTGCGATCACCCTGATCATCGGTATCGCCGCGTCCATGATCACGGCCATCTTTGTGGTTCGCACCTTCTACATGATCTGGCTCGACCGCCGGCCGGACATGGCCACCCTGAGCGTCTGAGATGATCCGACTCTTCGCCAACGCGCATTACGACTTCATCAAGTGGCGCCGCTGGGCGTATGGGCTCACCGCGGCGATCATCATCCCCGGATTCGCCCTGTTCCTGGTGCGGGGGCTGAACTACTCGATCGAGTTCACCGGTGGCACGCTGATCCAGGTCCAGACGGAGGAGCCCGTCGGGACCGAGCGCATCCGCGGCGCGCTCGACGGGGCCGGCATCCGCGACGCGGAGATTCAGCAGTTCGGTGCGGCCAACGAATACGTGATCCGCGCGCGGATCGGGCGGGCCGACGCCGCCGTCGCGGGCTCGACCGAGACGACCGCGGCCGCGGTGGACTCGGCGCTGGCGCGCTCCCTCGGCCCGGCACCCGAGCACTACAAGATCCTCCGCACCGAGGCCGTCGGCCCGAAAGTGGGGCGGGAGCTCCAGGGCAAGGCTTTCCTCGCGATCTTCTTCTCATTCATCGTCACGCTCGTCTACCTCGCGGTCCGGTTCGAGTGGCGCTTCGGCCTCGCGGCGGTGCTCGCGACGTTCCACGACATCCTCACCACGATCGCGTTCATCCGGTACCTCGACCTCGAGGTGAGTCTCGTCGTCGTCGGGGCGGTCCTGACCATGGTCGGCTACTCCCTCAACGACACCATCATCATTTTCGATCGCGTGCGCGAGAACCTGCGCAAATTCCGGCGCCAGAACCTGTACGAGATCC
>QHUK01000023.1 GCA_003222085.1 Gemmatimonadota bacterium
CAAGGAGACCGGCATGCTGGGCTTGTTGATCGGAGCGGCGGCGTTGGGCGGAGGGTTCGTGGTCACGCGGAACTTCGTGCGCCGCCGGCTGCGCTTCGTCGATGCGGTGCGGAAGCCCGCAGCGCCGCTCGTCGCGGGACTCGCCGCCACCGTGGTGGCGCTCCCCGTCGCCGCGCTCCCGCTCGTGACGGTGTGGACGGCGGCGGCGTTCGGGGTGGGCGTGGCGGGGGGCGTGGCGAGCGGGCGGCGCACGCCCGAGCTGCCGCCCCCCTCCTAGACGACCCTCAGGCCCGCCTCGGGCGCCGCGGCCTCCGGCCGGCCCGCGACGCTGCGCAACGCCCGCACGGCATCCTTCGCGAACGTCTTGCCGGCCCCTTTCTCCACTTCCTCGAGCGCGGTCCATTTCGGAAACGCCGGGCGTACCGGCGTTGCCATCTGCAGCGTCTCGAACGCGTCCGCCACGGCCAGGATCTTCACCGTCAGCGGCAGCGGGAGCGCTTCGATGTCCCAGTCCTCGCCCACGATCTCGTAGTAGTGCCCGTACTCCCCGATGATCTCGGCGGCGCCGCGCATCGCGCGCGCCACGCCCACCGACGAATCCGACACCGAGCGGGAGAGGAGCCGCAGCAACCGCTGGTCGCGCGTCCCCACCTCATGCAGCAGCGCCGCCACGCGTAGGTTCTCGATGTCCACCTCGGTGAGCGAGAGCTCCCGTCCGATCGCCGCCGCCACTTCCGCCACCCGGTTCGAGTGCCCCTGCTGATTGCGCTCGGCGGATTCGATGTGATACGTCAGCAGCTCGAGCGTCGCGAGGTAGGCGTTCTTGACTTCGGCGAGCCGCACCGCCCGCTGCTCCGCGAGCCCGCCCACGACGTAGCCGGTGAGGATGAGGAAGCCCGCCCACGGGCCGAGCGCGAGCAGCGCGTCGGCGTAGAAGCCGGGCAGCATATCGAGGCCCTGCACATACTGATAGAAGAAGATCAGCGAGACTACGAACACGCCCGCCATCACCGCGAACCGGCGGCCGCCGTAAAAGCCGGCGAGGATCATGGGCAGATAGTAGAAGCTCAGAAACGCGAACTTCTGCTCCACCAACGCATGAATCGCGACCATCGCGAGCACCAGCAGCAGCACGAAAACCCGCTCGAAATGGCGGAAGAAGAAGAGCTTGGCGCGCTCCAGGGGACGCGGTTGAGCCACGAAAAGCAAACTGGGGAACGCTGCCCGCAGGCGCAATAGGCGCGCCCTGATTCGTGCTTAGGAAACCTCTCCCCTCTCCCCCCTCCCCGGGTCGTGATCCGGACGACCTGGCTCGTAGCCGATGCATTGCAGCACCGGGAGCGGGGGGTAGCGGGGGAAGCGCGCGTCCGTGTCGGCGCGGCCGCAGCGGAAGAACGTCGATCCGCGTCGATTGGTCACGGCTCGCATCCAGCGGCAGGTGAGGCAGAGTCCAACGTCGTCCGTCATCCGTCATCCGTCGTCCGTTATCCGTTATCCGTCGACGCCGCCGTCTTCTACGGAGGACGGATAACGGATGACGTCACACATGCACCTGGACCTCCTCGTGCAGCCTCCGTCGCAGCAGCGGGTGCGTCGCCCAGACGTACCAACCCATCGCGCACACCGCCAGCACGTTCGCGCCCAGCACCGACCAGACGCCGAGCGTGCCCAGCACCCACTGGGCGCCGAGGGCGAGCGCCGCGACCACGACCGCGTCCAGCACGATCATGGCCATGACGGCGAGCAGGAGGAGCGCCGGGGTTCGCTCGAGCTGCTCGGCGATCGCCACGAACAGCGCGCCTGCCACGACGAAGGCCGCGACGTGCACTACGCTGTAGGCCGCCACCAGTCCGAAGCTCAGGTCGATCGCAGCGACGTTCGAGGCGCCGAACAGGAGCGCCGCGCCCAGTGCGGCCGGCGTGCGGAACGGATGCCCGGCGGCGACGTCGAGCGCGAAGAACCACAGCGCGACCACGCCGGCCCCGACCAGCCCGGTCACGAGACCCTGCGTGAGCAGCGGGTGACCCTTGAGAGCGCCCAGCCCGAACGGATGCTGATCTCGCGCGGCACGGTGGAGATACCACGTGAGGACGAATCCCGAGAGGACGTTCGCGGCGACCACCTGTGGCCACGGAACCACCGCGACACGGGAGGCGTCGCCCGACAGCAGACCGGCATAGAAGGCGAGCTCCTGTGCCACCAGGCCGAACAGCACGCCGAACAGCAACCGCGGCGGGGTTCGCAGGGCGGCGATCGCCCCGGCCATGGCAATGCCAAGGACCGCAAACACTCCGAAGTGCACGACGGAATAGGCCGCGACGAGTCGGAACGTCGGGGGACCGATCGCCTGGCGGGTGAGCGCGCTCGCGAGGGCGGCCGGTGTGTGAAAGGGCCGGCCCGCGAGGGAGTCGACCGCGAGGAACCAGAGCGCTACGACCAGCCCGGCGAGGATTCCGCCGACCACGCCGTCGGCGATCAGCGCGTGCAGTGACCGTTTCATGGGATCGTCCCTCCCCCGGTGCTCTCACGCCAATATCGCGCCCGGCCCGGCCCGCGCAACCACACGGGACCCGCCCACTCTGGCATTTTGACGGGGCGGTTCCCCATGTTGATAGGCGATGCCCGGTGACGCCACGCCGCCCCCCGAGCTGCCCCCTGGCCTGCTCGCGGAGTACCTCGAGAGTGCGCGCTCCCAGCTCGCTGTCCTCGCGGGGCTCGCCGAACGGCTCGCCGCCGCCGGCGGAGACCGCGAGGCGCTCGAAGCACTCCGGCACGAGACGCACAAGGTCCACGGCTCCGCCGGCTCGTACGGGTTCATGGAGGCGTCGCGCCTCGCGGCGGGGATGGAGGCGACGGTAAAGGATTGGGTCGCCCGACCGGACGACGCGGACGTGGAACGCGGCTCGCTCGCCCGCTGGTTCGTCAAGCGGCTCGGCGAGCTGCTCGGAGTGGAAGTGCCGGAGGCGAGCGTCCCGCCGCCTCGCCCGCCACCGCGACCTCCCACCAAGGCTCCGCGGCGGCCGGTGTACCGACGCCCCCCTTCCCCGTTGCCCCAGAAGCCGGCGGAGCGCTCGTCGAACGGGCCTCCCGTCGTCGCGTCGGGCGCCGCCCTCGGCGTGCCGGAGGTGATCTACGTCGAGGACGACGCGGCGCTCGCCGAGCTGCTCGAGTACGGGCTGCGCGCGCACGGATATCGGTTCCTGGCGTATCGTAACGGGCGGGACGCGCTGCGCGAGCTGCTGGCGCTCGACGTGCGGGGCACGCATCCGTTGCTCCTCCTGGACGTCGATCTTCCCGCCCTGGACGGGTACTCGATCTTCGCCGCGCTGGAGCGGGATCGTCCGGGGGCCTACCGCGTCGTCTTCACTACGGTGCACGGCACCGAGGAGGAGCAGCTGCGCGGACTCGAAGCGGGCGCCCTCGACTATCTCGTGAAGCCGATCAGCCTGCGCGTGGCGCTCGAGAAGATCAAGCGCTGGGTGGGCCGGTGACGAGCCTGCAATTCCTCTGGGTCGTCGCTGTCGCGCAGGGAGTCTTACTCGTCGCGCTGATCATCCTCATCATCTTGAATCGCTGGTTTCGCGTGCGGCGGAGCGCCCGGCTGCAGCCCCGGCGGCAGGAGCTGAACGCCGTGATGCAGCGTTGGGCGATGGGACAGGCGTCCGCCGCCGAGGTGGAGCGGGCCCTGGCGCGCCTGCCCGTGCCGCTGGCCATCGACGCGCTCGTTACGTCGTCCGCCCGCGTGCCGGGGGAGCGGTGGCAGGACCTGTCGCGGGTGCTGGCCAACCAGTGGTGGACACGCGTGGTGCGCACCAACAACCGGTCGGCGCGCTGGTGGAAGCGGCTCGAGTGCGCGCGCTTTCTCTCGGTGGCGGCGACGCCGCACGACATCGGCCGGGTGCTCCGGTTGTTGCGCGATCACCATCCCGCCGTGCAGATCGCCGCCGCCACGACGCTCGAGCGCCTGACCAGTCCGGTCCTCGTGACCGCGGCGCTCGATCGGCTGCCGCTCCTCGGGCCCACGGTGCAGGCGTACTACGCCAGCGCGCTCAAGCGGGCGCGCCCCGCGGTGGTGCGCCACCTGCAGCAGCTGCTCCGGCGGCCCGAGGATCCCCGGCTCCCTCGCCTGATCGAGTTCGCAGGGCGCCTTGAGCATGCGGACCTGCGCGAGCCGTTCACCGCTCTCGCTACGCATCGGGACCCCGAAGTCAGGAGTCAGGTGGCGCGCGCGTTGGGGAAGTACCCCCACGCGGAGTCGATTGCCGCGCTGCGACTGCTCGCGCAGGACCGCGTCTGGGCCGTGCGGGCTCAGGTCGTCCGGTCGCTCGGCATGATCGCCGATCCCGCCACCGTGCCCCTGGTGCGGGACGCGCTGCGCGACGGCGAGTGGTGGGTACGGTTGCGGGCCGGGCTCGCCCTCACGCGCTTCGGCGCGGCGGGGCGCAACGTCCTGCTCGCCGTGGAAGTCGGCGCGCACCCGCCCAGCCGCGACATGGCCCGGCTCGTGCTCGGCCTCACCCCGCAGGCGCTGGCGGAGTACGCGGCGTGAGCTCCGTCATTCACGGCGGCGACCTCGCGATCCTGCTCTACTTCCTGGTGTTGAATTCCTTTTACGCGCTGCTGCTCGTGCTCTCGATCCCCGAGATCTGGGAGCAGACCCGGCTCGCGGAGGACGAAGACTTCCAGCGGCTGATGCAGAGCGACGCCTTGCCGCCGATCACCATCCTCGTCCCCGCTCACAACGAGAGCGCGACTATCGAGGCGAGCGTCACCGCCATCCTGACGCTCGAGTACCGCAGCTTCGAGATCATCGTGGTGAACGACGGCTCCAAGGACGACACGCTGGAGCGGCTGCGGCACGCGTTCGACCTGTACGAGGTGCCGCGCACCTATCCCGAGACGATCGCCACCAAGGCGCTCCAGGCCCTGTACCGCTCGCGCACCCGCACGCGCCTGCTGGTCATCGACAAGGAGAACGGCGGCAAGGCGGATTCCCTCAACGCCGCGATCAATGCCAGCCGGTTCCCTCTGGTGATCGCGGTGGACGCGGACACGCTGATCGAGCCCGACGCCCTGCTGCGCCTCACGCGGCCGTTCCTGCTCGGCCACCAGATCGCGGCCGTGGGGGGGACGGTCCGCGTCGCCAACGGCTGCACCGTCAAGGACGGCCGGGTGATCGACGCCCGGGTGCCGCGGCGCTTCCTCCCCGGGGTGCAGGTGGTCGAGTATCTGCGGGCCTTCCTGTTCGGCCGCCTCGGCTGGAACCGGCTTGGGGGAAGCCTGGTCATCTCCGGCGCATTCGGGCTGTTCCGCAAGGAGTACCTGCACGCGATCGGTGGCTATCGCAGGACCAGCATCGTGGAGGACTTGGACCTCGTCGTGCGGCTGCACCGCTATCTGCGGCAGCGGAAGATCCGCTACGAGATCCCCTTCATTCCGGACCCGGTTGCGTGGACCGAGGTGCCCGAGTCGGGGCGGATCCTGTCGCGCCAGCGGGAGCGGTGGCACCGCGGCCTGGTTGCGGCGATGTGGCAGTACAAAGGCATGCTCTTCAACCCCCGATACGGCCGCGTAGGCTTGATCGCCATGCCGTTTTTCACCTTCGGTGAAATGCTCGCGCCGCTCATCGAAGTCGTGGGATACGTGATCACCGCGGGCGGTCTGCTGCTCGGCGCCGTGAACGCCAACTTCGCGCTGCTGTTCGTGCTGGTGGCGTGGGGCTACGGGATGCTCTTGTCGCTGTGGGCGGTGGTGCTCGAAGAGGTGAGCTTCCGCCGCTACCGGCGGTTCGGGGATCTGTTGCGGCTGATCATCTACGCGACGCTCGAGAACTTCGGATACCGCCAGCGCACGGTGTGGTGGCGCCTGAAGGCCTTCTGGTCGGTGTTCCGGCAGAAGCATGCATGGGGGGAGATGGTGAGGAAGGGCTTTGAGACGGCGGGGAAGCAGGTAGTGGAACCGGCAAAGGCTAGGCGCACAGACGCGCAGCGGTGAACGGGAAGCGGATGTTCACCACTGCGCGTCTGCGCGGAGCTACCAATCGTCAGTTCTTCCAGCGCTCGCGACGGTCGCTATCGAATTTGTCGTCGTCGGCGTCGTGATCGTGGTCGTGGTCTTTGTCGCCATCGACCTCGCGGTCGCCATCATCAGGCCTGCCGCAACCCATAGCGAAACCTCGGCCAGCGATGTCGAACTGGTCTTCCCACGTGGCCCGGCCGGCGGAAAAGAGATCATAGAATGCAGTTCCATCTGCGGGCGGGAACCATCCCGAGTCGTCGATCAAGGCCCCGCTGCAAACCTTATGCAGCGGGAAGAGCGTACTGAGGACCGTCTTGAACACGTTCCACGGTATGTACCCGCTGTGCGTCTGGAAGGGACAGATAGCCGGGTCTGTCGAGAAGGGTGGAGTAGAGCAAATGGCCCCGGTCGGCGGGAACCCGTTGACCACAAACTGCGAGAGATCCCATCGGGGCAGCGCGTCGGTTACGTCATCGTACTGCCAATTGTTTGGAGGGCACCCCGCGAAGGGCGGGCCGGTATAGCCAAATGCATTGCCGTCGGGCACCCCATCTCCGTTCAGATCGATGGCCAGCTGGACGCGCGGCGACCCGCCGCCGCAGCTTCGATTCTGAAAGAAGGACTTGAACTCGAGCATGTTGTCGAGCAGTGCGATCTGGACATTCAGCGTCCTGGACACGGTCCCGTAGAACGGTGAGACGTCGGTCCTAATCACGATCACATCATTCGCCGGGTTCTCGGGGTCCTGCGCCAGCTGCGCGGTGCCACCGAGCAAGAATCCGGATGCGGGGGCACCGCTGGAGAGGAGCATCGCTCCCGGTCGGGGTGGTGCCTTGGTAGGTGGATCCGCACGCTCGCAGGCGACCCCCGTACACAGGATCGCGGGATAGATGAGAGCCGCCGTCGCCCTTTGGAGTGTTCGCATCGTCCTCCTCCTGAGAAGAGAACTGCACGTGGGTATGCGACAGACACGCGAGAGGTGCCAAGGTGAGATGTGGCGGCGCTGCAGCGGTACACATCTTCGGGTGAGGTCCGTTGACCCAGAGAGCTGTTGCCCGAGCGCAGCGTGCAAACGCGGTGCCGTGGATTGTCTGCAATAGTGCGGCGAACTGCTGCCGCAACTACGCAACACTGCTGGGAGAGGAGTTACGGTCTACCTGGTGCGCTGGCGCAGCGAACTACGGCACGGATCTCCCCGCCGCGACCTGCTCGGCGGTCCGGAGCACACGCAGCGCGTTGAGCCCAGCGACCTTCTTCACGTCCTGCTCACTCCATCCGCGTCGCAACAGCTCCGCGATGAGATCGCGGAACTTCGACACGTCCTCGAGCCCCACCGGCACTTCGGTGATGCCGTCGAAGTCGGAGCCGAGCCCGACGGCATCGACGCCGGCCACGTCGCGGATGTGCTCGATGTGGTCTGCTACCTGTGCGAGCGTCGCTTTCGGGGCGCGCGCCGCCCACGCCTTCGTCGAATCGGCCACGGTCGAAGGCTCGACTCCCGTAGCGCGGAGCGAGCGGATCCGAGCTTCCATGCTGTCGTCGTACAGGCGCACCGCCTCGGAGACGAAGCCGGGGTTGAAATTCACCATGACGATCCCGCCGTTCTTCGGCACGAGCTTGAGGATCGAATCCGGCACATCCCGCGCGTGGCCGGTGAGCGCGCGGGCCGAGGAGTGCGAGAACATGACGGGAGCCCGCGTGGTGCGCAGCGCGTCCGACATCGTCGCGTCGTTGACGTGGGAGAGATCCACTAGAATCCCGAGCCGATTCATCTCGTGCACCACGTCCCGTCCGAACGCCGAGAGGCCGCGCCGCGCCGTGTCGGTGGAGGCCGTGGCCCACGAGAGACTGCGCCAGTGGGTGAGCGTGATGTAGCGGACGCCGAGCGCCGCGAACATTCGCAGCGCGCCCAGCGAATTCTCGATCGCATGCCCACCCTCGATGCCGATCAGGCAGGAGATCTTTCCCGCTTTGAAGTTCCGCTCGACGTCGGCCGCGGTGCGGGCCATGGCGAGGTCGCGCGGATACTTGGCGCACAGCCGCTTGATCAGGTCGATCTGCTCGAGCGCGTACACCGCCGGGTGCGGCCCGGAATCGATCGTCGTGACGGGAACGTAGGCCGCCCAGAACTGCGCCCCGACCCCGCCCGCGCGCAGTTTCGGGATGTCGCTCATGAGCTTCGGCTGCAGTACGGCGACGTCCACAGAGTCGAGCCCGCCGCGTGCCCGGATGGCATCGGCCAGGTCGTTGTGGCCGTCGATCAAGGGGACGGTCTTGAGAATGCGGAGAGCCTGGGCGCGGTAATCCTGGGCCGACAGGCGGACCGGCGGACTGGCGGACAGAAATGCCAGGAGCAGGAGAGCTGCTTTTGTGGCCGTCATAGTACGCCTGTCGCTCTTGGGAGGCGGAAAGCTGGCGCCGCACCACGCTGTTATCAAGATTACGTTTCGGAACCATGGCCGACGCCAAAGCGAAGATCGCGCTCGAGCTCAACGGTGAGCCCGTCGAGGTCGCGTTCGCGCCCCACAAGACGCTGCTCGAAGTGCTGCGCGAGGACCTGGGGCTCACGGGCACCAAGCACGGCTGCGAGCTGGGGGAATGCGGCACCTGTACCGTGCTCGTGGACGGCACGCCCGTGCTGTCCTGTCTGGTCCTCGGCCTCGCCTGCGCGGGCCACCGGGTCAAAACCGTCGAAGGCATGGCAGAGCGCGGGACGCTCCATCCCCTCCAGGAGGCGTTCGCGGAGCTCGGCGCGGCACAGTGCGGCTACTGCACCCCCGCGTTCCTCCTCGCCGCTGAAGCGCTGCTCGCCACCGACCCGAGTCCTACCCGAGACGACATCAAGCTGGCACTGTCCGGCAACCTCTGCCGCTGCACCGGCTACATCAAGATCTACGAAGCCGTCGAGCTGGCGGCCGCTCGGATGCGGGGCGAGGACGCGAAGCCCGCACCGGAGACCCTGTATGGCGTCCAGTAAGAAGCCGACAAGGTTCCGGGTAGTGGGGAAGGCCCACCGCAAGGTGGACGCGACCGCGAAAGTCACGGGCGTCACCCGGTTCGCCGATGACCTGTTCCTGCCCCGGATGCTCTTCGCCAAGCTGCTCCGCAGCCCCCACCCCCACGCTCGCATCATCTCGATCGACACGTCCAAAGCCGCCGCTCTCCCCGGCGTCAAAGCGGTGCTCGTCGGGAAGGACCTGCCGATCCCGTTCGGCATCCTCCCCGTGAGCCAGGACGAGCACGCCCTGGCGCTCGACAAGGTGCGCTTCGTGGGCGACCCCGTGGCGGCGGTCGCGGCCACCAGCGAAGAAGCGGCCACCGAGGCGCTCGACCTGATCGCCGTCGAGTACGAGGTGCTGCGGGCCTTCCCCGACGCGCTCGACGCCGTCGAGCATCCCGAGCCGGCGATCCACGACTATGCGGATGCCGGGAACATCCACAAGCTCATCCATCTCGAATTCGGCGACGTCGACCGAGGCCTGGCGGAGGCCGATCTCGTACGCGAGGACCTGTTCTTCTTCGAGGGGAACACCCACCTGCCCATGGAGCAGCACGCGGCGGTGGCCGACTGGTCCCCTCCTCCCGATGGAAAGCTCACGCTGTGGAGCGCCACCCAGACACCGCACTATGTGCATCGGGCGCTCGCCAAGGTGCTGGAGCTCCCGGCGGCGCGCATCCGGGTGATCGCCTGCCCGAACGGTGGCGCGTTCGGGGGGAAGAGCGATCCCTTCAGCCATGAGATCGTCGTCGCGAAGCTCGCCATGATCACCGGCCGCCCGGTCAAGATCACCCTCACCCGCGAGGAGGTGTTCTACTGCCACCGCGGGCGCCATCCGACGCTCATGTGGGTGAAGACCGGGGTGAAAAAGGACGGCGCCATCACCGGCATGCACTTCAAGTCGCTGCTCGACGGCGGCGGCTACGGGTCCTACGGAGTCGCGAGCACCTACTACACAGGGGCGCTGCAGACCGTCACCTATCACGTTCCACGTTACAAGTTTCAAGGCGCACGGGCGTTCACCAACAAACCGCCTTGCGGGCCGAAGCGCGGGCACGGCACGCCCCAGCCGCGCTTCGCGCTCGAGGTGCACCTCGACAAGATCGCCGAGCAGCTCGGCATGGATCCGGCCGAGCTCCGCCTCAAGCATCTCGTCCCCCCCAACTCGCTGACCGCCAACTGGCTGCGCATCGGCACGATGGGCCTCGGCCCCTGCATCGAGAAAGTGGTTCGCGGCTCGGGCTGGAAGCAGAAGTTCAAACAGCTTCCCTACGGGAAGGGGATCGGGCTGGCGTGCTCGTCCTACATCACCGGCGCGGGCCTGCCAATCTACTGGAACGCGATGCCGCACTCGGGCGTGCAGCTCAAGTGCGATCGCGGCGGGGGAGTCACGGTGTTCTGCGGCTCGACCGAGATCGGGCAGGGCTCGGACTCAATCCTCGCCACCATCGTCGCGGAGGTGCTCGGCCTCCACCCGTTCGACGTCGCCGTGGTCACCGGCGACACCGATCTCACGCCGGTGGACCTGGGCAGCTACTCGAGCCGGGTCACCCTGATGACCGGTAACGCGGCGATCCAGGCGGCCGAGCGCGCCCGTGACGTCATTGCCCGGCACGCGGCGAAGAAGCTCGAGACCCCGATCGAGCGGATCACGTTCGCCGAGGGCCGTGTGTTCGACGTCCAGGAGCCCGAGCGCGGGCTCACGTTCGCTGAGGCGGTGCAGCTCGCCGAGGCCGCCGAGGGGACCGTCGGCACGGTGGGCTCCTACACACCGGCTCCCTCCGCCGCCAAGTACCGCGGCGCGGGCGTGGGCCCGTCTCCCGCCTACTCCTACAGCGCCTGCGTGGCGGAAGTGGACGTGGATCCCGCGACCGGGATCGTGCGCGTGCCGAAGATCTGGATCGCGCATGACGTGGGGCGCGCGATCAACGCCGCCACCGTGATGGGCCAGATCGAAGGCTCCGTGTACATGGGCCTGGGCGAAGCGCTCATGGAGGAGATGGCCTACCGCGGCAACCGCAACGTCGTCCACAAGATTCCCAGCCTGCTCGAGTACAAGAGCCCGACCACACTCGAGATGTGCGACGTCGTGACCTACGTGGTGGAGGACCCCGATCCGAACGGCCCGTTCGGCGCGAAGGAATGCGGGCAGGGACCGCTCCTCCCCGTCCCACCCGCGGTCGCGAACGCCGTGTACGACGCCGTCGGCGTGCGGATCGACGAGGTGCCGATCACCCCCGAGAAGGTGTTCAAGGCACTGCGCCGCAAGGAGAAGGGTGAAGCGGCGAGATTCGGGCCGGCTCGGTTCCCCGACATAGCCTGGCCCGAGCCCACCCGGGTGGCGCCCCCATGGGACGGTGGTGACGGACGGGCGGCAGAAGGCGGCAGAGGGCGGAAAAAGGCGGCAGAGGGGGCAAGGCGCTGATGCTGCGGCTCCCTTCCTTCACCTACCTGCAGCCCAAGACGCTGAAGGAGGCGCTCGCGATGAAGGCGGACGCCGGCCCGGATGGGATGTACGTGGCCGGGGGCACGGATCTCTATCCGAACATGAAGCGACGGCATCAGGAGCCGCGCACCGTGATCTCGCTGATCGGAGTTCGAGAGCTGACGGGATGCGAGATGCGGGATGGGGGATGCGCTGTCGGGCCCTGCATGACGCTCTCGGACCTGTGCTCGCGTCCGACGATCCGACAGCACTATGACACTGTCGCGCTCGCCGCCGGGCTCGTCTCCACCCCGCTGCTCCGGAACATGGGCACCCTGGGCGGAAATCTCTGCCTCGACACGCGCTGCAACTACTACAATCAGACGTACGAGTGGCGCAAGGCGATCGACTTCTGCATGAAGAAGGACGGGCACATCTGCTGGGTGGCGCCCTCGTCCCCCCGCTGCTGGGCCGTCAGCTCTTCCGACGTGGCACCGGTGATGGTGGCGCTGGGTGCGGAGTATGTCCTGGTCGGCCCGGGCGGCGAGCGCGTCGTGCCGGCGGCGCGATTCTATCACAACGACGGGATCAATTACCTTACGAAGCAGCCGGACGAGATCCTCGCGACCGTGCGGCTCCCCGCTCCGGACGGCTGGGACGCGGTGTACCACAAGCTGCGCCGTCGCGGATCGTTCGACTTCCCCGTGCTCGGCGTGGCGGCGTGGGTCAAGTGGGAGCAGGGAGCAGGGAGCAGGGAGCGGGGACAGGTGGTGGAGGCGCGCATTGTGCTCGGCGGCGTAGCGAGCTGGCCGCAGGAGGTCCCCGAGGCAGGCGCGGTGCTCGTCGGGACCGACCTATCGGACGAGGGCGTAGCGGCCGCCGCGGACGCCGCCTACCGTCCCGCGAAGCCGCTGGACAACACCGACTTCGATCTTTCGTGGCGGAAGCAGATGACGCGCGTGTACGTCACGCGGGCACTCACGGAGCTGCGGCAGCGCCGGCGCCCTGCGAGGAAGTGAATCCCATAGCACGATGCCCACAAACCCCGGAGAGCCGATGGAAGAGTTGACTCCGCTCGAGCCGTCTGTCGCGCCGCCGTACAACCTCATCGCGGAGCGGCTGTTTCGCGCGCGGACCGTGATCATCAGCGGCGAGATCACCCAGCGCATCGCGGCGGGGGTGACGGCCCAGCTGCTCGCCCTGGCCGGCGAGTCGAGCGAGGAGATCACGGTGTTCATCAACTCCCAGGGCGGACATGTGGAAGCGGGGGACACGATTCACGACCTCGTGCGCTTCCTGAGCCCCCGGGTGCGCATGGTCGGCACGGGGTGGGTGGCGAGCATCGCGGCGCTGATCTACGTCGCGGTGCCGCGCGAAGACCGCTATTGCCTCCCCAACACGCGTTTCCTGCTGCACCAGCCCGCGGGCGGCTCCGGCGGCTCCGCGAGCGACATCGAGATCGAGGCGCGCGAAATCCTCAAGATGCGCGACCGGCTGAACCGCGTGTTCGCCCAGCAGACCGGGCAGCCGCTCGAGCGCATCGAAGAGGACACCCGGCGCAACTTCTGGCTGACCGCCGAAGAAGCTCGGCGCTACGGACTCGTCGGGCGCGTCATCGAGCATCAAGCGGAGCTGGGCACGTCCGGATAGCGAAGACGCCCGGGAAACTCTTCGCGTCGTGTCAGCCCTCGCGCGCCACTAATCCATCAGGCGGCGGGCGAGGACTTGGCGGGCGCCAGCGCTTCCACCTCGCTCAGCACGCGGTCGAGGATCGTCACCAGGCGCTGCCGCGTGGCCTCGTCGCGTGCCCGCCACCCCGTGCGGTACACGGCCTTCAGGAGCCGGCCCAGGGAGCGGTTCACGTCCGCCATCCCGCCACCGAGCGTGCGGTCGACCGCGTCGCGCACCCGATCGAAAATGTCGTCCACCACGTCGCGATGCTCGTCCAGAAACCGGCGCCCCACGTCCGTGATCTCGTATACCTTCTTGCCCTCCACGTCTTTCGCGACCACGAGTCCCTCGTCTTCGAGCCACTGCAGTGTGGGATACACCGTGCCCGGGGACGGCGAATAGCAGCCATGCAGCTGCTCTTCCAGCTCTTTCATCACCTCGTAGCCGTGGCGGGGTTTATCCTTGAGTAGTTTGAGAATGACGTACTTCATGTCCCCCGACTCGAACCAGCGACGCCGGCGGCCCCGCGGGCCGGCCCAGAAGAAGCCCCGAGGCCCGAAGCCGAAGGCGAACCGGTCCCATGCGAATGATCTGGCCATGCATTCTCCAGGTTGGCGATGTAACGCCAAGATATTGCTGCACGATATATCGTGTCAATGGGCGAGAGGCGTGGTACGGTAATGACGCTCACAGCCGCCCCGGCCTCGACCGCACAAGTTGTAAGGCCGCATAAACTTGTGCAGAGGAACCGCGGCGCTACATTTGCGCGAGAATCCTTTTTCCCAAAGCTCGAGCGCCCTGGGAGGAGACCCGATGTCAGTACAGGTGACACCCCATCCAAAATGGGTGGCCGACCTGGATGCAGCTTTGGATCCGAGCCGCGAAGCCATCCTCGACACGCGGGTGATCGTGGATGCCTCGGAGAACCAGCTGGCCGACGGCCGAATCCAGAATTTCCTCGTGGCTTTTTATCCGATCATCCGCGACTTCCCGCAGTGGCTGCAGCTGCTGCTGGACCGTTCGCCGGAGGACGGCAAGGTCTTCTTTCGCGACAACATTCGCGTGGAAAAGCGTCACGACGCCATGTGGCGCGCGATGGGCGACGGGTTTAACGTCCCCAAAGAGCGCTTCCAGATTCCGGAGCCGATGATCCCCGAGGTGAAGGAGTTCCACGCCTACCTGACCGAGATGTGCCGTGGCGCCACGTTCGGCGCGGCGGTGTCGGCCACGAACTACGCGGTGGAGGGTGTGGCGCAGAAGATCTCGGAGAAGGCGCTGCGCGGGCTCGCGAAGAACGAGAAGATCGGGCCGCGGGGGCGCTGGTGGCTCGAGGAGCATGCGAAGTACGACGACGAGCATCCGATCCACGCGCTCGAGATCATCAAGAGCTGCGTCAAGCGCGGGGAAGCGCCGCAGGGTGTTACCGAGTCGGCGCTGAAGAGTCTCGGCCTGATGAAGGAAGCCATGGCGGCCTCGTACGACTCATGAGTAAGGGCAGGCGCGCTTCGCCGACGCGGGGCATGCCTCCGCCGCCCCCGAACGCGGCACTCAGGCGCCGGGCCTTCGACCCGCTGCGGGTGGCAGCGGAGATCGTCGCCGCCCTCGCGGACGCGGTGGTCGTCACCGGCGTGGATCGGCAGGTCATGAGCGTCAACCGCGCGGCGGCCGAGCTGTTCGGCCGGCCGCTCGACGACCTCCCGGGGACGCCGATCGATGACCTCGTGGCCCCTGCCGAGCGCCAGCACGTGGCGGAGCGCGAGCACCTGGCGGTCGAGGGCGAAGAGCAGCGGTACGAGACCAAGGTCGTAACCGCGACCGGGGACGAGCGCGTGGTCGCCGTCTCCACCACCCCGCTGGTGGTCGAGGGCGAGCTGCTCGGTACGGTGGCGACGCTGCGCGACGTGACCGATGAGAAGCGGGCGCAGGATACCCTCGCCCGGTCGGAGGCGCGCTACCGCAACCTGTTCGAGTCCGCGTCGGACGCGATCGCGACGTTCGACGCGAACGGCCGCTTCACCACCTTCAACCACGCCGCCGAGATCATCTCCGGCTACCGGCGCGAAGAGCTGGTGGGTCAATGGTTCGCCCCGATGCTGCCCGACGACGAGCTCCCCAAGGCGCTCGCGCACTTCCAGAAGGCGCTCGCCGGCGAGACCGGCCTGTTCGAGACGAGTTTCTACCGCAAGGACGGCGACGTCCGCACGATTCAGGTGACCTACTCGACGCCCCGACTCGACGAGGAAGTGCTGTGCGTGATCCGTGACGTCACCGACCAGAAGATGCTGCAGGAGCAGTTGATCCAGTCGGAGAAGATGTCCGCGATCGGGCAGCTGGTGTCGGGCGTGGCCCACGAGCTGAACAACCCGCTCGCCGGGATCTCGGCCTTCGCCCAGCTGCTCCTCTCCGAGAAGCGGTTCCCGCCCGACCAGCGTACGGCCGCCGAGATGATCTATGCGGAGGCCCGGCGTGCGTCGCGCATCGTGCAGAACCTCCTGACGTTCGCCCGCCAGCACAAGCCGGAGCGCACGCCCACCTCCGTCAACCAGGTGCTCGACGACACGCTCGAGCTGCGCGGCTACGAGCTGCGAGTGCGCGGCATCGACGTGCAACGGGACTACGACGAGCAGTCACCCGAGACGATGGCGGACGCGCACCAGCTGCAGCAGGTGTTCCTGAACCTCATCACGAACGCCGAGCAGGCGATGGAGCGCGCGGAGCGGGACCAGCAGCGCCTCGTCATCCGCACGCGCCGCAACGGCGACCTGATCCGCATCGATGTGGAAGACACGGGTCCCGGCATCCCGCCCAATCTGCTCGAGCGCATCTTCAACCCGTTCTTCACCACCAAGCCCACGGGCTCCGGCACCGGGCTCGGGCTCTCCATTTCGCTGGGGATCGTGCGCGAGCACGAGGGGCGCATCTGGGCGGAGAACGCCACCCAGGGCGGCGCCCGGTTCGTCATCGAGCTGCCGATCGTAGCCCCACGCCCCACGGGCGAATTCCAGAGCACCGCGGCCACGCAGGCCGTCGCCGACCGGCTGCACGTGCTCGTGGTGGACGACGAGGCCTCGGTCCGGGTCGCGCTCCAGCGCTATCTCTCGAGCCGGGGCCACGAGGTGGAGACGACCGCCAGCGGCCGGGAGGCACTCGCCCGGATGCGCGAGGACGCCTTCGATGCGGTCATCGTCGACATGCGGATGCCGGATGTGTCGGGGGAGCAGCTGTTCGGCGAGCTCAAGGCCCGCGACCCGTCCTACGTGGACCGCGTGATCTTCACGACGGGACAGCTGGTGGACGACAGCGTACGCACCTTCCTCGCGTCCACCGGCCGCCCCTGCGTGCCGAAACCCTTCGAATTCGCCGCCTTCGACCAAGTGCTGCCGGCGCGGCGCTCGGCCTGAGACGTTAGACCCGCTGCACCTGGAGTCGGCGCCGCAGCTCGAGGCGCGGCAGGCCGCTCCGCTCTTCGTGCTCGTCGTGCTCCTCGTGCTCCTCGTGCTCCTCGTGCCGGCGGAACATGCGGTCCTCTCGTGACGGAACCTTCCACGCGACGGTCAGGCGCTTCTGCTTGCGGAGGATCTCGATCGATACCGTTTCGCCCTTCTCGTACGATCGCAAGATCCGCATCGCGTGCGACGGATTCGCCGGCTTCCGCCCGCCGATGGATGTGATCACGTCGCCGCCCTTCAAGGGCAGGCTCGAGTCCGCGGGTGCCTTCACCACGAGGACGCCCTCCTTCGTGCCGAAGTACTCGCCCAGGTCGGGGTTGAGACTCACGAGCTCAAGGTCGCCCCACGGCATGCCGAACGAGAACTCGAAGTGACGCATGTCGGGCATGTCGGGCATGCTGGGCATCCCGGGCATCACTCTGACGTTCGGCATCCAACCCAAGTCTTCGGCGACGAGCGTGGCCTTCTTGGTGTCGCTCCCGCGGCGGTACTCGATCTGCACCGTGTCGCCCGGCTCGAGCTTGCGGGCCAGTTGCACGAGGTTGGTGCCGGGCCCCGATTCGTCCTCGTCCTCCGCCTTGAGCCCGGCGAGCGCCGTGCCGTTGAACTTGGTGATGATGTCACCGACCTTGAGCCCGGCCTTCGCCGCCGGCCCCCCCGGCGTGACGCCCTCGATCTTCGCGCCGAGCTTGTCCGCCTGGGAGTCGGGCTGGGTCTTCACGACGACTCCGATCCGGCCGCGGTTGTCGTCATGCAAGACGAAGACGCCCGGCGGGCGCGGCGGGCGCCGAGGACGCTGTGCGGCGAGACTCGCCGGCCAGGCGGCGAGCATGGCCGCCGCGATCACGATCCAGGTGCGCTGCATGATCAGATGCTCCTTCGGGGCTTCACAGCCCCATGTAAGCCGCGCGCGTGACGTGCACGCTCACGAGCTGCTCCATGAGCTCCACGCGCTGCTGCCATAGTGTGACGAGGTCGGCAGGACGCGCCGGGGCCTCAGGAGGGCCCAGCTGTGCCAGCTCGCCGTCGATAACGGCAATGCGGTCTTCCAGCGCGGCCGCGAGCGCGGCCGTCCGCCCGCTCATGACGCGGGCGTCGGGATCGTACCGCTCGAGCTGCTGCTCCAGGGTCGCCGACTCCTGTTTCACTCGCGCCAGCTCGGCGGCGTCGACCGGCTTGGTCCAGAACGGCCGGAACACGAGGACCCCCGCCAGCGCCGCGGCCGCGGCGAGGCCCGAGACGCCCCACCGCTCGCGGCGCCGGCGCCGCTCGGCCAACACGGCGTCCCGCACCGCGGGCCAGCGGTCCCGCGCCGGTCGGCGCGCCGGCAGCGCCTTCAGCTGCGCGACGCGCTGGTACAGTGCCTCGAGCTCGGCCCGGCACGCCGCGCATCCCACCGCGTGCTGCCGCGCCCACGCGGACCCTTCCCGGGCCGCGAGCGCCAACAGGTCGTCCATCGTGCAGTGCATCATCGTGCGACTCCTTCATCATCCAGCATGCCGCGCAGGCGTGCGTGCGCCCGCGCCAGCTGCGACTTGGAAAAACTCACCGTCTTGCCCATCTGCTCCGCGATCTCCTCGTGCGTATACCCCTCGACGTCGTGCAGCCACACGACCGCGCGCGAGGTCTCGCTCAACCGCTCGAACGCTCGCTCCAGGTCGATGCGGGCCGGGATCCCCGCGCCTCCCGGTCCGGCCGCCGCTTCCTCATGCAACTCCTCCGTTGCGCGCACCTGGTTGCGCCGGATCCGCATCAGGGCCTTGGAAGACGCGATCTGCCGGATCCAGCCCCACAGGTGCCCTTCCCCACGGAACTGCTTGATGCTCCGAACCACCTCGAGAAACGTCTCCTGCAGCACGTCCTCGGCGTCCTCGGGCCGCCGCAGCACGCGGAGCGCGAGATTGTACACCGGCGTCTCGAACGCCCGGTAGAGCGCCTCGAGCGCTTCCAGGTCGCCTGACTTCGCCCGGGCAACGAGAAGGTCGGGAACGGCGAGTGAGATGGTCATCTCCTGAACAACATAGATGCGTCAAGTACGAGAGACGTCGCGCAGAGGCGTCACGCAAACACGTCGGGCCACGTCGTTGTGCTACGTCGTCGTGCTACGTCGTCGCGTGACGCCGTTGCGTGACGCCGTCTAACCAATTGCTATCCTGTAAGTTGCGGCTATTTTGATAGCCATGCCCCTCGACCGCGAAACCCTCCACACCTGGCTCGACCACTGGCAGGACGAATACGACGCTGCCTACCTCTACCTGGTGCTGGCCGGCCAGGAGCCGGACCCGAAGCGCAAGGATGTCTACATCAAGCTGGCCGGGGTGGAAGAGCGCCACGTCCAGATGTGGGAACAGCTCCTCGCCGAGCACGGCAACCGCGTCGGCCGGCCGCGCCCTTCCGTGAACGCGCGTCTCCGAGCGTGGATCGGCCGGCGCTTCGGGCCCAACTACCTGCTGCCGCTGCTGCTGCGCGAAGAGGGGCAGGAGGTGAAGGGGTACATGGACCTCCACAAGCAGGCCAGCTTCGACGACGCGCGGGAGGTCTCGCTCAAGCTCGCCAAGGAGTCGGCCGCGCATGCGGAGACGCTGGCAGCTCTCGCCGGCCGGGCCGCGGAGCCCTGGCACAAGACGGAGTCGGGGGGCTTCCTGCGCAACGTGGTCTACGGGTTCAACGATGGACTCACGGCGAATTTCGGGCTGGTGGCGGGGGTGATCGGCGCCGCCGTCGCGCCGCACATGGTGCTGCTCTCGGGAATCGCCGGGATGATCGCGGATGCGCTCTCGATGGGGTCATCGGGCTACCTGGCCGCGAAGAGCGAGCAGGAGGTGTACGACCACGAGATCGCCATGGAGAAGGAAGAGATCCGGATCATGCCCGAGGTGGAGGAGGAAGAGATCGCGCTCGTGTACCAGACGAAGGGCATCGAGGCGGGCATCGCGCGCAAGATGGCGGCCGAAGTGATGCGCGACTCGCAGCGGGCGCTCGACGAGCAGGTGCGCGAAGAGCTGAAGATCGGCGAGGCGCACGCGACGCCGTTCAAGGAGGGGTGGTTGACCGGCGTGTCGACGGCGGTCGGCGCGTTCATCCCCGTGGCGCCATTCCTCCTGTTCAGCGGACGCACGGCCGCGTGGATTGCGTTCACGATCGCGATGCTCTCGCACTTCGCGGTCGGCGCGGCGCGCAGCGTGTTCACGGGGCGCGGCGTGATCCGCAGCGGCATCGACATGTTCGTGGTGGGGCTGGGCGTCGCGGGCGTGGGATATCTCGTCGGCGACTTGGTGGCGAAGATCCTATGACGGCGTGGTGAGTGGTGCGGGGTTGCATCCGGTGCCAACCACTCACCACTCACCACGCCTTTTTCATCACACGACCAGATTCAGGAGCCGATCCTGCACATACACCGTCTTTCTCACCGGCTTGCCGTCCACGAACTTCCTCACCGATTCGTCCTTCAGGGCCAGCGCGACCACTTGGGCTTCCGTGGCGCCCCGCGAGACCGTCACCCGCCCGCGGACCTTCCCATTCACCTGCACCACGACCTCAACGTCGCCGGCGGCCGCGAGCGTCGCATCGTAGCTGGGCCAGCTCGCGCGAAAGATCGAGCGGTCGTGCCCCAGGGCGGCCCAGAGCTCCTCGGTGAGATGCGGAGCGTAGGGAGCCAGCATGATGAGCAGGGGCTCCACTGCCTGCCTGCTCCCGGCTCCCTGCTCCCGCAGGAGGTTCACGTACTCCATCATCGCCGCGATCGCCGTGTTGTAGTCGAGGCTCTCGGTGTCCGCCGTGACTTTCGCGATCGTCTGGTGCAGCTTGCGCGCGACCGCCGGGGGCAGTGCTGACCCCGGGGTCAGTTGAGCAGCCGCTTCGTGCGCGGTCGCCCACACCTTGTCGAGGAAGCGCCGGATCCCCACGATCCCGGTCTCCCGGAAGTCGCCGCCTTCCTGGAACGGCCCGAGGAACATGAGGTACATCCGGAAGGTATCGGCACCCCACTGCTGGATGTAGGAGTCGGGGATCACCACGTTGCCGCGCGACTTGGACATCTTCGCGCCGTCCTTGATGATGAGCCCGTGCGCGCGGAGCTTGGGGAACGGCTCCTGGAAGTGCACGTGGCCGAGCTCCTGGAGCACCATGGTGATGAACCGCGAGTAGAGCAGATGCAGCACCGCGTGCTCGTTCCCGCCGATATAGCTCGTGACGGGGAGCCACGTCGTGGTGCGCTTCGGGTCCCACGGGCGGTCGTCGAACTCGGTGGACGGGTAGCGGAGATAGTACCAGGCCGAATCGAGGAACGTGTCGGAGACGTCGGTCTCGCGCCGCCCCTGCGCGCCGCACTGCGGGCATGTGACGTAGTACCACTCCTTGTGTCGCGCGAGCGGGCTCACCCCGCTCGCATCGGGGCGGAAGTCCTCGATCAACGGCAGCAGCACCGGGAGGTCCTGCTCCGGCACGCCCACCGGACCGCAACGGTCGCAGTAGATGATCGGGATCGGCGGGCCCCAGTAGCGCTGCCGCGAGATGCACCAGTCGTGCAGCCGGTACTGCACCTGGGGCGTGGCGAGACCCCGTCCCTGGAGCCAGGCGACGATGCGGCGCTGAGCGTCGCGACACGACAGCCCGTCGAACTCGCCCGAATTGACGAGCACGCCGTCCTCGGTGACGCTCGGGAGCGGCTCGGCGGTGCGCACCACCTCCCGGATGGGAAGCTTGAACTGGGTCGCGAACTCGAAGTCGCGCGTGTCGTGGGCCGGCACGGCCATGATCGCCCCGGTGCCGTATTCCATGAGCACGTAGTCCGCGATCCAGATGGGGATCGCCTCGCCCGTCGCCGGATTGCGGGCGTAGGACCCGAGAAACACCCCCGTCTTGGTCCTGTCCCCGACCCGGCGGGACACCAGGTCCTTCCCCTGCACCTCGCGCCGGTAGGCGTTCACCTGGCGCCGCTGCTCGTCGGCGGTGAGCTGCTCCACGAGCGGGTGCTCGGGCGCGAGCACCAGGTACGTCGCGCCGAACACCGTGTCGGGGCGCGTCGTGAACACGGGGATCCGGGCGCCGGCCGGGCTTTCGAAGATCAGCTCCGCTCCTTCGCTCCGGCCGATCCAGTTGCGCTGCAGCGAGACGGTCGAGGAGGACCAGTCGAGGGTGTCGAGGTTCTGGAGCAGCCGCTCGGCGTAGCGGGTGATGTTGAAGAACCATTGCTCGAGCAACCGCTGCTCGACCTTGGTATCGGGATGGCGCTCGCAGTAGCCGTTGATCACCTGCTCGTTCGCCACCACGCTCATGTCCTTCGGACACCAATTGACCGCCGCCTTCTTCCGGAACGCGATCCCGGCCTTGAAGAGCTGCAAGAAAATCCACTGCGTCCACTTGTAGTAGCGGGGGTCGGTGGTCGAGAGATCGTGACGCCAGTCGAACATGCCGCCGAAGCGCCTCAGCTGGCGGCGGAACGTCGCGATGTTCTGGGGGATGAGCTTCGCCGGGTGGGTGCCGACCGAGAGCGCGTAATTCTCTGAATGAATGCCGAACGCGTCGAACCCGATCGGCTCGAACACGTCGTAGCCGTGGAGCCGCTTGAACCGGCCGTAGATGTCCGCGCCGGTGAACGCGAACATGTTCCCCACGTGCAGCCCCTCGGCGGAGGGATAGGGGAACATCATGAGGTTGTAGAACGGCCGCCGTGGCTGGTCCAAGTCGGGCTCGTTGGCGTGCTGCTCGTCCCAGCGTGCCTGCCAGCCGGCCTCGACGACCTGCGGATCGTAGGGCGGGACGCGCGACATAAGTGTCTGAAATTACACAGACTTGCTCCCCCAAGAAACCCGGCGTAGCTTGCGCCACGATTCCATGGCCTCGACCCTGAAGGACCTGCTGCAACGCTTCACGTTCTGGGCGGCTGGGATCGCGCTCGTCGCCGTCCTCGTCGTGGCGTCTGTCGCCGGTCGGGGAGCCACGCGGACGCTCGAGCGTCTCGCCGATCAGCGTGGAGCCGAAGTGGCGGCTCGGGCTACCGCGCTGGTCGCGAACTACGTGCGCGAGCGACATGGGGAAGCCGACCAGCTCGCCGCCAATCCGTCCCTCCTGCGCGCGGCGGTCGAAGCCGCGACTTCAGTCTCCGCGCGCCGCCTCGACCAGGTGCCTCCGCCGGTCCTCGAACGGATGTTCGCGCCCACACACCAGCTCGGCACGGACCGCGACCTGGCCCGGTATCTGCGGAGCTACCCCGAGCGATCGGAGTTCACTGACCTCATCGTCAGCGAACGCCACGGGCTGGTCGTGACCGCTTCCGGCGTGCTCGACCGGTTGCAACGGCGGGACGACCCGTTGTGGCAGCAGGCGATGAGGGACGGTGCCGCGGAGAGTGAGCCCGCGATCGACTCGTCCACCCGGTCGGTCACAGTGCGGTACGCGGTGGCGCTCCGCCCGGCCGAGGGCGCCCGCCCGGTCGGCGTGCTCGAGGGCGTGTACCCGCTCGATCGCGTCGGGTGGCTGCTCACCGGGATCGATCTGGGCGACAGCGCTTACCTGCAGCTCGTCGACAAGCGCGGCAACCTGTTGTACGGCCCCGCAGAAACCGAGTTACGCGACGTCCCGCACGACCCGGCACTGTTCGATGCGGAGCGGTCCACGCGAGCCATCGTTCACACGGCCCGCGGCCCGGAGCTCGTCGTGTCCGTGCCGGCGGCCCGGGGGCGCTTTCCGGCGAACGAAGCGTACTTCTGGGTCCTGTTCCGTGAGCCCAGCGCCGTCGCCTACGCGACCGCCCGGGTGGTGCAGCGATACGTCTGGCTGGGTGCCGTCGTCCTGTTCGCGTTCGCCGTGCTGATGATGCTGTGGCTGGGGCGGTGGCTCAACCGCCGCGTCGCGGTGCCGGTGCGCTCGGCGGGGGATGTGGCCGCCCGCGTGGCGAGCGGAGACCTGACCGTCGCGGGCGGAGCCGTCGACACAGTGTCCGACGAGATCGTCGAGCTCCTGTCGTCGGTGCAGGCGATGGTCGTGGCGCTGCGCCGCCTGGTCGGTGCCATCCGCACGGCGGCCGACGAGGCGGCCGCCATGGCCACCGAGATCTCGGCCTCCACGGAGCAGATGAGCGCGTCGACCGAGCAGATGTCGGCCACCTGCCAGGACCTCACCAAGCGGGCGGCAGAGCAGGCCCAGCTGGTGCGGGCCGCGGCCGACGACACGGCGAAGATCCTCCAGATCGCGACGATCCTCGTCGCCGGGGCCGACGACTCGGTACGACGCAACGCGGCCGTCGCCGACGTCGCCCGGCGCAACAAGGAAGTGCTGGACCAGAGCACGGAGCAGCTCGCCAAGCTCGCCGAAGAGGTGGACCGCGGAGCCGCGGAGGCCGAGGGATTGGCGAAGGCGTCCTCGGAGATTCAGAAGTTCGTGACGCAGGCCAAAGCGGTGGCCACGCAGACGAACATGCTCGCCCTGAACGCGGCGATCGAGGCGGCGCGGGCGGGGCCGCAGGGGCGCGGCTTCGCGGTGGTGGCGGACGAGGTGCGCAAGCTCGCCTCGGTGGCGGCCGCCGCGGCGGGCGACACCGCCGACACGGTGCGCGGCGTACTCGCCCGGGTGCAGGCGATGCGCGACCGGCTGACGCAGCTCGCCCAGGGCGCGGGCGTCGCGCGAGGCGCGGCACAGACCGCGGCCCAGGGCCTCGGGACGGTGGTCGCGGAGGCTCAAGCGAGCGACGTCTGGGGTCGGGAGATCGCGAAGATGGCAGGCGAGATGCGCGTCCTCGTGGCCGAGATCAGCGCGCGGCTCGGATCGGTCGCTCAGGGCACCGAGACCCTGCTCGCGTCGGCGGAGGAAATCGCCGCCTCGAGCGAGGAGCAGAGCGCGTCCACCGAGGAGATCGCGTCGTCCGCGAATCAGCTCGCCGAGGCAGCCGACAAGCTGACCGGCGCGGTGAAGTCGTTCCGGCTGTTGGCCGACGAGGAGCCGCCCCCCCAGCAACAGGCGGCGGACTGACGCCGTCCTCCACCGGAAACAATCGGCGCCGAGCCCCGTAAGAACAAGACACGCCTCATCCTACGCACCAGCGCGGAGCCGTCTCGATATGAAGCGCCGCACGATCATCATCCTCGCCACCGTGATCGCCGTCCTCGGTCTGGGCGCCATGGCCGCCACCGGGAGGCTGGGCGGCGGCAAGAAGGAAGGGCCCAAGGCCGTGGCGGTGGTCCGCGGGTCCCTGGTCGACAAGGCCCTCGCCGTCGGCACCATCGAGCCTCGAGTCGAAGTCAGCGTCAAGTCCATCCTCGCGGGCGTCGTGCGACAGCGCTTTGCCGCGGTCGGGGACTTCGTCAAGCGGGGCCAGCCGCTCCTCGAGATCTCACCCAACCCGACGCCGCTGGAAATGGTGGAGCTCCGCCGCAACGTGGAGCTGCACGAGATCGAGCTCAAGAACCTGGAGCGCGAGCTGGCCCGGCAACAGGAGCTGCGCAACCGGAACTTGATTTCCCCCTCCGATCTGGAGACCGCTCAGCGGCGGGTGGACGAGTCGCGCAATCAGCTCTCGCTGGCGCAGGAGCGCCTGGCGTTGCAGGAAGGCGGCAAGGTGCTGACCGGCGGCAAGCAGGTCGAGACCGTGGTCCGGGCGCCCATCGACGGCTACATCCTCGAGGACTCCATCGAGATCGGTGACCCCGTGGTGCCCTTGACGCCGTACCAGGCCGGTACGGTGCTCATGCGCATGGCGGCCATGCGGGACTTGATTTTCCGGGGAACGGTGGACGAGATCGACGTGGGTCGCCTCAAAGAGGGGATGCCGGTGACCATCAAGATCGGCGCGCTGCCCAACGCGAGCGTGCAGGGCCGGCTCGAGAAGATCTGGCTCAAGGCGCACAAGCAAGAGCAGGCGACCGTCTTCCCGATCGAGATCGTGCTGACCGAGGTGGCAGGCGCCACGCTGCGCGCGGGCTACTCGGCCAATGCGGAGGTGATCATCTCGCGGCGGGATAGCGTGCTCTACATCCCGGAGCGACTCATCACGCACCGCCACGATTCGAGCTTCGTGACGGTGCGAACCGGCCCCGGCAAGACCGAAGAGCGGTTCATCAAGACCGGCCTCTCCGACGCGATCAACATCGAAGTGCTGGAGGGCCTGCAGGTCACCGACTCGATCGTCGAGCCGCCGCCCCGCGAGATCAGCTAACGTGTGGCGCGACTTCTTCGCCGACCTGCGGGCGCAGAAGCTCCGCACCTCCCTCACGGTACTCGGGATTGCCTGGGGCACGGTGGCCGTGGTGGTGCTGCTGGCCTTCGGTGTCGGCCTGGAGCGGCAAACCCTGAAACGCTTCCACGGGCTGGGCGACCGGATCGTGATTCTGTTCGGTGGCCGGACGACCAAGCCGTTCGCGGGTTTCGGCGACGGGCGCCCGATCCGGCTGCGGCCGGATGACGTGCCGCTCATCGCGGGCGAGGTCCGCGAGATCGAGCACATCAGCCCCGAGTTCATCACGCGCAGCGCGCGGGTCCGGCGCGGCGTCAAAGCGGCCACGCCCGCCGTCACCGGCATCGTTCCCGTCTACGGCCTCATGCGCAACATCATCCCGGAGGCGGGCGGCCGCTTCATCAACGATCGCGACGTCGCCGAGCGGCGGCGCGTGGCGGTGCTCGGCAACGAGCTGGCCAAGCTGCTGTTCGAGCAGGAGGCCCCCGTCGGGCAGCAGGTGTTTCTGGGCGACACACCCTTCACGATCGTGGGGGTAATGCGTCCCAAGCTGCAGAACTCTTCGTATCAGCAGCGCGACCAGGACCGGATCTTCATTCCCGCGACCACGCACTACGCCCTGTTCGGCGACCGCTTCCTCAACAACATCGTCTACCGCGCCCGGTCCTCGGAGCTCACCAAGCTGGCCGAGCGCCGGGTGTACGAGACGATGGGGCGGAAGTACCGGTTCGATCCGACGGACAAGGACGCGCTGGGGTTCTGGGACACGAGTGAGTGGGAGACGAAGTTCGGCAAGATGTTCGTCGCCTTCAACATCTTCTTCGCCATCGTCGGGACCTTCACCCTGCTCGTGGGCGGCATCGGGGTGGCGAACATCATGTACATCGTGGTGCGGGAGCGGACCCGGGAGATCGGCGTGCGGCGCGCCGTAGGAGCCACCCGGGTGGACATCATGCGGCAGTTCTTTGCCGAGGCGCTGATGATCGTGGCGATGGGCGCGGCCCTCGGGCTGCTGCTCTCGCTCGGCCTCGTGGCCGCCCTGGGCGGATTGCCGATCAAGGAGTTCGTCGGCGTCCCGACCATCTCCCCGGCCGTGCTCGCCGCTACGCTGGCCTTACTCGCCATCGTCGCGTTTGCGGCCGGCTTGCTGCCCGCCCGGCGCGCGGCGGCGCTCGATCCGGTCGAGGCGCTGCGCAGCTGATGTTCTCCATCCTGCTCCGCGAATTCATCGGCGACCTGAAGACGCAGCGCACCCGGGCCTTCCTCACCTTCTTTGCGGTGACCTGGGGGACGCTCGCCGTCGTGCTGTTGCTGGCGTTCGGTGAGGGACTGAAGCGCACCGTGCGCGACGGCCTGCTGGGTGCCGGCGAGCGCATCTTCATGGTGTACGGCGGTGAGACCAGCAAGTCATTCGCCGGCTTGGGCCAGGGACGACGGATCCGGCTCGTGGAGGAGGATCTCGATCTCATCAGGAGCGCGATCTCGGACGTCGACCGCGGGAGCGTCTCGTACGGGCGGTGGGGCACGTCGTTTCAGATGGGCAAGACCCGCACCAACGCGTTCCTCGAGGGCGTGGGCCCCGATCACGAGGCGATCCGTCATATGGATCCCGCGTCGGGCGGACGCTTTATCAACCCCGCCGACGTCGCGCAACGGCGGCGCGTGCTGTTCCTCGGCAACGCCTTGGCGGAGCGGATCTTCGGCAAAGGCGTCGACGCCATCGGCAAGAGCGTGGTCGTGGACGGCTTGCCGTTCACGGTGGTCGGGGTGCTGAAGAAGAAGTTCCAGGACTCGAGCAACAATGGACCGGACGCCGAGCGCGGTGTGATTCCCTATTCGACGTTTCGCACCATCTACGGCAACCGCTTCGTGAACCACCTCATCGTCCAGCCGCGCGACGCGTCCCGGGGACCCCTCGTGAAGGGGGAGCTCTACCGGGTCCTGGGGCGGAAGTACCGCTTCGACCCTGCGGACCAGCGCGCCCTGGGTATGTGGGACTTCATCGAGGACGAGAAGGAGACCAGCGCCGTCGGGCTCGGCATCCAGATCTTCATGGGGCTCGTTGGGGCCTTCACGCTGCTCATCGCCGGGGTCGGGGTCGCGAACATCATGTACGTCGTGGTGAAGGAGCGGACCCAGGAGATCGGCATCAAGCGCGCGCTCGGCGCCCGCCGGCGGCACATCATGGCGCAATTCCTGTTCGAGGCCATGGCGATCGCCCTGTCCGGCGGGCTCGTGGGACTCGCGGTGGCCACGCTCATCGTGCTCGGGGTCGACGCTATCCCGACGGAAGGCAACGAGGCGATGCAGTACATCCTCAACCCGAAGTTGTCCTGGCCCATCGCCCTGATCTGCGTTGGCATCCTCATCGGCGTGGGGCTCCTGGCGGGTCTCCTGCCCGCGCGCCGCGCCGCCGCCGTGGATCCGGTGGAATCGCTGCGGTACGAGTGAGGGAGCGGAGGAAAACGGGGGTATGTGGTCGTCGTGGACCGCAATCGGCGCAACAGTCGCCACGGCTCTCCTCGGAGGATCGGTCGCGCCGCCGGCATTTCAGGCTCCGGCCGTGCGCTCGGTGGACGAGAAGGTCCTTCGTGAATACGCCGGCGTGTATCAGTGGGCACCGAATGCCTTTGCATATCTCCAGATGTGGAATGAACTCACCGGGACGAACCAACTCGTCGCGTTCGATGAATCCGGAGAGGTTCGGACGCTGTATCCGACGGACCGCGACCGCTTCTTCACCGGTCCGGGCGCTGCGGTCCCGACCTCGATCGAAGCCCGGGTCGAGTTTCAACGCGACGCCGCCGGCAAGATCACTTCGCTGACGTGGAAACGCGAGGGTACACCCTCGCGTATCGCGCGGCGCGTCGAGATCGAGACCCTGGAGGCCGTCCGCTTCGCAAACGGCGCCGTTGAGCTGGCGGGGACGCTGATCCGCCCGAACGTCGCCGGTAAGCATCCGGCCGTCATTCTCGTGCACGGGTCCGGGCCGGAGAGCCGTGACTACGTGCTTCCTTTTGCTCGCTTCCTCGTGCGCCGGGGCATGGCAATCCTCGCGTACGATAAGCGTGGCGTGGGCGGCTCGACGGGCGACTGGAATACCGCCTCCTTCGACGATCTGGCGGGTGACGTGGTGGCGGCGTTCAGCTATTTGAAGACACGCCGCGACATCGACGCCGGGCAGATCGGACTCTTAGGGGTCAGTCAGGCCGGATGGATCATGCCGCTGGCCGCAGTCCGCGCCACGGACATGGCATTTCTCATCAGCGTGTCTGGTGCGGGAGTACCCGCCGCGGAGACCACCATCGATCAGGCGGAAAACGAAATGCGGGCTCGCGGCATGCGGTCGCAAGCCGTTGAGCAGATCGTGGGACTCATGAAACTGCAGTACCAATTCGCGCGGACGGGCCGAGGGTGGGACGAGTACGCAGCAACTCGTGCCAGGGTCGCCGCTCGAATGGGGGGCGCGCCGCCGGACATGTTCCCGGGAACGCCGGACCATCCGTATTGGCAATTCATTCGACGGTTGTACTTCTACGATCCTGCGCCCACGTTGCGTCGACTCCAGGTGCCGACACTCGCGCTCTTCGGGGAGCTGGACAACAACATCGTGGCGGAAAAGAACAAGGCCGCGTGGGAGGCGGCTTTGAAAGCCGGCGGCAACCGGGACTACACGTTGCGAATTGTGCCGCAGGCGGATCACCTTCAGCTCGAGGCGAAGATCGGAAGCAACGCGGAAATGATGTCCTTGCAGCGGTTCGTACCCGCCTACTTCACGACCATTCAAGACTGGCTCGCGACACGGATCCGAGGTTTCGGGGCCCCCAGGTAGGCGCGTTCAGTCCCCGAAGTTCACCAGCCGGACGAGCTGGATGTCCGCCACCTTGGCCAGCGCGTCCAGGACGCCGTTGGTGAGCGGCTGATCGACCGTGATGGCCGCGAGCGCGTCGTGCCCCGGGAAGGCGACGCGGGCCTGGTGGTAGCTGCCGATATTGATCCCCGCACCGCCGAGCAGCGTACCCACACGGCCGATGACCCCGGGGACGTCGCGATTCCGGATCACCAGCATCCACCCTTCGGGCGCGACGTCCACGTGGTAGTCGTCGATCCGAATCACGCGGCCGTGCTCGTTGCCCAGCACCGAGCCGGCGACCCGGGCCCGACCGCGGGCCGCCTCGAGCGTGACGCCCACGGTGGTCTCGAAGCCCGGCTCCGGCGTTCCGGTGCGGCGCGCGTGCCGGATGCCCCGCTCCTCGGCGATGAGCAGCGCGTTCACGAGGCTCACCGGCTCGACGCTCATCCCCGAGAGCAAGCCCTCCACCGCCGCCATCAGCACCGGGCGCGGGGCCGCCTCGTCCTTCCCGCCGTAGTCGACCTCGACCGCCGCGACCGGCCCGTCGACGAGCGCCAGCGCCAAGCGGCCGAGCCGGCGCGCCAGGTCGAGCAGGGGGCCGAGCCGCCGCAGCAGATCGCCGGAGATGCCCGGCACGTTGATCGCGAACGAGAGATCACCGACGAGCAGCGCGTCGCGCACGGCCCCGCAGATCTCCACGCTCACGCGCTCCTGCGCCTCGGCCGTCGAGGCGGCGAGATGGGGCGTGAGAATCACGCGCTCGAGCTTGCGGAGCGGCGCGTCCGCGGGCAGCGGCTCGACCGCGAACACGTCGATCGCCGCGCCCCCGATGCGCTTGTCGCGAACCGCGTCGGCCAACGCCGCCTCGTCCACGAGCTCGCCCCGCGCGGTGTTCACGAGCACCGCCGTGGGCTTCATGAGCTTCAGCCGCTCGGCGTTGATCAGGTGATGGGTCTGCTCGGTGTGGGCCACATGGAGCGTGACCACGTCCGCCTGGGCGAGCAGCTGGTCGAGCGGCAGCAGCTTCAGCTGCAGCTCGGCCGCGCGCTCCGGCGAAAGGTACGGATCGTGCCCCACCACGTGCATGCCGAACGCGCGGGCGAGCTGCGCCACGTGGCCGCCGATGCGGCCCAGTCCGACGATCCCGATGGTCTTGCCGCGGAGCTCCGTCCCCTCGAACCGCTTGCGATCCCATTCGCCGCGCCGCATCGCCTCCGCCGCCCACGGAATGTGGCGGGCCTGGGCGAGCAGGAGGCCCATGGCATGCTCCGCGGCACTGACCGTATTCGCCCCGGGGGCGTTCATCACGGCGATGCCGCGCCGGGTGGCGGCATGCACGTCGATGTTGTCGACTCCCGTTCCGGCGCGCGCAATCACGCGCAGGTTGGGACCGCGCGTAAGCAGGTCCGCCGTCACCCGCGTCTCGCTCCGCACGATGAGCGCGTGCGCGCCGGCGAGCGCCCGCTCGAGCTCCTCGCGCGGCTTGCCGGCGCAATTGGCGACCTCGATCTCCGGCGTCCCCGCGAGCAGCTTGAGTCCTGCCTCCGCCACCTTGTCGGCCACCGCGATGCGGTAGGTCACGCCACGAGCCCGGCGAGCAGGTCCAGGAGCTGGTCCAGCGCGGCGACGGTGTGGTCGCCCATGTGCCCGATGCGGATCGTGGACTCCTTCAGAGGTCCGTACCCCGAGCCGATGGTCCAGCCCGCCTGTTTCAACGCCCCGACGATCTGCTTGGCGGCCTTCCCTTCGGGCACCTTGAGACACGACACCGTCCAGCTGCGCCGCCCTTCGCGCGGCAGGTAGGCGATGCCGTGCTGCTCGCTCCACTCCTCCACGCGGCGGCGCATCGCGTCGTGGCGACGCCACCGCCCCTCGACACCGCCCTCACGCTCGATCCGGGCGAGCTGCGTCTCGAGCGCGTACAGCAGGGAGATCGCGGGCGTGTTGGTCGGCTGGTGCTTGGTCGTCGCATCGAGAAAGCTCACCAGGTCGAAGTACAGCCCCCGCCCGGACAGCGTCTTGGCCCGCTCGACCATTCGCTCGGAGGCGACGCCCAGCGCGAGCCCCGGCGGGAGGGCGAGCGCCTTCTGCGACCCGGTGAGCACGAAATCGAGGCCCCCCCCTCCTCCCCAGCGATCGGTCTCGACGGGAGAGCCCGCGAGCGAGGTGACGGCGTCCACGAGCAGCAGGACGTCGTCGAACTCGCGCACGACAGCGGCGAGGGCTTCCACATCCTGGAGCACGCCCGTGGACGTCTCCGAGTGAACCAGGGTCACCGCATCGACCGGTGTGCGGCGCAGTGTATCGCGCAGCATGTCGGGCTCGACGGCGCAGCCGGGGGGCACATCGAGCCGGATGCACTCTTTGCCGCAGGCCCGCACCAACTTCGCGAACCGCTCGCTGAACGAGCCGTTCACGAGCGACAACGCGCGGTTCCGTACGCCGTTCCGCACCGCCATCTCCATGAACCCGGTCGCCGAGGTGGTGCCCACGAGCACCGGATGGGACGTCCGGAACAGCCGGGCGAGCGGGGCTTCGATCCCGGCGAGCAGCTGCTCCATCGCCCCCGAGCGGTGGCCGATCATCGGCCGCTGCATGGCGGCGAGGACCTCGGGGTGCACGTCGGTGGGGCCCGGCAGAAAAAACCGCCCGAACGCGGGCGGCGGGGGAGCGACGGGCGCGCTCATGCGCCGGCGCGGGCGAGAGCCTCGACGAGCCCCTCCTCGACGACTTCCTTGGTTTTCACGAGACGCACCCCTTCGTCGCCCCAATCCTTGAGTAGCTGCTCGGACACGTCCTTGTCGATCCCCTTCACCGCATCCGTCACCACGAAAAGCCGGGTGTGGGGACGGCGCTCGAGCAAGCCTTCGACCGCCGCCTTGTCGCACACGTCGGTCGCCACACCGTACAGCACGATGTCGTCCGGGGCGAGCACGTCCAACACCGCCGACACGTTCTCGTTGGTGAACACGTCGAAACGGTGCTTGTGGAACAGCACGTCCCCCCGGTGCGCCCGCAGCCGGTCGGCCAGCAGCTTCGCATCGGTCCTCGTCGGCTCGAGGATGAGCGGATCGCGGAGCGCCGTTTCGGGAATCTTCTTCTGGCCGGGCGTGCCGCGCATACAGTGTGGCGGAAACGTGTTCCGCCAGTCGGGGCTGTTGGAAATCTCAGGGTCACCCATCACATGGTCGTCCGCGCTCGCCACCACGCAAATGCCGTGCCCATGCGCGTAGTCCGTCAGACGTTGCAAGTTCGGGATGATCCGCTCCGCGTCCGGCACGGACAGCTTGCCGTCGGCGTGCATGAAGTCGTATTGGGTATCGACGTCCCAGAAGATGACGCGGGCCATGGCGAGGAATCTCTTCGAGGATGCGGGAACGTGTCAACAGGCTAGACGCACAGACGCACAGACGCACAGACGCACAGACGCACAGGCGTGACCAGCGTGAGAGAACAGGTATTCCCGTTGCCTCACGTCTGTTTTCCCCGGTGCGTCTGTGCGTCTAGCAGTGCCTGTTCTTACAGCCGAAGCACTACTGCTACTTCATCGCAACAGTTCTGTCGCGGGCACCGCGCACAGTCCGCCCACACCTTGAGCGGGAAGTGTTCGCGCTCGGCGGGTGCGAAGCCGACCTTCAGAAAGAACCCGGGTTTGCGGGTCAGCGCGAGCACTTCGGCGAGGCCCTGCACGCGCGCCTCGGCGATCAGCGCCGCGAGCAGCGCGCCGCCCACGCCCGCCCGTTGCCAATCCGCGCGCACGGCGAGTGCGGCGAGCTCCGCCAGATCGCGCGAGTACACCTTGAGCGACCCGCAACCGATGACCTCGCCCGCCGGCCCCTCTGCGACGACGTACTCCTTGATGTGCCGACAGAGATCGTAATTCGAGCGCGGCAGCAGATCGCCGGTGGCAACGTAGGGCGCCATCAAGACCTCGAGCTGCGGGACGTCGGAAAGCACCGCACCGCGCAGTACCACGCCAGGGAGTGAGCAGGGAGCGGGGAGCAGGGAGCCGTACCCGCCGTTGAGAGCCGGAGATTCGGCCCGCGCCGGAGCGTACTGCTCCCGGCTCCCTGCTCCCTGCTCCCCGAAAATCGGCAGCGCGCTCACGCGAGGAGCTCCTCGAGAATCGCGACGCCCCGCTCCAGCTCCTCCAGCGTGATCACCAGCGGTGGAAGCAGGCGGACCACCTGCGGCCCCGCCGTGACCACCAGCAGGCCCCGGTCCCGCGCCGCCGCGACGATCGGGGCCGCCGGCTCGGCCAGCTCGAGCCCCCACATCAGCCCCCGACCGCGCACCTCGGCCACCCGTGGGGCACCGGCGGCGAGGCGGGCGAGGCGCGCACCCAGCCATTCGGCCTTGCGGCGCACGTCGGCGAGGAACGCGGGATCGGCGATCGTGCGCACGACCTCGAGGGCCACGCTCGCGACGAGCGGCCCGCCGCCGAACGTCGTGGCGTGGTCGCCCGGCTTCAGGGCCGCGGCGACGGCGCTCGTCACGAGCACCGCCCCCATCGGCAGGCCGCCGGCGAGCGGCTTCGCCAGCGTGAGGATGTCGGGGACCACGCCGGCCTGCTCGTAGGCGAACAGCGACCCGGTGCGCCCCAAGCCGCACTGCACTTCGTCGAAGATGATCGCCACACCTCGCGAGTCGCACAGCTCCCGCACGAATCCCAGCCACTCGGCATCCACGGGCCGCACGCCACCCTCGCCCTGCACCGGCTCCACGATCACCGCCGCGGTGCGGGACGCCGATACGGCGTGATCCACCGCCGCCCAGTCCTCCCGCGGGACGATGCGGATGCCCGGCACCAGCGGCTCGAACGGCTTGCGATAGTCGGGACGGTCGGTGGCCGCGAGGGTGGCGAACAGCCGCCCGTGAAACGAGCCGGAAAACGCGACGATCTCACTCTTGCCCGACCACTTGCGGGCGAACTTGAACGCGGCCTCGTTGGCCTCGGCGCCCGAGTTGCAGAAGAACGCACGGTCGGCGAAGGAGCGCGCGACCAGCTCCTCCGCGAGCCGCTCGCCGGCGTCGCTGCGGTAGAGGTTGGAGACGTGGATGAGTCCCGAGCCGAGCGCCCGCTCGACAGCCGCGCGGATGACGGGATGATTGTAGCCGAGCGCGTTCACGCCGATCCCGGCGACGAAGTCGAGATACCGCGTGCCGTTGTCGGCGATGAGCTCGACGCCTTCCCCTCTCACGAACAGGGGACCGACGCGGGCGTAGACGTCGAGCAGTGCGGGCGCCGTCGGCAGGGCCGACGCGCCCGAGGGCATGGCGGTCACGCCGGCTGGACCGCGGGGGCGAGGCTGATCCGCGTGCCCGCTCGGGCGTCGTCCAGGAGCCGCAGATCGCCGATGCGGACGGCGCGGGCGCCGCCCCGGAGCGCCGCCGTCGCGGCACGCAGCTTGGCCGCCATCCCGTCGGCCGCTACACCGAGCTCGATGAGCGTCTCGACGTCGCCCGCCTCGAGCGCGGGCCGCACCGCTCCATCCACCTCCACCCCCGGGACGTCCGAGACGAGCAGCAGCTCGGCCGCTCCGAGCGCGGCGGCGATCGCCGCCGCCGCGTCGTCCGCGTTCACGTTGAGGGGGGGCCCCGCCGCACCCGAGACGTCCGGAGCCATGGGGGCGATCACCGGGGTCAGCCCGGCGAGCAGGAAGCTCTCGAGCAACGCGACGCGCACTCCGGCGATCTCCCCGACGTGTCCCAAGCCGCCGGGCGCGGGCTGGGCGGCGAGCAATCCACCGTCCACGCCCGACAGCCCGACCGCATCGAGGCCGGCGGCGCGCAGCGCCGTCACCACCTGGCGGTTCACGGGACCGGCCATCACCAGCTCGACCACTTCCGCCACTTCCGGGGTCGTGACCCGCCGGCCGTCCCGCTTCTCGACCGGCAGCCCGAGCCGCCGCGACAGCGCGCTGACGGCCCGCCCACCGCCGTGCACCACAACCACGGGGTCGAGGCGCACGAGCGCCCGTGCGCACACCGCGAGCCAATCGGGGCGATCGAGCTCGTTGCCGCCCAGCTTGACGACCCGGGTGCTCAGCACGTGAGCCCCGCCGTCTCGGGCAGACCGAGCATGACGTTCATGTTCTGAATCGCCTGCCCCGCCGCGCCCTTCACCAGATTGTCGATCGCGGCGATCACCGTCAGGCGCGGCCGACGGACGTTGGTCACCGCCGCGACGCCGATGGCGACGCGATTGCGATACACCACATCCTTGAGCGACGGCAGCGCGCCGTGCAACACCGCCACGCACGGCTCGTCGGCATACACCGTCTCGTAGATCTCCTCCGCCGCCACCCGGTCGATGGCCCGGGCGAGCGGCACGTGAATCGTCTCGAGGATGCCCCGCCGGACGGGGAGCAGATGGGCCGTGAAGACGAGGTCGCCCGTGAAGCCGCTCTCGCGCGCGAGAGCAGCCTTGAGCTCGGGGAGGTGACGGTGCTCGTTGCCGGCCGAATAGGCGCGGAAGTCCTCGGCCACCTCACCAAACAGGAGGTCCCGCTGGAGCGTCCGGCCCGCGCCCGTGACGCCCGAGGCGGCGTCGATCACCACCTCCCGGGACTGGTCGATCAGACCGCCCCGAGCGAGCGGGAGGAGGGCGAGCAGCGCCGCGGTCGGGTAGCAGCCCGGGTTCGCCACGAGATCCGCCGCCGCGACATGGGGGCGGGTGACCTCGGTCAGCCCATACACCGCATCGGGCGACAGGCGGAAGTCGGCGGAGAGATCCACGGCGCGCTTGCCGAGGCCCCTGGCCTCCTGTACGTAGCGCGCCGATACGCCGTGCGGCAGGGCCGACAGCACGATTTCGGCCCGAGCGACGGGGGCGTCCGCGATGCGGACGAGCTCGACGCCCCCGCGCCGCTCGCCGGCGGCGGACTCGGCCGTCGCAAACGCGACCGACGCCCCCGGATGGCCGGCGAGGAGCCGCAACAGCTCCTGCCCCACGTAGCCGGACGCCCCGAGCACCCCCACCGGCACCGGTGCATTAATATTCATCGTCACGGAAAAATATTCACTCTGGCACGAAGTGCAAGACCCGGGTTAGCCTTTCCGCCCATGTTCGAGAAGCTCGTCCCGACGCTCGCCGGGCTGGCGCTCGTGCCGGCACTCGGCGCGCAGGCGCCCGCGGCCGCTTCGCCCGCTGCGCCGCTCCGGCCCTTCTCGCTGGACGACCTCTCCCGCGTCCGGGACGTGCGCGAGCCGCAGATCTCTCCGGACGGCGCCTGGGTGGCCTATACGGTCTCGACCTCCGACACTGCCGAGGATCGGAGCACGAGCGCGGTGTGGATGGCGAGCTGGGACGGCTCGCGCAACGTCCGCCTCACCACCTCGAAATCGGGCGAGCACACACCCCGGTGGAGCCCGGATGGGCGGTGGCTCGCGTTTCTGTCGAGCCGCGACGACGACCACACCCAGCTCTGGCTGCTCGACCGCCTGGGCGGCGAGGGGCGCAAGGCCACCACCCTGCCGAGCGACGTAGACGACTACGTGTGGGCGCCCGACGGCAGGCGGATCGCGCTGGTCGCGGAGGACGCGGACACGGCCAAGCCCAAGACCCCACCGCCGATCGTGATCGACCGGTTCCAGTTCAAGCAGGACGAGAGCGGCTACCTCGGCAAGCAGCGCCGGCACCTGTACGTGCTCGACGTGGAGTCGGGGAAGACGGCGATGCTGACATCGGGGGACTACGACGAGCTCCTGCCCGCCTGGTCGCCCGACGGCAAGTCCCTCGCCTTCGTGAGCAAGCGACGCCCGGACTTCGATCGAGACAGCAATTGGGACCTGTATGTGATCGCCGCCGGCGGGGGCGGCGCCGCGCCACGCCAGCTCACGACGTTCGAGGGGCCGGACAACGATCCCGACACCGAGAGCCGCCCGGCATGGAGCCCCGACGGCCACTCGCTCGCGTACCTCCAGGGCGGCCCGCTCAAGCTGCTCTACTACGCCGTCCAGAAGCTCGCGGTCGTGCCCGGCGCGGGGGGGGCTCCTCACATCCTCACGGCGGCCCTCGATCGCAACGTGGCGAGCCCCGTGTGGTCGGGCGACGGGTCGTCCATCACCTTCTTGCTCGAGGACGACCGGGCCGTCGGGCTGGCGCGCGTGCCGGCCGCGGGCGGGGCGATCGAGCGGCTCGTCTCGGGCCCCCGGGTCGTGAGCGCGTTTACCGCCGGCGCGAACGGCAAGCTCGCCGTGCTCGTGTCCACGCCGCTCGCGCCCGCGGAAGTGTTCGCCCTGGACGGCTCGACGCTGCGGCCGCTGTCACGCCAGAACGACGAGTGGCTCGCGCGGGTCACGCTCGGCGGCGTGGAGCCGATCACCTTCAAGAGCCGCGACGGCACGGCGGTCAACGGCTTCGCGGTGAAACCGCCCGACTTCGTGCCGGGCAAGCGCTACCCGACGATCCTGCGCATTCACGGCGGGCCCGTCTCGCAGTACCAGAACGAGTTCGACTCGCAGCTCCAAACCCTCGCCGGTCACGGCTATCTCGTGGTGGTCGCGAACCCGCGCGGCAGCTCCGGCCGGGGCGAGCGGTTCTCCACGGCGATCTTCGCCGACTGGGGGAACAAGGACGCGCAGGACGTGCTCGCCGCGGTCGACTACGCGGTGGCCCAGGGGCTCGCCGATCCCGCGCGCCTGGGGGTCGGGGGGTGGAGCTACGGCGGCATCCTCACGAATTATGTGATCGCCCAGGACCAGCGCTTCAAGGCGGCGGTGAGCGGGGCGAGCATTGCCAACGTTCTCGCCGGCTACGGCACCGATCAGTATGTGCGGGAATACGAGGTCGAGCTGGGCGTGCCGTGGAAAACCGCCGGCACGTGGGTCAGGCTGTCATTCCCCTTCCTCCACGCCGACCGGATCACGACGCCGACGCTGTTCCTGTGCGGCGACAAGGACTTCAACGTCCCGCTCCTCAACTCGGAGCAGATGTACCAGGCGCTTCGAAGCCTCGGCGTGGAAACCCAGCTGGTGATCTATCCGGGGCAGCACCACGGGATCAACAAGCCGAGCTACCGGCGCGACCGGCTGGAGCGGTACCTGGCGTGGTACGACAAATACCTTAAACCGTAGGGGCGCAGCATGCTGCGCCCCTACATTATTCGACGCGTTCCAGACGCGGGTTGGGCCGATAGCTCCGTCCCACTTTCGCCAGCGGTTTGCCCTCGACCCGCACGACGTCGGCGGTGAAGTCGAAGCGGCCCTGGAACAGGCTCGACCCCACGCCGTACATGTCCACCGGCACCCCCTGCTCTTCGAACCGCCGGATCTTGTCGACGGTGAACCCGCCCGAGACGACGATGCGCACGTGCCGGAACCCGTCCGCGTCGAGCGCCCGGCGCACGTTCCAGACGAGCTGCGGGTTCACGCCCGTCGGCTTGAAGGTGCCCATCTGCGGAATGACCGACTTGTCCACGAGGGTCTCGGACGTATCGATCCGTACGCCAAACAGCCGCTCGCCCAGCGCCCGCGCGACTTTGAGCGCCATCCCGACGCAGTCGTTCTCGAAGTCGACGAGGGTGATGAGGCGCACGTTCCCGTCCATGAGCTCGGCGAACTTCTTCGAGGCGAGCACGGTATCGCCGCCGTAGGCGGCGATGAGGGCGTGGGGCACCGTGCCGACGCCTTCGGAGCCCCACCACGATGCCTGCGCGTCGGTCGACACGCCGATCGCGCCCGCGATGTGCGCCGCGTACCCGTCTCCGGTCTGTACCAGCCAGTGGTCGTGCCGGGCCGGGAAGAACATCACCTGCTTCGGCTTGGCCGCTTCCACCACGCGGCGGGTGTTGGTCCCGACCTTCGTGCGGCGGGCGAGGACACCGAGGTACAGGGTCTCGAGGTGGGCGAACGCGTCGTACGGGCCCTCGATGAGGAGCACCGTCTCCCACGGTGCGATCTCGTCGCCGTCGTACAGCGCGTAGACCTCGAGCTCCGGCCACTCCATGCTGCACAGCTTGAGAATCGCGATCGCCTCGTCGATGCCGCCGAGGAACGCGTGCGATTTGCCGAACACCTGCATCGTGACGCACGGGCGATGGTCGTCCTTGAGCAGCAGCTCGCGCGTGCGGACGAAATATTTATCCGAGTAGTAGCCCTCCCGCATCTTCTCGACGGGGAGGTGGAAGATCGCAGGGTCGAGCCGCTGCTTCCGGGCCATCGGTGGATAATATCGCTCAGCGCCCGACCGGCCAGCGGAAGGTCGCCATGAGGGTGTCGCCACCGGTGAGCGCCACGCGACGCGCGATGTTGTCGAGCCGGCCGCACCGGACTCGGGGCCCCCCAGCCGACTCCGGCACGACGACCCGCAGGCAGACGACGTCCACGGCCACGGCGAGCGCGCTGTCGCGGCCGGTCCGGGGCGGCTCGGGTCGCTCCAGGGCCACATCGAGATCCAGAGTCTCGCGGCCCAGCCTGAACCTGACCCGGCGGCCGTCGGTCTCGGGCACGAGGTCCACGACCTGCGGGCTCGACGCCGTGTCGCCGCGCACCAGCAGCATGCGAACCGTCACGCGGCGCGGCGGGATCACCGCCTGGGCCGTGAAGGCGACGGCACTGTCGATGATCGTCATCTCCTCGCTCGCGCGGGTCTCGCCGGCGGCGAACTCGCGGCTCAGCGTGATCTCCACCCAGACCACGCGCCGCTGGCCGACGCCGGGTGGCCCGAAGGGGTACAGGAGGGCCGTCCCGCCCCACGCGATCCGGGACCAGCGCCGGTAGCTGTCTTCCTCCCACAGCGGCAAGCCGCGACGCGACCGGCCGACCTGGCGCCGGCTGAAAAACAGCCCCACCAGGTTCACAGTGTCCGGCTCGGGGAGCGTGCCGAGCAAGCCCTGGAGCTCGCTCGCGCGGGCCCGCAGCCCGAGCCGGAGGTCCGTCTCGGGCGGGCCGGTCACCGCGGCGCTCGCGAGCAGGCGCGTCTCGCCGGCTGCGCGTTCGACCACCCGGAGGTGGTACGTCACGCGGTAGTTCGGGGCCTGTGGCGCGGCGGTGACCCCGACCCACGCCCCCACCCCCAGCGCCGCGACGACCAGGCTAGGGCGCCAGGAAGGTCGCACGCGTAGCCTCGATCGATTCCGACCCCGGCCCGCCCCACCGGTTGTGCCCGAACCAGCCCGCCGCCGCCCCGGCGACGAGGCTCGCCGTCATCCACAGAGCCAACGTGCGCCCGCGGATCCGCGGACGCGGTACCGTGCGCGCGTGCGGCTCGCCGGCGGACCGGGCGAACGCGACCCGCAGCTCGAGATGGCTCACGCGCGCTTCGGCGCAGTGCCGGCACCCGGCGAGATGGCGGGCCAGCGCGGCGCGCTCGGGGAGACTGAGCTCACCGTCGAGCTCGAGGTCGATCTGCTGTACCCATTCGTCGTGGTTCACGGCAGCTCCTCCCGCACCCGGTAGCGCAACGCCCGGCGCTGCATCCAGCGCACGGCGAGCGCGTCCACCAGCGCGCGGAATACACGGTTCCACATCCCGTACTTCGTCTTCCCGAAGCGGCGGGGCCGGTGGCGCACGGGCACCTCCGTGACCCGACCGCCTTGCATCCTGACGAGCGTCGGCAGGAAACGGTGCATCCCGTTGAACAGCGGCAGCGCCCGCAGCGCTTCGACGCGAAACGCCTTGAGGGAACAGCCCGTGTCGCGGATCGTCTCGCGGTTGAGCCGGTTGCGCACGCCGTTCGCGATCCGGCTCTGCAGCCGCTTCCAGCTCGAGTCCCGCCGCTCCACGCGGTACCCGGCGACCGCCGCGGCTCCGCTCCGCTCGAGCTCGGATAGCAGGCCGGGAATGTCGGCCGGGTCGTTCTGCAGATCCGCGTCGAGCGTGACGACGACCCGCCCGCGGGCCGCGCCGAAGCCCGCCGCAAAGGCCGCGGTTTGCCCGGCGTTCGCCGCGAACGCCACGATGTGGATCTCGGGGTGCTCGCGTTTCAGCGCTTTGAGGACGTCGAGCGAGCCGTCCGTCGAGCCGTCGTCCACGGCCACGATCTCGTAGCACCCCCTCCGGGCGGTCAGCGCTCGATCGATCTCCTCGACCAGGACCGGCAGATTGTCGCGCTCATTGTACACCGGGATGACCAGCGAGAGCTCAAGCGGGGCGGACATACTTGAGCTCGGGCGCGTCGGGGTAGCGGCGCATCAGCCGGGCGATGACGGCCTCCGCTTTGGCGGCATCGTGCTCGTGCGTGCGGTAGATCTCGGCGAGGCGGATGCCGGCAAGGACGACCCGGTGGGGGGGCGGCGGCGGATCGGCGTCGACCAGATGCTCCAGCATCGCGGTTTCGTCCTGGATGGTGATTTCCCTGCCACCCGGGATGGCTCCACCCGTCAGCACGTTGCCCACGAACTGGCCGAGCGGCTCGAGCACCCATCCGAACAACGAATCGAAGAAGCCCCACGCGCCCCACAGCGCGAGCACCAGGGCGACGAGCCGCCATTCGATGTGCCCCGCCGCAACCGATACCACGACGAGCGCGAGGCCCGCGAGCACGATGGCCGCGCCCAGGATCCCGCGCACCACCGCGCGCCCGCTCGGGGGATCTGTGACGTCCACGGGGAGCAAGTTGACAGGGCCCGCCCGGCGGCGCAACCTACGCACGCGCATTTCACAGGAGTCGTTCCGTGTCCGAGCAGCTGTCGCGCCGTGAATTTCTCGCCTCCGCCGCCGTCGGCGTCGCGGCCGCGCGGGCGCGCGATATCCCCTTTCCGATGCGGCCACCACAGCCGCTCCCCCCGAGCCGATGGGCGGCGAAGCCCGTCGCGGTCTCGAGTGCCAACGGGTTGCGAGCCGTACAAAAGGCGTTCGACATGCTGCTCCAGGGTGCCGACACCCTCGACGCGGTGATCGAAGGGGTGAAGATCCAGGAGCTCGACCCGAACGACGACTCGGTGGGCTACGGCGGCCTGCCCAACGCCGACGGCGTGGTGCAGCTGGACGCGTCGTGCATGCACGGACCCAGCAAGCGCGCCGGTGCGGTCGGCGCGCTCGAAGGGATCAAGACGCCCTCCGAGGTCGCGAAGCTCGTCCTCAAATACACAAACCACATCTTTCTCGTGGGGGAGGGTGCCAAGCGGTTCGCCCTCCAGTACGGCTTCAAGGAGGAAGACCTGCTGACGCCGCACGCGCGCGAAGTGTGGCTGCACTGGCGGGCGAACCTGAACCCGACCGACGACTACCTGGACGTGCCCGAGACGCAGGACATGTCCGTCCGGCCCACCGGAACCATCAACTGTGACGCGGTCACCCCCCAGGGCGACATCTCCTCCGTGACGACCACCAGCGGCTTGGCGTTCAAGATTCCAGGCCGGGTGGGCGACAGCCCCATCATCGGCGCCGGCCAGTACACCGACAACGACGTCGGTGCGGCGGGCTCCACCGGCCGCGGCGAATCGAACATCAAAGTGTGTGGCGCCTTCCTGACCGTCGAGTTCATGCGCCGCAGCATGAAGCCGACCGATGCGTGCCTCGAGACCCTCAAGCGGGTCGTCCAGCTCACCGAGCCGCGCCTGCTCGGGCCCGACGGCAAGCCAAAGTTCAGCCTCAACTTCTACGCGGTGAACAAGCGCGGCGAGTTCGGGGCGGCATCGCTCTATCCCGGGAGTTACGCGGCTCACGACGGGAAAGAGGCGAAGCTCCGGGACACGGCGTATCTCTACGAGCGGCCCGCTGCGAGCCGCTAGCGTCGCGCTCGCGCTGCTCGCGGCCGCCGCGCCGGCAGTCTCGGCGCAGCGCTACTGGCGCGGCAGCTTCTACCCCAATCTGTCCCACAGCACGGGCGACGGGCTGTGGATCGGGCTCCACTACGGGCGCTACAGCCCCGTCGCCTTCGCCGAGCGGCCGGAGCCGAACCTCGCCTCGATCAACCTCGATGCCGGGGCCAGTACCCAGGGCAGCTACGCGTTCGTCGTGGATGCGCAGGCACCGGCCTGGTGGCCCGGTTGGCGGGCCGGACTCACCTTCGGCGCCGTGCGCGTGAACCGATTGGGCTATTACGGACTGGGAAACGACACGGAATACTCGAGCGACAGTCTCACGACCGCCGGGTCCTACTTCTACAAGGTCAGCCGCACTACCCAGTTTGTGCGCGCCGGCGTGCAGCGCCGGGTGATCGGACCGCTGCGGATCCTGGCCGGCGCTTCCATCGAGCACACCGACTTCCGCGCCCTCCCGGGCCGGAGCGTCTTTGGCAACGATCTCGCCGCCGGGATTGTCGATCCGGGCACGATCCCGTTCACCGACAAGGCGGTCCGCGCCGGCGTCGTCCTGGATACGCGGGACAACGAAATCGACCCCCATCGCGGCGTCGCCGCGGAAGCGCTGTTCGCGAGCGGCACGGGTTACACGCGCACGACCGCGAGCGCTCGGCTATATGTGCATCCCTTGCACCGGCTGGTGCTGGCGGGGCGGATCGCGGCCGAGGGCACGGGCGGGAACCCGCCCCTGGCGGCGCTGGAGCTGATGGAGTCGTCGGCGCGGCCCTTTGTGGCGGTGGGCGGTTACTACTCGCTGCGTGCGTACTATAACGGTCGATTCACGGGGCCGGGCAAGCTGATCGGTGGCCTGGAGGCGCGGTACGCGCTCATCTCGGTGCCGAGCGTGGTCGAAGTCAAGCTGGTCGGGTTCTACGACGCCGGTCGCGTGTTCGAGCGGGGGGAAGCGGTCCGGCTCACCACCACCGGCCTCCACGGTAGCGGCGGCGCGGAGCTGGCGCTGCGCCTGCTCCGCAATTCACTCCTGTGCATGGGCTACGGCCACGGGAGCGACGGGGGACGGTTCCTGTTTGGGACCAGCTGGAGCTACTAGAGTTACAGCTCCCGGACTTCGACGCCACGCGTCGCGAGCTCGGCCACGTATTCTCCGAACGGCACCGCCTCGTCCGGTGTGCGCACTCCCTTCGCGCTGATGCGCCCGTCCGCCTGCATGAGGCCGGTGATGGCGAGCGAGTACCCCGTGGTCCGCATCATGGCGCTGATGCCGTGTGCCTCGTCCGAATAGTCGAGCAGCTGCCACGCCACCGGCTTCCCGTTCTTCCCCCGCACCTCGACCCGCAGCGCGACCAGGTCGCGCCCCTCGGGCTTCGTGAGCTTGGGGGACACGGTGGCGATGAACGCCTCGCGCGGCACGATGTCCTGCCCCTTGACCTTGACGGGCGTGAGGTCGAGGAGGCCGAGCTCGCGGATCGGCCGCATGATCCCGATGTGCCCCGGGTAGCGCAGCGTCTTGTACTCCATCGTGCGCACCTTGCCCTCATACGTCCACGGCAGCGTAGAGATGCCGCCACCGGTGTGAAACGCCTCGAGCTGGCCCACCGGCGGCGGAAACGTCACATGCTCGAGCTCGGAGAGGGCGTCTACACGCGCCGGCTTGCCGTCGCGCAGCACCCAGGATGGCGTCGTGTAGTAGTCGAGCGCGCCCTCGAGCGAGTACACGATCTGATAGTTGAGCGGGGGCTCGGGATGCTGCGGCAACCCGCCGACGTAGATCTTCACGGACTCCGCGACGCCGACCCGCCGAATCCCTTCAGCCGCGAGCACGTTGACCATCCCGGGCGCGAGGCCGCAGTCCGGGATCAGCGAGACGTTCCGCCCCTTCGCCTCGGCGTCCAGCTCCTTCTGCCGGAAGACGATCTCCGTATTGCCGCCCAGATCGGCGCAGTGGACGCCGGCGTGCACCGCGGCCCGCGAGACCTCGAGGTTGAAGTAGTACGGTGCCGCGTTCTGGACCGCCTGGTGACCGACCATCGCCGCGCGCAGCGCCGCGCCATCCTGCACGTCCAGCTTCAGGAGCGTGAGCCGCTTCCCGACGTGAGGCTCGAGGAAACCGGGAATCCGCTCGGGCTCAAGATCGGCGATCGTGACCCGCTCGACGGCGGGTTGCCGCAACAGATCGTAGGCACAGGCGGACCCCTGAAGTCCCGCGCCCAGCACCAGCATACGCATCGCGCACCGCCTCCACCCGAATAGCGACGAAAATGAGCGGCGGAAAGCTAGACGGTCGCGGCGGGCGATGGTAGCCCGCGTTAGATTCGCCTCCGATGACCCAGGCCGACCTCACCCGCGAGCGGCTCGTGCGAGCGGCGCTCGAGCTGTTCACCGCGCGGGGCTACCACGAGACCACTACGCCACAAATCGCGAAGCAGGCCGGCGTAGCGGAGGGCACGATCTACCGTCATTTCACCAGCAAGCAGCACTGCTTCAACGAGCTGTTCCGCACGGCGGCACGCTGGGCGGGACAGCTCATCAAGGACGTCGACGCGCTCAAGGTGGGGCCGCGCGAGAAGCTCGCCGAGCTCGCCCGCGGGCTCGTGACGGGGGCGGCGCAGGAGGCGGCCCTCGCCCGGCTGTTTTTCATCCAACGTCACGAGGACCTGCTGGACGAGGAGAGCCGCAAGACCGCGCGTGACTTCCGACTTAGCCTCGAGAGCCTGATCGCGCAGGGCAAGGCCGACGGCTCGGTGAAGGCAGGCGCCGCGGAGGTGTGGGCCGGCGTGTGGCTCGGCGTGGTGACGCACGTGATCGATCGTGTGTCGGCCAAAGAGTGGCCGGAGACGCACCCGGGAGTGAAGCTCGCGTTGGATGGCGCCTGGGATGCGATCGCGGCACGGCCCGTGTGAGCGCACTGGCTCGTGAGGTGAGTCGTCGGGGTCCCACGGAGCGACTGCGTCGTTTTGTCGCGAAGTGGGGCCCCGACGAACTCACCCCCGGCGCAGCTCGAAGAGCTCGATCTCCGGCGGCGCGAATACGCGGATCGGCACGCCCACCACGCCGATCCCGCGGCTCACGTACAGCTGGCTGTTCCCTCGCTGGAAGTGCCCCATCACGTACTTGGTGATCAGGCTTCCGGTCGACCACCCGATCAGCGGCAGGTAGAACTGCCCGCCGTGGATGTGCCCCGCCAGCGTGAGCGGGATGCCGCGCGGGGCGGCCGTGTCCCACGCTCCGGGACGATGGGCCAGAAGCACCCGAAACGCGTCCGGCTGCGCGGCACGCAGGGCCGCGTCCACATCGGCCTGCTGCGGATCGTCCGCGGTCCAGTTGTGCGGGTCGTCGATACCCAGGAGGGCGAGCACCGCCCCGTGCCGCTCGACCACGTGGCAGCCGTTCTGCACGAACACCTGGCCCGCATCGCGACAGCCCTGGATGACGTCACGCTCGCCCGTGTAGCGGTCGTGGTTACCGAGCACCGTGACGACGCCCAGCGGCGCCGAGAGCTCGCGGAACGCGCGCACGTAAGGCGCGATGTAGGAGCGGGAGATGTCAATCATGTCGCCCGTCTGCACGATCAGATCGGGCCGAAGCGCGTTTGCCTGCGCCACGATCTCCTGCATCATGTCCTCGCCGAGGTGGATGCCGGCGTGCAGGTCCGAGAGGTGAAGCAGCTTGAGCCCGTCGAGCCCGTGCGGGAGGTCGGGGAATGCAAGCGTGCGATGGGTGACCTGGGGAAGCCGGTAGGCGCTCCAGATGCCATAAGACGACAGCGCGACGCCGGCGCCGGCGTAGGCGTAGGTGGCGCGAGCGAGGAAACGACGACGAGAGACGACTGCGTGGTGCGTGGTGAGTGGTTGCTCCCGATGCGGCTCCGAGGGACGGTTGACACCGGCTTGAACCACGTACCACGCACCACGCACTTTGGTCGCGAGCCACCATACCGCCTTGCCGAGCAGGTAGACGGTGACGAGCGCGCAGAAAATCCATCCCAACAGCTGCCACGCGATCCATGGGCCCGTGAACGGGATCCGGCCCACGCCCCACATGCTGCCGCCGAACAACACCCGCTCACCCACGACGAGCCACGGGAGGTTGAACACGACGAAGATCGCGGCCAGCACGGCGCGCACCCGCTGCGCCCGACGGGGCCGGGTGGGGTCGGGAAGGCGCTCGCGCAGGTACAGGTAGATCAGCACCTGCGGTGCCAGGAAGAGAAGGAGATAGATTAGGCGCGTGAACACTCCGTCGAGGCTCCTCACCTGTCTGGTCGTGGCGGCGCTCGCTGTTCCGCCGCGGCGGGGGGTCGCCGCGCAACAGCTCACTGCCGCCGAGCGCGCGGCGGCGGTCGCCTCGGTGTGGGCGGAGGCGCGCTACAACTTCGCCTACTGGGACCGCGTGCGGGCCGATTGGGACTCGGGACTGATCGCGAACCTGAAGCTCGCGGCCGAGCCGCAATCGGACCTGCTCTTCTATCGTCGACTACGCCGCCTCGTCGCCCTGCTGGGCGACGGACGCGCCGCGGTGACCGCGCCCCCGCCGCTGCGCTCCCGCATCGCGCGGCCGCCACTGCTCGTGTCCAGCGTCGAGCGCCGGGTGTTCATCCTGGACTACGCCGAGAACGACGAAATGCGCGTGGCGCGTCCTCCGCGACTCGGCGAGATCCTCGCCGTCCAGGGCATTCCGGTCGAGACCTGGATCCGCGACTCAGTGCTGCCGGAGGTCTCGGCCGCCACCCCGGCCGACCGCTGGCAACGCGCCGCCGCGTGGATGCTCCAGGGCGACAAGGGCACCACCGTCCATCTGCAGGTTCGCGTACCGGGGGCCGAGCCGCGCGGTCTCAGCGTCACGCGCAGCCTCTCCCTCAACGACCGCTGGCCGCTCGACCCGCCGCCGTTCGCCACGGACTCGCTGCCGGGCGGCGTCACCGTCGTGCGTATCGCCTCCCTGGCGGACGAAGACGTCGTGCGCGAGTTCGACCGCGCGTTTCCCGACTTCAGCCGTGTCCAAGCGCTGGTGCTCGACCTGCGCCGCGCCGCGGACGGCAAGACGGAATACGCGTACCAGATCCTCGCCCGCCTCACCGACCGCCCGTTCCCCGCGGTGCGCTGGAGAACGCCCCAGTACCGGGCCGTGTTCCGGGCATGGAACCTGGGCGACTCCGCTACCTCTTGGTACGGACCGGAGACGGGAACGGTTGCGCCTCGCGCGGACCGTCCGCCATACGGCGGGCCGATCGCCGTGCTGGCCTCGAGCGCCACGGCCGGCGCGGCGGAGGACTTGCTGGCCGCGTTCCGCGCGGCTGGTCGCGGCCTGATCGTCGGGGAGCCGTCCGGCGGGAGTCCCGGCGACGTCGCCACATTCGCGCTGCCGAAGAGCTGGAGCGTGCAATTCTCGGTCACGCGCCACGAAGGTCCCGACGGCACCGGGTTCGCGGGCGTCGGCGTGAGGCCCGACCTCGTCGTGCCACGGACGGTGAACGATCTGCTGGCGGGAAACGAGCCCGCGCTGGAGAAGGCGAGAGAATACTTGACGGGCGGTAAAGGACGGTAGAGGCTCTACCGTCTTCTACCGCCCCAGGCTCTCCCGGAAGAACTCTACCACCGCCTTCCACGCGCTGTCCGCGACTTCCGGCTTTTCACGGGTCCGCAGGAAGCCGTGCCCGACGCCGGGATAGACGGTGTGGCGGTAGGTCTTGTGGTACGTCCGGATCGCCGCGTCCACGTCGGCCCAGCCCGCGTTGATGCGGGCGTCGTTCTCCGCGTAGACGCCGAGTCCCTTCGCACGAATGCGCGCAATCGATACGGCGTCGGGGCCCGGCCCGTAGCACACGACGAACGCCCCGAGCGACGGGTTGTTCGTGGCATAGCGGAAGCTCTGGCCGCCGCCCCAGCAGAAGCCGATGACCCCCACCCGGTCGGGCCGGGCCGCCTTGAGACGCTTCACGTACGCCACGGTCGCGTCGAGGTCCTGCGTGACCGTGTCGGGGGCGAGCGCCGCGATGAGCTTGCGGGCGTCGTCCGCCGACGGCGGCGTCCCACCGTGATGCGACAACAGATCGGGAGCGATCGCCACGAAGCCGTCCTTGGCGAGCTGCTCCGCGGTCTGGCGGATGAAGTCCGACATCCCGAAGATCTCGTGGATCACCACGACGGCGGGTGCCGGATCCTTGCGCTCGGGATAGGCGAGGTAGGCCGTGATGGTGTCGCGGCCGCTGGGGAACTTGACGTACTCGGCGTGGATGTCGGCGCGGTGGAGGGCGGTCGAGGGCGGTGGAGGGCGGTGGAGGTTGGGCAAAGCGAACAGCACTCCCGCTAGTACAGCAACACCGCCACCTACCTGCACCGCCTTCCACCGCCTTGCACCGCCGTCCACCGCCCTAGTGTCCATAGCTCACCCTCCAGATCCGGTCGCCAGTATCGTCGCTCACCAGCAGCGCACCATCCGGCATCACCAGCAACCCGACCGGTCTCCCCCAGCGGGATCCGTCGGGCAGCTGCCACCCGGTGACGAAGTCCTCGGCCGAGACGGGCCGGCCGTTCTGAACGCGCACGCGTACGACCTTGGCACCCGTCGGCACCGCACGGTTCCAGGACCCGTGATAGGTCATGAACGCATCACCCTGGTAGTCGGCGGGAAACATCGCCCCCGCATAGAACGCGAGTCCGAGCGGCGCCGAATGCGCCTGCACCGTCAGCGCCGGAGGCTCGACGCCCGAGCAATCGGCACCGGCGAACTCGGGGTTGGGCCGGTTGGGAAGGTAGCACTGCGGCCAGCCGTACCACCTCCCGTCCTTGAGGATGTTCAGATGCTCGGGCGGGACGTCGTCGCCCAGGTTGTCGCGGTCGTTGTTGTTCGCCCAAAGCTCGCCGGTGGTGGGGTGAAAGGCGAGGCCCACCGAGTTGCGGAGCCCCCGAGCGAAAATGCGCCCCCCGGACCCGTCCAGGTTGAAGCGCGTGACCGCCGCCCGCATCGAGTCGCCCGCGAGCTCGACGCACTCGTTGCAGGACGAGCCGACGGCGACGTACATGAGATTGTCCGGGCCGATGACGACGGTGCGGGTGCCGTGGCCGCCACTCGGCAGGCCCGACACCAAGGAGAGCGGCGTAGCCGCACCGGGGTCGAGCCGTTTCACGGTGGTCTCCTCGGCGAAGTACATGGTGTCGCCGCGGAACGTGATGCCGAAGGGAGCATTGAGCCCGCTCAGCACCACCTGCGCCGGCGCGTCGGCGACGCCGTCGCGGTTCGCGTCAACCAGCCGGACGATCTGGCCTCCGCTCGGCAATGAGGCGTACACTGCACCGCCGGGACCGAGCGCCAGGTAGCGAACGCCGTTCAGGCCTTCGGCGAACAGATTGACCGTGAAGCCCCGCGGCACGTACAACGCGTGCCCGGCGATGACGACGGTGTCCTGACCACCAGGCGGGGAGGACGGGGGGTTCTCCGCCGCCGGCGCCCGGCAGGCGAGGCCGACCGATGCGAGCACGAGGAGTCGATTCATCGCCGTGGCTTCCCTCGCATCGCTACCCCGCCGAGCGACGGACGTTCGCTGCTACCGGCCGTTCGTCGCATACACGCCCGGCAGCGCGCTCTCACCGGGCGGCATCGCTTCGCGGCTTTGGAGCGCCTGTGCCGCGGCGTGCTCGACCTCGGCCGTGACTTGCCCTTCGATCTCCTCGAGCTGCCTCACGGTGATCCCGTCCGCCTTCAAGTGCTCCTCGTACATCCCGATCGGATCCCGCCTGCCCCAGTGCTCGAACAGCTCACGGGGAAACGTGTCGCGCGCCTCGCGCTCGTCGTGGGTCGCGTGCCCCCCCATTCGGAACGTCTGGGCGACGAGCAGCGCCGGTCCGCCGCCCCGGCGGCAGCGCTCGGCCGCGCGGTTCGTCGCCGCATACGCGTCGAGCACGTTGTTGCCGTCGAACGCGGCGCCCGGGATACCGTAACTCGCGGCCCAGTCGTCGAAGTTGCCGGGGAGGTGGTGCTGGTCGAGCCGGGTGCCGAGGGCGACCTGATTGTTCTGGATGATGAAGATCGCCGGAAGCTTCTGCACCGCGGCGAAGTTCGTGCCTTCGTGCGCCGCCGCGGTCTTGGTAGCGCCGTCCCCCACCCAGGTGAGGGCGACGCGCGGCTCCTGCCGGATCTTGAAGGCGAGCGCGATGCCGCTGGTCACCGGGACCATATCGCCCACGTGCGAGATGGGCTGCAGCACGCCCTGCGGCCAGGCGCCGACGTGGAGGTCGCGCCCGCGGGCCGGCGAATCCGCGCTGCCGAGATAGGCGCGCAGCATGTCGCTGACGGGCAGCCCCAGCTCGCAGCAGGCCGCGGCGTTGCGGATCATCGGCGCGACCACGTCCCGACCGCGCTCGAGCGCATGCACCGGGCCGACGGTGGTCGCTTCCTCCCCGGTCCCGAGCCACGCCTTGGAGATGACGCCCGTGCGCACCCAGCGCTTGAGCTGAATGTCGTGCAACCGCGCGCGCAAGAGTCCGGCGTACAACCCGAGCTTGGTCTCGACCGGAAGACGAGCGATCACGGCGGCCCGTTCGGGATCCCGCTCGATCGTCTCCCGGAAGCCGCGCACGAGCGCGGGGTCCGGCTGCCACTCGACGTACTCGGGCGGATCGAACGCGGGAAGGCGCCTTATTTCAGCTTCTCCTTGATTTTCGAGAAGAAGCTGCCGGCGTGGGACGCGGTGAGCGCGTCGGCGAATTCGAGCGCCGTGGTGTAGCGCGCGTCGGGGTTCGCCTCCATTGCGCGGGCCAGCGCGCTCTCCAGGCCCTCGGGGAGATCGGCGCGGACCTGACGCAGCTTCTGTGGCTGGCCGCGCAGCCGCGCGATCATCATCTCCTGAGCGTTCCGTCCCCGGAACGGCAACTTGCCGGTGAACATCTCGAAGGCAACGATACCGAGGGCGTAGATGTCGGAGCGGGCGTCGAGCGGCTTGCCCCGGATCTGCTCGGGGCTCATGAACTCCGGCGTCCCGAGGATGATCCCGGTCGCGGTGAGCTTGGCGATGGCCGGATCGGCGCGTCGCTCCTTCGCCAGGCCGAAGTCCATGACCACCGCCCGGTCGCGGCCGCTGTCCTCGGCCACGAGCATGATGTTCTCCGGCTTCAGGTCGCGGTGCACGATCTGCAGCTCGTGCGCGTGATGCAGCCCGGCGCACACCTGACGCAGGATCGCGATCCCGGCGGCGAGACTCATCGGCCCGCCCCTCACCTCGCGGTCGGAGAGCAGCTCCCCCTTCAGGAAGGGCATCACCAGGTAGATCAGCCCATCCTCGGACTCGCCGAGGCGCAGGATGCGACAGACGTGCGGATGGTCCAGTCGCATGGCGAGCCCGGCCTCGCGTCGCAGCCGCTCCACCGAGCTCTTGTCGGTGGCGAGCTTGGGGGAGAGCACCTTGATCGCCACATCGTGCCCGCTCCCCACCTCGCGCGCGAGGTAAACGAACGACATGCCCCCTTCGCCCAGCTTCTTCTGGACTTCGTAGCGCGAGTCGAGCACCTCTCCCAAGAGAGAGGACGCGCGATCGAGCCCTGGTTTCGCCTGCGGCGGTGTGCGGGCGGTGGTGCCGCCCATCGAGGGGGGGCCGGGGGCGGAGGGGGGCCGCGGCGTGGGGGGCTTTGCCTGCACCTCGACGAGCATATTGCCGTCGCGGGGGCAGAACCGGGCGCTGTCGGCGTACACGGTCCCACACTTGGGACAGCGGCGTTCGCTCATTGACGCACCAAGTTGCGCCCTTCGTTCTTGGCGCGATAGAGGGCCTGGTCGGCGAGCGCCACGAAGCTGTCGGCGCTGGACACGCGGTCATCGGGGAACGACGCCACGCCGATCGAAATGGTGAGATGGAGCGGGTCCTCCCCCGGGTCGGCGAAGTCGTGGTTCATCACGCGCCGCCGCAGGCGCTCGGCGAAGATCGCCGAACCGTGGAGCGCCGTCTCCGGCATGACGACGACGAATTCTTCCCCCCCGTAGCGGGCGACCAGGTCTACCGACCGCGCTTCCCGTCGCAGGATCTCCCCCACCTGACGGAGGACGGAATCCCCCGCGATGTGTCCTCGCGTATCGTTCACCAGCTTGAACCGGTCGATGTCGGCGAGCAGGATGGTGAGTGCCAGATTGTACCGGCGGGCGCGATCGAGCTCGGCTTCGAGCTCTTCCGACAGCGCTCGGCGGTTGAGGCAGCCGGTCAGCGCATCGGTGGCGGCGAGCTTCTCGAGCCGCTTCTTGTCCGACACGGCGGTTTCGAAATCGTAGGCCTTCTCGATCGCCGCGACCGCCGTGCGGATCACCGTCTCCGCAAACTGGGCATCCGCGCGGGTGAGCGGCGGATCCTCGCCCGTCGTCCGCAAGAAAAACACGCCGAGCTGCTGGTCTTTCATGGAGAACGGCAGGGCGACGGCGGAGCGGGTGGGCACGGTGATTTGCTCGCGCCGCCACCGCACCCGTTCTTCCTGGTACAGCGGATCCGCCGCCACGTCTTCGACCAGCACCGAGCGGCTGGTGGTCAGGGCGCGCTGGATCTCGGGGTAGCGGATCAGCTCGATCTGGAGGTTGCGGAGCATGGGGTTTTCGTACGCCGCCACGACCACGCCCAGCTGGTCGCCGGGCTTGGCGAGCACCATGGAGCACTTCGAGATCTGCAGCACGCGGGCCACGCGGCGCACCAGGATGTGATAGATCTCGTCGGGCTTGAGGGAGTCGGTGACCTCGTGCAGGATGTCGACGATGGCGGCGCGGCTCTGCGCCTCGTCGCGCGCGCGCGCCAGCTCCTGCGCCGAGCGGATGTGGGCCTTCACCCGCGCGAGCAGCTCCCGCACCCGGAACGGCTTGGAGATGAAGTCCGCCGCGCCCAGCCCCAGCGACTTCACCGTCGCCTCTTCCGGGGGCATCGAGGAGATCATCAACACGGGAACGTCCCGGAACCGATCGTCGGCCTTCATTCGCGCGAGCAGCTGCAGCCCGTCGACCTTCGGCATCATGATGTCGAGGAGCAGCAGGCTGGGGCGCTCCTCCTCGAGCTTGCCGATGAGCCCCTCGCCGCCGGGCGCGATGACGACCTCGTATCCATTCTCCTTCAGGATCCAGGTCAAGGTCCGCACCAACGACTGATCGTCGTCGGCAACGAGGATCTTGGCGGCGGGCTCGGGCATCGGGTCTTTAGTCCTCGAGCAGCGAGGGATCGACGTTGCCGCCGCTCACCACGAGCACCGTGGGCGGCACGGGATGGAGGGCGCCGGAGCGCAGCGCGGCCGTGGTCGCGGCGCCCGACGGCTCGACCGCCAGGTGGCAGTGCTGCCACAGAAAATGCACTGCCTCGCGCAGCGTGTCATCTTCCACGAGCGCGACGCCCGCCACGCGGTCGCGCTGCGCGGCGAGCTGCGCGAACGGGACCGCACCCACGCCGAGGGTGATCAGGCCGTCCGCGATGCTGGTGGTACGCTCCAGCCGCACCGGGCGGCCGGCCTCGAGGGAACGCTTGAGCTTCGGCGCGCCGACGGGCTCGACTCCCCACACCGTCGCGGGACTGCCCGCCGCCGCAAGCCCGGTCACCACACCCGCGATGAGGCCGCCTCCGCCCACGGGCACCACCACCGTTCGGACGTCGGCAAGCTGCTCGGCGATCTCGAGCCCCACCGTCGCCTGCCCGGCCACGATGTCCGGATCGTCGAACGGGGGCACAATGGCGAGCCCGTCTCGCGCGGCCATGTCCTCCGCCGCACGCTGCCGGTCGTCCGAGGTGCGGCCCGCCAGCACCACCTCCCCACCCCACTTCTTCACCCCCGCCACTTTCACCGCCGGCGCCGTTTCGGGCATGACGACCACCGCACGGACCCCCACGAGCTGCGCGGCGTACGCCAGCGCCTGACCGTGGTTCCCGCTCGAGTAGGTGATGACCCCCTTGCGGCTGGCGGCTGGCGGCAGGCGCCTGATCGCATTGTACGCCCCCCGCAGCTTGAAGGCGCCGATGGGCTGCAGGCTCTCGAGCTTCAGGTAGGCGCCGAGCGACTCGACGAAGCGCAAAGGCGTGCGCACCGCCACGCCGGCGAGCCTCGCTGCCGCCTCCCGGACGTCCTCGGCGGTGACCACGCTACTTTTTCTTCTTTTTGGGCTGCGCCTTCGGCTTGGCCGGGGCCTTCTTGCTCTTGGCGGGCGCCCGCGACGCGCCGTCGTCGTCCGCGTCGCCGTCGTCCGCTTCGTCTTCCTTCACGACGCGGGCCACGTCCACCACCAGATCGCCGGGCGTCAGATTCATGATCTTCACACCCTGCGTGTTGCGGCCCGAGATCCGGATCCCCTCGACGGGCACGCGAATCATGATCCCCTTCTTGGTGATCATCATGAGCTCGTCGTCGGGGAGCACTTCCTTGAGCGCGACGATGTCGCCGGTCTTGTCGGCGCGCTTCAGCGTGATGATGCCACGGCCGCCGCGGTGCTGCACGCGGTACTCGTCCAGCTCCGAGCGCTTGCCCATGCCCTTCTCGGTGACCGTGAGGAGCGTCGACTTCCGGCGCACGACCACCATGTCGATCACCTGGTCCTTCTTGTCGAGCTCGATTCCCTTCACGCCGGTGGCCGTGCGTCCCATGTCGCGCACGTCCTTCTCGTGGAACCGGATACTCATCCCGTGACAGGTGGCGAGCACGATGTCGTTCCGCCCGTCCGTCACCTGGACGTCGATCAGCTCGTCGCGCTTCTCGATGTTGATCGCGCGGATGCCGACCGAGCGCGGATTGCCGAACTCCGAGAGCCGCGTCTTCTTCACGACGCCCTCCTTCGTGGCGAACAGGAGGTATTGGTCCTCGGAGAACTCGCGCACGGGCACCAGGGACGCGAGGCGCTCGTCCGGCTTCATGGCGATGCAGGAGATGATCGGCTTGCCCCGCGCCGCCCGGGCCGCCTGCGGGATCTCGTGCACCTTGAGCCAGTAGCACTGTCCCTGTTGCGTGAAAAACATCACGTAGTCGTGCGTCGAGGCGATGAACAGGTGCTCGACCCAGTCGTCTTCTTTGGTGTGGGCGGAGATGACGCCCTTCCCGCCGCGCCGCTGGCGGCGGTACGCGGACACGGGGAGCCGCTTGATGTAGCCGGCGTGGGACACGGTGATGACCATGTCCTCTTCGGCGATCAGGTCCTCGATCGAGAACTCGCCCTGGTCGGCGACGATTTCCGTGCGCCGCTCGTCGCCGAAGCCGTGCGCCAGCTCGGAGAGCTCCTCCTTGAGGATCTTGAGGCGACGCGGCTTCGACCCGAGGATCTCCTTGCACTCCTTGATGAACTTGCGGACTTCCTTGAGCTCGTCCTCGAGCTTGGTGATCTCGAGGGCGGTGAGGCGGGCGAGCCGCATGTTGAGGATTTCCGCCGACTGCTTTTCCGACAGCTTGAAGCGCTTGCGGAGCGCCGCGTCCGCCGTGGGCGTGTCCTTGGACTTGCGGATGATCTTCACGACTTCATCGATGTGGTCGACCGCGATCTTCAAGCCTTCGAGGATGTGCTCGCGGTCCTGGGCGCGTTTCAGCTCGAACTCGGTGCGGCGGACGATGACGGTGTGGCGGTGCTCGATGAAGTGCTCGAGGATCTCCTTCAGGGCCATCTCCTTCGGCGCCCCGTCGACGAGGGCGAGCATGATCGCACCGAAGGTCGTCTGCATCTGCGAATGCTTGTACAGCTGGTTCAGCACCACGGCCGGAACGGCATCGCGCTTCAAGTCGATGACGATCCGCATTCCTTCGCGGTCGGAATAATCCTGGATGTCGGCGATCCCCTCGAGCTTCTTGTCGTTGGCGAGTTGGGCGATCTGCGCAATGAGATTCGCCTTGTTCACCTGATAGGGGATCTCGCTGACGACGATCTGCTGCCTTCCCGTGGACTCCTTTTCCTCGACCGCCGCGCGGGCCCGCAACACCATCCGCCCGCGGCCCTTTTCGTAGCACTCTTTGATGCCCTCACGGCCGTAGATGATCGCGCCGGTCGGGAAATCCGGGCCCTTGATGAACTTCCGCAGATCCTTGATCGACGCGTCGGGGTGGTCGACCAGATGATTGATGGCCTCCACCGTTTCGGCGAGGTTGTGCGGCGGGATGTTCGTGGCCATCCCCACCGCGATGCCCGCGGTGCCGTTCACGATCAGGTTGGGCAGCCGGGACGGGAGGACGGTGGGCTCTTGCAACCGGTCGTCGAAGTTGGGGACGAAATCGACGGTGTTCTTGTCGATGTCCTCGAGCATCGTCATCGCGATGCGGGTGAGGCGGGCTTCGGTGTAGCGGTAGGCGGCGGGCGGATCGCCGTCCACCGAGCCGAAGTTTCCCTGCCCGTCCACCAGCGGATAGCGCAGCGAGAAATCCTGCACCATCCGCACCAGCGAGTCGTAGACCGCTACGTCGCCGTGCGGGTGATACTTCCCGAGCACGTCGCCGACCACCGTGGCGCTCTTCTTGTAGGGGCGGCCGGGGACGAGCCCCAGCTCGTGCATGGCGAACAGGATGCGGCGGTGCACGGGCTTGAGCCCGTCGCGCACATCGGGGAGCGCGCGCTGCACGATCACGCTCATCGAGTAGTCGAGGAACGACTCCCGCATCTCGTCTTCGATGAGGCGCGGCAGGATGCGTTCGCGGGCGTTCGGTGCGGTCATGGACGCAGGTGTCTGTTGCTAGGTGTCAGGTGTCAGAAGCTCGGGGAGGCTGCCCTAAGTTCCCAAAAAATAATCACTTAGGTCGTGAAAGGCAACGCGAACCCCTCCGCTAACTGGGGGTGGGTGCGGCACTTACAGGTGACAGACTCGGAGCGGCTTCGGTGCCCGCTCCGGTTGACGATCGGTTGATGCGTTGCGGCTAGAATGGCGCCCAGACTGAAGCCTGGGCTCGGCCATCGCCGCGCTGAAGCACACTGAGCGAAGCGAACGCAGAGGAGCGATCGTCCTTCAGAACAGCGCCAGCCGAGCCCAGGCTTCAGGGATTGATCTCAATCGCGATCTTCCCCAGCTGTTCCCCCCGCTCCAACCGCTCGAACGCGGCGCGCGCCTCCGTGAAGGGGAGCACCCGATCGACGATCGGTCGCAGCTCGCCCGCGCCGAGCACGCGCACGACCTCGCGATACTCGGCGTCGTTGCCCATGGTGGAGCCTAGGATGCTCCACTGATACCAGAACAGCCGGCGGACGTCGAGCCCAACCGTGGGCCCGCTCGTCCCGCCGCAGGTCACCAGTCGCCCACCCCGCCCCAGCGAGCGGAGCGACTCGTCCCAGGTTGCCTCGCCCACGTGGTCGATCACGACGTCGGCGCCACGCTTGTTGGTGAGGGCGCGAACCTCCTGAGAAATCTTCTGCGTCTTGTGATTCAGCGTCACGTCCGCACCGAGCTTCCGCGCCTCATGCAACTTGGCGTCGCTCGAACTGGTGACGATGACTCTCGCCCCCTTGAGCTTCGCGACGTGCAACGCCGCGAGGGACACTCCGCCCCCGATGCCCCACACCAGCACCGTCTCCCCCGGGCGTACCTGCGCGCGCGTGACCACCATCCGCCAGGCGGTGAGGGTCACGAGTGAGAACGCGGCCGCCTCGGCCCACGTGAGCGGCGTCGGCAGTGTCGGGATGATGGCCGTATTCTGCTCGGGGACGACGATGTACTGGGCCAGGGTCCCGGGCCGGTGCTCACCCAGAATGCCGTAGCTGACGCACAGCGAGTGCTCGCCGGCACGGCAGTACTCGCAGCTGTAATCGGGTATTCCCGGGTTGATCATCACCCGATCGCCGGGTCGGACCGAGCGGACCTGTGCCCCCACCGCGTCCACAACGCCGGCGCCGTCGGCGCCGAGGATGTGGGGGTAGCTGTATTCGAGCGGCAACCCCTGCACGACGAAGAGATCGAGGTGGTTCAGCGCCGCCGCCCGCAGCGCGATCCGAACCTGCCGGGCCTCGAGGGGACCCGCGGGATCGGGGACGTCGGCGATTTCGAGCTGGTCGAGGCCGCCGGTCCCGCGGATCACCCAGGCGCGCATGGCGGGCGCCCTCCTGCTACGGCATGAACGCGGGGGACACCATCTGCTCGGCGCCGGTGGTCGGGATGGGCACGGGGGCCCCGCTCCCGGCCGACCCGACCGGCTGCACATAGACCCTGAACACGTTCTTCTGCACCGCGACGACGAGCCCCAGGAGATCACCGGCCGGCGACACCGTGAAGTCCGCGACCACGAGGTCCGTCCCCGAGAGCGGTGTCACCTTCCCGCTGGCGAGGTCGGCCTTCACGACCTGCGTGACCGTGCGGCCGCCTTCCTTCTGGTCCACCAGATAGGCGAGCGTCCCGTCACGCAAGAAGCGGGGCGCGGCCTCCTTGCTCTGCGGGCCCCGCGTGAGGGGACGCTGGCTCGAGCCGTCTTTCGACATCAGCCAGATATGGTTGGTGCCGTCGCGGTTCGACACGAAGGCGATCGTCTCCCCGTCCGGCGATACGGTCGGCTGTGAATTATCGGCGGGCTCCTGGGTGAGCTGCACGGCGTCGGAGCTGGTGATCGGCTGCAGGAAGATCTGGCGGTGGCCGGTGCGCTGGGAGTGGTACACCACCGCCTGACCGTCGGCCGTGAACGACGCGTCGCCGTCCGCCCCCGGGGAGTTGGTGAGCCGCGCGGCGCTCGTGCCGTCCGCGTCCATGATGTAAATCTCGGGCTGCCCGTCGCGTGTCGAGGTGAACGCAATCCGGGATCCGTCGGGCGAGAAGGCGGGCTCGGTGGCGACCGCCGTATCGTCCATGACCTTGCGGAGCTGCGCCAGGTTGGCGCGCTCCGCCGAATAGAGCTGGAAGCGGCCGGTGCGCGAGCTCGCGACCACGATCTCGCCCTGCACGAATACTTCCGCCACGGCGCGCCTCCCGCCCGGCGCCGTCGCCGTGACGTGCGCGTGGCCGTACCCCGCCGTCGAGACGGTGCCGTCCTCGGCGACGGCCGCCACCGGCGAGTTGTCGGACGCCCAGGTGACCCCGGTGGCCGGACCGATCACGACACCCGCCTCGTCCGCGAAGTTGGCCTTCAGCGCGTACCGCCGGTTGAGCGGCAGGCCGAGCCGCGCGGCGGAGATCTTCAGGCCCGCCGCGATGACCCGGATCTGCCACGTGACGACGAGGCCCGGGCCCGGGCCCTTGACTACCAGCGTCGTCTTTCCGGCGCGTCTTCCCGTCAGCACGCCGGATGTGGGGTCGAAGCTCGCCAGCGATGTGTCCCCGACGGTCCAGCGGAACGGCGCTTCGGGCACAGGGCTCTTGTCGGCGGTGAGTGCCTGCACCTGGAACTTCGCCGTGCCCTGAATGGGGAGGGGGAGCTCGGTCTTCGGCGTCGGGAAGACGGTGAGCGCCTCGACCGTCTTGTGCACCAGAATGTCCACGGCCTTCGTTTGGAGGAGCCCGGCGACCGTGAGCGTCGTCCGGCCGGGAGCCACGGCGGTCACGACCCCGGTGAGGCTCACGCGCGCGACGCCAGGATCCACGGCCGACCACTGCAGGGCGAGCGGGCTGACCAACCGGCTGCCCTGCGCCGGCACGACCACGTGTAGCGTGTCGACGTCCCCCGGCGACATGACGAGCGGCACCGGCTCCTGAATCGCGATGTCGCTCGGCTGGACGACAACCGGCGCCGTCGCTGTGAGGCCGCCCGAGCTCGTGACCTGCACGGTTCCCTGGCCGGGGGCGAGCGCGACGATCACGCCGTTCTGGTCCACGCTGGCGATGTCGGGGCGCAATGACTTCCAGGTCACGGTGACGGGCGCGGCAGGAGCGCCGTCGTCTCTGAGCGCCCGCGGCGATACCCGGGTATTCTCGGACGGCAGGAGATACACCGTCGGCGGCTCGATCCGGAGCACCGCAGCCGGTCCGGTGCCGACGACCTGACCGGCGAAGGCGTCGACGCCGGAGGGAGCGGGTGCCGGCGGCCCTCCCGTCGGCTGCGTGGCTCCTCCGGCGGGGGTCGCGGGGGGGGCGCCCACTACCTGCACCGCGGCCTGGCCCTTCCGCGCGCCCGCCCGCGCCTCGATGATCGCTACGCCGCCAGCCACGCCCGTCACCGTCCCGTTGTTGTCCACCCTCGCCACCGCGACATTGTTGGACGACCAGATGACGCGCACGGTGGGGATGACGTTACCGGCGCGGTCGAACGCGGTGGCGAGCAGCCCGCTCCGCTCCCCGACCTTGATCGTGATCGACGGGGGAGCCACTTGGACTTCCGCGATATTCTGTGCAGACGCCGCGCCCGGAACGCCGAGGAGGGTGAGGAGCAGGACACGCCGAGCCGTCATAGCGGCGCGAAGGTAAGCGCGCCTAAGTATCGTTGTCAAGCCAACTTGTCACGAAGCACGGGACACCGTCCGAGCGGTGACGGTCTCGGCCGCATCCACTTGCGTGGGAGCATTCCCGGGGTAAGCTATAGGCCACGCCCACCGACAACCAGCGAGGAGAGATCATCCGATGCTCGCGTCAACGGATTTTTCGGAGAGCAGCTGGAGTGGCTCCGGGATGATGGAGCCGATGTATCCGCCGGCACCCATGACGCCGCCCACTCCTGCGCCGATGAGGGACCAGCCGATGACGGCGCCGCGGCCGAAGCCGGCGAAGAAGCGGAGAAAGCCGGCGAGACCCAAGGCGAAGAAGAAGGCCGGCAAGAAGCGGCCCAAAGCCCGGGCGAAGCGGGGCCGCAAGACGAAGCGGCGGAAGGCGGCGAGGAAGCGCCGCCGCTAAAACACTTCGACGTGACAGCGCGGGAGCGCCTCTTTGGATGGCTCGTGCCATCTCCTCGGGGCGCTCCCGCGGCACGTTTGCATCCCCTTTGAACGGAGCGTCCAGACGATGCCGGTGACGAGGTGGCGAGGTCCTTGGGCGTGGACCGCGCTGACCATGCTCGCCTGCTCGGCCCCAAGGGTCGCCCCCGGAGATCCGCAGGCCGAGATCGCGGGCATGCTCGAGCGGAGCGCCGGCGATTGGAACCGCGGCGACCTCGCCGGCTTCATGAGCGACTACGCGCGGGATTCCCTCACGAGCTACGTGTCCGACGGGCACGTGCAGTACGGTTGGCAGCCGCTGTACGACCACTATCAGACCACGTACTTCGCGCCCGGTAAGCGCCGCGACTCGCTCGCGTTCGCCGAGGTGCGGGTGCGTCCCCTCACACTCGATCTCGCGCTCTGCACGGCACGCTTCCGGCTTTCGCGCGGCGACTCGGTGACGGCGAGCGGACCGTTCACGCTCCTCCTCCAGAAGCGCGGAGACCGGTGGCAGATTCTGCACGACCACACGTCGTCGGATCCCAAGTGACGCATCACGCATCCCGTATCACGCATCCCGGCCTCCTGCTCCTCATCGTCTCGCTCGCCTCCTGTAACTCCTCGGGCGACGGCACGATCGCTCTCGAGGGGGCAACGCTCATCGACGGATCGGGGGGGGATCCGATCAAGGACGCGCTCGTGCTCGTCCAGCACGGGCACATTCAGGCCGTGGCCCGGGTGAACGAGATCCCGGTGCCGCGCGGCGCGCAGGTCGTGAACCTCATCGGCAAGACGATCATCCCGGGGCTGATCGACGCCCACGCGCACGTCGAACGGTGGGCGGCCCAGCGCTACCTCGCCTGGGGGGTCACGACGGTTCGCGACCTTGGCGCGTTGAGCACCGACTCCGCCATCGCGCTCAAGAACGACTTCGACTTGGGCTCGGTGCTGGGTCCGCGGATGCTCACCTCCGGCGCCATGATCGACGGCGCCCCTCCGACCTACGCGACGGCGACCGCCGTCAGAACGCCGACCGACGTGCGCAAGGCCGTCGATCTGCGCGCCGTAGCGGGCGCGGACCACGTCAAGATCTACACCAAGTTCACGGCCGACCTGCTGCGACCGCTGCTGGACGAGGCGACGACGCTGCGCCTTCCCGTGGCCGCACACCTCGGCAAGATCGACGCCCTCACCGCCGCGCGGGCGGGCGTGGCGTCGCTCGAGCACATGGCCGGCGTCGTCGCGGCGGCGAGTCGCGACCCCGCCCGCTATTTCCGCGCGCACGACCAGTTCCTGCGCGGCTGGACGATCGAGGAGATGGGCTGGGCCGCACTCGATTCCGCGGCACTCGCGCGCACGGCACGCGCGCTTGCGGCGACCCGGGTCGCGATCGTGCCCACGCTCGTGGTGCACGAGATGCTCTCGCGGCTCGACAACCCGACGCTGCTGTCGCGCCCCGGGATGGAGGACGTTCCGGCCGCCGCCGCGAGCGTGCGCGATGTCGCGGGACTGCTGCGCCGCACGGGGTGGCGCACGGCCGACCTCCAGGCGTTTCGGCGATCGCGCGCTCGTCAAAACCAGTTCGTTCGCGAATTCAAGCGCGCGGGCGGGCTCATCGCGGCCGGCTCCGACGCCGCGAACCAGCTGCTCGTGCCCGGTCTCTCGCTGCACGAGGAGCTGAGCTTGCTCGTCGCCGCCGGCTTGACGCCGGTCGAGGCCCTCACGGCCGCGACGCGGAAAGGTGCGGAGCTGCTGCGCGCCGACTCGCTCGGCCGCGTGGCCACGGGCAAGGTGGCCGACCTGGTCGTGCTCGACGCCAACCCCGCGGCGAACATCGCGGCCACGCGTCGCATCGCCTGGGTCATGCTCCGGGGACGGATCTTCTACCCAGATTCGCTGAGGAGAACATGGGCAAAATAGGGGTGGCGCTCGTCGCGGCGGTGTTCATCAGTGCCTGCGGGAAAGGGGAAACGGGAGAGGGGAAAGGGGCCTTCGACCTCGTTCTCAAGAACGGGTGGATCGTCGACGGCAGTGGCAATCCCCGCTACCGAGGCGACGTCGCCATCCGGGGCGACCGCATCGCGGCCGTCGGATTCCTGAACGGGGCGACGGCGCGAGAGACGCTGGACGTGCGGGGGCTGGTCGTGGCTCCCGGCTTCATCGACATGATGGGCCAGTCCGAGATCAACGCCCTGATCGACAACCGCGTCTTCTCGAAGATCACGCAGGGCGTCACCACCGAGGTCACGGGCGAAGGGGGGTCCGTGGCGCCGCTGACCGAACAGCTCGTCCGGGACGACTCCGATGCAATGAAGAAGTGGCACTACCGCGAAGACTGGCGCGACCTGGACGGTTATTTCACGCAGCTCGCGAAGCAGCGGTCGGCGCTGAACATCGCGACGTTCGTCGGCGCGACCCAGGTCCGCCTCGCCGTGGTGGGCAAAGAGAACCGCCAGCCGACGGGGGCCGAGCTCGCGCACATGGCGGCCATCGTGGATACGCTGATGGAGCAGGGAGCCCTCGGCCTGTGGACCGCGCTCGAATACGCCCCGGCGAGCTATTCCAAGACCGAGGAGATCATCGCGCTCGCCAAGGCGGCCCGGCGGCACGGCGGCATCTATGCGTCGCACATGCGGAACGAGGGGATTCGGATCGACGACGCGCTGGACGAGGTGTTCCGCATCGCGCGCGAAGCCGACATTCCGGCGGAGATCTCACACCTCAAGGTGTCGGGCCGTCAGAGCTGGGGTCGCATGCCCCGCGTGCTCGCGAGGATCGATTCGGCCCGGGCCGCGGGACTCGACATCACGGCCGACCAATACCCGTACACGCGCGCGGCGACCGCGCTCGACGCCTCGATTCCGACCTGGGCGGAGAGCGGAGGGTGGGACTCCCTGCTCGCGCGCCTCCACGATCCGGCGACCCGCGCCCGGCTGCGCGACGAGATGCTCCATCCCCGGGGCCCGGAGAGCTTCTATTACGAAGCGGGCGGCGGAGACGGCGTGCTGATCACGGGCACGTTCCAGGACTCGCTCCGCTCCCTGCAGGGAAAGACCGTCGGCGCCATCGCCGCGGACCGTCACCGCGATGCCGTAGAGACGCTGTTCGACATCGTGCTCGCGGAAGGCGGCCACCGCACCGACGCGGTGTATGCCGTCATGGACGAGCCCGACGTCCAGGCGGCGCTCAAGACGTGGTGGGTGGCGGTGAACACGGACTTCGGCGGCGTCGCGCCGGACGGGCCGTTCGGCACGCAGTCGGCCCACCCGCGCGCCTACGGCACATTCGCCCGCATCCTCGGCCACTACTCGCGCGACCTCAAGCTCTTCCCGCTCGAGTTCGCGGTCCACAAGATGACGGCGTTGGCCGCTCAGCGCGTCGGGCTGTCCGACCGCGGGTTGCTCAAGGCCGGGATGGCGGCCGACATCACGGTGTTCGATCCCGCGACGGTGACGGACAAGGCGACGTTCGAGCAGCCGCACCAGCCGTCGGTCGGATTCGCATACGTGTTCGTGAACGGGCAGAAGGTGCTCGACCACGGCAAGCTCACGGCGGCGCGCCCCGGTCGCGGTCTGCGCGGGCCGGGGTACGTGCCGCCGGAGCGGCGCGGCAAGCGGTGACGCTGACGCGGCTGTTTCTCGCGTGGCTCCCGGTCGCGGTGTGGTTCGTCGTGGCTCCGCCGATCGGATATCGCGTAGATCTGCTCGTGGGACGGCAGTATTTCGTGTGGGGGTACAACCGGTGGGCCGTTATGGGGCGTCTGCTCGAGGCCGTGGTTGCGACCTTACTCGGGTCGCTGTGGTTCGACTCGCTCGGCAGCGGTGGGTGGTGGCTGCTTTTCCTTCTGATCGGGCTCCTCGTTGCCTATCCCGTACGGTGGCAACTCCTCATGACGGCGGCCAGCGAGCGACGGCGGGAACTGCTCGTTGGCCTGATGGACACCGCGCGCTACATCGGCGCCGGCGCCATTCTCGCCTGGAGACTCGGATAGAGTATCTTCGGTGGACCCATGTCTACCGACCCCATGACTGCCGTCCGGCTGACGCGCTATTCGCACGGCGCGGGCTGAGCCTGCAAACTCGGGTCATCCGAGTTGGCGCAGGTCTTGCGCCACGTGCCGGTCGCGACGGATCCCCGGATCCTCGTCGACGCCTCGAGCCGCGACGACGCCGCCGTCTTCCAGATGACGCCGGATCGCGCGATCGTGGCGACGGTGGATTTCTTCACGCCCATCGTGGACGATCCCTACGACTTCGGGCGCATCGCCGCCACCAACGCGTTCTCGGACCTGTACGCGATGGGGGCGACGCCGCTGTTCGCACTCAATCTCGTGGGATGGCCGCGCGACACGCTGCCGTTCGAGCTGCTGGGGGAGGTGCTGCGCGGCGGGGGAGATGTGGCGCGCGCGGCGGGCGCGTTCGTGCTGGGCGGGCACTCCGTCGACGACCCCGAGCCGAAATACGGGATGGCGGCGATCGGCGAGGTTCACCCCGATCGCATCGTGACGAACGCCGGCGCGCGGCCCGGCGATGTGCTGGTGTTGACCAAGCCGCTCGGCACCGGCGTGCTGACCACGGCGCTCAAGCGCGACCTGGTGACTGAGGCCGATGTGGCGCCCGCCGTCGCCGCGATGACCACGCTGAACGCCGGTGCGGCACGCGCCATGCTCGGCGTCGGCGTGCACGCCGCGACCGACGTGACCGGGTTCGGCCTGCTCGGACACCTGCGGACGCTGCTCGAGGCGAGCGGGGCGGCGGCAGAGGTGCGGGCGGCGGCCGTGCCGCTCCTGCCGGGCGCGCGCGCGGCGGCCGAGCGGGGAGCCGTCCCCGGCGGCACCGAGCGCAACGCGGCCAGCGTCGCCGATGCGGTCAGCTTCGCCGCCGGCGTGGACCGGACGGCGCGCCTGCTGCTCGCGGACGCGCAGACCTCGGGCGGGCTGCTGATCGCCGTGGCGGCGGAGCGGGCGGACGCGCTCGTCGCGGCGCTCCGGCGCGAAGCGACCCCGGCGGCGGACGTGATCGGTCGGGTCGTAACCGGAGCACCCGGCACCATCGCCGTGGTGTGATGCAACCGTGAAGAGCGCGATCCGCGAGTTCCGGAGTCTCACGCCCGACGCGCTCGATGCGCTCGAGGGGGCGGTGCGGGAGCGGCGGCGGGTGGCCTTGCGACGCCGCGGGACGGAGTATGTGGTCGTCGCCGAGCGGCTGAATACGCTGACGCGCGACGAGGCGCTGGAGGGGAGGCTGCCGATGACGGGTGAGCTGCTGGCGTTCCCGCTGCACGAGCTCGAGTCGTTCGCGGTGCTGCCGTAGCCGTGTTCACGCGTCTGCTGGTGGGTCTCGACGGCAGCCCGCGGGCCGATGCGGCGTTCGAGCAGGCGGTGCTGCTCGGAAAGCGGTTCGGCAGCACGATCATCGTGGCCTACGTGCGAGAGCCCCACGGACACGACACCGACGGCCCCGCGATGCTCGACCGCGCACGTGAGCGCGTGCTGGCGGCGGGCCTGGATGTCGAGGCGACCGAGCTGACCGGCGAGGCGGATGTCGAGCTCGCCGAGCTCGCCAAGACCGCGGATGCGGTGCTCGTGGGGCGCCGCGGGGTGACCACCAAGGGTGGCGCACTCGGTCCGACCGTGATCTCGCTCATCCGCATCGCCGAGCGGTGCGTGATCGTGTGCGGCGGCCTGCCCTCGCCGATGCAGTCGATCGCGGTCGCCTTCGACGGACGCGACACGTCCCGCCGGGCCCTCGAGCTGGCGATGCAGTTCGCGAGCGTCGCCGGGAGCACGGTTCACCTCATCCATGCGAGCGACGATCGCGAGGCCGGGCTCAAGGTCGTGGGCGTGGCCGAGGCGACGCTGTCGATGCAGCGGGTGGAGTTCGTCACGCACGTCGAATCGGGAACGCCGGGGGAGGTCGTGGCCCGGGTCATCCAGCGGATCCGCTGCGACGCGCTGTTCGCCGGGGCGCACATGAGCCATGTCGAGGGCCGGCCCAGCGCCGTGGTCGTCTCCCACGCGGAGGAAATCCTGCGACACACCGACATTCCGGTGGTCATCCAGCCCTGACATGGCCGGCGCGGCCGGGGGCGGGCCCCGAGTCCTGGTCCACGCCGATGAGAGCTGCCTGGGCAACGACAGGTCGAAACCGAGCCCCGGCGGGAATGCCGCGCTGATCGAGGCGCCCGCGGGAGACAGCGTCGCGCGGTGGGATTTCTATGAGTCCTCCCCACAGACGACCAACAACCAGATGGCCCTGGCGGGAGCGATCGCTACCTTGGAATGGATCCGCCGCCAGTGGAAGCACGCACGCGTCGTGTACGTTTCCGACTCCCAATATCTCGTCAAGGGGATGGGCGAGTGGGTGGCCGGGTGGGAAGCACGGGGCTGGAAGCGCAAGGGCGGCGTGCTCGAGAATCTGGAGCTCTGGCAGAAACTGGTTCAGGCCGCGGCGGCGCACCGGGTCGAATGGCGATGGATCGAGGGCCACGCGGGGCACGCGAAGAACGAATACGCCGACAGCCTCGCAACCCGCGCGGCGGAGCGTCAGGAGCGCTCGAACGGGCTGGTGCCGTCGGGGTTCGACACCTGGCTCGCCCAGGAGCGCACCCGCGGGCGCTACGGTGACTACGATCCCGATCAGGAGCTGCATGAGCGTCTTTAAGGACGGCGTGACGGCCAATACGCATTTCCTCAACGTGTTGCCCGACGGCGCCGCTGCGCCGCGGGTCGAGCGCATCCCGTTGTACGAGGTGTACATGCGCATGGCCGAGGAGCTGGCCAAGCGCTCGACCTGCGCGCGGCTGCAGGTGGGGACCGTCGTGACGGACCAGCTGCTCGAGAACGTGCTCGCGATCGGCTACAACGGCAACGCGCGCGGCTTGCCCAACAAGTGCGATTCCGCGGTGCCGGGAAACTGCGGGTGCATTCATTCGGAGATGAACGCGCTCGTGAAGGCCCCGGGCAGCGCGCGCGACAAGGTCGTGTTCGTGAGCGCCTCCCCCTGCGTGATGTGCGCGAAGCTGATCATCAACTCGGGCGTGACGCACGCCTTCTACCGGAAGGCGTACCGCGATCCCTCCGGCATCGAGGTGCTCGAGCAGGGAGGGATCGTGCCGGTGTTGTACGACAAGTGGGTCAGGGAG
>QHUK01000024.1 GCA_003222085.1 Gemmatimonadota bacterium
AGGTCGTAAGCCCGGCCGGAATCGTGTCCGGCATCCCGAACGCGTACTCGCTCGTCGTGATCGTGACGACATTGGGACCGTCGGCGCGCGGCACCTGTCGGCTGCACGCGGCGATCATGGCCAGGCCGGCGAGGACCAGTCGGCGAATGGTCATGCACACTCTCCCGTCGGGTTCAGGTGCGTGCCAGCAGGACGACCCCGGACATCCGCCGGAACTCCTCCCGCTTGGACTTGGGATACAGCTTGGCGATGACATTCCAAACGCGCGCGAGGGGCATCGTCCGCTTGAGACGGAGCGATTCCTCCCACATCGAGCGGAATTCCCCTTCCTGCCAGCCCTGCGCCTGGAAGAACCGCGTACCCTCGGCCGGCGCGAACTGGAGGGGGGCGTTTCCCGCCGCCACGGCGCGCCCCCACGTCTTTTCCAGCATCTTGAGCAGCCGGGGTGAGCCGAGGTCGATCAACCACCACCGGAACGGTGCCGGCGCGGCGAGGTCCGAGGCGAGCGCCGCCACCTGCGCCGGCGTGAGGTAAACCAACAGCCCCTCGCTCACCACCAAAGTGTGGCGTGAAGTCGCGGCGATCCGGCTGAACAGCGCGCGCCGCCGCCCCACGTCGGTGAGGTCGATCCCCACGCGCTCCAGCACGCACACAGGCTGCTCACCTTCGAGCTGTTCCTGTTTGTACGCGATCACGTCGGGGAAGTCGGCTTCGACCCAGCGGAGCGTGGAAGCGAGCGGCAGGCGGTACGGTCGCGCGTCGAGCCCCGCGGCGAGGTTGAGCACGGTGTCGACGCGATCGCGCTCGATGGTCCGCAGGATCAGCTCGTCCAGCACCGCGGTACGCACGATCATCGGCCAGGCCCACGCCAGGCCCTTCGGCAGGGACGCGAGGATTCGCTCCCCGCGCTCGCCCGCGAGCTTCCGGGCGTAGGGATCGCGGAACAGCGCGTCCGGCCGCTCCGATTCCATCGCGCGGTACAGCGCCACCCACCGCGCGGTGTCGGAGACGTGCTGAATCTGGCCGGATGCGTCGCTCAAGATCCCGCCCGGGACGAAAGGCGGGGGAAAGCTACCCGGGTCAACTGGCGGCGTCGAGCGCCGGTGCTAGGTCGCTGGTCGGCCGCTGCGCCGGCGGGCGGCGATACAGAGTCGGGTTAGATGGGTGAGCCAGCCGGACACTGACCCGAGCGAGTCGAGAAACCCCGCCGCCGTGCGGCGGGCTTCGGCGAACGCGTCGGCGACCGTGGCGTCGACCTGCTCAGGATCGAGCAGTGCGGCGTAGGCGGTCTCGTACATGGTGCTGCGGTAGCGGGCCAGGAGATCGCGGAAGGCCGCCTCGTCTCCTCGACTCATCCGCTCCACCAACGCCCGGTCGGTAGACGTGGCGCTTCTGAGGCGAGGGCGAGCGGCGGCAGGGCGGAGCATACTTCCTAAAGAGTGCAGGACCTGGTGGGGCGTAACGCAGCTTGTCTAAGTGCCGTCCCCGGGCGAGGTTTCGGGGCGTCCGACCCGGTAGCTCAGTTGGTAGAGCAACGGACTTTTAATCCGTAGGTCCTGGGTTCGATCCCCAGCCGGGTCACTGGAAGATCTCGGGATACCCCCTCCCTGGTCCCACCGGAAATCCCACCAGCGACGAAGGCCAGCAGCGTGGCCCGGTCGCGCTCGAGCTGCTCGAACACGAGCTCGTGCCGCCGGTACAGGTCGGTGATCGTCCGCGGTCCGTGGCCCATGTAGGCTTGCTGGTGCGTTTCCCAGATGCCCGCCTGCTCCAGCCAGTTCGCAAAGGAGCGCCGCGCATCGTACGGCTTCACGCCCAGCCCCGAGCGCTTGAGCGCCGACCGGAACCCCCAGACGCTGAGCAGGGGTGGTTCGATTTCCACGAGCCGGGGCACAAGCCGATCGCGACCGCGACGCTTCGTGCCTTTCACGTGCAGCAAGTCGTCCTCGACCGCCCACTTGAGCGAGAAATACTCGTCCGGCCCCATCCCCGTGCAACAGAGGAGCCACCAGATACGCCCCGCTTCACCGCCCAGTACGTCGGCGATGGTTCGAGCGCTGGCGGGGGCCTGCGGATGCTTGGGGTACCGCCGAATGACCGGGAGTGGCTCGACGGCCCGCACCGCCTGGTAGAGCGGGTGGCGGCGCGTGAGTGTCTGCTTTAAGAACGCGCTCGCCGCGTCGCGCAGCTTGTTGAATTGGCGGCCCGCGCCCTTGGAGTCGTAGCGAGTCCGGAGTGCGCTGACCGCTGCGGGCAGGTTCGCGACCGTCGCGCCAGTACGCGCCGCGGCGAGGATCTGTCGTTCTGCGATACCTAAGTCCCGACGGTGGCGATCGCCGGGCACGGTCTGCCGCCACGCTGCGAACGCCTCCGCGAGCGGGCGCGCGTGCTCAGGCGTCGGGATCCGGGACCAGTCGCCGCCGCGGTAGTGACGCCAGCAATCGAGCAGCCGGAGCGTTCCGTCGCGCAGCTGTTCGAGGATATCGAGCCGGCCGGCATCAGCGAGGGTGCGGCACATCGAGCGGAGATCTTCGAGGCGCTTCGCGTCGTGCGTCCCGGTGGCGCGTTCGATCCGGACGCCGCCGAACGTCCCCTTCAGAACGTAGGTGCCCTTACCGTGTGAGCGGAACGGAGTCACGTGGCTTGCTCCTCAACGTACTGTAACACGTGCCGCCCGAGGTAGCGAACCAGGCGCCGGCTCGACGTCCAGCGCCTAATCGGCAGTTTCCGCAGCGTCCGCGTCGAGATGCCAAGCCATGCGGCGACCTGCTCTTGAGTTAGAATCGCGTCGGGCGGATAGGCGATCGGCGGCCCGGGGGTGGGCGGGTTCAGGCCCCGCTCGTTGCCCACTGCGGTCCGGTGTTCACGGTCAGAGAGCGCGAGGAGCCCCTGATCGGGGTCGAAGCGGGTCACTCTGTCGGCGGTCTGGCGGTCGACCATGGCCCTGTCACGGTAAGCAGGGAGCGGGACGCCCCCGGGGCGATGCTCCCGGCCTCTCGGATGGGCCGGTGATTGTCGTGGGACGTTCGAGCCCTCCAAGAGCCACTGCATGGGCCACGAGGGCGTGGTGTTCGTTTCGGATCTCTGCGAACTGCTCCGCAAGGTTTGGGTCCCCAGCCGACTGGACTTGGCGCAAAGCGTGTTCGAGCCTCCCTCCCAAGCGCGCGAGGGCGTGAAGCAACCGGTCGGTATCAGCGTGATGGCGGGCCTTCCGCACGGCGCCGAGCGCGGTCTCCCGAATGAAACGCGCCGGGTTCAAGCCACAGGCCTCGGCGCGCGCTGTGATGCGGGCGAGCTCGTCGCGGTGGAGACGGAGAAGCTTGGTTGCGGTACGGCGGCGCGAGGCAGGCATGGATGCTCCAAGGAAGCGGCTCGCTCAGATGGACCCCTTCTACCTAGAAGTAGTCCCTCACCTGGGTAAGCGTGTCACCGTGGGGAGGCGAGGTGACTCCCTCTACAAGGGAATAGTCCCGGATGGGGGTCAGCGTGCCCGGGCCTGGGGCTCCGGGGCAGGGGAATGGACGACAGTTCGGCTGGGGAGGAGGCGTCTGCCCTTGAGCACGCGTCAGCGTGCGAATGGGCGGCCTGGCGAGATATCGATGTGCACGTGCACCAGCACGCGCACCGATATCTCGGCACTAGCTTGCACGACGGAAAACGCTGCGGAAATCAGTGCAGCCTGGAATCTGCCTCAAAGTGTGGAAATCCAGCTCAACAGATGGTTTCACTACACGCGGGCTCGCCTCCCGGAGGCCCGCCGATCCAGGCCTGCCCTTGGCCGGCGGCTGCCCCAGAGCAACCCGGCTTCCGAGAAGCTCAGGCAGCGCTTCGCTCCGAGGACGAGATGGTCGTAGACTGGAATGTCCAAGAGACGGCCGACGTCGACGAACTGCCGGTTGCGCGCACCAGCCACGGCAGGGGCGGCTAGGTCCTGCGGCTTGCGACGGCGCCCCTCGTCTCGAGTCGCGTACTCGATTCATGTTACCATGATGCGTGCCCGAAGAGGCTCCGCGCGTCTCCGCGAATTCTCTGTAGCCGCGCACGCGCAAGGAACGTGGCGCGTCTGCCACGGAGCTAACGGTCCGCACGGACCAGCAGCTTGCCGCGCGGACCGTCTCCAACTGGCCACCTGCGGAAGGCACGGGGTTTGCACTTCCAGTTGGGCGGACCGCGTCAATCGCTGATCACATGCCAAACGACACGATCGGACGCGAACGGCCTCGGCGGCGCGGGTGGGATCGGCGGCGGGATCTCGGCCGCCGGATCGTACGCGACCGGCGGCGGGACGTGATCCTGGTGCCGTTTCGAGCGCCGCAGCGCTTCGGATCGCCGCTCCCGCAGCCAGCGGCGCTCCGTCTCCGGGCGTCGCACGTCGCCGCCCGAAGGCTTTCATTCCTAGATCACTGCAACCGGCGCGGTAACTCAAACCCGCGAGGGCGTGTGGACTCGGCAAAACCCGGCCTTGGGAGAGGTGAGCAGTGAGCAGAGCCCCTGGTTCCATCACGGAGCGGCGAGGCGTGGTCGTGGTGCTGGAGGACAACGCCGACACGCGCGCTGCTTTGTCAGAGACCCTCTCACGTGAAGGCTACGACGTGTTCGCGACGGCCGATGGCATTGAGGCGCTAGATCGTCTGAAGATCGTCCCAAGGCCCTGCGTGGTCTTGCTGGATCTCCATTTAGCGGGGATGAGCGGAGCGGATTTCTATCGTCGCCAACAGAGCGATCCAGCGCTGGCCTCGATTCCAGTCATTGCAGTCACCGCGGCTCCCCCCGACCAGCGTGCGGGCCTGGGCGCGATCCCCGTCATCCGCAAGCCTTTCGATCTAGACGAGCTCCGCTTCGCTATCGATCGCGTGACATCGCGCGAGAAGAAAGCGGGGCCAGCTTCCTGACGGAGGTCCGGACCTTCCTTGCCCCGTGCTTGTGCAGCGGCTCATCGTCGCGACGAACCGGACTGTCGCGAATGGTTGTGGATCTCCTCAAGGAAGTGGGGGAGGCGGTCGATCGCGTCCTGCGCGGTCGCGTAGTCGTGCAGGTACACCTCTTGGTGTTTCAGAGTCTTGATGAAGCGCTCGACGGCCGCGTTGTCGTACGGGCTGCCGGTCCGCGACATCGAACCCCGGAGCCCGGCTTCCGCCGGGCGCTCGCGCGCGCGAGACGGCAACACCGTAAACTGTTGGGCGCGAGCGACCGTGTCAGGACTTTGCCGTCCGGCCTCGTCAGCCAGGAAGGCGTGGGCGCGGCCCGCCGCCCAGAGGTTGGAGTCGCTGTGGGGTGCATCGCCGGATCAAGGGACGTTCCCACGAGGCCGACCGACTTTTTTCGATTGACTCCCCCGGTGCCGAAGGCAGGCGCGGATCCCGCCAGGACCCGTCTTGAGACTCCAGTTCGTTGAGCGCCGTCCGTACGGCGGCCGCGCACTCGGGCTCGGCGCTGCGGTACACATCGTAGATGCTGCTGCCTCGCATCACCCGGTACTCACGGGTCCCCACGGGGGCGACTCGGGCGTACGCGCGGACATCCCACTGCCCTGTCCCCGCGCATCCTGGATAACACGCCCACAGGTGGGAGAGCTCGGCCTCGGTAAGCATCGCGCCTTGCAGCTGTACATGCGCGCGTAATCGACTCGGAAAGTTGCTAGCCTCGATACTCATGTCACGGTCCCCTTCTATAACCTAAGAGCCGGCCGTCTTTGGTCAGGGACGGCACGTCCCGATCTGAGGCGACCGCCGACGGGACGGCCCGGCGCCAGTCGGCTTTGCGGCCCGCCGGGTCCCGTTCCACCTCAAACCAGCCCTTACAACGAACACACCGCATTCGCTCCGCCATGGCAGCCAGCGTCACGCGTTCGGCGCAATTGGGGCAGACGGCGTATGGGTGCCCGACTCCTGGGCGACCACTGACCACGTGTTCGGTGGCTCGCGACGGATGTCAGCGACGTACGACCGCGCAACGACCACCGGTCTGTGACGCACCACGAGGACGAGTTCTTCCGGCCCAACGCTCAGAACGGGGTACCACGCACCGCGCCGCAACCCGTACGGGGCGTTCACTTCCACGCGGGCACATCGTTCTGGTCCTACACGTTCTGGATTCAGAGCACCTCGGCCAGCACCAACGACTGAGGAAGCTGCACATTCTGCACGTTTGCGCAATATACCGTCCCCGCATCGGTCATGTCGAGGCCGCGCCACAGATATCACTCGACCCGTCTTGACACTCCTTCTGTCGTTATGGTGACACGTCTGCGGTCGCGGTGAACGTGAACTGCGCCGGTCGTAGCAACCGCCACGGTCGTAGCAACCGCACGGGTGCGCTACACCGCCCAACGAATGGCTCCAATTGCTACCTGACGGCAATACGCGGTGACACGGTGAAGACTACCGCAAGGTGGTCAGGGCTTGATTCCTTCGGGCGGGGGGATACAATGCGATCATGGAGCGTCATCTTCGAAGTGGACCGGCGTCTCCAGGTGGATGATGAGCGAAGGCGCCGAGGATGTTCTCGCCCGCCTCCCCTACCTCCACCATCGGTGCGACCTCGATCTCCTGGTCTTTTTTCACCGCCATCCACGCGTGCTGCTGACCAGCGACCGCCTTGTCGCTGTCTTGGGGTACGACCTCAAACAGGTCACTGGGTCGTTGGAGACCCTAATCGCGGCGAAAGTGGTCACGCGAACACAGCACCAAGCCACTGGGGCTCGGATGTATGCCTTTAAGGTGTTCGATAACGACAACGATCCCCTCGCACCGCTGCTCCGGACTGCGTCTGCCCGAGCGGGACGGCTCGCGATCATCCGAGCGCTCGAAAGCCGACAGGTGAAGGAACCAGATGGCGCATCGCGCTCCCGCCTCCCCCAACGGCCTGGCGAAAGTCCCAATGGCGAATGAGACCAAGGCGGTGAATCTCATGCCGACGCCCGAAAATTTCGCGCGTACCGGGATCAGCGGTCTGGATTCGATCCTCGAAGGGGGCATCCCGCGAAGCAACGTCACTCTGGTTGAAGGGGCCATCGGGACAGGCAAGACCACCATGGGGGTCGAGTTCGTCTATCGCGGGGCAAGCGAGTTCAACGAGCCCGGCCTTATCGTGCTCTTCGAGGTCTCGCCGGAAAAGGTGGTGCGCGATGCCGCGCAGTTGGGCTGGGATCTCGCCGCGCTGGAGCGGCAGGGGCGAGTGAGGATCGTCTTTACGACGCGCCAGGTGTTCCGCCAGGAATTGCAGCAGGCGGACAGTCTCTTGCTCCAGACGGCCGCCCAGATGAACGCTGCCCGCCTCTTCGTCGATGGGGTCGTCGGCGTGATCGACGGCGGGGGAGACGGGCAGGAGCCGCGCGAAGCGTTTCACGTGCTGGTGGAAGGTCTCCAGCGCGACCGGCTCACCGCCATGCTGGCGGTCGAGGCCAGCGCGCTCAGCCAGGGCCGGCTACCGGTGTTGGAAGAGTCGATTGCTGATACCGTGATCCGCTTACGAATGGAGGAAGTGCAGCGCGCGACCACTCGATCCATCGAGATCATCAAGTCACGCGGCCATTCGTACCAAATGGGCCGACACACCTTCCGCATCGTGACCGGTCGGGGCATCGAGGTCTACCGCCGCGTCCAGGCGCCGCGAGCTGCGAGCCGTGATCGGGCCGCCGCCTTCGATCCGAGCAGTCGCGTAACGACGGGAGTTCCCGGGCTCGACGAGGTCGTGAATGGGGGGTACTTCCTCGGCAGCACGACGGTGGTGGCCGGGATCTCCGGTGTGGGCAAGAGCGTGATGGCGCTCCAATACATCACCGAAGGCGCGCGTCTCGGTGAGCCGAGTCTCATGCTCACGCTGGACGAACAGGTGCCCCAGGTGCTCCGGAACGCCAACAGTATCGGGATCGACCTTCAATCGCACATTAACCGCGGGGTGGTCCAACTTTACTACGACCCACCTCAGGAGATTGAGGTGGATCACCACTTCCACAACATCGAGCAGATCGTGAAGGATTTCCGGCCCCGGCGGGCCGTGATCGACAGTATCTCAACCTATGGGTCGAGCCTCGGCACCCAGGGGCGCGTCTTTCGGGACTTCTTCCACGCACTGGTCGCGCTGATGAAGGAATACCAGGTGGCAGCGGTCTATAACCACGAAAACCCCGAGATGCTCGGCATGTCGTCCATGATGGGTGCGTTCGGGATGAGCTCGCTGGTGGATAACATCATCTTGATGAACTGGATCGAGCTGGGTGACACGTTCCGGCTGGGCCTCACGGTGGCCAAGATGCGCGCCAATCCGACGGTCCGGGAGACCCATGAGTGCGAGATTACGGATGGGCAGGGAATGCGGGTGCTGCCGCGCCACCTGCCGCTCACTGCTCCGATGGCGATGGCTCCTTTCTCCAGCTTCGCTGGCCTGATTTCTCGGGCGCCAGAGCGGCATACCCATGGTACGGAACCCGGTGAGGGAACCGGGGGGCAGTAGGTCCCGTCATGGCAGGGATCGACGACGCCCTCTTCAGTGACGTCGTATGGCAGCAGGCTCTAGCGAAGTTCGCCGCGGTGACTCGGCTGACCGTCGTCGTGTATGGAGTCGACGAGGCCGTGGTTTCCGGTCCCATCCATCCAACGCCACTGTTCGCGTTATTCCAGAAGGCGGGCTACCAGCCCCGCATCTTCGCGGAGTGTGGCCGAAGGTGCCTGGCGCAGGCGCTGGATCGTCCGGCGATCAGTCTGGTGTCCTCCTACGGCTTGGCCGTGGTGGGCACGTCGCTGGTGCTCGAGGGCGAGGTCGTAGGCGCAGCCGTCGCCGGGTACACGTTCGTGGACTTCTGCCACCCGTCCGCTGTAGAGCGACTCGCCCGTGACTGCGGGGTGCCGTTTCAGACGGTGTGGGACGTCGCCCGCACCACCCAGCCAGTGCCCGAACGGCGGCTGATCCTCCTCGGCGAGTTGTTGCAAGTGCTCGGGGACGCGCTGTGGGAGTACCGGAGCCGTCGTCACTACCAGGACACCGCGGCACAGCTGACGGAGGCGGCAGCCGCCAAGGATGACTTCCTGGCGGTGCTCTCACACGAGCTGCGAACCCCCCTCACCCCCATCCTGTTGTGGACCCGCCTGGTCAACCGCAACAGTGATGCGGCCGTCATCGAGCGGGCGATGGAGGTGATCGAGCGGAATGCGCAGCTCCAGGTGAGGCTGGTCGACGACCTTCTCGACCTTAGTCGTGCGACGAGGGGAAGCATCACCCTCGATCTCCAGACGCGAGACCTGGGCGGCGAAGTCCGTATCGCGGTGGAGGCCCTGGTCGAGACAGCGCAAGAGCAGGGGCTCGAGCTGCTGCTTGCGCCAGTAAACCAGCCGCTGCCGATCAACGCGGACGCCGATCGGCTTCAGCAGATCCTGACGAATGTCCTCTCCAACGCCATCAAATTCACTCCGGACGGTGGCCGCGTCGAAGTGACCGTTGGGCACGATGCTGACGCCGGCGTAGTACACGTACGCGATACCGGCGAAGGGATAGAGGCCGACTTCCTCCCCCATGTCTTCGAGATGTTCCGTCAGCAGGACAAAGGTCCTGGTCGCAGACATTCGGGACTCGGCATCGGCCTCGCGCTGGTGAAACAGCTCACCGAGCTTCATGGCGGCACCGTGACGGTCGCCAGCGAGGGGACAGGACGCGGGACGGAAGTCACCATCCGCCTCCGCCTGGTTCCCGACGCCGGCGCGCCGGCAATGGGATAGGCTCCACGCGCCGCCGGGACGGGAGGATGTCCCCCTGACCCGCACGTTCAGAGGGTGGCGGCTGGGCGAGCCGGTCGTCGCCGGCCCGCACACGTTCGCTCTGTACGTGAACTTGAACGGCGCGGTCCGGGAATATGAGCACACCGTCGTCGAGGGTGCCGTGGACGATCTGCATTGGTCCCCCTGGGAGTCGCTCGCGGAGATGGAGCGCGACCTCGCCGCCACAGCCAAGTCGCACACCGCGATGGGGACGGCGGCGGCTCCGGGGTGGAGCGAGTTGCGCGACCGCGTGGCTGCGCTTCGGGCGCCGGTCGAGAGCGTGGGGGGGAGGACGCCGTGACGGACAGCCGATTCGACGCTCGGTGGCAGGAACTCGTCCAGCTAACGGAGCAGGAGTTCTGGAACGGTGGTCAAAACCCCGCTGGCGGTGTCTTTGACCCCAAACGCGCGGGACTGAACCTTCTCGGAATCCTGAGCGACGACAGCTATTTCTCGGTTGAGCTTACAGAGGAACACGTACTAACGGGCGACCTCGCCCGCATGGCGCAGGAGTTATACACGGCGTACTGCGCCGCATGGGACCTCCGGTGAAAGTATCGCGTGCTCGCCCGTCAGCCATACTGCTCGTGTGAACACCGACTATGCAGTCCGGGCGCACAGAGATCGCGATGGGCCTCGCGCGCCGCGAGCCCCTTCGCGCTCCTTTCGCCCACCGGATACGCCTCAACGAGCTGCAGCTTGAACTCCGTGCTGTACCGTCGATGGCGACGTACACCCATGACGACCTTCGAGCCGACCGCCTCAACGGTCGATTCGCACCCCCCGATCTGCCCACTTCGAGCGGTTCATTCCGGAGTGTGCAATTTTCACCCGTCGCTAACAACACGAAGGGGCCGGCTAACGGATCACCGGCTGAGCTCAAGCCGCTGACGATAGGATTGCAGTACAGCCGCGCGTTGATGCAGAATCGGGCGTTGCTGAACCAGAATGAGGAGAGTGCTCTCTACCTTGTTCGCCGAGGGGGGGCCATGAGTCTACTTTCAGCACCGCCATGCCGGAGTCCAGCCTACGTTTTCGCTTGGTGATCGCCTGCGCCTCCGACTCAACACGGGGGGATGTGAGCGGCATTGTAACGCGATTGCACACCGACACCGAGTTGTTCTGGTTGCTGAGCATCGCCCGACCTATAGCGGCGGCGCCGAAGATGTGTCGTCGGTCGGTTGCCACTTGTCTGGCCCTTCTGATGCTGGATGACCACCTGAGGGTCCTCAGGGTCCTACCCATGGCCTCGGTTCCCCATACACCGGGTACGGGCGTCCTGCGCAGAGACGGGGTCATCCAGACGTACCTGGGTGGCGTACTCCCTCCCCGTGCGCTCGCCGACACTAAGCGAATCGCTGAGTTGCTGATCAATGGTCACTCGTCGTACTTGGACACGCTTTGCCAGGCGCTGAGTGGCGATAACACGACCGATGGCTTCGAGGCCGTGCCTGCTGACCATGAGCTTTATGACCCGGAGGCGAAGCGGTACTTCGCGCCCCCGCTAACCGTCTGGTATCGTGCGGATGTGCTCGTGCATCCTGTCGTCCCGAGCACCGGGACGACTTGAGATCCCAGCGTTTTCGTTGCGATCAAACTACTCCGCTGGACTGCGACAAGTCTTGTCAAGCGGAAGACGAGCCACTACACGGTGGGTCGAGATCGTCGTGCGCAGGCCGTCGCGGCGCCGGGCTGGGGCGTCTGCGGGTGCTGGCCGGCTCGCGGCGCTGACCCACCTCCCCCACTCCCGTGTAGCGGTCCCGGTTTCTTAGACAAGAGGGCGACTTAATCACGCCGTCTGGCGCGTCAGCACCCCGACTAGTCCCACCACTTATCCCACCAGTTTCGGTTCATCATCGGGTAGCTTCAGACCTCCTCGTTCCCCTCGGTCGGGTGAGAAGTCCCTGACTTTCCGCCATCTTCCGTTGAACGGCTCCGAGCCTTCTTGACTTTTAATCCGTAGGTCCTGGGTTCGATCCCCAGCCGGGTCATACCCTCCCCTTCAACCGGTTTCCCACCACGCCACGATCCCTTCGTGCTTGCAATTGTGACAGGTGGCGCGCGACGGGATGATGCCGCTGCGGAACGGGACGCGGGTCGCGCACTTGGGACATACCCCGTAGCGGCGTCCGGCGTCCGCTCGCGTGCCGCGGGCCGGGTTGGGGTCGTCGTAGGTGCGGTACACGACGGTGAAGCGATCGGGGCGCTTGTCACGCACTTCCAGCATGTCCTGCGGTACGGCCACCCGCTGGCCCGAGACCTCCAGCACCGCGCGGTTCACGCCACTGCTCAAGACGGGATACCAAGCGCCGTTGCGCAACGGTGCTTCACCTTCGTCCTCGCGCTTCGCCGCGAACCACACCCGCGCCCACCCCAGTATCTGTTCCATAGCGTAGAGATTCGCGGTTTCGGGCCCGAGAGTCTGTGATCTGGATAACACGCATACCACCTGGGGCCCGGTAGCCGTGGGGTCCCTGAGCCAGGTATATTCGCGCAAGATACGGTGGGGCAGGCTGCTAGCCGGCAGCGGAGGTTTGCATGCGACGATCGAGTACGACCCTGCGGTCCCAGGCGGCCGCCAGCTGTGCGGCGCTCTTGCTCGGTGGCTGCGTGGTCGCCGCCGCGGGTGCCGGCGCCGGGGGCGGTATCTACTTTACCCAGCGCGGAGTCGAGTCGGTCGTCCCCGTCACGGTCGAGCGTGCGGCGACCGCCACCAACCAGGCGTTTGGCGCGCTCAAAATCCGGCAGACGAAATCGCAGGCCGAGCAAGAGGATGATGGGGAGAAGCGGGAAATCGAGGGCGCGGCGGGCGACCGGGAGGTCAACGTCACGCTCAAGGTGGAAGGCAAGAACTCCACCCGCGTGCAGGTGGTCGCAAAGCGCACCGCCGTCACCTGGGACAAGGATTTCGCCCGCTCCGTGCTGGACAAGATCGTCGCCTACTCGCACTAAGGGACCTATGCCGCCCATCGTCTGGATCGACGGGACGTACCACGAGCGCACCGACGCCAAGGTGTCGGTGTTCGACCACGGGCTCCTGTACGGCGACGGCATCTTCGAGGGCATCCGCGTCTACAACCGGCGGGTGTTTCGGCTGGCGCAGCACCTCGACCGCCTGTACGCCTCGGCCAAAGGGATATGGCTCGAGATCCCGCTCCCGAAACCGGCGATGCACCGGCTGGTGGAGGAGGCCGTCGCGAAAAGCGGACTCGAGGAAGCCTACATCCGGCTGGTGGTAACGCGCGGCGTGGGCGATCTGGGGCTCGACCCGCGCAAGTGCGCCGCGCCGTCGGTCATCTGCATCGTGGACACGATCCAGCTCTGGTCGCCGGAGCGCTACGAGAAGGGCCTCACCGCCCTCACCGCCGCCACCCCGATCAGCCACCGGGAAAGCCTGTCGCCCCGCGTGAAATCGCTCAACTACCTCTCGCACATCCTGGCGAAGGTCGAGGGCATCGCGGCCGGGGTCGACGAGGTCATCATGCTGGACTCCCAGGGCTACGTCGCCGAGGCGAGCGGGATGAACCTGTTCGCGGTGGCGAACGGCACGCTCAAGACGCCGCCCGCGTACGCCGGGATTCTGCGCGGCGTGACGCGCGATGCCGTGATCGAGGTCGCGCGCGAGGCGACCTACGCCGTCGAAGAGCTGCCGCTGAACCGCTACGATCTGTACACCGCGGACGAGATGTTCCTCACCGGTACCGCCGCCGAGATCGTCGCCGTCACCAAGCTGGACGGTCGTTCGATCGGGAGCGGCAAGCCGGGTCCCACCACGCAGGCGCTCGCCAAGCGATTCAAGGCGCTCGCCACCAGAGGGGACTGACCTCTCTCAACTATTGACAGGACTTGGGGTTAGCCGCCATATTGGCGGGCCCAAGTTTCCAGGTGGTGATGCATGCCATGGAGAGTTATCGCCCACGGCGATCAAGTTTGGCATGTGGACGCCCTCGCAGAGCGCCCGGCCAACGCCGAGGCATGGCAGCTGGTGTTGTCCTTCCGGTCGGCGTCCGAGCGCCCCGGGCGGTCGTTTTGGACCCTGTACCCGCTGGAGGCCAGCTCGAAGTCCTCACTGTTCATCCAAGCGGAGCGCATCCCCGACACGGCTCTCTCGCAACTCCTGGCTGAGCGCCTCGCGTGAGCGAGACCGAGCGGCTGCGTTTTCAGGAGTTTGCGTTCGAGCGCCTGGCCAGCGGTCGCTGTCGCGCCAAGGTGGTGCTGTCGTGGGCCGACGGACGGCAGTTCATGGGCGAGTCCGACGGCGTGATTTCGCAGGCGGGCGAGTTGCGCTGTTGTGCGGAGGCGACGGTTCGCGCCCTGGAGCGCGTGGTGCAGCCGAAGCTCGGGTTCGAGCTCTTGGGCGTGAAGGCGGTTCGCGCGTTCGATGCCGTCGTCGTGATCGTTTCGCTCTCGGCGCGGCAGGAGTCGCGGGCCTCGCGCCTCGTGGGAGCCTATCTCGCCGAAGCCGATCCCCCCCGCGGCGCGGCGCTTGCGGTGCTGAACGCGACGAACCGCATACTGGGCAATTTCTTCGCCACGCGATGACCGGGACCGCACGAATTCGCCTGCTCGCCCTGGTGGGCGCGGCGCTGAGCGCCGCGTGCGGCGGCGCCCGCGGAGTCCGCGGACCCGCCGCGGCCGCGCTGACCCCGGCAGCACCCGATTCGACGACGCTATCGCTTTCGCCCTCCCCGCGAGGCGCCGACTCGGTTGGGGCCCTCGTGGCCCGGGCCGAGCAGGACTCCGCAGCGGACCAGCAGCTGCTCGACAGCCTCCATCGTCCGCACCCTCGGGTCGACAGCCTGGAGGGCCGGCCCCCCGCGACGTCGCCGATCAAGGGCGAAGAGGTGGAGCGGGAGGCGGAGCGGTTGTTCGGCGCCGAGGGCCGAGCCGTGATTGGAGCCGCGCCGTCGCCCGAGCCGACCTTTGACATCGACGTCACGAGCTTCGCGACGAACCGGCGCGTGCTCGAGTATCTCGAGTTCTTTCAGGTGGACTCGCGCGATCGGTTCGAGGTCTGGCTGGCGCGGCTCGGCCGCTACCAGGGGATGATCCGCGAGCGACTCCGCGCCAAGCGGCTTCCGGAAGACCTCCTCTACCTTTGCCTGATCGAAAGCGGCTTCTCGAACACCGCGGTGAGTCGGGCGAAAGCGGTCGGGATGTGGCAGTTCATGGCGAGCACGGCGCGCCTCTATGGCCTCACCGTCGATCCCTGGGTGGACGAGCGCCGCGACCCGTTCCGGGCGACGGAAGCGGCCGCGAACTACCTCGCGGACCTGCGGGAGCGTCTCGGGAGCGTGTATCTGGCGGCGGCGGCGTACAACGCCGGTGTCGGACGGATCGAGCGGGGCATCGACCGGCTCCCGGGCGAGCCGGACTCGGTGGACGATCACACGTTCTTTCAGCTCTCGGACCGCCGCTACCTGCGGCGCGAGACGCGCGATTACGTCCCCAAGCTCATCGCCGCGTCACTGATCGCGAAGCAACCGGGGCGCTACGGCTTCGAGGTAGAGCCGCTGTCGCCCCTCGCGTTCGACGAGATCACGGTTCCCGACGCGACCGGCCTGGATGTCGTCGCCCGTCTCGCCGACACGAGCGTGGCGGCACTCCTCGACCTCAACCCGCAGTACGTGCGGGGCGTCACGCCCCCCGGCCGGAGCGTGGTGGTGCGCGTGCCGCGGGGGCGGGGGACGCTCGTGGCGGAGCGCTTCGACAGTCTCCCGGTCACCGAGCGCATCACGTTCGTGGATCACTACGTCTCGCGCGGGCAGACGCTATCGGACATCGCGAAGCGCTATCGCGTGAGCGTCACCATGATCGAGGGCGCGAACCCCCGCATCAGGGCGCACGCGCTGCGCGTGGGGCAGCGGCTCATCATCCCGATGAGCGGGCGCGTGGTGCCCGCCTCGGCGTGGTCCGTGCCACCCGAACCCCGCTACCGGCGGGTGTCGAGCACGGGCGTCAGCGCCGGGAACCACCGCGTGCGGTCGGGTGAGACGGCGACCGATATCGCGCGCCGGTACGGCGTGTCGCTGACGGCGCTCCTCAACTACAACGGCCTCACGATGGGATCGGTTCTGCGGCCCGGGGACGTGCTGAAAATTCCGCAAAAACAATAAGAAAGAATAAAGACGTAGCACAAAGACGTAGCACAGAGACGTTACACGAAGACGTAACACGAAAGGCGTAGGGAGCCTCCCCTACGCCTTTGTGCTACGTCTTCGTGTTACGCCGTCGTGCTACGTTTTTGTGTTACGTCTTTGTGTTACGTCTTTAGCTCTTACGTCTGTACCCTTTCATGAGGGCTGCCGCATAACCGTTCTGCGGGTCCTTTCCCGCGTCGAGCAGCTCCTGGACCCGGCCCGGCCCCCGGTTGTACGCCAGCAGCGCCAGGCGCAGCTTGGCGTCGGGATTGCCTTCGTAGCGCTCCAGCAGATCCCGCAGGTAGCGGAACCCGAGTCGCAAGTTGGTGCCGCGGTCGTACAGCTGCGCCGTCGTCAGACCGGGCTCGTACAGCCGGGCCGTGCTCGGGAGGACCTGCGTGTAGCCGATCGCCCCCACTTTGCTCTTCGCCTTGGGGTTGAATCCCGACTCGACCTTCACGAGACGAAACGCCAAAGCCGGGTCCACCCCCTCCGCGAGGGCGACGTCGTAGATCGCCGCGGCCAGGTCGGCCGCGATGACGTAGTGCGTCGAGTAATCGATGATCGCGTTGGCGCGCTCGAGCTGCAGCCGGGCGACCGCGAGCTCTCCCCGGGTCGCTTCGAGTGCCTGCTCGAGGGAGCGGAGCTCCCCGATCAGCGCGGGCGCCGTGAGCGGCGCCGGCTGGTCGTCGGCAGTGGCGCGTCGAGCCCAACCGCCGATGCTGCTCACAACCAGAGCGCCAAGGAGAATGAGCCCTCCCTGCAGCATCAGTTTCTGGGTTGTCGTGTGCATAGCCCTCTCTTGTAAGTCCAGGCGGTCTCACCCTGGCACCGCCCCATCAATTCGCCGTCAATCAGCCGCGTCGCGCCGCCAGTCGCCGCGGGTGCCGCCCGTCTTCTCGAGCAGTCGGACCTTCTCGATCTCCATCGCCCGGTCCGCCGCCTTCACCATGTCGTAAACCGTCAGCAGAGCGACCGACACGGCGGTCAGCGCCTCCATTTCCACGCCCGTCCGCCCGACCGCCTTCGCGGCGGCCCGCACCCGCACTCCCGGGAGCTGGTCGTCCAGCGTCGCGGCGATCTCCACGTGGTCGAGGCCCAGCGGGTGGCACAGCGGGATCAGCTCGGCCGTCCGCTTCGCGGCCAGCGTCCCTGCCACCTCGCTCACCGCCAAGACGTCGCCCTTGGCCACGTGCTGCTCCGCCACAAGCCGAAACGCCTCGCGCGACATCCGGATCGCGCCTTCCGCCACCGCCGTGCGCACGGTGACGGGCTTGTCGCCCACGTCCACCATTCGCGCCCGGCCGGCCTCGTCCACATGCGACAGGTTCATGCCCGCTCCGCCAGGTCGTCGGCCAATACGGCCGCCACGAGCTGTGGGTTCACGTTGCCCTGCGCCAGGCTGCGCGCCGCCAGCACCTGCGAAATCGCCGCCACCACCTTCTCCGTCTCGCCGCCGGAACGGGCCTGCTCGCGTAATTGCTCGAGCAGCCCGTCCAGCATCTCCGTGAACCCGCCCCGCGCCTGAAACGGCTGCAGGCCGAGGGCGAACTCGTAGCGGCGTGCCGGACCCCCTTCCACGGCGCGGCGGAACCGCTCGCCGGCTTCCACACCCCTCGCGCGACCGTTCCCATCTGCAAGGAGCCTGCCTATGCGCCCGTCCGCCACCGCAACTCGTTGCGCCAACTCGCGTTGCCCAGTCACGCCGAGCTCATGCTGCGCGAATGCTGTCACGACGCTGTCGGCCAATCGTGCCACTCGGACGCGCACTACGCGAGACAGAATCGTCGGGAGCAGCGACTCCGGCGCGGCGGTCGTCAGAATGAACGTCGCGTCCGCTGGCGGCTCCTCCAATGCCTTCAGTAACGCGTTCGCGGCCGCTTCCGCTCCCGTCTGCGGCACCAAACGGTCGGCATCGCCAATCACGAACACCTTTCGCCGGGCGAGCGCCGGCGTCAGCGCCAGGCGGCGAAGCAGCAGGCGGACGGCGGCGATCCCATGGCTCGCCAAACCCGAGGCCGGCTCGTAAAGCGGCTGCTGGCGCCGCGCCGCCATCTCCTCCCCGAGCGCTTCCTCGACCAGCTCCACCTGCTTGTCCGCGTCGCCGCCCTTCTTGGACAGCTCGAGCGGCACGAACCAGTGCACGTCGGGATGCGAGAGGTTCAGTAGCAACCTGCAGGGCTGGCACTCCCCGCACGGCTCTCCCTTTCCCGTTTCCCCTTCCCCGCGACCGTCAGGGAGTCCTTTAGGGTTTCCCGGCTTCTCACAGACCAGCGCCTGCGCCAACCACAGGGCCAGCCGCTGCTTCCCCACCCCTGGCGGGCCTTCAAACAGGAGCGCTTGTGGCAACCGGCCGGAGGCAATCGCGCCTACCAGCCGGTGTCGGATCCCCTCATGGCCGTACAGGGGGGGGATTGGCATGGCGGAAATGTATCAGTGGTCGGTTTTCAGGCGTCGGTCAGGAAATGAAACGTGTTGCGGTTGCGTCACTTACGTGAGTTGTTTGGGGCTTGTGCTATTGTAAGCTGATGGCAGACAAGCTAGTACATACGAAAGTGAGCACACACTCGCGAGATAGTGCCCAATTTTCTTACGTTTTCGCCATTTCTTCGGTGTCGCTGTGGCAACGCAACATCCATCAACACTATTGTGGCGCGTTAGCAGCACTCTTGCCGGTTACCAGGAGAGCCGCCGCCCGCAGCTGAGGTGGCTGGCCCACCACAACGAGAACATCATCGGCGGCGAGGCGGAACTGTGGACCGGGCGTCGCGATCTCGTCGCCGCCCCGACCGACCGCGAGCACCAACGCGCCGGTCTGGGTACGCAGACCGGTCGCGGCGAGGGTCTGGCCGACGAGGGGCGAGTCTGGGGCGAGGCGCAGCCGCTCCACCGCCATCTGCGGGATGCCGGCCACCGCGCCGAGGCTCAGGCCCCCGACTCCGTCGCCGCCGCGGAGTGCCTCGTAGTGCGACGAGCGGATCTGTTCCACCAGGCGCTGGATGTCGGGGCGGGGGACACTGTAGTGGGCCAGCACGCGGGCGAAGATCTCGATCGAGGTCTCAAACTCCTCGGGGATGACGACGTCCGCTCCGAGCCGGCTGAGCTCGGGGATCTCCGTCACATAGCGGGTGCGCGCGATGATGTGGATGCCGGCGTTGAGGCTTCGCCCCACGCGCACCATGCGGCGAGTGGCCGCGGGGTCGGAGATCGCGACGACGAGCATTCGGGCACGCTCCGCGCCGAGGGCGCGCAGAATCTCTTCGCGGGTGGCATCGCCGTAGAAGGCAGGCTCGCCGCGCGCGCGGGCCTGGTGGACGGTCTGCGCGTTGAGCTCGACGATGAGATACGGCGCCTGGATGGACCGCAGGGCGGCCGCGAGGTTGCGCCCATTGAGGCCGTACCCGGCGACAATGACGTGGTCGGTGAGCGGTTGGTCGGCCGCCGCGATCGCCCCCGGGCGCAGCCCTGGCAGGAGACGGTCGAGCGGGACCAGCCGCTCCAGCCGGTCGAGCAGCGCTGGGCCGCCCTGCAGCAGAAACGGTGTGACCAGCATCGTCAGCACGGCCACGGCGAGAAACGTCTGGTAGAGGTTCTCCGAAAGCAGCCCCGTCCCGCGGCCCTCGCGCGCCAGCACGAATGAGAACTCGCCGATCTGGGAGACGGCGAGGCCGGCAAGCAGTGCCACCCGTCCTGAGTAGCCCAGGAGGAGCGGACCGCCGGCCGCCAGCAGGGCTTTCCCCCCCATTACGCCCACGACACCGGCCAGGGCAAGCGCCGGGTGGTCGCGCAGGAACTCGACCTGTACGAGCATACCGACCGCGACGAAGAACAGAGAGATAAAGACGTCACGGAACGGCAGCAGCTCGGCCATCGCCTGGTGGCCGTAGTCGGACTCCGAGATCACGAGTCCCGCCAGGAAGGCGCCCAGGGCGAGCGATGCCCCCGCCGCCGCCGTTCCCAGGGCGGTGAGCGTCCCGATCAGGATGACCGCGATCAGGAACAACTCCCGACTTCGGGTCTTGAGGATCTCGGCGAGGGCGCGCGGCACCACGGTCCGGGCGAGCACCAGCACCCCGATGACGACGAGCACCGCCTTGCCGAGCGCGAGGAGCAGCGCCCCGGCGCCGCCGCCGGACCGTCCGGCGAGAAACGGGAGGATCAGCATCATCGGCACGACGCACAAGTCCTGGAAGATCAGCACGCCGGTCGCGAGCCGTCCGTGGGGAGCATCGATCTCGCCCTTATCGGTGAGTCCCTTGAGGACGATGGCGGTGCTGGAGAGCGCGACGAGGCAGCCCAGGAGCAGCGATACCCGCCAGTTGACATGCAGCGCCATGGCGAGCCCGGCACCGAGCGTGACGGTGAGGCCCACCTGGGCGCCCCCCCCCGTGACGACCTGCCGCCCCATCTCTCGAAGGCGGCTCAGCGAGAACTCGATACCGATGGTAAAAAGCAAGAGGATGACGCCGACTTCCGCGAGGCTCTCCACCTGGTGCGCGTCCGAGATCAGGCCGAGCGCGTTGGGTCCGAGCAGCACGCCCGCGACGATGAACCCCGGCAGGGCAGGGAGCTTGATTCGGTGGAACAGCAGGATGACCAGCAGGGAGACGGCGAAGATGATCGCCAGGTCCTTGAGGACGGGGTACTGGCTCATGGCGGTTCGTGGTATGTCATTGCCTCGGGCCTAGTTGGGCTGGTGGTGATGCAGGGCACAGGTCTCCTGTGAAGACGATAATGGAAAAGGCGGTCGCCGGGTGCAAGGTTAGGGCGCGCAGTTCGGGCAGCATTACCCCAGATCACACTCGGGCATCATTAGACGTGAGCACGAGCCGGTTCAAGCTGCTGCGGCAGGACGACGCCGTTCGCGACGAGCAGTTGTCGCGGACGGAGGCGCAGCTGCGCGCCACGGCCCGCCAGCAGGAAGCCGTGGCCCACGTCGGCCAGCGCGCGCTGGCCGGCGCCCCGCCCGACGAGCTGATCGCCGGCGCCGTGGCGATCGTGGCCCGCGTGCTCGAGGTGCCGTTCGCGAGCGTGCTCGAGCTTCGTCCCGAGAGCCGCACGCTGCTGCTGCGTGGCGGTGTCGGTTGGCGTGACGGCGCCGTCGGGCGCACGGTGTTGACTGCGGATGCGGACTCGCACCCCGGGTATGTGCTTCGCTCGACCGGGCCGGTCGTGGTCGAGGACCTGGCCACGGATGCCCGATTCGGCAGCGCGCCGCTCTTGGCGGCGCATGGCGTGGTATCGAGCCTCAGCGTGCTGGTGCACGGCAAGGGCCGCCCGTTCGGAATCCTGGGCGTGCATACCGCGGCGCCCCGCGAGTTCACAATCCACGACACGCACTTCCTCCAAGCGGTGGCGAACGTCCTGGCCACCGCGATCAACCGCGCCCACTCCGAGGAGGCGTTGCGACGGAGCGAGGAGCACTTCCGATCGCTGATCGAGAACGCGTCGGACATCGTCACGATCGTGGGCGAGAACGGGGTGTTCCGCTACGCCAGCCCGTCCGTGGAGCGAGTGCTCGGCTACGCGCCGGGGGAGCTGCTCGAGCGCAACGCGTTCGACTACGTCCATCGGGAGGACATTCCGGTCGTCGCCGAGGCCCTGGCGGGCGCGATCCGCGCCCCCGGAGTGCCCCAGGCGGCGCAGTTCCGGTTCCGGGCGCAGGACGGCTCGTGGCGGGTGCTCGAAGCGGTGGGCCAGGCGCGCGTGGGCCCCGGGGACGCCGCCCAGCTGATCGTCAACGCCCGCGACGTCACCGAGCGACGGCGCCAGGAGCGCGCGCTGCGCGAGAACAAGGAGCGGCTGCGGACGGTCATCGCCGGGGCGCCCCTCGTGCTGTTCGCGCTCGATCGCGACGGGGTGTTCACGATGGTCGAGGGGCGGGGCCTCGACGCCGTCGGCGTGCGGCCCGCCCTCCTCATCGGCCGCTCGGCGTTCGAGTTGTTCGCAGACCTGCCGCAAGCGCTCGCGGATGTGCGGCGCGCCCTCACGGGGGAGATGTTTTCATCGACCGTCGAGGTCTTCGGCGTCGTGTTCGAAGCGTGGTATTCGCCGGTCCGCGACGCCGAGGGGGCGGTGGCGGGCGTGATCGGCGTCGGGACCGACATCACCGAGCGGTGCCGCGCGGAGGCCGCGCTGCGTCAGTCGGAGGAGAGCCACCGCGCCCTGGTGCAGCACGCGGCCTACGCCATCTACCGGTCTTCCGTCGAGGGGCGGTTCCTCACCGTCAACGCCGCACTGGTGCGGATGCTCGGCTACGAGTCCAAGGAGCAGCTGCTGGCCGTCGATCTCGGGGCCGACGTGTACGCAGACTCGGAAGAGCGCCGGCGGATTCTCGCGCGCTTCGATTCGGACGATGTCGTCGAGGGGATCGAAGTGCTGTGGAGGCGCCGGGATGGTGGCGAGATCCTGGTGCGGCTCTCCGGCCGTGCGGTGCGACGGCCCGACGGCGCCATCGACTGCTTCGAAACGATCGCAGAGGATGTGACGGAGCGGCGCGCGCTGGAGGAGCAGCTGCGGCAGTCTCAGAAGATGGAGGCGATCGGCCAGCTCACCGGTGGCATCGCGCACGATTTCAACAACCTGCTCACCATCATCCTCGCGAACGCCCAGCTCGTCGCGAAGGTGCTGCCGTCCGGCCAGGCGGATGCCCACGCCGACCTGCGCGACGTGATGTCGGCGGCCCTGCGGGGCCGCGTGATGGTGAAGGAGCTGCTCGGCTTCGCGCGCCGTTCCAGACTCGATCTCCAACCGGTCAACTTGGGCGGGCTGATCTCCGATCTGTCCGGCTTCTTGCGGCGCATTCTGCCTGCCGACGTCGAGATCGTGATGTCGGGGGGAGACGAGTTCCCCGAAGTGCGCGCCGATGTCCTTGCCGCGGAGCAGATTCTCTTCAATCTCGCGACCAACGCGCGGGATGCGATGCCGGACGGCGGCGTGTTGCGGATCGAGACCAGCCACGCGCACCTCACCGAGGATCAACGTCTCGTGTGTGGCGCGGTCCGGGCTGGCGAGCACGTGTGCCTCGCCGTCGGCGACACCGGGATCGGGATGGACGAGGAGACGCAGGCGCGCATCTTCGAACCGTTTTTCACGACCAAGCCGCCCGGGAAGGGAACGGGGCTGGGGCTGGCCACGGTGTACGGCCTGGTGAAGCAGCACGGCGGCGGTATCGAGGTGGACAGCGAGCCGGGGAAGGGTACGCGATTCCGGATTTACTTCCCCATCGCCGACGGGGTGGCCGTGGCGGTGCGCCCCCGCGCCGGTGTGGCCGAGGTTCGCGGCGGCCGCGAAACGGTGCTGGTCGTGGAGGACGACGACCAGCTGCGCCGCTCCGCCAAGCGCATCCTCGAAGCGGCGGGATACCAGATCGTCACCGCAGCGGATGGCCTCGAGGCACTCGAGGCCCTGCGCCAAGCGACGGGCGTGCAGCTCGTGTTCTCAGATCTCGTCATGCCGCGCCTGGGAGGGCACGCGCTGTACGACGCCGCGCGTCGAGCGGGTCACACCACGCCGTTCCTGTTCGCCAGCGGCTACTCGGACCCCGAGCGCGCCGCGAGTCTCGATCCGTCGGCTCCGCTCCTTCACAAGCCGTGGACGGAGTCGGACTTGCTGACTCGGATCAGGGAGATCCTGGACCGGCAATAGCCGTGGCCCGCCCTAGCCGTCCAGCACTTCTCTCACCTTCCGCGCGAGCGTGTCCGGCACGAACGGCTTCTGGAGGAACGCGACACCGGCGTTCAGAACGCCCTGGCGGACCATCGCGTCATCGGTGAAGCCGGACGTGTAGAGCACCTTCATCCTGGCCCGCTCGGGGGCCAACCGCTCGGCGAGCTCTCGGCCGCTCATCCCGGGCATCACGACGTCGGTCACCAGGATATCGATCCCGCCTCCGTGGCGGGCGGAGAGGTCCAGCGCGGATGGCCCGTCGGGTGCGTCGAGCACCCGGTAGCCGCGGGCTTCGAGGATCCGGCGGGCCAGCGCGCGCACGGGGGCCGCGTCTTCGACCAGGAGCACCGTCTCGTCGCCCCCGCGCACCGGCTTGGGCTCGGCCGCGGGCGCCGGCGCCTCGGCGACACCCGGCACGCGCGGGAGGTAGACCTTGACGGTCGTGCCGTGCCCCACCTCGCTGTAGACCCAGATATAGCCGCCGCTCTGCTTGACGATGCCGTACACCGTGGCGAGCCCGAGGCCGGTGCCCTTGCCGACTTCCTTGGTCGTGAAGAACGGCTCGAACAGATGTGCTTGGGTCGTCTCATCCATGCCGACACCGGTGTCCGCGACCGCCAGGCAGACGTAGTCGCCGGCGGGCATGCGGTGGCGCCGCTCGGCGGGCTCCTCCTGGAACGTGACGCGGGTCGTCCCGATGCTCAGCCGCCCGCCGCCGGGCATGGCATCGCGGGCATTGACGGCGAGGTTCAGGAGCACCTGCTCGAGCTGCCCGGGGTCGGCATTGACCGCGCCCGCGGCGGGCTGGAGCGACGTGACGAGCTCGACGTCTTCGCCGAGCAGCCGCCGCAGCATGCGATCCACGTTCGCGACCACGGCGTTGAGGTCGAGCACCTTGGGAGCGAGCACCTGCCGACGGCTGAATGCCAGCAGCTGCCGCGTGAGCTCGGCGGCCCGCAGCCCCGCATGCCGGATTTCCTCCGCGTCCTCGCGCCGCGGGTCGCCAGGCGGGGTGCTGTGCAGCAGCAACTGGGTCGACCCCAGGATGGCCGTGAGCAGGTTGTTGAAGTCGTGGGCGATGCCGCCCGCCAGCTGCCCCACGGCTTCCATCTTCTGCGATTGGCGCAGCTGCTCCTCGAGCTGGCGCTGCGCGCTCACATCACGGGCCAGCACGAGCCGGGCGCGGCGGCCGGCGAACTCGAGCGGCCGCGCGATGAGATCCACGTCGAATCGCTTGCCCTGTTTGGTCCAGTGACGGACTCCGGTGCGCACGGCACCGTCGGCGGACCGCTGTGCCAGCTCTTCGTCGAGCCGGGCCTGCTCCTCCGGCGGGCGAATATCACGAAGCGTGAGTTGCAGGAACTCGGGCTCCGTGTGTCCGTACCGGACGACGGCAGCCCCATTCACGGCCAGGATGCGCAGCGTGTCGAAATCGTACACGAACATCGGCTCGGGATTGGTCTCGAACAACAGCCGGTACTTCCGCTCGCTCTCGTGCAGCTGTTCCTCGGTCCGCTTCCGCTCGATCGCCATGGCGACCTGCGTGGAGACAAACTGCAGGACGTGCTTCTCCGTGTCGCGGTACCGGACGCCGGGGGCGTAGGTTTGCGCGGCGAGCACGCCGATGGCGCGATCGCCGATCTTCAACGGGACGCCGACCCAGTCGATCGAGGGCGGCCCGATCAGCTCGACTTCGCCGCGGCGCTCGAGCTCCGCGTGTAACTCCGGCGTGACCAGCAACGGCTGGCCGGTCCTGAGCACGTATTCGGTCAATCCCTTGCCGGGCTTCTTGGACGGGAAGTCGCTGTCGTACTCGTCCACGTGGTACGGGAAGGTGAGGAGGTCGTCCGCGGGGTCGTAGAGCGCGATGTAGAAGTTCTTCGCGGGCATCAGCTCTCCCACGATCCCGTGGATGGCGGCGAACAGGTCCTGCAGCGTGCGCGCCGCGTGGGCGGCCTCCGAGATCCGGTACGTGGCGAGCTGAATCTGCTCGGCCCGCTTCGATTCGGTGACGTCGCGGAAGCTCCACACGCGGCCGACGCTCTTCCCGGCGATCCGCTGGGGTTGGGAGAAGCGCTCGTAGATACGGCCGTCCTTGAAGGTCAGGACGTCGAAGCTGGACGCGTCGGGGCGCGCATACAGCTCGCGTATCTTGCTCAGGAATCCCTGGGGGTCCGCGAGCTGCTCCAGCACGAACGCGAGCGTTTGGGCGCTGTCCTTGGCCTCGAGGATGGAGTCGGGGATCCGCCACAGCTCCGCGAACGTGCGGTTGAAGCTGACAATGCGCCCCGCCAGGTCCACCACCAGGATCCCGTCGGCCGTGGATTCGAACGTCGCGTTGAGCAACGACAGGGTCTCACGCAGCTCCCGCTCGGCGAGCCGTCGCTCGGTCATGTCCCGGCCGACCAGGACCACCTGATCGCGGCTCATGGGCGAGATCGCCCCGGAAAACCAGACCTCGCGGCCCCCGATCGGCAGGCTGTACTCAAAGTGGACCGTCGTCCGGGTCTGGAGCGCGGTACGGATGTACTCCATGAATTGCTCCGCCTGCGCGCCATCGAATACTTCCCGCAGGGTCTTGCCGAGCAGCTCCGCGGCCGGGCGGTACAGCAGGGACGGGTTGGTGGGAGCGATCTTGACGTAGCGACCCTCGGCGTCGAGCACGAGGATGACGTCGTTGATCGCCGCGAACAACGCCTCGAGCTCGGCATCGGCGTCGCGGACCACGGGTGCGGCGGACTTTGTGGTGGTCATTCTCAGGGGCACCAATACTCACCCGGCGGCCACCTGGGAGCAACTCCCCGGTGCGGGACGTGACGCGCGTCACCCCCGCTGGCCGCCCCCGGTCTCAGGCGACGGGTCGCCGGGGCGAGAGCACGTCCCGCTCCTTGCGCGACGAGGTGAGGATGACGACCGGCAACAGGCGGGTGCGTTCGTCCGCGCGGATGCGGGTCGGCTGGCGGGGGCCGCCGGCCGGGGCCGCGCTCACCGGTCGAGCACCTCCCGCACCCTCCGGACGATAGCATCCGGCGTGAACGGCTTCTGCACGTAGGCGGAGCCGGGCTCGAGCACGCCGTGCCGTGTGACGGCCTCGTCGGTGTAGCCCGACATGAAGATCACCCGGGCGTCGGGGCGCAGGTCCGCCAGCCTGCTGGCGAGTTGGCGTCCGTTGAGGCCAGGCATGACGACGTCCGTGAGAAGGAGGTGGATGGCGCCCGAGTACCGGGCGGCGAGGTCCAGCGCGGCTTCCGCGCTGGGGGCTTCGAGCACGGTATAGCCGTGGCGTTCGAGCACCTGACGGGCGACGCTCCGCACCGGCGCCTCGTCCTCGACCACCAGGACCGTCTCCGTTCCGCGCGGGGGGCGCGCCGGCAGTTGCGCGGGCTCGGACGCGCGCTCGGCCAGCTCCTCGACGCGCGGCAGGTAGAGCTTGAAGGTGGTGCCTTGGCCGACCTCGCTGTACACCCAGATGAATCCACCGCTCTGCTTGATGATGCCGTACACGGTGGCGAGCCCCAACCCCGTGCCCTTGCCTTTCTCCTTGGTCGTGAAGAACGGCTCGAACATGTGGGCCTGGGTTTCTTCGCTCATCCCAATGCCGGTGTCCGAGACCGCGAGCATCACAAACGGTCCCGCGCGCGCGGGGTAGTGGTCGGCGGCGTACGCGTCGTCCAGATCCACGTTGGCCGTCTCCAGGGTGAGCTTGCCCCCGTTCGGCATCGCGTCGCGGGCGTTCACGGCCAGGTTCATGATTACTTGCTCGAGCTGGCCGGGATCGGCCTTGACCCGCCCCGTGGTGGGTGCGAGCCGCGTGCTGAGCGCGACGTCTTCGCCCAGGAGGCGGCGCAGCATCTTCTCCAGGTCGCTGACCAGCGTGTTGACCTCGAGCACGGTCGGCTGCAGGACCTGCTGGCGGCTGAACGCCAGCAGCTGGCGGGTCAGCCCGGCGGCGCGATCGGCGGCCTTGTGGATCTCATCGGCGTCCTGACGACGGGGATCGGTGGCGCCGAGGTCCTCGAGCAGGAGATCCGCGTAGCCGGTGATGGCCGTGAGGATGTTGTTGAAGTCGTGGGCAATGCCGCCCGCCAGGCGGCCGACCGCTTCCATCTTCTGGGCCTGGCGCAGCTGCTGCTCGAGCTGGACGCGCTCCGTGACGTCGCGCCCGATGCCCAGGATGCCGACGAGCCGGCCCTCGTAGAGCTGAGGAGTCGCGGAAAACTCTCCGACGCGGAAGTCGCCTTTGGCGGTGCGGACGCGGAACTGGCTGGCGGGGCGGAGCTCGCCGCGCACCACCCGCCCGAGCAGCTCGAGCGCGAGCGGCAGATCCTCCGGGTGCACCAGTCCCTCGAACGGCTGCCCCACCCATTGCTCGCGCCGCCAGCCGGTGATCGTCGCGAACGCGGGGTTGAGGGAGGCGATCGTGCCTTCGGGAGAGAGCGCGAAGATGATGTCCCGCACCCCCTCGACCAGCGTGCGGTACCGTTCCTCGGACTCCCGCAGCGCCGCTTCGGCGGTGCGGCGCTCCGTGACGTCGCGGAAGTTCAGCACGATGGCGCCCACCGCAGGCTCGGCGAGGCGGTCGACCGCGACCGCGTCGATATGGCGCCACGAGCCGTCCTTGTGACACCAACGGAGCTCCAGGCCGGCCGGGGTGCCCGGGCTCGCGATGATGTGGCGCAGGGCGGCATGGACCCGCGGCACGTCGTTGGGATGCACCCGCTCGAACCCGGGATGACCCACCAGCTCGGCCGGCGCGAAGCCGAGCAGGCGCTCGATCGAGTGGCTGGCGAAGAGGACGGTCCCGTCGGGGGCGACGAGGGCGACCGCGTCCGCACCGTGCTCGATCAGCGCGCGAAAGCGCTCCTCGCCCTGGCGACGGGCCTCTTCCGCGCGGGCCTGCTCGGTCCGCGCGCGCCGCAGATCGAGGGCGCGCATCACGGCGGGGCCCACCCGCTCGAGGTGGTGCTTGACGACGTAGTCGGCGGCGCCGGCCTTGATGTACTCCGCCGCGGTTTCTTCGTCGAGGCTGCCCGTCACGACGATGACGGGCGTGTCCGGCGCCTCGAGGAGCGCGATGCGCAGCGCGTCGGCGGCGCCGAACGTGGGCAAGGAGTGGTCCGTGAGGATGATGTCGGGGGCGAAGGTCTGGAGCGCCTCCCGGTACGCCGGCTCGGAGTCGACCCGGCGGGTCGCCCCCCTGATGCCGGCCCGGCGCAGCTCCCGCTCGATCAGCGCGGCGTCGTCGGCGACGTCCTCGACCATCAAGACGCGCACCAGGTCCGGCATCGTCTCAGCGCGGCTGCTCGTTCAAGAGCAGCCAGTAGAGCCCCACCTCGGAAACGGCGCGCGCGAAGGCCTCGAAGTCCACGGGTTTGACGATGTAGCTGTTGGCGCCCAGCCGGTACGCTGCGGTGATGTCGGGCTCTTCCTTGGACGAGGTGAGCACCACGACCGGCAACGGGCGCGTGCGCTCGTCGCTCTTGAGTCGCCGCAGGACCTCCAGCCCGTCCACTTTGGGGAGCTTCAGGTCGAGCAGAATCACGCGCGGCGCGACCCCGAAATCGCGCAGCGGATGGCCCTGCTCGCCGAAGAAGAATTCCAGCGCCTCGGCCCCGTCGCGGGCGACGAACACCTGATTCGCGAGATTGCGGGCCTTGAGGGCGCGCAGGGTCAGCTCCACATCGCTCGGGTTGTCCTCGACCAGCAGGATCTCGACTTCCGAAGGCCCGGTCATCGATCACTCGTCGTGGTAGGTATGGATGGAGGATAACCGTGGCATGCACACGTATCGCGGAATGGCGCTGCCACGCTAGGGTGTTTTTGCGGCACTGAGGGGCGCTTTTGCGGCATGCTCGACAGGAAGACGGCTTGGGTGAATCACCGTCGAGGTTGGGCGTGCGGTCCCTCCCTCTAGACCTCCAGCGATTGCACCCAAGCCGCCTCAGCTTGCGCGCGGCGTCGAGGTCCTAGGACCGCGACGTTAGAGTGTCCTGCGCGAACTGCGCCACGATAAGAGAATCGGGGATGGCAGGCAAGTGCGTAGCACGCACGCAACACATTAGTGTCGCAGCCACGATGTGGAGCTACCGAGGCAGGACTCGAGTGCCGTTCTGAACCTTGGTCGCAACGAACGCGGCGATGCGCGTCACCGTGCGGAAGCGATCGAGCTCGAGATCTTGCAGCGACAGTTGAATGCCAAACTCCTGCTCCAGTTGAGCCAGGAATCCTACGAACATGAGCGAGTCCACCAGCCCGGTGTTGATCAGATCCGTGTCGAGCGACGGAACCTGCAGGTGCATCTTCTCAGCGAACAGGGCGGAGATCTGTTGCGCTAGTGTGTTCGAGTCCGGCATGTGGCACGTCCCGGTGTTCGGTCGCGAGCAGGTCGAAGAGGAGGCGATCGAGCGCACGGCCGTCGATATAGTGACACTGCCGCTGCCGGCCGATGTAGCGAAAGTGGAGCTGCTCGAGGCAGCGCTGCGCCGGGATGTTTGTCTCGACCGTCCACGCGTTCACGGCGTGGAGCCCGAGCTCGGTAAACGCCAGCGTGAGCATGTGGTGAGCCGCCTCGGTCGTATGCCCGCCGTATCGCTTGTTGCCGAGCACCGCCCAGAGCGAGGCGGTCTTGAAGTTCCGATCGACGTTGGTCAGGCCCACGACCCCCGCCGGCGCGTCCTCATCCCCGGCCGTGTAGATCCGGAACACATGGATGTCCCGCTGGCTCATGATCCTGAGCGTGATCGACGTGACGCGCTGGACGCCGTTACCGAAGTCCAGCCATTTGTAATTCTCGGCCTTGCCCAGCCAACCGGCGACGAGCTCGATCCGTTCGGGGGTGTCCAGCGGCAACAGTTTCATGATGGGCGAATGCCTCCAGCGCTCCCTGACGCATGGCCGGTGCCACGCGGCGCGCCCGACGGTCCGTCACCGACATGCCGCCGCGGTGGTCCAAACCCCGGCCGGCCGTTGCGTCTGCGCCACGCCTGTGACGTCCAAAGCAGCCCTGGCGTCGCGAGAGCGCGCCTCCCAATGCGGTACACACTTTGCGAACTGATCACCGTGGTCGAAATTCTCAGAGGCTCGGTGGCGCCCCCACGTTTCCAGACCTCCCTCCAGCACCGGCTGCGCGCCATCCGCGCTCATCCGCTCCTCAACCCGACGGCGCTAGCCGAGGGATGGCGCGAGTGGCTGCGGAGCTATCCGGCCGATCCGACGCACGAGCCTCATCTGGTGGCGGCGCTCGAGTGGCTGCTCCGGGCTCAGGACGCGACGCCCGACGGAGGCCTCTCGCGCGGCTACAGCCTCGTACGACATTCGCATTACGGGCGCCGGGGGTGGCAACCCTGTTATCCCGAGACCACGGGCTACATCATCCCCACGCTGTATGCCGCTGCCCGGCGCCTCGGACGTCCGGAGCTCGCGGTCCGCGCCGAGCGCGCGGCGCGATGGGAGATCGAGATCCAGCTGCCCACGGGCGCGGTCCGCGGCGGAACGATCGGTGAACCAGAATCACCGGCCGTGTTCAACACCGGCCAGGTGCTCCTCGGCTGGCTCGCCGCATTCGACGAGACGGGGCAGGGTAGCTTTGCCGATGCGGCCCGCCGCGCCGCCCGCTACCTGGTGGCGACGCTCGACCCCGACGGACGTTGGCGCAGCGACAACTCGCGCTTCGCCCGAGCGGACTCGACGCTCTACAACACCCGCACCGCCTGGGCGCTTGCGGAGGCGGGTGTCCGACTGGATGAACGCAGGTTCAGCGCTGCCGCCGCCCGCAGCCTGCATGCCGCCGCCGACCTCCAGACTGAGAACGGCTGGCTGCCTTGGTGCTGCTTGACGGATCCCGAGCAGCCGCTGCTACACACGCTCGCATACGCCATCCGGGGATTGCTGGAAGGCGGTCGTGTACTCGGCGAACCGCGCTTGCTCCATGCGGCCGAGCGTGCAGCGAGGCCCCTGACTGCGAAGGTCCGGACGGACGGCTGGATGCCCGGCCGCTACCGCTCTGACTGGTCTCCCGCCGTGCGGTGGTCCTGCCTCACGGGCCAGGCCCAGATGGCGAACAACTGGATGCGCCTGGCCGCAATCACGGGCGACGCGACCTGGCTCGAGCCTGTGCCGGCCGTCCTGCGATTCCTCAAGCACACGCAGAACCGGCGCAGCGGTGAGCTGGGGCTGCGGGGTGGGATCAAGGGCGCCTGGCCGGTGGGCGGCGCCTACGGCGCCTACGAGGTCCTGAGCTGGGCGACCAAGTTTTTCGCGGACGCGCTGATGCGGCACGAGGCGATCCAGACCAACGGCCTCAGCGCCGCGTCGCCGGTTTCTGTCCTGGCCTGAGAAAGCCAACGCGCCGCGACGGTGTGAACCCGCCGCGGCGCGTCGAACGATGGGGTTGCACGCGCGATCACCGCTTCACGATGTCGCCGCTCGTCGGAATGCCGGAGCGCCCGTATCCCCCTACCGCGATGTACACGCTGAAGAAGTCCACGCCGCTCCCCCCCGACCCGGTCCTCGGGTCGTCGTCGCACACCTGCACCGTGTAGCTCCTGAGGTCACCCTCGTCGCCCCGGCCCACGGCGTCGAACTCCACCCCGCGCGTCGGATCCTGGCACTTGCTCGGCGAGGCGTTGCGGTACGCGGTGAACGATGTCGCGGGGTCCGCCACGGGATCCGTGGTCAACGACGCGGGCCTGCCCGATGGGTGGATGTCCCCGTAGTCCGTGCCGGTGAACCGCCCGGTGAGGTCGGCCCGGACGTCGAAGTCGAAGGTCTGCACGCCGTTCCCGGGCGCAGCAGAACCCCACCCGAGCTGGACGTGGCCGCTCACTTCCGCTGGCGGCGGCGCGCCGCACGTCACCGCGAACGTCGTCGTGGCCGCCCCACCGGCCGACACCGGCACCGTTTGTGGATTCGCTACGCTCACCGTGCAGTTCGCGGCCACGCCCGACAACGCGACTGGGTTGGCGCCCGCCGGCGCCGTGAAGGTGACGTTGCCATTCGTCGCGATCGGTTGGCTGTTCGTGCCGTCGATCGTGACCGTGTAGCCATCGGGATCGAGGTTGTAGCCGGTCGTACTCGTCGTGACCGTCAAGCCGCCGCTGCCCGAACCGATCGGGGCGCAGCTCAGCGAGAACGTCACTGACGTCATGCCGCCGGCCATCACGGTGCCGCTCTGCGGGTTCGCCCCGCTCACCGTGCAGTTCTGCGCGGCACCGGAGAGGGCCACCGAGTGATTACCCGTCGCGAGCCCGGTGAACGTCACGCTGCCGTTCGTCGCCACCGGTTGGCCAGAGCCGTCGACCAACACCGTGTAACCGTCGGCATCGAGGTCCACACCGGTGGTGTTCGTCCCGACGACCAGACTGCCCACCGACGCACACCCCACGTCGAAGTTCGTGGTCGCCGTCTCGGCGGCGCTGATGGAGACGTTCCGGGGATTGTCAACCGCGGTGACGCCGTTTACCGTGGCCGTCACCAAGCAGTTCGCGGCAACCATGATGAGCGAGACTTTGTGGTCGCCCTGCGAGAGCCCGTTGAAATAGGAGACCCCGTTGCTACCGGGTGACTGGCTGTAGGAGTCGTCCACCCAGACCTCATAGCCGTTCGGATCGGGGTCCGAGCCCGTGGTGGTGTTGACGACGGCGATCGTGCCGCCCCACGGAAGAAGACTGGCTTTTGGCGTCGGACTGGTCGGACTCTGTGGTTCGTTACACGCGGTCGCGAGCCCGAACATCGCGAACGCCGCAGCCAATCGGCTCAGGGTAACGGCGCGTATCATGGGTTTCCTCCACTCACGCTCGTGCTAGGCACAGATGAGCGCTTCCTGGGGGCTCGCAGGTGCGTCGACGAACAGGTGCCGATAGCGCTCGACCCTGTCCGTGTACCATTGCGCAATAGAGCCCAATTCGTCCGCCAGGTGCCGCTGGGCTCGCCAGCCCAAGCTCTGCATTCGCGCACTCGAGATACTGTAGCGGCGATCGTTGAAGAGGCGGTCTTTCACAAACACGATCTCCTCGCTGCAACTTTTCCCGAAGACGTCGCAGACCATCTCGGCGACCTGGAGGGTCGAGTATTCTTCCTCAGACCCCACGTTATAGACCTCACCCGCGACGCCTTTATCGATCAAGAGGGCGATTGCAGCGGCAAAGTCCTGAGCGTGTAAGTAGTGGCGTCTATGCGACCCGTTCCCGTGGATCGTCAGCTTGGCGCCGAGGAACAGGCTCAGGCAGAACTTGGGGATCACCTTCTCCGGATACTGCCGGATCCCGAAGATGTTGTTGGCTCTCACGCGGATGATCGGCTGGCGATAGGACCTCAGGTAGCCCAGGATGATCATCTCCGCCGCTGCCTTGGACGCCGAGTAAGGGTTGGTGGGATTGAACGGCGCGTCCTCCCCCACCCGGCCGCGCAGCACTTCCCCATACACCTCGTCGGTGCTCACGTGGATGACGCGGGGAACCTCGGCGATCCGGCATGCTTCCAGCAGCATGTGCGTGCCCAGCGTGTTCGTGATCGTGAACGTCAACGGGTCGCCGAACGAATTGTCGACGAAGCTCTCGGCTGCGAGATGGACGACGAGGTCGGCGTTGCGAACGACGCGGCGGCAGAGGTCGGCGTCGCAGATGTCCCCCACGACGAGGTGCACTCCCTTACCGTTCCCGTTGCCGGTGACGAGGTGGGAGACGTTATCCATGTCCCCCGCGTACGTCAGCTTGTCCAGGATCGTGAGCCGCGCCCCGGGGAACACCTCTCGCAAGTGCTCGGCTACGTGGGAGCCGATGAACCCGCAGCCCCCAGTCACCACGATCTTCATTGCATCGTCTCCAGCAGCGACCACACCATCGGCCAGGACCCTCCTACATACGCTTCTCGAACCACGCGCGGCGGCGGAAACGGGCCGTCGGTGGACCGCACTTTATCACATTCTGTACCGCAAGCACCGCCGGGCTGGGCTCGGGCGTGCGCCGGCAACTTATTGCGGAACAGGCAGTTACGGCATTGGCGGAGCGAGGCCTGAACGCCACGGCCTCAACGCCACGGCGCAGCCGGTCCACATTGGAGGTGAGCCTTGCAACAAATGGTGCTGACCTGAAGCAATGTTGTGCAGCCGCGGCAGATCAGCGGATCGAACGGGTTCCGTCTAGAGGAGCTCTAAGCTCTCAATCTGTCACATCTCTGTCGTCAAGTGCCTCCACGTATTTCTTCCACGCGCGTCGCAGTAGAATCGACGGCCGCGTGGATCCCGGTGTTCGAAATAGGAACCAGATTGTGGACTAGACTAAATAGTTTGCTGTTTTCGACGAGGATGTCCTTCTCTGGGCCCTGCTTGCAACGCGCGCTGCCGTCTCCTAACTCAACCGCTCCAATCCGAGCTGCTGCGCCGCGTACCGGCGGTACACGCTCCCCGGCCGTGCCCGCAACTCCTCGTGGCGCCCCTGTTCGATGACCCGGCCGCGATCGAGGACCAGCACCTCGTGGGCGTGCTCGATCGTGGACAGTCGGTGGGCGATGATGAGGGCCGTCCGGCCCTCGAGCAGGTGCCGCAGCGCCTGCTTGAGAAACGCTTCCGATTCGGGGTCGAGGGCCGAGGTGGGCTCATCCAGGATCAGGATGGGCGCGTTCTTGAGGAACGCGCGTGCGATGGCGAGGCGCTGCTTCTCGCCGCCGGAGAGCCCGAGGCCCCGCTCACCGATCTCGGTCTCGTAGCCCCGCGGCAGCCGCGCGATGAACTCGCTGGCGAACGCGAGGCGGGCGGCATCGGCAAGGTCGGCGTCCGTGGCCTCGGGTCGGCCGTAGCGCAGATTCTCGGCGACCGTGCCCGACAACAGCATCGGCTCTTGGGCCACGATGGCGATGTTCTGCCGCAGCGATCGGAGCGTCACGTCTCGGATGTCGGTCCCGTCGATGGTGATGCGGCCGCCGGTGACGTCGTAAAAGCGCGGCAGGAGCTTGGCGAGGGTCGATTTGCCGGCGCCGCTCGGCCCCACCAGGGCGACCGTCGTACCTGCGGAGAGATGGTGCCGGAAATGCTCGAGCACCGGCGGCCCGCCATCGTATCGGAAGCCGACGTCGTCGAACACGATCTCCCCACGTATCCGGCCCAGCACCCGCGCGACCGGTTGCTCCCGTACCTCGGGATAGGTGTCGAACACCTCGAAGATGCGGTCCATCGCGGCGAGGCTGCTGGCGACGATCAGGTTGAGCTCCGTGAGTCGCTGCACCGGCTGGTAGAGCAGCCCGAGGTAGGCGTAGAACGCCATGAGCGTTCCGATCGTGAGTCGACCGCCGAGCACTTCGAGGGCACCAAACCAGAGCACCAGGATCGGCCCGATCGCCGTGAGAAACCCTGTCGCCCCGAGCGCCACCGACTGGAGCTGCACGTTGGAGAGGACACTGTGAAGGAAGCGTTCACTCTGCTTGTGAAACGCCCGGGCCTCGGCTTCTTCCTGCGTGAACGACTGGATCGTGGAGATCGCTCCGAACTGCTCGTGCAGCTCGCCGGAGATCTCCTGCAGCTGGTCATGGATGGCCCGGCTCTGCTCTCGGAGCCGCCGGGTGAGCCGGAGGCTTACCCACGCGTAACACGGCAGCACGGCCAGCGCGACCAGGGCGAGCTTCCAATGCGCGACGAGCAGCACCACGACGACGCCCGAGATCGCAGCCACATCCATCGCGGTGTTCACGAAAGCGGCGCCTACAAAGTTCTGGGCGGAGGCGATGTCGCTCGTCATGCGCGCCACGACCTCGCCGATGCGCTGGCGGTCGAAGAAACTCAGGCTCATGCGTTGCACGTGATAGTGCAGATCGCGGCGCAGATCGAAGATCAGGCGATGCCCGGCGAGGCCCGCCAGATACGAGCGCCAGTAACTCGCGATCCCGTACACCACGTAGACAGCGATGAGGCCCACCATGAGCAGGTGGAGCTGGGTACGTGGCCGCCCGCCCGCCGGAACCAGGAACTCGTCCACCACGATCTTGAGCGTCCACGGCAGGACCAGGGGAATGAGATAGCGGACGACGCCGCACGCCGTGGCCAGCGCGATGGTCGTGCGATACGGCGCGACGTAGGCGAGAAAGCGTTGGAGGCTACGGCGTTGCGCCGAGTGCATGGCTGACGGCATCGTCAGGTCGAAGTCGAACGAGAACCGCCCTCGCAGCCATCGAACTTCAATGCTGGTTCAGCCATTCGCGCAACACGAGGAGATTGTACAGCCGCTGGCTGTGATCCCGCAGGCCGTCGCGGTGCTCACGCACCAGCGTGCGAAGTCCGGCGGGGTTCAGCCAGCCGCAATCGCGCAGGCTCTCACTTTCCGCCAACTGGTCGCCCCACGCGCTGGTCGGCCCACCGGCGAACCACACTTGGAACGGGACGGAGAAGGCGTGCTTGGGTCGCCGGAACAGATCGGCCGGGAGAAATCGTGCCAGCAGCGTCTTGAGGAGCGGCTTTCCTCCATTCCCATCCAGGAGCCAGTGGTCCGGGAGCCCCAGCGCGAATTCCAGGACTTCGTGGTCCAGCAAGGGCGCGCGCGCTTCCAGGCTGTGGGCCATGGTGGCGACGTCGACCTTGGGCATCAGGCAGTCCGCGAGGTAGGTGCTCACGTCCACCAGCCGCATCCGTCGCAGCGCGCTGCCGTTGCCGCTCCGGTACAACTGCGCAAGCCAGGCGCGCACGCCGTCGCCGCCGTCGCGTCGCGTCTGCAGCAGCTCTCCCGCGTAGAGCGTTTGCGCCTCTTCGTCGCGGACGTACATGCGCAACGCCGCGAAGCGCTCCGGTTCGTCCAACGCGAGCGTACCGACGGCGCGCTTGACCCGCTTCACCCAGGGGCGCTGGCCGCGCACGGTGGCGCCGAGCCGCAGCACCCCCGTCGGCACGGCGCTGCGCAAGCGCTTGAGGCGCAGTGCCGTCCGATACCAATCGTATCCCCCGAAACCTTCGTCCCCGCCGTCTCCGGTGAGCACGACGGTGACGTGCTTCCTCGTCTCCCGAGCGAGCAACCAGACGGCCAGGGCGGCAGAATCGCCGAACGGCTCTGCGCAATGCCGAACCAGCGCCGGCAGGATGTCGAGCATCACCGGGCGTCCGGTGAACGTGCGGTGACGAGTCCCGAGGTGTTGCGCGACTCGTTCGGCATAGCCGCTTTCATCGAAGGCGGCCTCCGCGAAACCGATCGAGAACGTCAAGGCCTCCCCCTGACAGTGGCGAGCGGCGATGGCCGTCACCAGGCTCGAATCGATGCCGCCGCTCAGGAACGACCCGAGGGGCACGTCACTGCGTAGCCGCAGGGTGACCGCGGTCGTCAGCAAGTCTTCCAGTCGATCGACGGCATCGGCGAAGCGCCCCGCGAAGGGTTGCACGGCGCCCTCAAGCGCCCAATGGCGGAGGGAACGCGCGCCAGAGGAGCTCACCCGGAGCAGCGTCCCGGCGGGGAGCTTGCTGATGCCGTCCCAGATCGACTGGGGAGCCGGCACATATCCGAGGGTGAGGAACGCGTCCAACGCCCCGAGGTTCACGCGGCGGGCTCGGGGATCGGTATCCCGGAGCGCCCCCAGGGTCGAGGCGAAGTAGCAGCTGTCCTCTTCCAGCGCGTAGAACAAGGGCTTCTTGCCCACGCGATCGCGCGCGAGCACCAGCTCGCCCCGCCTCCCGTCCCACACCGCGAAGGCGAACATGCCGCGGAGATACCGTACCGCCTCGCTGCCGTGTCGCTCGTACATCCGCAGCAACACCTCGGTATCCGACACGGTATGGAACCGCACCCCCTGATCCGAAAGAGATCGGCGCAACTCGCGGTAATTGTAGATCTCGCCGTTGAAGACCAGGGCGATCTGTCCATCGTCGCTGCACATCGGCTGGCGCCCGCCGGCGATGTCGATGATCGAGAGCCGACGGTGCGCGAAGGCCGCGCGGCCGCGAGGATCCGCCCAGAAGCCTTCTCCGTCAGGCCCCCGATGCGCCATCAGACCGGCCATGGCGCACAGGCGCTCGCGGTCCGGGCGGGCACCGTCCCGGAAGGCTACCGCGCCGGCGATCCCACACATGCTGGTCTCACTCCTCCCGCTTCCTCGAGGAGATCGTGATACAACTGCACGTGAGCCTCCACGCGGCGCTCCAGCGAGAAGCGGCCCATCGCTTCGTGGCGCGCTGCGGCGACCTCAGGCAGGTCACCTTCGGTCAATGCGTGCTCGATCGCTTCCACGAGCGCCGCTGCGGATCCGGGCGTCACCAGGCGAGCCGCCGCCGAAGTTCCGACCACTTCCGGCACGGCACCCACCGCCGTCGCCACGATGGGCACGTCCGCCTGCATCGCTTCGAGGAGTGTATTCGGCAAGCCCTCGCTGCGAGACGGGAGCACCAGGAGATCGAGCATCCGGTACAAGACATCCACGTCGTAGACGTGCCCGAGGAAGCGCACGCGCGCCTCCAGCCCGAGACGAGCGCAATGAGCCTCGAGGCGCGCGCGCCCGGGGCCGTCCCCTGCCACGAGCGCGGAGAAGGCGAGGCCCTTCTGCACCAGCACGGCGCAGGCGTCGAGGAAGAGGTCCACGCCCTTCTCCTGACTCAGGCGTCCGACCACCCCGACGATGGGCCGTGGGAGACTGCCCGCGAGGCCGGCGAGGCGGTCGCGCTCGGATGGGCTGCCTCCAGGCGGAAGAGCCAGCGCCGCGTTGTAGATGACCCGGACCCGGCCGTCGCAATGTCGGAAGGCTCGGGCTTGCGCGTGCGACATGACGACGACGCGCTCAGCCGCACCCAGCAGCCGCCGATCGACCCAGTGGTAGAATCGCGCCTTGAGCGGTTCGGTTGTGAACCCGTGGAAGAACCCTATCCAGCGCCACGGAGCACCCAGCCGGCGCAGCAGATACGCCACCGCCGTCGCCTTGTAACCGTGGGTCTGCACGATGGACGGTCGCCAGCGGCGCAGCACGGTTCCCACGTGCGAGGCCAGGCGCCAGTCGACCGGCCCGCGGTCTTCCACGATGCAATGCCGAACGCCGGCCTCCTGCAGATAGGGGGCGAATGCCGAGGGCGGCTGGCCCCGCCGATGAAACACAACGACCAGGCAATCGGTCCCCGCACGCTGCAGTCCACGCGCCAGCGCAGTCAGCTGGCGCACCGGACCGGAAACCGTTCCGGGGATCGCTTCGGGAGGAACCAAAGCAGCGATGCGTTTCGGGAAGGCGCCTGGCTCGTCGGAGCGCACGGTGTGACCTCGGGGCTACGGCACAGAACTATGGGAGCGGGGTGGCGCCGCTCGTGACACCCGCGCCGCAGCGTCGGTCCACCCGCGTTGGCCTACTCCGTCCAGCTGCAGGGTGTGACGCCAGGGCTTGGTCAAGATTTTTCTTCTCCTCACCAGACAATCGATCACGGTCAGGTCGCCTGCCACATTGAACGTGTGTACGCCTACCACCGTCGGGTCTCGGGTGGGGACTATCTTGTCCACCTCCACTTCTCGATAGGTATCAGGGTTCAGCTGGAGGATGCGATTGATCGAAACGGCGTACCCGTAGCGCCTGGAGCAGTCCTGAGCTGGTCTATAGAACTGTCCGTCGTTCTCGAAAATCCGCCCTGCCGGCCGGGCCGAGCGAACATCGCTCTTGACGGGGTTGGCACGATGCGGCGTCCAGGGCCCCAACGGTGAATCGGCGTAGAAGAGGTGGAGTTCCACCGACGTCCCGGCACCAGAGACCGGAATGCCGGCGAACAACCACCACTTGCCAAACACGAACGCTGGTGTGGGATCTGAGGCCGCCAGGCCAGAAAGCAGCACGCGTTCCAATTTCCAGCGCGACGGAAAGGTGACGCAATGGTACAGTTCGACCCGATGATGCCCGGCCGTCTCCGGTATCATGAAGAATTCGCCATCCCACTGGAACACAAACGGGTAGGACAAGTGATAATCCTTCTCCAAGATGGGAATCGGCCCGGCGGTCTTGCCTGCGTTGTCGACAACGCTCAAGACAATCGTTCCCTTATAGTGCGAAAGGGGCGCTTCCTCGTGGAAGATGTAGTACTCGTTCCCCACCCGAACGGGAAAGGGATCGGCCCAATACCGATCCACTGGAGGAACCAGCGTATGAAAGGGTCCCGTCGCCGGTCGATCGCCTCTGCCGTGTCGATAGGCCAGCGTCCAATGCTCACGATACAGCGTCCTCATCCATTTGTCGGAAGCGTAGCGTCGCACGAGACGGGCCCCTGCCTGTAACATTTCCAGATTACCCGGAGCGCCGGCCGGATCACCTGATGGAGTGTCGGCAACGTCACTCGGGGGGCTCGCCGCGAGCCTCTGGACGAATGCGTCGGGATCTGCCGCCAGGCGCTGAAGGCTCCTCGCCAACCCGGCGGAAATTCTCCAGTACAGGCGACTCTTGCTGCGAGATACCGAACGCCGATCGGTGGGTGCGACAGACAAATACAGCACATGCTTCCCGCCATACCCCTTCCACTGCACACACAGGCGCGTTTCAGTGCTTGGCCTCCCTTCGATGACCTCCCAAAACCCCGGCGTGGACTGTGTTCTCGGGTCGCCGCTGTGACCGAATGGCATGCTCCAAACACCGTACGTGGACCGGTCGGCCAAGCCCGCATCCGGCAGCAAACAGAAGGGATCCAGCACCACGTCAATGTGTGCTTCTTCAAGCGCGGGAACCAGCGCGGTGTGCCGGAGATTGACGACACGACAACCGGGGAGCGCGGATTGCAAGCGGATCGGGACAAGAGCGTCCGCATCGCTGCGAAACAGGGAACGATCTATCCGCTCGTACAACGAGAAGAGCACGTGGCGCAGTGTCCGCCCCTCGGTACGGGCCGCGAGCAACGCCAGCACGACGGTCGCGACCTTGGATTCCTCAACTGCGTGCAGGCACGTGTACAACCAGTTGGGAATCGTTCTGCCATCTGTGACGAGTAGCAGGTGGAGAGGTGCGCGGGACGTGTGCTTCATCAGCAGTCATCCGCTCGCCAGTGTCACCGCTCTGCGGAAGGCCTGGTTCGTGTGGTGCAATTCCTCCTGCGTGGGCGGAATATCGAGGATGAATGACCGATACCCGACGGACATATAGCGCGACAACTCGTCCCCGACCCGTTCGTAGCTTCCCACGAGGTACGGGCACATCGTCTTGTAATTCTGGAAGGGCACCAGCCAGTACGGGCTCTCGCCTGGCGCCGTGGTGTGCGCCAGCTGTGACAGCTGTCCGTGCCACACGGAATCCGAGACCTTCATGGCCAACTGATGAGTCAGCTGACCCTTGCGGTCCTCGGGAAAGCGCTGTCGCGCGACGCGCCATGCTTCATCGCCATCTTCGCGGGCGATGATCCCCACTCTCACGCCCGCACCGACTCCCTCGTCCGGGGCGACCTCCTCGCCGGGCGCCTTCGGGTACTTGACGGCCGTGGCGCCGATCGCCTTCGCCGCCACCAGCCCGGCGTCCGACGAGCCCGACACGAAGATCCCCGGAAACAGGTCGCCCGGCAGGGAGGGCGTGAGCTTGAGATTCTTGACCTGGTAGAACGTGCCCTCGTAGGACACGGCGGAGCCGCGCAGCAGTTCCCGGATGATGAGCGTGTACTCGATGAGCCGATCGTACCGTTTGTCGTGGGGCGTCGTGTCGTTCAAGGCCACCAGGTCGTTCTTGAATCCCCCGGCGACCATGTTCAGATAAATGCGTCTCCTGTGCATGTGGCCCAGCGAGGCCACCATCTTCGCAACGGCGTACGGGTGCATATAGATGGGCTGGACCGCGACCAAGGGACATAGGGAAGTCGTGTTTTGGATGATGCTGTGCGACACCAGCCAAGGATCAAGCAGCCGGTTGTCGGAATACACGAGGATTCCTTTGCAGCCGGCTTGCTCACTCCAGCGCGCCACATCGGCCACCCGCTGGACGTAGGTCTCGGGATCGCCCTCGCTGGACTGCACGCAGGTCGAAAACACCTCGAGACTCACGTCGGTCAGGCGGTCCACGCCGCTGCTCATGCTCGCTCCTCTCTGCCTCACCGCTGTCGGGTCCAGACCCAACTCGCCGGCCGTCATGTGCATGGGCGGTGCCACGAGACTTCTTGGTGGGGCAGCGGGCCGGGAGCCCGCATCGGAACACGCCTGATGCGTTCCCGCTACAACGCGTGGGGCTTCGTCTCAACGCACCGGCCGCTCACGTACGAACATCCCTCTCTCCGCCAATGCCGCCGCGGCGTCATAGACTTCGCGCGCCCGCAGCAGCGTGAGACGCAAAGACCCCACGCGCCGCTCACGCCAAGCGTTGCGCCGCTTCAGCTCACCGACCAGCGGGCTCATGTCATGGTCGAGGCGCGGTGAAAAGAGCCGCAGGTTGGAGACCCGCACCGTCCCCTCCGGGTCCTTCCAGCGCATCGGATACCGCTCCTGAGTCAACACCGGAACCGTGAGCCGTGGCTCGAGGTCCTCGGCTACGAAATAACAGAAGGTCATGGTGTTCGCCGGCACTCCCGCCAGCAGAATCTTGCCGTCGTAGTCGAGCAACTTTCCATACGGCGTGAGCCGTCCACACGGAGTGTCGGCCAGCTCGTGACCGGCGATGATGGCGTCAGCCCTGCTTCCCCAGACGGCCACCGAGTGCGTTGGATGGACGCTGCGAACGACTCCCGGAGCGCGCCGGAACACTTCGGTGATGAGCCCCATCCGCGACACGGTATGACGCGCGTCGAACACGGGCTCACCCGTTGCGTACTCGACGGCGCTGCCTTGGAACGGAATGGTGGGCATCATGAGCGTCCCACCCGGTCCGACGACCTCCTGCAGTGCCCGAATGACGTCCACCGGGCCGCCGTGGAAGCCCAAGAATTTGTCGAACGCGCTGTGAACCATCAGCACGTCGCCGGGGAGGACACCGAGTTGCAACAGGACGCGCGGCAGGTCGGCCGGCGTGAAGGCAAGAAACCTTTGGTGGTAGGCCCGCACGAGGCGCTTCAGCCCCCGCTTCACCCCGGGCGGCAGCACCCTCGAGGCGACCGTCCTCACGCGCGCTCGGATCGCCGCAGTCACCTCAGACCGGCCGCCGCGTTCGCAGCGACGGCGGGCTGGGTCACGGCCCGGGAACGTCCGACCTGTCCTCGTGTGATCGCCTTGGCCACGCGCCGGGCCGCCGCTCCGCATCCCGCAACGAACCGATACAGCGGACCGAAGGCACGCAACGACGTGAGTCCAACAAAGTAGAGACCTGGCACGCTGCTTTCGAACCAATGATTCAGGACCGGGCTCCCCCTGTCCGTCGCGATGGTCGCCCGGACCGAAGGGTGAATCATCGTCAGCCTGTTGACGTCGACCGTGTATCCGGTTGCGAGGAGGATATGATCCGCGCTGACCGTCGCCCCGTCCGAAAGGGTTGCTTTGAGCCTCCCGTGTGCTACCTCGAGCCTCGCCACCGTCCGGCGCTCGCGCAGGGTCACCTTGCCGAGGACTCTATTCCGCAACCAGTCGGTCGCCCCGGAATGGTACTTCGCGTTATAGGCGTCCTTCCACGGCTGCGGGAATCGATAGAACAAGACTGGCCGATGGTCCCACACCCAGTTGATCCAGCCAGGTGCGATGCCCGCATCCGGGGCCAGGATCCGCTCCAGGGTGCTGCGCGTGCCCGACCGATCGGCCTCCAGCCAGTGGACGGACCGCCGTGATACCACCTGCACCGCGGCACCAGCTTCGTGGAGCAGCGCGGCGAACTCGATGGCGCTCTGTCCGCCGCCGATGACGACGACATCCCGTCCCTTGAATCCGGCGAAGTCCCGGTGGTCGGAAGAATGCGAGACCAGCTTAGTCGGCAGGCCGGCGAATTGTTCCGGTCGATGGGCATAGTGATAGGGTCCGATCGCCATCACGACCGCCTGACTCTCCACCTCGCGCCCATCCTGCAGCGTTAGCAGATACCCGGTATCCTCACGCTCGATCGATGATACGTAGGTCTCATCGACCTCAGGGACCGCCCGTTGCTGGAACCAGAGGCCGTAGTCAATAAACGTCTGAAGCGGCACGGGATAAGTGCGGTCGCGCCCGGCGTCCCGGGCGAACCGTTCGAACCCGTAGTCCCCACCTGGATCGGAGAGGTTGGTCGCCCACCAGTGCGATCGCAGCAGCATGCCTTTCGGCATGTGCTCGCGCCACATCTCCAACGTCTTGCCGAAGACGGCGACTCGCAGGCCTCGGCCGAGGAGATGCGCCGCCGTGGAGAGCCCGTAGGGACCGGCGCCGACCACCACCACGTCGAATGTGGGCCTCACGATCAGTTCTTCCTCGCGCGAGATGTCAAACTCCTGATGCTGGCCTTGACCGCGCGAAGCCGATCCTCCCAGAGGCGGGATGCCAAGCTCCTAATCGCGTCGCGCGCAAAGTTCGTCGTGGCCATGACTGCGGGACGGAGATCGGTCCACTGCAGGTAGTCGTAGGCGGTCGGTCTGAGAAACGACATCCCGAAGTCCCAAACCGTCCGTACCGGAGGTGCAATGCCAGGCCTGCCTCGCTGCCGCAGGGCGGCCAGCGTCGTCGTGATGTCCCCGCCCAGATGGCGCATCCAGCCGCCGATCCGATAGCCGGCGACTCGCTCGATGGGACCACCGCTCGCCCATTGATAGAGGAGGTACGGGAAATCGACGCCGGCGCGCACCGCGATCTCGACTGAGGCGGAGAGCCGCGGGTTGATCTCCATCAAGTACGGCACGCCGGCCGCGTCACGGCGAAACTCCACTTCGCAGTAGCCCTCGAGGTTGATCTCGCGTACGAGCGATTCGGCGTAACGCCCCGTGTCAGGGGGAATGGCGATGCTCTGGCGCAGGACCGAGTTCCCGCCCAGGGGCGGACTGGTGCGCTTGGCCCATTGGGCGAAGCGCGCGGACACTGCGCCATCGGCATACAGGAAACTCACCGCCTCGCGTCTTCCGGTGAGCAGTTGCTGGACCAGCGCGACCTCCCCGAAGCGGGTCACGGCCTTGACCGCGTCACGCAGCTCGGCGGCAGTGACCGCGAGCTGGGCACCCAGGCGCGCGCCCTCGCGTCGGTTCCACAACCAGGATTCGCTTGGCTTGATCACCGCCGGGAGTCCGATCTCCTCCAGCGCTCGAGCGACATCTCCGCCGTCGCGCACGACAACCTCGCGCGGGACAGGCACCTCGAGGCGCCGCGCCACCTCGAGCGTCCGCTCCTTGTTGATCGCGGTCGCCAGCGCCTGTTCGGGTGCGAGCGCCAAGCGGAGTCGCTGCTCGAGCCGCGTTCGATGCCGACGCAGCAGGGCGATGGTAGCGTCGTTGGAGGCGATGAGCACTCGCGCGCCGGTGCGATCCAGCCACTGCTCGAGGAGGGCGGCGTAGGCGTCGGTCCCTTCCTGGGCCGGAAACACGAACGCTCCCTGACACCAGCGTGATGCAAAGGCGGGTGCCTCAGGGTGTGTTTCCGCTGCGGCGATCGCCAGCCCCCGCCGACCGAGCGACCGCACGGTCACGAGCGCCTGGCGCAGTGACGCGTCGAGCACGAGGGCGTCGCATTTCATCGTAGCCGAGCGGCGGCGCAAGAACTGCGCCGGACTCCGAGCATAGTGGCCACTGTTGCGCCGTTGCATCGAACTCGTGCGGCTCGATCTCCCGATAGGGCGGGCGATGGCGCCAGCAGGCCCGCGCGTCATCGGGCCAGCACCAGGAGTCTCCATTGCCCCCCGAGACGAACCGCCCAGTCCTCGTGAATCGCAAAGAGAACCCGACTCGGCAGGCTCATGATGGCTCGCGCGACGAAGCCGGCGACGCGCCGCGCCAGTATCCAGGGGTTCTGCTTGTTCTCGTTCCACACGTACCGGAGAGAGTTCGCCTGCCACGTATACACGTAGTCGACGACCTCGTAGCCGACGTCTCTCAACATCTCGAGCGCTACCTCCTTGGTGAAGTAGTGAAGATGTCCGTACGCCGCTCGGAAGTCGCAGAGCCTGCCGAGCAAGACGTTTCGCACTGAGAGATCGAGTGGAATGTGGAGGATCGTGTACTCGGCCTTGGGCCGCAGGTCGCGCAGAAAGCTGAAGTAGTCCTCGAGGTGTTCCAGGACGTCCATGAGCAAGAGGAGATCGAAGTGCGCATCCTTCTCTTGTCTGATATCCGCCAGCTTGAACTGCAGCCGTTCGCTCGACAGACGGCGCGACCGCGCAAAGGCCTGCGGCGAGATGTCGTAGCCCCAACAGCGGCACCGACCCTGCAGTCCCTCATGTACCAGCCGCAGCACCTCTCCGGCTCCACAGCCCACATCGCAGATCGTGGTGGGCGCGAGCTTGTTCCGAGCGATCATCTGAAGGACGTACTTGGCCTTCCACGGCGATTCGTCGGCATGCCACAACGGATTCTTGACGAGGTATTCGCCACTGAGGTACTGGTCTCGAATCATCGCGGCTGCTCGCTCGCGTCTCGCGCGTCCGCCCGGCGCCGGGCGGCGCCGCGCGTGAGGTCGACCACCACGCGCTGGGGGCCGGCCGCCGACACCGCTCGCGTCGCCTCGGGGGAGGCGTTGCCGACCACCAGCACCTCGGCGTGCGCCAGCAGCGTCTCGACACTCTCGCACAGCAGGGACGCGATGTGTGGGATCTCCTCCTCGATGTAGCGGCGGTTCGCTCCTCGCAAGCGGGCCACGGCGACGCTGGGATCGAGGATGCGCACGTCGCATCCCTTCCCGATGAGCGTTTCGACGAGCGTGACCATGGGGCTCTCTCGGAGGTCGTCGGTGCCGGGCTTGAAGGCGAGGCCCACGACCCCGATCCTCCGCTTCCGCGTTGCCAGCACCGCCTCCACGGCGCGGCGAATCTGCCCTTCGTTCGAGGGGAGGATCGCGGCGAGCAGCGGGACGGAGACGTCAGCGGCGCGGGCGGCGTACACCAGGGCGCGCAGGTCCTTCGGCAGGCACGAGCCGCCGAAGGCGAAGCCGGGACGGAGATACGCCTCCGAGACGTTCAGTTTCCGGTCCATCAGAAAGATCCGCATGGCGTCCTCCGCGTCGGCCCCGAGCGCCGCGCACAGGTCGCCGATCTCGTTGGCAAAACACACCTTGAGCGCATGGAACGCGTTGGACACATACTTGACCACCTCCGCCGTCGTCACACTGGTGTGGACAACGGGGGCCTCCACCTCACCATACAGCGTGCGCAGCACCGCGGCCGTCCCGGGGTCGACGCACCCGATCAGCGTGAACGGGGGATGCGCAAAGTCGCGGATGGCGGAGCCCTCGCGCATGAACTCCGGGTTCACGGCCACTCGCAGCGACGGCCCCAGCTCCCGTCCCGCGCCGGCGTGGATCGCGGGGATGAGCACCCGCTCGGTGGTCCCAGGGAGCACGGTGCTTCGCAGCACCACGGTGTACGGTTCCTCGCGCGCGGTCAGCGACCGGCCGATTTCTTGGCCGACGCGCTCCAGCGCATCCACGCGGAGCTGCCCGCTCGGCCCCCCCGGGGTCCCGACACAAATCAACCCGATCGTCGCATGCCGCACGGCCTCGGGGGTCGAGATCGTCCCCCGCAACCGCCGCGTCGCAACGACTTCGCTCATCAGCGCTCCGAGGCCAGGCTCCACGACCGGCGACGCCCCGTCGTTGATCATGGCGACCTTCTCTTCGTCGATGTCGACGCCGATCACCTCGTGACCCGCTTTCGCGAGGCAGGCGGCCGTCACGGATCCCACGTAGCCGAGCCCGAACACGTTAACGCGCATGGGGGATCACCTCCTCGCATCGGGCCTCGAACTCTCGAGCCACGTGCGACCACGAGTACCGCTGCTCCACCAGGCTCCGTCCGGCGCCGCCCAGCGCGCGGCGGCGGGCGGGATCCCCGAGCAGTGCGACGACCGCGTCGGCGAACTGCGCCGGATCGTCCGCTTGTACGAAGTGCGTCCCCGGCGCGAGCGGCAGGCCCTCCGCCCCCACGCTCGTGGACACCACCGCCTTTCCCATCGCGAGGGCCTCGAAGATCTTGAGTCGCGTCCCGCCGCCGACCCGGAGCGGCACCACGTACACGGCTCCTCGAGCGACGTACGGCCGGACATCATTCACGGTCCCCGTGATGCGGACGCCCGGGACCGCCGCCAGCCGCTGCACCCGGGGACCGGGATTCCTCCCTACCACGGTCAACGATGCCTCGGGCGCTGCGGCGCGGATGCGGGGGAAGACCACCTCGACGAAGTGCGCGATGCCGTCCTCGTTGGGGAACCAATCCATCGCGCCGGTGAACACGAGCGCCCCGGACTGCTCCCTCGATCCGTTGGGCGTGTAGTACGCGGTGTCCACACCGGTCGGGACGGCGCGGATCCTGGCCCGGGGCGCTTGGGCGGCTAACACCGAGCGATCCGCTTCGGAAACGGCGACCGTCAGTGGTAGCCGTGTGCAGGTCCGGGCCTCGTAACGACGCATCTTCCGCCACTCGAGCTCCAGGAGGGCGCGCCGCCACGGGCGCGACTCGGCCCGGCTCAGCCGCTTCCAGATCATGTGTTCCACGTTGTGAGCGAACAGGACGGTCGCGACTGGGCCCTCGAGCGGGACGTTCGGTGTGGTAATGAGGAAGTCGGCCACGCAGAGATCGAACGGCTCCGCCCTGAGGAGTCGCGTGACCTGCGTGCGCACCGCCGGGCTGCGCCACTTGCGGATATGGACTGGAAGCGGCGAGAGCCAGGATCTCACCAATGCCCGGGCGAAGCGGGCACTCCCATGTCTCGGGGCCGCGTACGGCAACGATATCACCCGCTCGCATGCCGCCAGGGGGGCCGCAAGCCCGCCCGGATCGTCCTGCGGGCCGTGCGCCGTCACCACCGTCACGCGATGCCGACGGGCGAGCTCGGCGATGATGTGGAAGCTCCGCAGTCGCCCGCCGCTGTCGAGCGGCCAGAGTCCGTCGACCTTCACCCAGAGGATGCGCATTTGCCTTCCACGGGCCGCATCACGTCCGCGACGTCCTCGCCATCCACGAAAATCCGCTGCCAGATCTCGAGATTCACGAGGAGCCAGAGGCGAAGGCCGTGCTCCGCAGTCCCCAGGCGGTGCTCCTGGGCGAGCCGCCTGAGGAACGCCTCCTGGAACCTCCCTCGCTCGAGTGCTCGCGGTCCCAGAACGAATTCGCACACAACCGGCCAGAACCGATCGCGAAACCACCGATTCACGGGAACCGGAAAGCCCACCTTCCGTCGTGTCAGAATTTCACGGGGCACGAGATCCCGCAGCGCGGCCCGGAGCACGGCCTTCGTCTGCCAACCCCACAGCTTCCTGCGGCCCGGGATCGCCGCGGCGCGCTCGACGAACTCATGATCCAGATAGGGTACCCGGCTCTCGATCGATGCGGCCATGCTCATTTGATCCTGCTTCATGAGGAGCTCGACCAAGTACGTTTGGACATCCGCGTGGCCCATCCGCTCCAGCGTGCCGCCGGTCGCCTCTTCGTAGGCGCGGAGTCCCTCGGCGTAGGGGTCGCGCGCGCTGAGGAGGTCCGGGTCGGACAGCAGGTGGGGCTGGACGGCCAGCGGGAAAACGGCCCAGTTCTCGAAGAACAGCTCCCGCGGACCCGGCCCGACCGCGAGGAACGTCCGCGCGGCGTAGCGACGCACCGGCTTCGGGAGTCGGCTCACCAGCCGCTTCACCTTTCCCCGCAGGGCCGAAGGGGTCAGGGCCCAATAGGCTCGCCCGAGCCGCTCGTTCCAGGCCGTCACCCAATAGCGGTCGTAGCCAAGGAAGAGTTCATCGGCCCCCTCCCCGGTGAGCACCACCTTGACATGATCCCGCGCCAGGCGCGAGACGAAGTAGAGCGGGATGCTCGACGGAAACCTGATCGGCTCGTCTTCATGCCAGACGAGTTGGGGCAGCGCGCCGAAGAACTCCGCGGGGGCCACCACCAACTCGCGGTGCTCCGCCCCGACCGCGCGGGCCGCAAGACGGGCGTAGGCGAGCTCGTTCGCCTCACGGTCGGCAAAGCCAACGGCGAAGGTGCGGATTGGCTCCTTGACCATCGGCGCCATCAGGGCCGCCAGCCCGCTCGAATCGATCCCTCCCGACAGGAACAGCCCGAGCGGCACGTCGCTCATGAGGTGACTCCGGACCGCCTCCGCCAGCCGGACACGCACGTCGCGTCCGCAGGCCTCGAGCGTCCCCGGTGCACCGTTGTCGGTCGTGATCGGCATCCGCCAGTAGCGACGTTGCCGGGGTCCATCGGCGCATGACCACGCGAGGGTCCGCCCCGGCAAGAGCTTGTGCACCCCGCGGAAGAACGTCTCTTCGCCGGCCACGAATCCTCTCGCCAGGAACTCGGGAAGGATCGCCTCGTTCAACGCCGGGCGAACCGATCCTCCGGCAAGAATCGCCTTGATCTCCGACGCGAACACGAGCTCCTGATCGGTCCACGCGTAGTAGAGCGGCTTGATGCCGAGCCGGTCGCGCGCCAGCAGCAACCGCCCGCGCTTCCGGTCCCACAGCGCAAACGCAAACATCCCCCGGAGCCGCTCGACGCAGCGCTCCCCTTCCTCCTCGTACAGATGCAGGATCGTCTCGGTGTCGCTGCGGGTTCGATAGCAGTGACCGCGCTGCTCCAGCCCGGGCCGCAGGTCGGCGTGGTTGTAGACTTCGCCATTGTAGACGATCCACACCGTTCCATCCTCGTTGGCCATCGGCTGACGGCCTCCGAGCACATCCACAATCGCGAGCCGGCGCATCCCCAGGCCCACCGGTCCCTCGATCCACAGCCCCTCGCCGTCGGGCCCGCGGTGGCGCAGCACGTCCCGCATCCGCTTGAGACGCGCCTCGTCCACGGTGTCCCGCTGGTTCAGTTTGACGATCCCCACGATCCCGCACATGCCCTCGTCCTCAACCTCGCGAGACAGAACTCGAGCGGCGCGATTTCACGGCGTGCTCCAATGGCCGCCGGAGTCCTACGGCGGTCCTCGCATCGGCGCTCGCGGCAGGCCCACGGTGCAAGGGACGTGCCCCTGCGTGGATCGTTGCGCGATCGCGACACCCGCCCACCGAGAGCGCGCTGGCCCGGGCTGGTCTCGCTCTTGCTTCCACGCGTAGGCTGTGCGTCACGTGGCGGTAGTTCCCGAAGCGACAGGGTCCGGTACACATGACGAAGCGCGGGCCCTTGATCACTCGCTCCTGCGCGGCGTGGCCTGGACTGCGGCGGCCAAATGGGCCAGCCAGGCGCTCAGCTGGGTCTCCTGGCTCATCGTCGCTCGCTTGCTCAGCCCCGAGGACTACGGGCTCGTCGGTATGGCCGCGATCTACCTCGGGCTCATCACGCTGCTCTCCGAATTTGGGCTGGGCACCGCCGTGCTGGCGATCCGCGAGCTCAGCGTGGAGCAGATCAGCCAGCTCAACGGGCTAGCCGTGCTCTCGGGGCTCGCCAGCCTGCTCCTGTCCTGTGCGGTGGCGATCCCTTTGGGGCAATTCTTCCACGCTCCTCAATTGCCGCTGGTCGTCGCGGCGATGAGCACAACCTTTGTCATCACGTCGTTCAAGACCGTGCCATTCGCGCTACTGCAGCGCGACCTGCGCTTCAAGGCACTCGCTGTCATCGACCTCGTCCAGGCGGTGATTCTGGCCGTGTGCATGGTCGGATTTGCGGTGGCAGGATTTCGGTATTGGACGCTCGTCTGCGGCGCGGTGCTAGGCGCGCTGCTCTCGACGGGAGCGCTCCTGCGGCTGAGGCACCTGCCGTTGGCGTGGCCGCGGCCGAAGTCGCTGAAGCACGCCATGACGCTGAGCTTCGACGTCCTCATATCCCGCCTGTGCTGGTACGCCTCGGCAAACGCGGATTTCCTGGTAGCCGGGCGGGTCCTGGGAAAGGCTGCGCTCGGCTTCTACAACGTCGGCTGGACCTTGGCCAGCGTCCCGGTGGACAAGATCACGACCCTCGTCGCTCAGGTGACGCCCGCCTTCTTTTCGGCGGTGCAGAGCGACCCTCCAGCACTGCGGCGCTACGTCCTCAGGATTACCGAAGGCATCGCACTCATCACCTTTCCCCTCGCCGTCGGCCTCGCGCTCGTGGCCCGGGACTTCGTTCTGGCGCTGCTCGGCACCAAGTGGGAGGCCACGATCGCGCCGCTGCGGCTCCTCGCCGCCTATGCGGCCGTTCGCTCGATCATGCCACTCTTGCCTCAGGTGCTCCAGATCATCCGGGATGCGCGGTTCGAGATGTGGCGAATGGTCGCCGCTGCCGTGGTTATGCCCACGTGCTTCTACGTGAGCGGGAATCGGTGGGGGACGGTCGGTCTCGCGACGGCTTGGCTGCTCGTGGATCCCATCATCGCCTTGCCGCTTTACCGGCGTGTGTTCTCCAAGATCGTGCTGTCCCCCAAGGCGTACCTCCTGGCGCTGTGGCCGGCGCTGAGCGGGACGGCGCTGATGGCGGCCGCGGTGCTCGCGGTCGAGGTGCTCTCCGGCAGTGCATGGACTCCGAGCCTGCGACTGGCTGCTCAAGTCGCGGCGGGGGTGATCAGTTATGGGCTCGCCTGTCTGCTGTTGCACCGGGAGCGGCTCACGGCATTCTTCGAGCTCGTCGGGGCTGCGCGCGGCAGACGCGAGGGGTCTCTGTGACCACGCCCGCCGGCGAGGGGCCGAGCGACACCCGCCGGCTGCTGGTCATCACGTACGACTTCGGTCCCGATGGTCCCGTCGGGGGTTTGCGTTGGGCAGGCATCACAAAGTACCTCGCGCGGCTGGGCTGGGACGTTTGCGTCCTCACGGCCGCTCCTCCGTTCGGAGGCGCAGCGGCGATCGGCGTGCAAGTGGAGCGGTGTGCGCGTCTCTGGACGGTGGGCGACGGCTACCGGCTGGTACGCCGGCTGATCTTCGGGGAATCGCTCGGGTTGTCCCGGAGTATATCGCACGGTGGGCCTCCCGGGGGGCGGCCGCGCGATCTGCTGCGCCAGCTGCGTAATGAGGTCGCGACGTTCTTGAGCCTTCCGGACGAAAGCCATGGCTGGATGCTCCGAGCCGCGCTGCACGCGCGCTCGGTGATCCGGCGATTCCAGCCGCGGGTGGTGGTGAGCAGCGGCCCGCCGCACTCCGCCCATCTGGTGGCCGCGATGGCCACTATCAGGAGCCCTGCAGCGTGGTTGATCGATCTGCGCGATCCGTGGGCGGGACCGCTCCCGAAGGTCTGGCAGTCGCATCGGAGACTCGGGACCCGCGTGTTTCGCGCCATCGCGCCGCGACTGGAGCGCCTCGCCTTCGGGGTGGCGGATGGGGTCATTGCGAACACGCCGCAGCTGGCCGAGGTGCTGGCGGCGAAGTATCCCAACGTGCCGGTGGTGTGCGTCCCCAACGGGGTCGACCCGGATGGCGTGCCGCCACCGGCGCGCCATCGGTATCCGGGGTTGAGCATCGCGTACACCGGCCGATTGTACGCAGGCCGTGATCTCGGGCCGGTGATGCGGGCACTTGGGATTTTCTTCCAGCATCATCCAGAGGCTGCCCGAGCCGGGTCAAAACTGCGCATCGCCGGTGACGCCGATTCACGCCACGCTCAGGTATTCAACGACGCCGTCGCGGTCGCAGGCGTCGAGCAGTATGTGGAGGTGCTGGGCCTGCTGTCCCGCGCCGACGCGCTCGACGTCGTGTCCCGGTCGCGCCTGGCCGTGGTCCTGGCCCAGGACCAAGAGCTGCAGATCCCCGCCAAGCTCTATGAATCGGTGGCGATGGGCGTCCCCACGCTCGTCGTGGCGCCGGCGGGCAGTGCCGCGGCGGTCGAGGGAACCCGCCTCGGTGCCGTCGTTCGCGATTCGGGCGATGTCGAGGGAATCGCTTGCGTACTCGAGCGGCTCTGGCAGGACGGCTCGCCAGAGCGATCTTCCTGCCCCGTACCGATTACCTACGACGCGATCGCTCTGCTCGTCGACCAGGTCCTCGGGATGAGCCTTCCGCCGGCTTCGACGCGCCAGGGGGTCCTGGCGGGTTTATGACGCCCAGCACCATGAAGGTCGTGACAGGCGATCGGGCCAGCGCCGAGGAAGCGCGGATCCGTGCCGCGTACGCCAGGCGGGGAGGCGCATGGCGTTACGACTGGGGCAATCCGGCGTACGTCTTCATGATGCACGATCTTGAGCGTCGCGTGCTCGCCGCACTGCGCCGGTCGAGGCTCTGGCCGCTGGACGCGAGACGCATCCTGGACGTCGGGTGCGGCACAGGCTACTGGCTGCACCGTCTGATCGCGTGGGGAGCACAGCCGCGACATGCTGCCGGCATCGACCTGCTGCGCGACCGAGTCCGCGGTGCGGCGCGGCGCTGTCCGCCGGACATCGGGCTGTTCTGCAGCAGCGCGGTGGCCTTGCCGTTCCGCACCGCCAGTTTCGATCTGGTCACGCAGTTCATGGTCTTCACGTCCATTCTCGACGCCGATGTGCGGCGTTGTGTCGCGGAGGAGATGGTTCGTGTTCTCACACCCGCAGGGGTCATTCTCTGGTATGACTTCTGTGTGCCCAACCCTCGCAACCCCGATCTCCGCCCCGTCAAGGCCGCAGAGATCAGGCGCCTGTTTCCCGGGTGTTCTGTGGAGCTGAACCGGGTGACGCTGGCCCCGCCGGTGGCACGCCTCGTCGCGCCCCTTTCGTGGACGCTGTGCTTGCTCTTGAACCTGGTCACGCCGCTGCGAACGCACTACCTGGGCGTGATCAGGAGACAGTGATTTCACGCTGACTTCATGACGACGAAGACGTTGAAGGTCGGCCCGGTGACCGGGGGCGGCGTGAACGCTCGCCCGACGGGAGCGGGCGGCGTGCGGCCCGCCATGGGCAGTGCGATGTTGCCTCCCTCGTAGCTCCCGCTGGCCACCGGCGGCCCAAAGAAGTCCTGGACGTTCTGCACGACGTAGCGGTCTCCCACATTGAGCACCCCAGAGAGGTCCGCGCTGACTGTGGACTGCTGCGCCCAGTTGTAGACGATGATGTTCGCCCGCCCGGCCTCATATTGGTTGGGGCGCACGATCACGAGGGTGGGCGGTGCACCGCTCCCCTCATAACGGCCCGCACCAGTGAGTCCCGTTTGCGCTTCCCACGTCCTGAAGGCCGCCGGGGCGTTGGGTGACTGCTGCCAGGTCGACCGGGTTGAGACGCCGTAGAACCGGTTTTCCGACCAGGTCTGACCACTCACGCTGGAGTCGGTCAGCACCATCGGCCCCCCGTAATCATAGACCAGGTTGCCGCGCACGGTCGCCGAGGACCACCGGTTGATGTAGAAGCCGCCGACGAAGTAGTTGTTCTCCAGCAGGACATCGACGTTGGCGCGGGAGCCCTCGGTATATCCAATCTCGACGGCCACTTTGTAGGGACTGAAGCCCGACGCCACCTCCCGATAGGTATAATTGCCACGGACCACGATGTCGCTGGCGGCCGGGGTGCCGCCGATCAGGATTTCGTTGTTTCTGTTGACGGGCGTACTGATCGAGCCGTTGCCGAAGAGGACATTCCCTTCGATGTCGAACCCGTTCAGGCGGCCCTCCGCTGGCCGGGAATAGATGTGCAGACCGAACGCCTCGTTGTTGAACACGATGTTATCGGTGACGGTGACCGTGCCGGTCGCCACATCGTTTTGCAGGTAGAGGCCGTGGTCCAGGTTGAAATGTGTCCCGTTGTTGTAGATGAGGCAGCCGTAGATGGTGGTCTGGCTCGCGCTGGTGTAGAGTGGGGTAAAGCTCGCCACTCCCGTGTTCGGCCCGTCGTGAATGACGAGATTGATGAGGCGATTCGCAGTGCCGGCGTGGGCACCGACGAGATACTCGTAATCCGTGCCCGTGGCGGCTTGCCGTGCGCTCGTGACTTCGAAGCCCCAAAACCACGCATACGAGCCCCGGACGTCGAGGCTATTCGTCACGATCGCGCGCTCGCCGGGAAACTGGCGCACCACGATCGGGGCGTCGGCCGTCCCGGTCAGGTTACTGCGAAACCCAGCGCGATCGCTCCCCCCCGTGTAGCGACCGCCGCGCAGCCAGATCGTGCTGCCCGGCGTGACCGCTGTCGGCTGGTTCAAGGCCGTCTGCAGGTCCCACGGCTTGGTGACCGATCCGTCGCCCGACGGTGCGCCGCTCGGCGATGCGTAGAACTCGGGGCCGGCAGGGGTGCTTATCCCGGGCCTACCGGGATGGGCCTTGACGACGTCCTGCTGTGCGCAGGAGGCAAACAGCAAGGACCACCCGAGCGCGCAGCGCGCCCCGCCTGGGCGCCACGTCGTCCCATTCAACGGGGAGGTCCGCCACCCTCTCGCGCTCTTTTTTGCTCACCGGGAACGCAACGGGCGCGCCGTGTCGTCATGAGCACGAACACGTTGAACGTGGGCCCGGTCACGGGTGGTGGCTGAGCCGTGGTGGTTCCGAGCGGGATCGGGGGCGTGACGCCGACCATCGGCAATTGGACGGGGCGACCAGTGTAGAACCCGCCCGCCACGGGGGTGCCATAGAAGTCCTGGACGTTCTTCACCACGTAGCGGTCACCCTGGTCGAGGATCCCAGAGACGTCTACGTCCACCGTGCTCTGCTGCGCCCAGTTGTAGACGATGATGTTCGCACGACCCGGCTCGTACCGGTTCGGGCGAACCACGATTTTGACCCCCGTTGGGGCGCTGCCCGCGTAGGTGCCCGGATAGGCGAATCCGGTGAGCGTGCGCCAGCCGTCAAACGTGGTGACGGTGCTGCTATCGTAGCGCCACGCCAGGTGCGTGGAGTCGCCAAAGAACGTGTTGCCGTTCCACGTCTGGCCACTGAGAGTCCCCATGTTCCACACCATGCCGCCGTCCGCAAAGTTGAACAGCGTATTTCCCGACACTGTGGCCCTCTCCCAAGCGCCCAGGTGAGACCATCCCCCGACGAAGTAGTTGTTGGTGAGGACGATGTCGTGGTTCACGACCAGATTGTAGCCTATGTCGGCCGCCTTGGTGTCGGCGTCATTGGTTCGGTAGGTGTAATTCTGATCGATGACGATTCCTGACGCGGGAAAGTGGCCGCCAACAAAAATGTCCGCGTCCGACGGCACGCCCCAGACGTAGTCGTTGAATGCGACATTGCCTTCGAGCGCGATGTTCTGGAGATACGGTCCAACCTTGGCGAAGCAGTGAAGGCCAAACGCCCAATTGTCGAAGACGATGTTATCCTGCAACAGGACGCTGCTCTGGCTCTGGCAGTAAATGCCGTGGTCCAGGTTGTCGGTCCGTCCGTTGTTGTAGGCGATAGATCCGTACACCTCGGCGTCGGTTGCCTCGGGCTGGATGAAAATCCCGCTCCCGGTCGCATCATGGACGACCAAATTGATGAACTTGGCCCCGGGCCCGTGGTCGTCGATGCCAAACAACTGGGGGGCCACCTGCGGGAGGGTGTGCACGACCTCGAATCCCCAATACCAGGTATACCCACCGCGGACCACGAGGAACTTCGTCACGGTCGCGCGCTCGCTCGGAAACTGACGTACCACGATGGGCGCGGCAGCGGTCCCAGTCAGATTGCTCACGTAGCCGCCGGAGTACGGACCGTCGGCGTACGTTCCTCCGCGCAACCAGATCGTGCTGCCCGGCGTCACTGCGGCCGGGCCGTCGAGGGCCGTCGCTAAGTCCCAGGGGTTCGCGAACGATCCGTCGCCGGATGGAGCGCCGGTCGGTGAGACGTAAAACTGCGAGGCGGGATCGAAGCGGCGGTCCGCGAGTAAGGGTGTCGCGCGGCCGCTATCGGGGCCAACCGCATCCGGCGATGCGCAGGCGGCGCATAGCAGCAACGGCGTGAGTGCGAAGCGCACCCAGCCCGGCTCGATGCGAGGCAACATGCGGGCGCTGACAGAGTGCATGGCCTGGGGAGCGGGCAGCAAGTTCCGCACCTGCGGCCCCCCCCTTCCTCAATTGTGCGAGCACACCCCTGTGCGCAATGCTCTGTGGCCCCGATGGCAACACCTGTCGCCGGGCGGCAGCGTCGCGGCCTTTCAGCTACGGTGGATTTCGTGCCACAGTTCGAATTCGGCCACGTGGAAGAGCTTCAGTGCGGCCTCGGGCTCGATGCGATGATCATTCTGCAAGACGCTCAGCATTGCCTCGACGTTGTAGATCCCCCGCTCACGGGCAGCCCGACTGGCCAGGATGTCGCGCAGGGGTTCGGCGAGGGCGCCGGTCATCCACAGGTGCAGCGACGTTGGAAAGCCCATCTTCTCGACACGATTTCTCACGGAGTCCGGCACACGGCCGCGCACACTTCTGCGAAGGAGGACCTTGTTCCAGGCGCCTTGCATTTTTTGATCTGCCGGTACGCGGAAGGCGAGGGAGACCAGGCGGTAGTCCATGAAGGGCAAGCGAGCCTCGAGGCCGTGGGCCATCGAGTTGCGATCTTCCAGCCGGAGATAATGAGGTAAGCGCGCCTGCTCGACGGAGCGTCTGAGCACTGCGTTCAAGTGGGAGTCCTGGTAGCCCTCGTCGGGTGCAGCGTGACGCTCGAGCAGATATGGTGCAAACCAGCCCTTGTGCTTGAAGCGGCGCCACCGCCGCCCGCCCGCGAGGCGGCGATACGGCGGGAGACGCCGCAGTTCCTGGTGGAACAAGCGACCGAGGGAGCGCAGGAACAGCTGCCCGGTGCTGGCCCCGTGCCAGGCGGCATACTCTTGGATCTCGTGCCACGCTCTGGTGACTTGGGCGGTGCGGAGCAACGTGTACCAGTGGTCGGGGAAGTAGCTCGGATAGCCCGCCAAGATTTCATCCGATCCCTGCCCGTTCAGCACGACCTTCACGCCGTTGCTCGCTGCCAGCTTCATCAGGTGGAACCCGGCGATCGGCGCCCCCGAGATGATCGGCTCATCCTGAAAGCGCAGCACCTCGGTCAGGCTCTCCCACATCGCTTCGGGAGTCAGCGAGATGCGTCGCAGTAACGCGCCGGTCTGTGCAAGGGTGTCGGCAATAAAGGCGCGCTCATCGAACGCGGACTCATGATAGCAAAAGGCCAGGAGCGGGGCCGCTTGACCAGCGGCGGTGGGACCACCCTGCCGGTTTCGCGCCATGGCACAAATGATCGCCGTGGAGTCGAGCCCCCCGGACAGACACACGCCCACCGGAACGTCGCTCCGCAGACGGATGCGCACGGCATCCTCGAGCAGCTCTGCGAACGCGTCTTCGACCCCTGAGGTCGGCTCCGGCTCGATCGCTGAAAGGGACCAATAGGCCCACTGGCGCCAGCGCCCATCGAGCCTGAGCTCGAACGCGCATGCCGGCGGGATCTGGTCGATGCCGGCGTAAAAAGTCGCAGCGGTCTCATCCAGTTTGCCGTCGAGGAGGAAGTCCGCGGACACCTGCCAGTTCGTTTCGCGCACATAGAGGCCTGAAGCCAGGATGGCCTTCACCTCCGAGGCGAGCAGCCAGCAGTCCTTGCCCCGGTGCACGAAGAGGGGCTTTACGCCGAACCGGTCCCGCGCGCCGAACAGCACGCCGCGGCGCCGGTCGTGGATGACAAATGCCCACATCCCGTTCAGCTTGGCGAGGCAGTTCGGGCCCCACTGTCGGTAGGCCGCCAGCAAGACCTCGGTGTCGCTGGTCGATCGGAAATGGTACCCGGCGGCCTGCAGCTCGTCGCGCAACTCGATGTAGTTGTAGATCTCGCCATTGAAGACGATGACCAGTTGGCCATCCTCCGAGCACATGGGCTGGTGGCCAGCCGGGCTCAGGTCCAGGATGGAGAGCCTGCGAAAACCGAACCCCACGTGGTGGTCGAGGTACAGGCCCGAGTCGTCCGGGCCCCGGTGGGCGATGCTCTGCGCCATCCGGGTCAGGACCGCCGCGTCTGCCGGTCGACCACCGAGGCCGAGCATCACTACCAGACCGCACATTTTCGACCACGCCTTTCGGTTCTCGCCGAGGGGCGCAGCCGCATAAACGGTGCCGCAGGTCTCCGGAGGGGGGGCACAAAAAAGACTCCCCCCGGCGTCGATGCCGGGGGGAGCGCGGAAAGCTGGCTCTATGAGATAGGCATCAGTGCCTCTCGTATGGCCCGATATCGACGGACGTGCCCGCGGGCCGGGCGACGCCGTCCAGGTCGAGCAGCGGCACGCAGCCGGTCACGCCGCTGGCACAGCTGATCGTGCCCGCGTCGATCGCCACCGCCCCGCTCTGGAGATGGTAATCCCCGCTCATGTTGCCGGTATAGTTCACAAAGAGGGCGCTGAATTGGGCGGCCGTCAACGTGAGGGTACCGGACTGGGTTCCTCCGCAGCAAAGGTCCAGATTCGCTGTGGAGTTATTGTAGACGATGTTGTTGTTGTAGACGTTGTGAGGACCGGCGGTCGGGTATTCGTAAATCCCCCGGCCGTTGTTGACCGCAATGTTGTTGTTCACGGTCGTGTAATCGTCCGACGTGATGCCGCCGTCGGCGGCGATTTGAATGCCGTATTTGCAGTTGGCCACCACGTTATTGGAGACGATCGAGCGCGTGGCGCCGTGGTAGTGGGTGATGCACGCGGCGGACACCCGGGTGACGATGTTGTTCATGATGACGCTACTTGGGCCGCCTGTGTAGATGCCGTGAATGAGGTTCGAGCCGGTGCCCATGGCGATGTTGTCGACCACGTTGCCGATGATTTGAATGCCGGTCTTGCTGTAGCTGCAGCAGTCCCCGAGGATGCCGGCGTAGCCGCCGGTGCCCGGCAGGTCGTGGACGCGGTTGCCGATCACCTTGTCGTAATTGCCGTTGACGCCGATGCCTTCGGAGCAGTTGCCGGTGACATCGAAGTTGATGATCTGGACATAGTCGCCGCTGTTCCAAATGGGGTCGCACCCCGAGCCATAAACCTTCGCTCCCCATTTCGTGTCCGAGACGTAGGAGATGGGCGCGGCGGCGGTCCCGCTCTTGGTCACCTTATTGCCGGAGTAGCTCCACGTGTAGTTGCCGGAAGCGAAATGGGCGTTGTCGCCCGGGCTCATGAGTTGGGAAACGCGCGCCATGGTGTAGCAGGGAGCGGTGGCGGTGCAGGGATTGCCATCCGAGCCCGACGGCGCGACGTAGTAATTCGTGCCAGTGCCCAACGTGTAAAGCGGCGTCGAGGTGCTTCCGAGAATCACGGTCACCGCGGCGCTCCCGGTGTGCACCCCGCTCGTCGCCGTGATCGTCGCCGTGCCGACCACGAGCCCCGTCACCAGCCCGGTGCCGCTCACCGGTGCCAGGGCCGGGGCGCTGGACGCCCAGGTGACCGACCGGCCCCTGAGCACGTTGCCGCTCGCATCTTTGAGCGTCGCCGTGAGCTGCACCGTGCCCCCGCCCGACACGGTGGTCGCCGCCGGGCTCATGGTCACGGAGGCCACCGGTGCCGGCGGGAGTGGGGTCCAAACCCCGACGGTGACGTTGCAGACGGTCGCACTGCCCCCATTGGTGTCAAGGCCGAGATGGTTCAGGGCGGGTACCGCCGCCTGCTCCGTGCGGAAGGCGAACGCGTTACCCAACAGCTGTTCGGTGGCGCCGGCGGGCGTCACGTAGATGTCGTAGCTATGGGAGGCGAGGTCGACGTCCAGGCGAAAGTGGTAGCTCGTGCCCGCCGTGTAGGGGATGGCGGTCGTGGCGGCATAGTCGCCCCCGTTGCGGGCGTCGATCGTGCCGGTGGAGTTGAAGCGCACGATGGCAGCCAGGTTGGTCCAATCCGCGGCGGGGCCGTTGGACAGGCCCACCGCGGCGTTCGTACTCGCGGTGGCGGCGGTGGCGTCAAACTGCGCCTCAAAGGCGCCGGTTTGCGTGGGGACGGGGCTGTTGCGCCAGATCCCCGCGCTGGTCAAGCAGTTGGGGGCTGTAACGGAGATGGCAGCCGTGCCGCTCTTGCCCTCGCTCGTTGCCGTAATCGTCACAGTCCCGGTGGCGACGCCCGCCAGCAGGCCGCTCGCGGAGATCGTCGCGAGCCCGTTGGTGCTGCTCGTCCACGTCACAGTCCGGCCAGTGAGCGTGTTCCCGGCCGAGTCCCGGGTCACGGCGGCGAGCTGCACCGTCGCGCCGACCACGACGCTCGTCGACGCCGGGCTCACCGTCACCGCGGCCACCGGTACGTTACTGCTCGGGATTGTGGTCGCGGGGGCGAGGATCGCTACTTCCGTGATGCTGTTCCAAGCGCTCTGGCTGTTTCCGTGGCCCACGACGCGGACGTAGCGGGCGGAGGTTCGCGTGAAGGCGTAGATCTCGGGCTGGAGCGTTTGCCCGCTGCTCTGGCCGGAGAAGACCCTCCACCAGACGACGGCGTTCCACGAGACTTCGATGTCGAAGTACGCGATGCGGCTGTCGCCCAGGTACCAGGCGACGGCCACGCGATCGATGTCCACGATGGCGCCGAGGTCGTAGCGGATCCACTGGCCGTCGCCCTGCGCCGACCAGCGGGTGGCGAGGCTGTTGTCGAGCGTGTTCTGCGGGAGGTTGCCGTCATTCGCGCTCGCCACGACCGACGCCACGGGGAACGGAGTGAGATCCGCAGAGACGGCGAGTTGTCCGGGAGAGCTGCGGGATAGCGTGGGATCAGTGAGGTCGCGCTCGCATGCCAGCGCCAGGACGACACTCGTGGCAAGCGCGGCTTTCAAGATGGCCAGCCGCTTGGACAGCTTGAACTTGAAGTTCATACTCGGGCGCTCCTTCTGTACATGGTGAAAGGCCGTCGGCTTCGACGGTTACAGCGTTTTCACAGACGTGGTATCAATGCCACTCATAGGCGCCGATGTCGTAGGCGCCGCCGGCGGGCCGGGCGATCCCGTCGAAGTCGAGCACGGGCACGCAGCCGGTCATGCCGGCGGCACAGCGGGTCGTGCCCGCGTCAATCGCCACCGCGCCACTCCGGAGGTGGTAATCCCCGCTCATATCCCCAGTGTAGTTCACGAAGAGCGCGCTGAACTGGGCGGCAGTCGACGTGATGGTGCCGGACTGGGTTCCGCCGCAGCAAAGATCAAAATTCGCGGTGGAGTTGTTGTAGACGATGTTGTTGTTGTAGACGTTGTGAGGACCAGCGGTCGGGTATTCGTAAATCCCCCGGCCGTTGTTGACCGCAATGTTGTTGTCCACGGTCGTGTAATCGTCCGACGTAATGGCGCCGTCGGCGGCGATTTGAATGCCGTATTTGCAGTTGGCCACCACGTTATTGGAGACGATCGAGCGCGTGGAGCCGTGGTAGTGCGTGATGCACGCGGCGGACGCCCGGGTGACGATGTTGTTCATGATGACGCTACCTGGGCCGGCCGCATAGATGCCGTGGATCAGGTTCGAGCCGGTGCCCATGGCGATGTTGTCGACCACGTTGCCGATGATTCGAATGCCAACGAGGTTGTAGCTGCAGCAATCCGCGAGGATGGCGGCATAGCCGCCGGTGCCCGGCAGGTCGTGGACGCGGTTGCCAATCACATTGTTGTAATTGCCGTTGACGCCAATGCCTTCGGAGCAGTTGCCGGTGACGTCGAAGTTGATGATCTGGACATAGTCGCCGCTGTTCCAGATGGGGTCGCACCCCGAGCCATAAACCTTGGCTCCCCATTTCGTGTCAGAGACGTAGGAGATCGGAGCCGAAGCCGTGCCGCTCTTGGTCACCTTGTTCCCCGAGTAGGTCCAGGTGTAGTTGCCGGCAGCGAAATGGGCGTTGTCGCCGGGACGCATGAGTTGGGAGACGCGTGCCATCGTGTAGCAGGCAGCGGCGGCGGTGCAGGGATTCGCATCCGAGCCCGACGGCGCGACGTAGTAATTCGTGCCAGTGCCCAACGTGTAGAGCGGCGTCGGGTCGCTCACGAGAGTCACCGTCACCGCGCTGCTCCCGGTGTGCCCTTCGCTCGTCGCCGTGATCGTCGCTGCCCCTACCGCGACGCCGGTCACGAGCCCGCCCGTCGAGACAGTCGCCATACCTAGGGTGCTGGACGCCCAAGTGAGCGAGCGGCCCGTGAGCACGTTGCCGCTCGCGTCTTTGAGTGTCGCCGTGAGCTGCACCGTGGCCCCGACCGAGACGCTCGTCGCCGCCGGGCTCACGGTCACGGAGGCCACGGGTGCCGGCTGGGGCGGGGTCCAGGGTGAGACGCTGACGTTGCAGACCGTTGCCGTGCCCGCATTCGCGTCGAGGCCGAGATTGTTCAGGACGCTCACCGTCGCCTGCTCCGTGCGGAAGGCGAACGCGTTACCCAACAGCTGTTCGGCGGCGCCGGCGGGCGTCACGTGGATGTCGTAGGTATGGGAGGCGAGATCGACGTCCAGGCGAAAGTGGTAGCTCGTGCCCGCGGTGTAAGGAATGGTGGCCGTGGCGGCATAGACGCCCCCGTTGCGAGCGTCGATCGTGCCGGCAGAGTCGAAGCGCACGATGGCAGCCAGGTTGGTCCAATCCGCGGCAGGGCCGTTGGACAGGCCCACCACGCCGTTCATGTTCGCCGTTGTGGGGATGGCGTCGAACTGGGCTTCAAAGGCGCCGGCCTGCGACGGGATCGCAACGTTCTGCCAGGCCCCGGAGCTGATCACGCAGCTCGCGGCGGCGATGGTAAGCGCCGCCGTGCCGCTCTGACCTTCGCTCGTGGCCGTGATCGTCGCCGGCCCGCCGGCCATGCCCGTCGCCAGCCCGCTGCCGCTCACCACGGCGACGGCGGTGTTGCTGCTCGCCCACGTCACAGTCCGACCGGTGAGCATATTCCCGGCCGAGTCCTTGGTCACGGCGATGAATTGCTGAGTGCCGCCGACCAGGAGACTCGCGGACGCCGGACTCACCGTCACCGATGCTACGGGAACGTTCGTGACCGTGACGGCGGCAGTGCTGCTCTTCGTCTCGCTCGTCGCCGTGATCGTCGCCGAGCCTGCGACCTTCCCGCCGACCACGCCACCGCTGCTCACGGTGGCGACGGCGGTGTTGCTGCTTGCCCACGTGACGCCGCGCCCGGTGAGTGTGTTGCCCGCCGAGTCTTTGGTCACGGCGGTGAATTGCCGGGTGGCGCCCACCGGCACACTCGCCGTCGTGGGGCTCACTGTCACCGATGCCACAGGGATAGTGGTTATCGTGACGGCCGCAGTATCGGTCAGCGTCCCACCGCTGCTCTGAGTGGCTGCCACGTGGTAGGGTCCCGCAGTCTGCCCTGCCGTATAGAGCCCGGCGGCAGTGATGGTGCCGCCGCTGGCGGCGTACAGGACGTTTATCGAGGTACTGTCGCCGTTCTTTCTCCTCCCGTAGGCCGCGTACTGCAGCGTTCCGCCGGTGAGCACGGAGGCGGTCACCGGGGAGAGAATGACCTTTGTCAGCGGACCTCGGTTCTTGACCGTCGAGCTACCAGAGGCCGTTGTATTGGCAGTGGTTGCGGCGGCTGGAGCCATTGCCGCCAACTGCGCTGTTGCCGTCACTTGATACGTGCCGACGTTGGTGTCTGCGGCGTAGAGACCGCCGCTCGTGATCGTGCCCCCAGACACGCTCCAACTCACGACGACGGCGACGCTGTCGCCGGCCTGCGTGCGACCGTACGCGAGAAACTGTTGTGTCTGGTAAGGATCGAGCGTGACGCTCGGGGGCGACGTGACGATTTGCACGACTGGGTCGCCCGGCGGCGGCTGAGTGGGACCGAGTGGGCGTTCGCACGCCGCGAGCAGCCCGAGCCCCGCGACGGCCATTGCCCAACTCCTGGCGCAACCAGGCATATCCTCTCCTGCGTGAGGTTCGGCAGCTCGACCGGCGTGGCACGCAGGGCGTGCGGTAGCCTCGGAGCTTTGCGTCCCCGGCTTTCACCGGGTTTGCCTTTCTCGCCCCCTGGAGAGGGGACAGGAATCCTGCCGACGTGCGTTGTGCGAGCGCCGACAAAAAAAATCGCCAGCAGCTCGCGGGAAATCTCGAGTCGCTGGCGGCCGGGCTGACGTGGCGACCTTGGGCCGCGGTAGTCCCCTGAAGCTCTGCGTCACCGTCTTTCGGCGGTTTTGCTCTGAGCAGCGTGTGTCCATGTAGCGTGGGTGCAACACCCGTGCCGCTTGAGCCCCACCTGGACGGAGCAAAGGGGGGAGGCAATGAGTTATCAAAGCCATGGACCACACAACTTCGACAAAATAGTACGGCACTTTGTACGGCATTTTGCATGATTGATTGCATAGTGCAATACAATCAGTCTACTGAGTGCTGCCAGCGCGGCTCAGACCCTGGTGTGCGCCTTGCCTTGTGACTCCCAGCGTGAGCGAAGCCTCTCCCCCGCGGCCCCTTGTCTCGATTGTGGTGCCGTGCCGCAATGAGGCCGACTACATCCGGCCGCTATTGGACTCGATTTTGGCGAACGACTACCCACGCGCCCGGCTCGAGGTGCTGGTCGTCGACGGCCTGAGTGACGATGGCACACGCGCCGTGGTTGCGGACTACGCGCGTCGCTATCCGATGATTCACGTGCTCGACAACCCGAAACGCACGACGCCCCACGCCCTGAACCTCGGCATCACTCGGGCGCGGGGCGCGATCATCATGCGCATGGACGCCCACGCCGTTTACCCGCCGAACTACGTGGCCGACCTCGTCGACTGGCTCGAGCGCACCGGTGCCGATTATGTCGGCGGCGCGTGGGTGACGCTCCCGGCGGACGGAACGCCGACGGCCCGCGCGATCGCGGCGGTCCTCGCACATCCGTTCGGGATCGGCGACTCTCGCTACCGGCTCGGAACGAACGAAGTCCGGGAGGTGGAGACCCTGCCGTTCGGTTGCTTCCGGCGTGAATTGTTCGAGCGGGTGGGGCTATTCGACGAGGACCTCGCGCGGGACCAGGACGAGGAGTTCAGTTTCCGCGTGGTCCGTGCGGGCGGACGCATCCTGCTGGTACCCGGCGTCGTCTCCTCCTACTACGCGCGGCGCTCGCTGCGCCAGCTGGGCCGCATGTTTTATCAGTACGGCCTCTTCAAACCCCTCGTCGCGCTCAAGATCGGAAGGATCATGACCCTCCGTCAGGTCGTGCCGGCGGCGTTCGTGCTCAGCGTCCTGCTGACTGTGCTCGCGGCGCCCTGGGTCGCCGCAGCGCGGGTGCTCGGCGTCGTCGTTGTAGGGACCTACCTCGCCTTGACCGGCGTGTGCGCGGTCGCGCTCGGGTGGCGCCACGGGGCCCGCGTTGCTCTTGCCGCCGCCGCGGTCTTCCCGGTGCTGCATGTCTGCTACGGCTGTGGGTTCCTGCGGGGTGCCTGGGCGCTGCTCGCGCGATCCCGCGGTGCGTTCGACTTGAGCTCCACGCCGTTGTCCCGCTAGGGGTGCGCGATCGAGCACACCCTGTCGCAGCGCCGCGACAAAGGGCGCACTGCGCGCTCAGCACGGTCTTTGCTCCCACCATCCGGGTATGACGCTTCCACAGCCAGGCTCGAAAGACATGACCGTGCCCTTCCGCGCGCAACAGGCGACGGACCCGACTCCGCGTCCCGGCACTGCGCCGCGACCGCGTCGCAGTAGCTATCTCTCGTTCTCGCCCCCGCTCATCGGGGAGGAGGAGATCGCCGAAGTCGTCGATACCCTGCGCTCCGACTGGATCACCACCGGCCCCAAGGCGGCCCAGTTCGAGGCGGAGTTCGCGGCCGCCGTCTCGGCTCCGGCGGCCGTCGCG
>QHUK01000057.1 GCA_003222085.1 Gemmatimonadota bacterium
ACCACTACGCGGGTCACCTCGCGCCGGGGCTCATCGCCGCTGGCCTGTCGGTCCTCAACTTCTTCTCGGCGAGCGCCATCTTGCGCGAGTCGCTCGCCCTCGAGCACCGCACGGCGCGGCCGTTGTTCGATCTCGGTCACATGGTGGAAGCGCTGGCCCGAAAGACGCTGCGGCCGCTGATGCTGGTATGGCTCCTCGCGCCGTTCGCCTTCGCGGGCTACACCGTGGCCCTGCCGCTTCACACCGCCAAGGCGTTCGCCTGGGGAGCGAGGGAGCTGGGCTGGCTGTTCGTCCTGATCGGTGCGATCGCCGCCCTGGTTCAGGGGTTTCTGTTCGGTCGGATCGAGCGATACACCGGCGCGCGCGCCCTGCTCATCGTCGGGTTGTTTGGGATGGGCGTGAGCATCGCGGCGCTGCCGTGGGCCGGCACCAGCCTCCTGGTGTACGCCTGGACGGTCCCGCTCGCGTTCACGAACAGCCTGTTCGCACCCGCGGCGTCGGGTCTGGTGTCCGTGTACGCGGACCCGACGGAGCAGGGCACGATCCTCGGGGCCGCGCAGGCGTTCGCTGCCCTGGGCCGCAGCGTCGGCCCGCTCGCCGCTGGTTTGGCGTACGACGGGCTCGGCCAGCGAAGCACGTTCTTGCTGGCGGGAGGGGTGATGCTGCTGGGCGGAGTGGCGGCGCTGTGGCTGCCGAAGAGTCAAGAGCAGCGAGTGGCTGGGGAGCAGGCCTTCAACGGCTAGGCACACAGACGCACAGTGGTGAACAGCTTGAGTGATCAGGTATACCTGTTACTCGCGGCTGTTCTCCCCTGTGCGTCTACGCGTCTGTGCGTCTAGCAGTACCGCGTCTGTGCGTCTAGTCTACGCCTAGCCTATCCCCCGTTTCGTGCCGCATATTCTCCTGGTCCCCCTCCCGGAGTTTGCTGCGCAATGCGCGTGTACAAGACATCGGAGATTCGCAACGTGGCGGTCGTGGGCCACGGCGCGAGCGGCAAGACGTCCCTGGTCGACGCCCTCGCGTTCGTGGCCGGCACGAGCAAGCGCCATGGATCCGTGAAGGACGGCACCGCCCTCACCGATTACACCCCGGACGAAATCGAACGCAAGTATTCCATCAATCTCGCTCTCGCGGTCGCCGAATGGATGGACGCGAAGCTCAATCTCATCGACACACCGGGCTATCTCGACTTCACGGGGGAGGCGCTCGCGGCCGTGTACGCGGCGGACGGGGCCGTGGTCGTCGTCTCCGCCACCGGCGGCGTGGAGGTGGGCACCGAAAAGGTGTGGGACTATTGCGAGCAGCGGGAAGTCCCGCGCCTGTTCTTCGTCTCGTTAATGGACAAGGAGCACGCCGACTTCGAGAAAGTCTACACCCAGGTCAAGGAGCGGCTGACGCCGAAGGTGATCCCGGTGGAAATCCCCGTCGGGGAAGGCCCCGAATTCCACGGGATCATCAACCTCTTCTCGAAGCAGTGCCACCTGTACAAGAAGGGGACGAAGGCCGGCGAGTACGAGGAGGTGGACGTACCGCCCGAGTACCGGGACCGGTTCGAGCGCTACTCCAAGGAGCTGATCGAGCGCATCGCCGAGACGGACGATACGCTGCTCGAGCGCTATCTGGGAGGCGAGGAGATCGGGCGGGACGAGGCGATCGCCGCCATGAAGGCGGGTATGCTGAAAGGCGAGCTGTTCCCGTTGTTCTGCGGCGCCGCCGAGCTGACCTACGGGACGCGCGCTTTGCTCTCGAAGCTGGTGGAGCTGATCCCCGCGCCCCACGAGCGGCCGCCGGTTGAGGCGCAGCGGTGGGGGAGCGCGGAGCGCGTGACGCTCAAGCCCGAAGACGAGGGACGGTTCGTGGCGCAGGTGTTCAAGACGATCTCCGAGCCGCACGTGGGCGACGTGACGTTTTTTCGGGTGTACTCAGGACGCGTCAAGAACGGGCAGGACGTCTACAACGCGCCGCGCGAAGCGGTGGAGAAGCTGAACCACCTCTGCGTGACGGTGGGGAAGGACCGGATCGAAATCCCCGAGCTGCACGCGGGCGACATCGGCGTCGTGGCCAAGCTGCGTGACACGCACACCAACGACACGCTCTCGACCAAGGACCATGCGATCGTGCTCCCCAAGATCCCGTTCCCCGAGCCGGTGATCACCGAGGCGATCGAGGTGAAGCAACGGGGCGAAGAGGAAAAGCTCTCGAACGGGTTGCACAAGCTGCACGAGGAAGACCCGACGTTCCAGCACGAATACAACGGCGAGCTGGGGCAGACGCTGATCCGGGGGCTGGGGGAGCGCCACCTCGAGATCATCGTCGGCCGGCTGGCCCGCAAGTTCGGCGTGCACGCGGTGATCGGGAAGCCGAAAATCGCGTACCGCGAGACCTTCCGGGCGCGCGCGGAGGGGCAGGGGAAGCACAAGAAGCAGACGGGCGGCCGGGGCCAGTACGGCGACTGCTGGATCCGGATCGCGCCGCTGCCTAGGGGGTCGGGGTTCCAGTTCGTGGACGAGATCGTGGGCGGCGTCATCCCGCGGCAATACATCCCCGCGGTGGAGCGCGGCATCCAGGAAGCGGCGGCGCGCGGTCCCGTGGCCGGCTATCCGGTCGTCGACTTCAAGGTGGAGCTGTACGACGGCTCCTATCACGACGTGGACTCGAACGAAATGTCGTTCAAGATGGCCGGCATCCTGGCATTTCGGAACGTGAGCCCGAACTGCCGGCCGGTGCTCCTCGAGCCGATCCTCGAGCTCGACGTGTCGACCCCGGACGAGTACCAGGGCGCCGTGATGGGCGATCTGTCGTCGCGCCGAGGCCAGATTCTCGGCACCGAGCCCGACGGCCGCCTGGTCAGAGTCAAGGCGCTCGTGCCCGAGGCCGAGCTGGACCGCTACGCCACGACCCTGCACTCGATCACGCATGGGCGCGGGACGTACCGCGCGAAGTTCCACGTGTACCAGGAGGTCCCGCCCGACGCGGCGCAGAAGGTGGCGGAGGTGCGGAAAAAGGAGCTGGAGGAGGCGAAGGCGTAACGGGGTAGAAACGGACCCATGAAAACCACACTGCTCTGCGTGCTGATTGCCGCCCTCGGCGCCGCATGCCTCCAACGCGCGGACCGTGCACCGCCCGCGTCGGACACGTCCGCGGTACCCAATTCCACCGCGACCCCCGCGGCTCCTGCCCCCGCCGCGGCGCCCACGCTCCCGCCGTCTCCCGGCGCGACGAAGCTGACGGTGGTGGAGGGGTTCCTCACGCCCGAATCCGTGCTGCACGACCCGGTGCAGGACATCTACTTCGTCTCGAACATCAACGGCAGTCCCACGGCCAAGGATAACAACGGATTCATCAGCCGCGTGCGGCCGGACGGCGCCGTCGAGAACCTCAAGTTCATCGAGGGCGGCCACGGCGGTGTGACGCTCAACGCGCCAAAGGGGCTGGCAATCCGGGGAGACACGTTGTGGGTCGCGGACATCGACGTCGTCCGCGCGTTCGACGCGAAGACCGGCGCGCCCAGGGACAGCGTGAGCATGGCCAGCCTGGGCGCGGTATTCCTGAACGACATCGCGATCGCGCAGACCGGCGCGCTCTACATCACCGACACCGGCATTCGGTTCGACGATGTGGGCAACGTGCTGCATCCGGGGCCCGATCGGATCTTCCGCGTCGGCACGGACCGGCAGGTGACGGTCGCGGTGCGGGGCGACACGCTGGGCCGGCCGAACGGGATCACGTTGGACTCCGTGGGCAAGCGGTTCATCGTGGTGCAATTCGGCGGACGCTCGATCCTGGCGTGGAAGCCGGGCGACAAGGCGCCCAGCGTGATCGCCAAAGGTCCGGGCGGGTTCGACGGCGTCGAGATTGCCGGGAGCAGGGTGCTCGTCTCGAGCTGGAGCGACTCGACCGTGTCGAGTTACGAAACTGGACAGGAAGTGAAGGTGATTGCCGGCGTGCCCAGCCCGGCCGACATCGGATACGACGGCAAGCGCCACCGCGTGCTGATCCCGGTCTTTTCGGGGAACCGCGTGGAGATCTGGCAGCTGCCGTGAAGCAATTGCGGATTGCGGATTTGCGATTGCCGATTGGGTTGCTTTTCAATCCGCAATCCGCAATCCGCAATTGTAAGCACCGCCGCCCCCCGCACTCTTCCCGCCCGCAGGTTCTCCAGCGCCCCGGGCTCGGGAGTCGGGGTGTCGGCGACGCGCAACAGGCGATGCGTGGCGTGAAGCGGCATGACTCGCATGCGGCTGAAACATACCCGCCGGGCCCAGCCCTGTAGCGGCGGCGCAACTCTTCCGGTCGCGCACGGACCTTGCTACTACTGAGTAGGCGAACTTGCGGTGAGGCGCGTTGGTGCTCGATACCGGTAGCCCGGGTCAAAGACGCACGATCAAGGTTCTCTTAGCGGACGATCATGTCGTCGTGCGGGCCGGACTGCGCGCGCTGCTCGAGAAGGAGCCGGGCCTGGTCGTGGTGGGCGAGGCGGGGAGCGGGAGCGAGGCGGTGGCGATGGTCAAGACCACGCGACCCGACGTCGTCCTGATGGACCTCGCCATGCCCGGGAGGGGGGGCATCGAGGCCACGCGTCGCATCGTGGGGCTCGGCCTCGGCGTGAAGATCCTCGTGCTCACCGCACTGCCGCAGGAGCTGCAGCTGTGCGACGCGCTGGAGGCAGGCGCGAGCGGTTTCATGCAGAAGATCACTCCGGTGGAGGAGCTGACGCGCGCGATTCGAGCGGTGGCGGACGACCGGCTCTTCCTCGACGAAGACGCGGCCCGGCTGATCGTGCTGCAGCGCTATCGCAAGGCCGGCCAGGTCGACGATGAGAAGGTGACGGCGGGGCGGTTGAGCGCGCGCGAGCGACAGGTGCTGGCGCTGCTCGCGCTGGGGCATAGCTCCAAGGAGATCGGGCTGAAGCTCTCCGTCAGCCCCAGGACGGTGGACGAATACCGCGCCCGTCTGAAGGACCGACTGGGGCTCGCTCGCCGGCCGGAGCTGGTGCGTTTCGCCCTGCGCACCGGACTCCTCGAGCCCTAGACGGCTACCCCACAAGCACCGGCTCGAACTCGGTCGGCGGCAGTGGCTCGTGGGCTCCGGGCTGCCGATAGACGTACCGCTTGCCCGCGTAGTTCTTGAGCACCACGGCGTCGTCGCTGATCGACTCCACGTACTCGGGCAGGAGTGGGATCTTCCCGCCGCCGCCAGGCGCATCGATGACGAAGTGCGGCACGGCGAGCCCCGAGGTCCACCCGCGCAGCGCTCGGATGATCTCCAGGCCCTTCTCGACCGTCGTGCGGAAGTGCTCCGCCCCCGCCACCTGGTCGCACATGTAGATGTAGTACGGCCGCACGCGCGCGGCGAGCAGCTTCTGCATCAACCGTTTCATCACCTCCGGATCGTCGTTCACGCCCTTCAACAGCACCGTCTGGCAGCCGAGCGGGACGCCCGCGTCGGCGAGACGGCCGAGCGCCGCGACCGCCGCGGGCGTGAGCTCGTCGGGGTGATTGAAGTGGGTGTTGATGTAGAGCGGATGGTATTGCTTCAGCAGCGCGCACAACTCCGGTGTGATCCGCTCGGGGAGATGACATGGCACCCGGCTGCCGATGCGGATGACCTCGATGTGCGGGATGGCCCGCAGGCGCTTGCAGAGCTCGTCGATGCGCCGATCTGAGAGGAGCAGGGGATCCCCGCCCGACATAATTACGTCGCGGATCTCGACGTGCTCCTCGAGGTAGCGGAACGCCGACTCGAGCTCGGCCATGGGGATCTTCTTGGGGTCGCCCACCTTGCGTCGGCGCGTGCAGAACCGGCAATACGCGGCGCACACCGGCGACACGAGGAACAGCGCGCGGTCGGGATAGCGGTGCGTGATGTTCGGGACGGGCGAGTGGGCATCCTCGGCCAGTGAGTCCACGAGGCCGTCGTGCACCTCGAGCTCCTGCAGATCGGGCACGTACTGGCGCCAGATGGGATCGCCCGGCGACTTGATGAGGTCTACCATCGCGGGGGAGATGCGGAACTCGAAATTCTCCGCCGCCTGTCGCAGTCGCGCGAGGTCGGGAACGTGTTCGGCGCCGAACTTGGCGACGAGCGCGTCGAGCGAGGCGATGCTCTGCTTACGCAGTAGCTGTTGCCAGGGCTCCATGCGTCAGATCCTTGAGATAGATCACCAGGTCGTCGCCGGGGGCGTAGTAGCCGGGGAGCCGGGCTGCCTGGGTGTACCCGCGTCGCTCGTAGAAAGCGCGCGTGGAGGCGTAGTCGGCGCGCGACGAGGTCTCAACGACGATCAGTCGTCCGTTGTCCGTCGTGAGCCTCTCCTCGACCGCCCTCAGGAGCGCGGTGCCCAATCCGGTGCCCTGCCGCGCGGGATCGACGACGATCCAGTAGAGGTCGAAGGTCCCGGTGGTACCGGGTGTGGGGCCCCAGCAGGCGTAGCCCATGAGCTGATCGCCCGTGTACGCACCGAGGAAGCGATAGTCGTCGTCGCCCGCGAGCGCGTCGTCGAGCAGCTCCACGGCAATGGCGACCTCGTCCGGCCGGAACAGACCGGTGGCCGCCGTGAGCCGCTCAAGCGGTCCGCGTTGCGCGCGGCCGACGGGACGGAGCGAGCAGCTCACGCGCCGCCTTGGCGCCCTGTGCCTCGCGGAGCGCGACCTCCGCGATCCGGCGCACCAGCTCCGCATAGTCCCAGCCGGCGACCTTCGCCATGCGGGAGAGCCCGGCGTCGTCGTTCAGATCTGGATTGGGGTTGACCTCGAGCACCCAGGGCCGCCCCTGGTCGTCGACGCGGAGATCGACGCGGCCGTAGCCCTTTCCCTGCATGGTCCGCCAGGCGAGCTCGGCGACCCGGACGAGGCGGTCGCCGAGCTTCTGCGGGATGCCGGCCGGGCAAACGGGCACCGAGCCGAGGTCGTCGGCGGAGCCGATCTCCCACTTTCCGGCGTACGTGAGGATGGGCCAGGCGCCCTCGGGCATGCGGCTGAAGTCGATCTCCGCGATCGGCAGCACGCGGCTCCCGACGAAGCCGACGTTGAACTCGCGGCCGCCCACGTACTCCTGGACGAGCACTTCGTCGAACTGCTCCGTCATGGCCGCGACGCGGGCGCGCAGCGACTTGCGGTCGCTCACGACGGAGCCGCGGTCGAGCCCCGCGCTCGCGTCCTCCGCCGCCGGCTTGACGATGGCGGGCAGCGGGAAGTCGTCCTCGATTTTGCCCTGTGCCACGGTCCAACGGGGAACGGGGAGCCCCGCCTGTTGGAGCAAGGCGTTCGCGATGGGTTTGCGACGGCACGCCGCGAGGGTCCAGAGGCTCGCACCCGTGAGGGGGATCCCGGCGAATTCGAGCGTTCCCACGACGTGCTCTTCCCACTCGCTCTTCCCGTGGACGCCTTCGCAGAGGTTGAACACGAGATCCGCCCGGCGGGCCACCTGGAACCAGCGCATGTCGTGGCGCACCGGGACCTTGCGGATCTCGTGGCCCATCGACGCGAAGATCGCGCCGATCTCGTCCACGGCCTTCATCACGCCCCGGATGTCCTCCGGCGTCCAGTCTTCGGCCCCGGGGTCGAACAGGATGGCGATCTTCATGCGGAGGCCGCGGCCGTCTGCCGGGGCGCGGCATGCTGCGCCCCTACCGCCGTACGTTTCCCCGGCTCGGCGAGCGCCTGTCCGGTCAGCCGGCGCCACGCGAGGCGGACCACCTCCTGGATCAGCTCGTCGTAGTCGAACCCGGCAGCGCGCGCCGCCTTGGGGAAGCAGGAGTTCATGGCCGGATCGGGGATAACGCCCGGCAGGGGGTTCAGCTCCAGGACGTTCGGCACGCCGAACCGGTCCACCCGAAGGTCCACGCGGCACCAGTCGCGGCAGCCGAGGGCGTGGTACGCGTCGAGCGCGGTGCGCTCGATCTCGCGGCACAGCGCCACCGGCACGGCCGCGGGGCACTGGAAGATCGCGAGCGGGGCCTCGGGGCGGTCCCACACCCACTTCGCCTCGTAGCCGTACACCGGCGCCGCGCCCTCGGGAAGCGTCGAGAAATCGAACCCGATCACCGGGAGACAGTAGGCCTGGGGGCCGTTCCCGAGGATCGCGACGGTAAACTCGGGACCCGGGAGGTAGGTCTCGACCAGCACGGGCTCGGCGTAGCGCTCGAGCAGGAACCGGGCCCGCTGGCGCAGCGCCGCGACATTCGCGCACAGGTTGGTCGCGAACACGCCCTTCCCCGACCCCTCGGCGACCGGCTTGACGAAGACGGGGTAGGGCAGCGCCATGGGCTCGACCTGCTCCACCGCCTCGATGCAGGTGAACGGAGCCGTGGGCACGCCGCGGTAGGCGAGCGTCTCCTTGGTCCGACCCTTGTGCAGCGACAGCGCCAGCGTGAGCGGGTCCGAGCCCGTGTACGGGATGTTCAGGTACTCGCAGATTGCGGGGACGAGGGCTTCGCGGCTCTGGCCGTGCAGCCCCTCCGCCATGTTGAAGACGAGATCGGGGCGTGCGAGGACCACCTTTTGAGGAAAGAACTGATCGGCTTCGAGCCGGATGACGGTGCCGAAGAGACCGAGCGCCTGCTCCACCGCCGTGATGGTAGATGGGTCGTCCCACTCGGCGAACGCGTCACCGGTACCGTCGGATTCAGCGTCGGGCGCGGAATCGGGTTTTTCGTTGTATGCGAGACCGATTCGCATGTGGTCTCGGGTAACCTCCTACAAAAAAGGCCGCTCGGGCGGTCTGTGAATCGAAACGCGTGGTCGAGTAGACAATAAGGAACACCGAAGCGATGCGCAATAGCGAAATGCGGTGAGAGGTGAGCGGTGAGAGGTCGGCGCAACGCATCTCACCTCTCACTTCTCACCTCTCACTCGTTCAGACTTTGTGGTACGCGACGCGCGCGGCGTCGTGGTTGTCGTCGGCGCGATAAATCTCGAAATCGGCGAACAGCGCGGGCGCCTCGCGCTCGAGGACGCGAAGGCACGCGATCGCCATCCGCCGGATCTCGAGCTCCGCGCCCTCGCTGGTCCGCAGCTCGAGCATCGTGCGCCACGCGCGCGCGTTCGCCGACACGACGATCTTCACCTCGGTGGCGTTGGGAAGGACGCTGCGTGCCGCCTCGCGCGCCACCTTGCGCCGGTGCACCTTGTCCGCGATCCACGCATAGCGTTGCATCAGCGCCTCGACCGCGCGCACGTACGCCGCCTGGGCATCCGCCATCTCTCGTTCCCACTCCGACTCGAGCGCCGGATCGCCCAGCATCGCCGGCGGGACGACAAACGCGGCGTGCGACTCGTCGACGTAGCGCTGCGACAACTGGGAATAGCCGAAGCCCGCGCGATGTCGCACCAGCTCGTGCGAGCAGGAGCGCGAGATCCCCTCGATCAGCAGCACGTAGACCGCGTGCTCCAGCACCGAGCCGTGGCCCTGCTTCTTGATGTTCTCGAGGTAATCGGCCGTCGACCGGTTCGCCGGGTTGTGCTGGCTCATGTAGCAGATCCGGCCGGCGAACTCGGCGAGGCGCTCTCCGGCGGAGGCGCTGCCCTGCCATTGCACCCGGAGGTGCTCCGGCTCGAGGAACTCGGGCCGGGCGATCAGGGTGACGCGAGGGGCGCGGAAGACTTCCATGGGTGCGAGGGGCTAGGGTTAGGAGCTCGGGGTTGTCAGATCGAGCTTTGGTGTCGCCCAGCCGGCGGTCCGCTCCACCTCGCGCAGCCGGGCGGCAATGTCGTCGGGAATCGGCGTCGCCTCCGGCCCTACCTTGAGATCGGCGAGGGGCGCCCAATCAGCCGAGGGGATTATAACACCCGGGTTGAGCGTGCTGTGCGGGTCGTACGCTTGCTTCAGCTCTCGGAACAGCGCGGTCACTTCGGAGCCGTAGAAGCGCTCCAACAGCCCGGCGCGCAGCCGGCCGACCCCGTGCTCGCCGCTCGGCGTCCCGCCCAATCGGAGCAGCAGCTCGGCCGCGTCGGCGTAGAGCGCCGCCAGCGCACCCCGCCAGCCGGAGACCGTCAGGTCGGGCAGCGCATTCACGTGGACGTGGCCGTCGCCCGCGTGGCCGAAGATCGCCACCGGAATGCCGCGCCCCGCCGCCGCCGCACGGATCCCCGCGACATAGTCGGCCAGGCGCTCGAGCGGCACGCACCCGTCCTCGACCACCTGGAGGGAGCGACGGCTCTCCGGGAGGCGGGCCAGAGCGGGGCTCGCCAGGCGGCGCACCGCCCACAGCTCCTCGAGGCTCACCCGGTCGACCGCCGTCGCGACGTGCACCGTGCCGGCGCGCAGGCCGCGCACCGCGTCCGCGACCACACCCCGAGCCGCCGCCTGAGTCTCCCGCTCGAACTCGATCAGCAGGAGTCCCTCGAGCCCCTCGGGCAGGCCGGAGGGGGCGCCTGCATCCCGCACGACGTCGAGCAGGGTCCGGTCCAGGAGCTCCACGGCCGATGGGTTCAGGGCCACGAGGTAGGGGACGGCCTCGGCCAGGTGCCGCAGGTCCCCGAACCCCAAGGCAGCGCCCGCCACATCGGCGGGGACCGGCTCGACCCGCCACTCGACCGCGGTGACGAACGCGAGCGTCCCCTCCGACCCGACGAGGAGATCGAGCTCGTCGCGTGATTCGGCATAGCGGTCGAGCGCATAACCGGCGGCATTCTTACGCGTCTTGGGAAATCGAGCCGCGATCAACCGCTGCTGGTCGGGAGACAGAGGGAACCGCTCCCCGCTCCCCGCTCCCCTGGTGATGCGGCGAGCTTGCCCTTCGGCGTCGACGATCTCGATCGCTTCGACCCAGCTCCGCACGCTGCCGCATCGCACCGACCGCGGCCCCGCTGCGTTGGTGGCCACCATGCCGCCCGAGGTCGCGAACGCGCCGGAGGACGGGTCGGGAGGGAGGCGCAGGCCGAAGGGTCGCGCGGCGGCCGTCAGCTCGGTCCACGTGACGGAGGCACCGGCCCACAGCCTCCGGCGCGGCCAGTCGGGCGCGACCCAGTGGAATCCCTGGCTCAGGTCCACGACGACGCCCTGCCCGACGCTCCCGCCCGCCATCCCGCTCCCCGCACCCCGCGGCACGAGCCGGGTGCCCGTCGCTGCCGCCCACCTCACGAGCTCCTGCAGCTCCTCCACGCCCCGCGGCACGGCGACCGCTGCCGGGACGATCCGATAGATCCCGGCGCCTTCCGAGTATGCGGCTCGGCTGCGAATATCGGTCAGGAGAGCAGGCTGAGGCTGCGTCAACCCGGGTGCGTGGTGCGTGGTACGTGGTTTGTCACGTGCACGGAAGTTACCACGCACCACCCACCACGCACCATTCACGCTTGACACCACCAGCGGCGTGGGTGATGCTTGACCCGCATATGACCGCTGACGCTCCACGCGCCCAACTCATCCATATCGAGACCGACCGCCGTCTCGGTCACGAGTGGGACGAGTGGGACGGGCGGCCGCTCCCTGGGAACGGCGACTTCTCGGCGCCCCCGGGACTCTTCTTCCGTTTCGCCGCCCTGACCATCGGCATCGGCATGGCGCTGGGGGCGGCCCTCATCTTCCTGCTTGGCCCGCGACTCGGCACCCTGTGGCCACTGCTGCCCCGCACGCTGTGGCTCGCGCTGGGGGCGGCGGCCACGGCAACGTGGTTGTGGTTCGGGACACTGGTCTTTTCCTTCTATGCTGGCGTGCTCGCCCTCCCCGAGGGCTGGCTCGAGCGGGGGCCCTATCTCCGCCTGATGAGCCTCACCTCCCACGTCTCCCGGGCGTTCGGGAAGCGGGACTGGGTGGAGCATGCGGCCATCGACGTATACAACACGCTCGCGGAGCGGCGCGGGCGGACGGTCGGCCCGGGCGAGCTGCTGGTCCTCATCCCCCGCTGCCTGTCCAAGCAGGCGCTCGACGGCGTGCTGGCGATCGCCGGGCGCTACGAGGTGCCCGTATTCGTCGCGACCCGAGGGCAGCTGGCGCGGCGGGTCATCCGCGAGCGCCGGCCCCGCGCCGTCGTCGCGGTGGCGTGCGAGCGGGACATGATGACCGGGCTCCGCGACGTGGCCGGACGTCTGCCGGTGCTCGGGCTCACCATGCGGCTCCCGAACGGGCCGTGCCGCGACGCGATGCTCGATCTCGACGTGATGGAGCAGTGGGTGAAGAGCTTGGTGGGGGCGTAGCCCGCCGCCGCTACTGGGCGGCCTTGGGGACGCCGAATCTCTCCTTCAGCTTGTCCACGAACCGCTGCGCGATCTTGTAGCCCTCGAGCTCCTTCGACACGATCGCCTCGAGGGAGCGCTCAGGGCGTGACGGATCGTAGCGGGGCCGGTACACCGGCTCGGTAGTGAGCCGGGTCTGGCCCGGCACCCACGGATCGGCCCAGAACCGGATCTTCACCGTGGCGGCCAGATTCGTGATGTCCCGCTCGTGGCGGCGCGTGCGATGGGCCTGCGTGTCGTACCACGCGGTCTCGACGTAGCCGTCCCGCACGTTGGCATGCGCGATCTCGAGGCTCTCCGCCGGCACCAGGCTGTCGAGGGCGGCGGTGATCCGTTCCGGTCGTGCATCGAGGGTCACCACGAGCGCCCCCGGGTCGGGCCGGAAGTCCGGCCGGGTCGTAACCGGCGTGCAGGCGGCGACGAGAAGGCAAACGCGGAACGCGGAAGTCGGAACGCGGAACGGTAGAGTAAGGTCACGCGCATCGACTCCTACCCTTATGTTCCGCGTTCCGCGTTCCGCGTTCCGCATCAGTGTTTATGCGCTGGTGTGCCGGGGGGATGCGTGTGCCCGGCGCGCTTGGCCGTGTCGGCGGGCTCCGCGTGCTCATGTTCCTCGACCTCGCCCGCCTCGTGGTGATGCCCCGCCTCTCGGTTCTCCATTTCCCGCTGCATGGTGGCGTTGGGAATCCCGGCTGCGTGCTCGAACATCAACTTTCCTCCGAGCACAGCGGTCCAGACGATGGTCACGAGCCCCGCGAGGCTCAGCACCCGTAGGCCGGCCTCCTCGGCGCCCGTGAGCTTGGAACGGCGGAATAGCTTCCACGCGAGCACCGCCGTGAAGATGCCCATGGTGGTGAGCGCGAGGGTCTCGTGCGTCTCCATCAACTCGTGAATCGCCTCGCCATGCTCGATTGCCTCTTCGGCCTGGAGGCCGGCGAGCACCGCTACCCAGCCGCCGATCACCCCAGCCCAGAGCGTCCATAACGCCGCCGATTTGAGCGAATCGCGCTTCGTGAGCCAGGCGCCGAGGTCGAACAGCACCGTCACGAGGAGCAACGCAGTGGGGAGATCGTTCACCGCCGCGTGAAAACGAGGCCAGTCGTAGCCGAACATGCCGATCCTTGGGGGTGAGGGTGAAGGGGCGGGCGTCAGACGCCGAGGGCGACCACTTTGGGCGGATCGAGGGAATAGTCGTAGAAGCCCTTGCCGCTCTTCCGGCCAGTCATCCCGGCCAGGACCATTCGTTTGAGGAGCGGCGGCGGGGCGTAGCGCTGCTCGCGGTACTCGGTGAACATGATCTCGGCGATCTTGTAAGTCGTATCCAGCCCGACGAAGTCGAGCAGGGTGAGCGGCCCCATTGGATAGCCGCACCCGAGCTGCATCGCCTTGTCGATGTCCGGCACGCTCCCCACGCCGCGCTCGACCGCCCGGATCGCGTCGAGCAGATACGGGACGAGCAGCAAATTGACGATGAAGCCGGAGGTGTCCTTCGCGGCCACGGGCTCCTTGCCGAGCGACCGGGCGAACGCGAAGGTGCGTTCAAAGGTCTCTGCCGAGGTGGTTACGGTCCGAACGACCTCCACGAGCGGCATGAGCGGCACGGGATTGAAGAAATGCAGGCCGACGAAGCGGTCTCCTCGCTTCGTGGCCGCCGCCATCGCCGCGATCGTGAGGCTCGAGGTGTTCGAGGCGAAGATGGCGGCGGGGCCGCATAGGCCGTCGAGCTCCCTCCACAGGGCGTTCTTGAGCTCCAGGTCCTCCGTCACGGCTTCGACCACGACGTCGCACGCCTTCAGGTCGGGTGTGGCGGTCGTGAAATGCAGGCGCTTGAGGGCCGCGTCGCGGTCCGCAGCCGGGAGCTTCCCCTTTTCCACGAACTTGGCGAGGGATTTCTCGATTCCGGCGCGCGCCTTGTCCCAGATCTGCTGGGACACGTCCCGCACGGTCGTGTCGTATCCCGCCGCGGCCGCCACCTGGGCGATGCCACTTCCCATGAGCCCGCAACCCAGCACCCCAACCCGTTTGATGTCGGTCATGTCTCGCTCAGTTGATTTCGAACGTCTTGCGGATTTCGTCCGCGATGCGGACGAACGGGCTCATTTTCTGGCCTGGCAGGGCATGTTCGGCCTTGATCTCTCCGCGCTCGAGCCGGTCCAACACCTGCTCCAGCCCGATCTGGACGTGCTCGTGCTGTAGGCGGTGGCTGCGAAGAATCGCAGCGGCGGCTGGACTGAGGATCAGGAGCGGCAGGAACGGGAAAGGCGCGAGCAGCCCCATCGCCCAAAGGGCGCCGGTCGCCGCGGTGCCCAAGCCCAGCAGCGTTCCCGCGCCGCCGAGCCGCTGGCGGCGGCCATTACGCACGTCCGCGACCAGCTGGACGTGGCAGAAGCCACTCTCGAGCGGCGTCACCTGGCCGGCGACCTCGGCCGCCCGCGCGAGGGCGAAGCGGCGGCCCCCCGCGCCGAGCGCCCGTTGAATCGACGCGAAGGCGCCGACCTTCGGCTCCCAGGTGGTGCGGTCGGGGTAGTGTCGCTTCACCTGGAGCAGCTCCTCCTGCTGCATCCAGGCGCCGAGCGCGCGATCGACCGCGGCGGGCTCGCCAGCGACCACGCGCTGGGCGGAGAGCCGTCCGGGGCCCACGAGCCACGCCAGCAGGCCGCCGCGCGCCTCGACCGGAGGACGCGTCCGCTCTTCGAGCAACGCCTGGCGCAGGTAGCGCGACGGGATCCCGACGTCCTGGCCCAGCGCGAGCAATTCGGGCTCGGTGAGCCCCTCGCCGATGTCCTGCTCACCGGCTTGCAGCTCCGCCGCACGCTGGATGATGCGCTCGAGCGCCTCTCGGCGGATGAGGTCGCCCGCCATCGTTACGCCTTGGCCTTTGCCTTCGTCGGCTCGGCCGGTACCGTGTCCCCTGACGTTTTTTCGGGTAGCGCGGGCGTCGCTGGCTTCCGGGCCACCGCCTCGAGGAATCCCTTGAACAGATCGATCGGGATCGGGAAGAACGTCGTCGAGTTGTTCTCGGAGGAAATCTCCGTCACCGTCTGCAAGTAGCGCAGCTGGATCGCGGCGGGCTCCGAGCCGATGATGTGAGCGGCCTGGGCGAGCTTCTCCGAGGCCTGGAGCTCGCCCTCGGCGTTGATGACCTTGGCCCGTCGCTCGCGCTCCGCCTCCGCCTGCCGCGCCATCGCGCGCTTCATCTCGGGTGGGAGGTCCACGTCCTTCACTTCCACCGCGGAGACTTCGATCCCCCAGTCCTCGGCGCGCTTGTCGATGATGTTCTTCAGGATGTTGTTGATCTTCTCGCGGTTCATCAGCAGCTCGTCGAGCTCGGTCTCGCCGAGCACGGAGCGCAGCGTGGTCTGCGCCAGCTGGCTCGTGGCGTAGAGAAAGTTCTCGACGCCGATGACCGCCTTCACCGGATCGGCGACGCGCATGTAGAGGACGGCGTTCACCTTGATCGAGATGTTGTCGCGCGTGATCACGTCTTGCGGTGGGACGTCCAACGCGACGACGCGGAGCGAGACCGTCTGGATCTTGGTGAGCAGTGGTGGCAGGAACCTCAGCCCGGGTCCCTTCGCGCCCCACGAGCGGCCGAGCACGAACAGCACCCCGCGCTCATACTCCTTGAACACGCGAAGCCCGGAGAGGACATAGAGCACGACGACGCCAAGGATCGCGGTGAGCACGACGTCCATGAGGGTCTCCTCAACCCGGGAATGCTTCCACGATCACCGCCGCGCCCTGGCCGCCACCGATGCAGGCGGAGCCGAGCCCGAAGCGCTGCTTCGCGCGGCGCAGGGCGTGGAGCAGATGGATCGTGAGGCGGGTCCCGGTCGCGGCGAGCGGGTGGCCGATGGCAATCGCGCCGCCGTGCACGTTGGTCTTGGCGCGGTCGAGGCCCAGCTCCCGCTCGACCGCGAGATACTGGGGCGCGAACGCCTCGTTCACTTCCACCAGATCCATCTGCTCCAGCTTCATCCCCGCCTTCTCGAGCGCCTTGCGTGCCGCGGGCGCCGGACCGATCCCCATGTACTTGGGCTCGACCCCGACCACCGCCCAGGCGATGAGGCGGCCGAGTGGCTTCAAGCCGTGGGCCTTGGCGTAGTCCGCGCTCGCGATCACGGTCGCGGCGGCGCCGTCCACGATCCCGGAGGCGTTTCCCGCGGTGACCAGCCCGTCCTTCTTGAAATAGGGCTTGAGGGAGAGCAGCACCTCGAGCGTCGTGCCTGGTCGCATGTGCTCGTCGGCGCGATATTCGGTCGGCTCCCCTTTCTTTCCCTTCACCGCCACCGGCACCACCTCGTCCTGGAACACACACGCGTCCCAGGCCTGCTTGGCGCGTTGCTGCGACGCCAGCGCCACCTCGTCGACTTCCTTTCGGGCCAGCTTGTATTTCTCGGCGAGACCTTCGGCGGTCTCGGCCATCGACAGGCCGCATTGCGGGTCTTTGAGCGCCTCCCAGAGCAGGTCTTCGAGGGGGGCCGAAGGCCCGAGCCGCAGCCCCCAGCGTGCGCCGCGCACCACATGGGGGGCTTGGCTCATCGACTCCGTGCCGCCGGCGAGCACTGCTCGCGCCTCACCCAGCAGGATGAGCTGAGCGCCCTGGGTGATCGCCTCGAATCCCGAGCCGCACAGCCGGTTCACCGTCACCGCGGGGACCTCGATCGGCAGTCCCGCCTTGAGCCCGATGTGGCGGGCGCAGTAAATCGCGTCGGGGGACGTCTGCAGGGCGTTGCCGAAGACGCTGTGGCCCACCTCGGCGGGCGGAACGCCCGAGCGCTCGAGCGCGTGCTTCGCGGCGACGGCGCCGAGCGCGATCGCCGAGAGGTCTTTCAGCGTGCCCCCGAAGGTGCCGAAGCCGGTCCGGACACCCGAGAGGAACACCACATCTGTATTGGAACCCTGGGTCTTCATTGGGGGGAAGCTCCACGTGAGACGAGGGGAATATCGGGGAGATCGGGGGAGGGCGGTAGGGCGCGGGGTCCGGATGTCGTTGAGATGGACGTTGTTCCCGTCGGGGACTCACGGCTGAAGCCGCGGCTCGGCCCTGCCGCTCAAGCGGCCACGTCAGGCCCATTTAGGGGCAGACGCCGAGCCGCCCTAATGGACTCCCTGCGGTCGCGAGTTCACTCGCGCCTACGACGACGATGCCACGTCCACGTGAAATACGCCGGCACGCCCGTGGCTACGATGCCGAGGCCGATCAGCGCCTGCGCCGGCCGCGCCACGATCGTATTCCCCACGATCGCCGCCGCGGCGGCGATGAACAGAGCAGGCGTCACGGGATAGCCGGGGACGCGAAACGGCCGCGGTGCGTCGGGACGGCGCCGCCGCAGCACGAAGACGCTCGCCGCGGCGAGAGCGGCGAATATCCAGCTCGCGAACACGACGTACGTGAAGAGCTGTTCGAACGTACCGCTCACGGCGAGCAGCATCGCCCACAGGGCGCTCACAGCGACCGCGAGGGCCGGCGTACCGAACCGGGGATGCACGTCGGCGAGCGACCGGAAGAACACCCCATCGCGCGCCATCGCGAAGTACATGCGCGGACCTGTGAGCGCGAGCCCGTTCGCGGCGCTGAAAATCGAGACGAGAATGACGAGCGTGACGACCCTCGCGGCATCGGAGCCGAACAGGGTGCGCACCACGTCGGCCGCGACCCGGTCTGTCGCAGCCACTCCGGCAGCTCCGAGCGCCGCGACGTAGCCCGCGTTCGCTGTCAGGTAGATCGCCACGAGCGCCGCCGTGCCCAGCCCAATCCCGCGCGCGAACGTGCGCTGCGGGTCTCGAGCCTCCCCCGCGGAATTGGTCACGTTTTGCCACCCTTCGTACGCCCACAGCACGCCGAGCAGCGCGACGCCGGCGGCCGAGAGCAACGCGAGCGAGAGGGGCGTTATGAAGGCGCGCGTGCCCGTGCCGTGAAAGCCGTCGCCGAGCGCGAAACCGGCCGCGGCGAGCGCGAGGATCGCTGCCACCTTCAGCCCCGTGCTCCAGTTCTGAACAGAAGCCGCGTGGCGGACGCCCCGAATGTTCACGGCGGCCACGGCGGCGATCATGGCGACCGCGGCGAAGTCGTGCGCCGCCGGCGGGAGCGGGACGAGCTCGCCCAGATAGTTCGCGAACGCGACGGCGAGGGTTGCGGTCGAGACGGTGTTGATCGCGAGGAAGAGCGCCCAGCCGAGAAGGAAAGCGGGGAGGGAGCCGAATGCCTCGCGCACGTAGACGTAGCTGCCGCCGGCGTCGGGCAGCATGGCGCCGAGCTCGCCGAACGTAAGGGCCCCGAGCAGCGCGAGCACACTGCCCACCACCCACACCACAAGCGCGACTCCCAGGTCGCCCCCCGACTGCCGCAGCACCGCGCCCGGCACCGTGAAGATCCCCGACCCGATCGTGGTCCCGACCACGATCAGCACGAGGTCGCGCAGCGTGAGGACGCGGGCGAGCTCCCGCGGGACGGTCACCGCGGGAGCCGGATCAGAACAGCCGCCCCAGGTTGGTCGTGATGCCCAGGAACAGCTGGTCCGGCGTCCCGCCGGTCGCCCCCACCGCCCCGCCCGCATCGACCACGGCCCACTCCGCCAGGCGGATCGTCGCCGCGCCCAGGACTCCCGCGAGCCGCGGGCCCGCCCCGCCGGGCGTAAATTCGAACAGCTCGACGGCGAGGCCGGCTCGACCGAACGTCCGCGAACCGCCCAGGGACACGAACCACTGGGGCGTACCTGCGCCGATTCCCTGCGGTCCGGCGTTCATGTCGACGTGCACGCTCGGCAGATCGGCGCTGACCACCCCCACGAGTCCGCCGAGCGCACGGCCCGCTCCCAGCCCGCGGGCCTCGCTGCCCGTGGGCGCCGTCACCGACGGCACCAGCGCCACCGCCGCGCGGGATGACAGGTCCGTCCGCACCTTGAGCGCCGCGCCCAGATCTCCCACCCCCGAGCCGGCGGACGTACGGGCATACAGGGGCCCGAACAGCCCGAGCTGCACGTGGCGCGAGAGGCCGACCTTGAGATTGACGTCCCAGCTCGTCGCCTCGCGCAGCGAGCCGGTGCCGCGCGCCGCGAGTCCCTGCTCGACCTCCGCGTAGCCCGGGGCCACCGCGTAGGCGTGCGTGGCGAAGGTGGGGCGTTCGGGGTTCGCGGCGTGGGGGGACTGGCTCGCGGCCGGTGCCGCACTACCGGTCGCGAGCGCGGCCGCCGCGCCCAGCCATGCCCGGTGCCCCCTCACGCTAGAGCGCGCGCCCAATCGCTCGGGCCACATCCCCGGTGGTGGCCTTCCCGCCGATATCCGGCGTGCGCACGCCCGCCGCGAGCGTCTCCTTCACCGCCCGCTCGAGGTCGCGGGCCGCCTCGGGAGCGCCGAGCTGCTCGAGCATCAGCGCGCCGGCGAGCACGGCCGCCATGGGGTTCGCGATCGCTTTGCCGGCGAGCGGCGGAGCCGAGCCGTGCACCGGCTCGAACAGCCCGGCTCCCCCCCGGCCGGGGTGGATATTTGCGCTCGCGGCGAGCCCCAGCCCGCCGACGAGCGCGGCGCCCAAGTCGGACAGGATGTCGCCGTACAGATTGTTGGTCACGATGACCTGGAAGCGCTCCGGCTCGCGCACCAGCTCCATCGCCAATGCGTCCACGTAGCGGTGCTCGGCGTCGATCCTGCCGAACTCGGCGGCGACGCGCCTGAACGTCTCCTGCCAGATCTTGTGAGCTGGGACGGCGTTCGCCTTGTCGCTCATCGTAACGCGGGTCTTGCCGTGATCCTGCGCCCACTCGAAGGCGGCGCGGATGATGCGGTCCACGCCCTTCGCGGTGTTGATTTCTTCGGCGACGTACTCATCGTCGCCGATGCGCCCCCGGCCGAGATACACCCCTTCGGTGTTCTCGCGGAAGATCACGAAGTCGATACGCCGGGCGTTCCCCCGCAGCGGGGTGAGGTCGGGATGGAGCAGCGTCACGGGACGAAAGTTGACGTACAGATCGAGCCGGAACCGGAGCCCCAGGAGGATGTCTCGCGCGTGTTCGTTGCCCGGTACCCGCGGGTCCCCGATCGCACCGAGCAAGATGGCGTCCGCGTCGTCGCGCAGGTGGTCGAACGCCCGGTCCGGGAGCGTTTCTCTGGTCTTGAGGTAGTGATCGGCGCCGTACGGTAGACGCTCGAGCTCGAGGGTGACGCCGTGCTTCGCGGCGGCCTGCTCGATGGGATCGAGGGCTGCACTGATAACTTCAGGCCCGATCCCGTCCCCGGGGATCACGGCGACTCTGCAACGTCTCACTCGAACCCCGTCGCGCGGCCGCAGCTCACACAGTAGCGCCAGCCCACGTCCACTTCACCGCCGCACGCCGGACAGCGCAGCTCTCCCGACGGCGGCTGCCCGCACTGGGGGCAGAAGTTCACCTTGCGGCTGCTGGGGAGTGTCTCGCCGCAGTAGGGACACTGGCGTGGCGTCTCGCTCTGCTCGGCGAGCTCGAACGCCGCGCCGGCGAGCGGCGGCTTCTCCGGCCGATCGTCCTCCCGATCGGCGACCTCGCCCGATTCGGGCGGTGGCACCAGCGGGGGGGCCGCCGGCG
>QHUK01000058.1 GCA_003222085.1 Gemmatimonadota bacterium
GCCCGTCAGTGAGGATGCGGTGAGCCGCACGATGCCGTCCACCATGTCATCGACGTACGTGTACGAGCGAATCGCCGTCCCGTCGCCCCACACGTCGATGGTGCCGCCATCGGTCGCCTCCGCCACCTTGCGACAGATGGCGGCGGGCGCCTTCTCCCGGCCGCCCGTCCAGGTGCCTTCCGGACCGTAGCAGTTCTGAAACCGAGCGATGCGCACCTCCATCCCGTGCTTGCGGCCGAACGCCAGCGCCACCCGCTCCGCATAGAGCTTCTCCCAGCCGTACTCGTTGTCCGGGAGCGCCGGGTACGCCTCTTCCTCTTTCAGCTCGGGCTCGCCTGGCGTCATATCGCGGTAGATACACACGGATGAGGAGAAGAAATACCGCTTGATCCCCTTCCGGGCGGCGGCGTGGATCATGTTGAGGTTTATGAGTGCGTTGTTCCGCATGATCTCGCACTCGGCAGAGTGGATGAAGCCCATGCCCCCCATGTCGGCTGCCAGCTGGTACACGACGTCGAACCCGCCCCCGCCCGATTCCAGCGACACGGCAGCCTCGCAGGCATCCGAGTCCCGCAGATCGAGCAGGCGAAAATCGTCCGCGGCGGTCGGCCCGAACTCGGGGACCTTGAGATCGGCACCGCGGACCCAGTGTCCTTCTTGCTTGAGCCGCCGCACCAGGTGGCTCGCGATGAAACCGCCTGCGCCACACACCAGGGCTTTCGCCATCATGAGCTCCCCAGGTAACCGACGGACCGTAAAGAAGTTAAAACTTAGCGTGACCCGCCAGGTTCTGCCGCGCTCTTTACCCCCGGAGCCCTTTCCTGAGAGGCAACGTGACACGCATCCCCGTAGAGGCACGCCAGTCCCGGGAACAGTCGGTCTCGGATATTACCCTGCTGGATCGGGTCGCCGACGGTGACGTCCGAGCCCTCTCGGAGCTCTCCGCGCGCCACTCCCTGAGCCTGCGGGCGTTGGCGTTCGGCATCCTGCGCGATGCCGTCGCGGCGGAACAGGTCGTGCAGTCCACCTTCCGTGAAGTCCGCTACGAGGCAGGGCGGTTCGATCCGGCCCACTTCCCGGTCTTCGGCTGGCTTTCGGAGCTGACTCGAGTCGGCGCGCTGCGCCGGGCCCGCGTTCGCACGGGCACCTCCGCGGGCTTGCCATGACGCCTCCAGGCGGGCACGCAGCTTGCTCCAAGACGGTAAGCAGATGACCGTCGTGAGGGCGAAAATGCGGGTGGCTCAGTGGGCCCGGTTGCACACGCCCGCACGCTGCGGGCTGCGATGGGGCGCCTGGTACCCCGTCATGGCGCTCACGCCCCGCGAGGCGCAGCTTTGGGTGCGTGGGCGGGCCGTGGTGGTGGCCCGGTCCCTGCTCGAGCTGCGCAGCACGCCGCCCCGCGAGTGGACCGTGGCCCGCACGGCCGTCGCGGCCGGCGTCGCCGATGAGTACCTCGTTTGCCCGAGCTGTCGCTATCGGGCGCACCTGCCGGACGGCCGCGTCGCGACGATGCGCTGCCCCAGGTGCAACGAGCTGTTCGCGATCGCGTGGGACCACGACTCGAGCGAGCCGTCCAGAGAGGAGCTGAGAGCTGACCGCCGTATGAGCCGCCGCCGGAACCCCCGAGAGCGCCGCCACGACCGCGAGCGCCGCGCCGTCGAGCGTCGCTCGCTCCTCGCCGTCGCGCCCGCCGAACGTCGCCGGTCGGAGCGCCGTGTGGCGCTATCCCGCCGCCACGGGTCGGACCGGCGCGATACGCTCGACCGCCGGCACAGAGCCACGAGCTGGTGACATAGAGGGAGCAGGGAGCAGGGAGCGGGGAGCAGGGTCGATCACTCTGGTTCCCGCTCCCTTCGTAATCTTGCGGCATGCATCGGAGTCGCCTTATCATCCGGCGATAACGCTCCGCTCGAAGGAACCTCCGATGACGCGCTCACCGCTGCTTCGTGTCGCCCCTGTAGTGATGCTGAGCCTTGCGCCTGCTCCCCGCTCCCTGGGACCGTCAGGGACTCCTTTAGGGCTCCCCGCTCCCTCGATCGTCGAATATCCGCTGCCGCGGGCCAAGGCGTTCCCGCACGACCCCGCCGTCGGCGCCGACGGGATCGTGTGGTACACCGATCAGGCGAACAGCTACATCGGCCGACTCGATCCCGCGACCGGGAAGGTCACGGATTACGCCACGCCGACACCGGCGTCGGGGCCGCACGGCATCGTGGTCGCGCCCGACGGGGGCGTGTGGTATACGGGCAACTTCACCGCCCGGCTCGGCCGGCTCGATCCCGCGACCGGCGTCATCAAGGAATACCCGCTGCCGTCCGAGGCACGTGACCCGCACACGCCGCTCTTCCATCAGGGAAAGGTCTGGTTCACCGTCCAGGGCGGGAACCTGTACGGCGTGCTCGATCCGACGTCAGGTACGACGAAGCTGTACCCGGTGGCGACGCCGCGCGCCCGGCCGTACGGCCTCGTCGCCGCGCCCGACGGGATGATCTGGATGGCCCTGTTCGGGACCAATCAGATCGGCCGCATCGATCCGGCGAATGGCAGCCTACGCACGTTCCTGCTCCCTGCTCCCAGCTCCCGGCCCCGCCGTCTCGTGGCGGACTCCCGAGGAATCGTGTGGTACTCGGACTACGCGCGGGGCAAGCTGGGCCGGCTCGATCCCGCCACCGGACAGGTGCGCGAGTTCGCCTCGCCGGGCGGCGACGGGAGCCAGCCGTACGGGATCGCGGTCGGTACCGACGGGCGCATCTGGTACGACGAGTCGGGAACGGATCAGATCGTGGCGTTCGACCCGGCCACCGAGCGCGCGGAGACGGTCAAGATCCCCACGCCCGGCTCGGTGGTGCGGAACATGGCCGTGGACTCGACCCGAGCACGGTTGTGGCTGGCGCTATCGGGGGTCCAGAGGCTGGGGAGGATTGATCTGAAGTAAAGGAAGCAGATCCTTCGCGCCTTCGGCGCTCAGGATGACAGGCTCGCTCGCTCCGCGAAGGAGAAAGGAGAAACCACTCACGCCAACACCTGACCCCTTGGTATGTGACCCAGCCCCCAGCCTAATCGCCACAGCCGGCGCCACACTGGCTGTCGCGCCCCTAGAGCTGTCCGATCCGTCACCCCCCCGTTTTGCTCTGGAGGGCGATCATGCCGCACACAGAACAGTGGGCTCGGACTCGAGTCCGCACCAGCCGTCACGTGCGACGCGGCGCGTGGTACCGCGTGATCCGCGCGACGGCGCGCGAAGGCGTCCTCGAGGTGAACCGGCAACCGGTCACGGTGCCGCGCTCCTTCCTCCAGATCCTCCCGTTTCGTCCTACGATGTGGTCCGTCGTGACCCGGCTCCCCAACGCGCAGCATCCGCCGGCGAGCTGGGGGTCGACCTACGGCGTGTGCCCGAGCTGCAGCGCCCGCGCGGCGCTCGGTCAGGGTGCAGAGCGCGTGGTATGCCCCCGGTGCAACGGGCTGTTTCCCGTCGCATGGGAAGATTCGGGTTTGTGTGTGTTCGAAGCGCGCGACGCGCAGCGCCGCGCTATTAGCTAGCGAAGGCGCCTTGCCGGGTTGCGCGGCGCTCCTCTCCGGAGCGCCGGGCCACGCCCGACCGGCGCTCCCTGCCCTTGCGCCGCTCGGCCTCCGGCGGATCCTGCTCTCGCCGGCGGTCGCGCACGATGCGACGACCGAGACTCTGCCGTCGATCAAGACTCCGCCGGCGGATCATCGTGCCCAATGACCTCTCGCTGTCGGGAAACCTCGCCCGATTGTAGCATTTCTCGTGCTTCCAGCCGCTCCCCTCGCCCCGCCCCCCGACTGGCGCGGGGATGCAACAGTCCTTAACCCTTCAACCCCCTCCAATCGGGTAGGCCGTGAAGCGATTTGCCATGTTGCTCGTTGCGTGCGCGCTACCGTTGTGCGGAGCCCGCGCCCAGAGGGTCGGTGTCGCCCTCTCGGGTGGTGCGGCGCGGGGGCTCGCCCACATCGGCGTGCTGAAGGTGCTCGAGGAGGCAGGGGTTCCGGTGGACGTGATCACCGGCACGAGCATGGGCAGCGTGGTGGGGGGCCTGTATGCCGTGGGCTACACGGCCGCTCAGCTCGACACCATCGTGACCACGGAGGACTGGTACCGGTTGCTCACCGACCCGGTCGATCGTCGCGATCTCGCGGTCGAAAGAAAGTTCACCGAGGACCACTATCTGCTCACGCTGCCGATTCATCGCGGCGGGATCAAACTGCCGAAGAGCGTCGTCCCGGGTCAGCGCATCTCTCAGCTCCTCACCGGCCTCACCTGGTCGGCACACGCGATCCGGGATTTCCGCGCGCTCCCCATTCCCTTCGCCGCCGTCGCCACCGACCTGGAGACCAGCAAGGCGGTGGTGCTCGATCACGGCTTCCTGCCCGACGCCATCCGCGCCAGCATGGCGCTCCCGAGCGTGTTCTCGCCCGTGGAGCTCGCCGATACGGCCTTCATCGACGGCGGCGTGGTGCGAAACCTCCCGGCGCAGGACGCGCGCGTGCTCGGCGCCGACGTGCTGATCTGCAGCGACGTCACAGACCCGCTCGAGCCACGGGACTCGATCATCTCGCTGGTGGATGTCCTGGTGCAGTCGGTCTCGTTCCGCGTGTGGGACTCCGAGGCGGAGCAGCGGAGCAAATGCGACGTGTTGATTCTCCCCGAGGTCCGCGGCTTCTCCACTTTCGGGTTCGCCCGGGCGCGCGACGTGATCGCGCGGGGCGAGGCGGCGGCGCGAGCGGCGCTTCCGGGGATCGCCGCGGCGCTCGCCAAACGGCGCGTATCGCGCAGGGCCGGGGCCCCGCGCTCACCCGTGATCGAGCCCGAGTCCGTTCTGGTCACGAGCGTGCGGTTCGATCCTCCCGATCTCGTGCCCGGGGGGTTCCTGGCGCGCGCCCTGGGCGTGAGGCCCGGCTCCTGGGTGTCACGCCGGGCGCTGGGCCAGCGTATGAGCCGGCTGTACGCCACCGGGCTGTTCGAGAGCGTGGGGTACCGCATCGAGCAGGGCGACCTGGTTGTATTGCTGCGGGAGCGCGCGGGCGGCCGCTTCGGCCTGGGACTGCGCTACGAGAGCCGCTACAAGGCGTCGGTGCTGCTGTCGAGCACCCTGGGCCGGGTGTCGGGAGGGCTCAACGGGCGCGCCGACGCCCGCTTGGGCCAGCAGATCCAGATCGGCGCCGGGGTGTCACAGCCGCTCGGAGACGGGAGGAGCTTCACGCTCGGAGCGGCAGCCGACTACGTCCGCAGCCCCTTCGACCTGTACCAGGGCGACCACCGCGTCGCCCAGGCACGGGTGGACCTGGGAGCGATCACGACGTCCATCGCCCGGAGCGCCGGGACCCTGGCCGACGCCTCGCTGCGGGCCAAAGTCGAGTACGCTCGCTGGGCCGAAGAGGTGTCGGCCGTCGCGTCCAATCCCATCTACCGGGCGTTCTACAGCGTGGCGGGTGTAGTCCAGGTCGATACCTACGATCGCGGCCTGTTCCCCCACTCGGGCGTCGGGTTCCGGGCGGTGTCCGAGTGGGGCAACCGCCTGACGGTCGCCGCCGGTGGCGTCGCGTTCTCGCACCACACGGCCGACCTGCGGGCTTACCTGCCGTTGGTGCGCCGGGTGTCCCTGTGGGCGGGCGCGACCATCGGTGCGTCGGGCGGCGAGCCGCCGCCCCACTACCAGTTCTTCCTGGGCGGAGCCAACACCTATTACCTGTTTCCCGATCGCGACATCGCGTTCGTGGGCTTGCGGACCCAAGCGCGGCGCGGCCGGCACGTCCAGAAGGCGGAGCTCGGGGCGCAATGGGAGCTCGCGCCGGACGTCTTCGCGCGCGTCCGCTGGAACGCCGGGACCGTGCTCGACCGCTGGAGCTTCGATCCCGCCCGCTACGTCCAGGGCGCGGGCGTGGAGCTGGGCGCGAAGACCTTCGCCGGCCGCTTGAGCCTCAGTGCGTCAGGTAACGCCCACACCACGTGGCCAATTGTGGAAATAGACCTCGGCTATCCCTTCTAAGCCGCGGCGCCCGTTGGGCACGACCTCGGTCGCCAGGTCCACCGCCACGTGGATGCTGCCGTTGACGGAGATGCGCGCGTTCACGAGGTCGTAACTCCCCGGGAACGGCACCGCCAGACCTTGCAGCGTCACCTCGCTGGCCAGCGGACCCTGGTCTCCCGGCTGGACCAGCTCGCGCACGCGAATCGAGCCCATGTTGCAGAACATCAGCTGCGCTTCGCCCGTGGCCGCGAGCACGGCGACGCGCACATTGGGCAGGTCGGCCCGGATCTCCTGGCCGTGGGAGACTTTTGCTTCTTCCAGCCGCTCCCGAAGCTTGAAGGACTGCGACTGCGCTGTGATGCGGGCTTCCATAACCACCTCCTGTTGAATGTGGTCGTACGCCCGGCGGGGAGCCGGAGTTCCCCTCATAGGGAGCAGGGAGCAGAGAGCGGGGAGCGGGGTACTGTATAGGTTGGGCCAGTCGACGCCCCATGTCATCATGCCGATTCGACCGCGCCTGTCCCGTCCGCCGCGGATCCTCATCGCCAGCGATCAGAACCACGCCCTCTCGGACGTCGTCAGATCGCTCGGCCGACGCGGGTACTCTGTGCTGCGCGTGTTCGCCGACGCCTCGGTGCTCGAGCGGGCGCGCACAGCCCGGCCCGATGTCATCGTGCTGGACGCGGCGCTCGGGGAAGGGCAAGCTCTCGATCTGAGCCGCACCCTCCGCGCCGATCCCTCGATCGGTTCGAGCACGCCGATTCTCCTGCTCGTGCCCTCCCGTCCCGGTCATCAGGACCATCTCAGTGCGCTGCGCGCGGGCGTGTGGGAGCTGGTGCGCCAGCCGCTCGACGTCGCCGAGCTGCTCGGCAAACTGGACCGCTACGTGCTCGTCAAGGTCGAGCGCGACGGAGTGTCGCGGCGGGACCTGGTGGATGAGGTGACCGGTTTGTACTCGACGCACGGGTTGGCGCGCCGTGCCGGCGAGCTGATCCTCCAGGCGGCGCAGCACAATACGTCTGTGGCCTGCGTGGCCGTAGCTCCGGGCCGCCACGGTCCGGAGGCGGGGACCGACGGCCTCGACTCGCTGCGCGGTGTGGCGCGGCTGCTCGAGGCGAGCGGGCGCCGCTCCGATGCGATCGGCCGCATCGGGCCCGCCGAGTTCGCGGTGGTCGCGGCGGGCGTAAACCGCGCCGGGGCGCGCCAGCTCGCGAACCGGCTGCGGGACTCCGTCGGGGTGGAGCTACGCGCGGGCTACGACGCCATCGGCAGCCGCCGCGCCGGTGCGCTGGAAGGGCGGGGCCTCCTGGCGCGCGCGGCGCGGGCGCTCGAGATGGCGAAGCTGGAAGGGAAGTGGGTGAAGGAGGCCAGAGAGTGAGCAGGGAGCGGGGAGCAGGGAGCAGGGAGCAGTCCGACTCCGGGGCCATGCCCCGGTTAACAGATCCCCAGTGGACGGTCACCCAGGGGTCCCGCGTCGAGCTCCTAGTGCCCTTACAACAGAAACACCGAAACGACCTTCGAATCCGATCCTGAAGCACCGCTTGCGTCCGTCACGGTCACAGTAATCGTAAAGCTGCGTGGCAGGACAATGATATAGGTGTGCCCCGCGCTGAACGTACCTTCAGTCGACTCGGGCCCGCTCGACGTCTGGCCGTCGCCCCAGTCAATCGTGTAGGACCACGGGCCGTTGTGGTTTGCATCGCTGAAGCTCCACGAGAATGAGTAGAGCAGACCGGTCACCGCTGTGTCATCCGGCCCGGCGTTCACGCTCGGCGCTTGATTCGCCGGCGCGCTGACGCTCACGGGGTGCGACGCGGAGGCGGTCGCCCCCTGGTTGTCCTGCACCGTCAGCCTGACCGTGTAGCTGCCGGTTGCCGTGTACACGTGCGTGGGATTCTGCTCGTTGGACGTCCCGCCGTCGCCGAACGTCCAGCTGTAGGAGACGATCGTGCCGTCCGGGTCGCTGCTCGTGCTGGTGAAGGTGCACACGAGCAGGGTGCAGCTCGAGGAGAAATCGGCCGTCGGCGGCTGGTTCGGCGTGGGACAGTCCACTGGGAACGACGCGGAGGTCGACCCGCCCGCCGGCACGTTCACGTTGCGCTGGGTGCCACCGCTCACGGAGCAGTTGGGCGCGATCCCGCTCAGGGTCACGGTGTGGCTCCCGACGGCGAGGTTGAAGAAGGTCAAGCTGGCGTTCGGGTCGATGTGTTGACTCCCGCCGCCCCCACCGCTCACCGACACCGTGTAGCCGTCGGGATCAGGCGTCCCGCCTGTGGTGGTCGTGCTGACCGTGAGGCTGCCGGTGGTGGCGACGCAGCTGATGGAGAAGGCTTCGGTGGTCGTCTGGCCGGCGGTCACCGCGACGGTGTGCGAGGCGCCCCCGCCCACCGTGCAGTTCGCCGGGACGTCGGTGAGCGCGACGGTGTGGGTGGTCGCCGAGAGCCCACTGTAGGTGGTGGTCCCGCCGTTCGCCGAGATGGTGCGGCTTTGGCCGTCGTCCACCGTGACGGTGTAGCTGCTCGGCTGACTCGAGCCCGTGGTGGCCGCAGTCACCGTGAGGCTCCCGGTGGTGGCGGCACAGCTGATCGAGAAGGGTTCGGTGGTCGTCTGGGTGGCGGTCACCGTCACGGAGTGCGAGGCGCCGCCGCTCACCGTGCAGTTCGCCGGGACGTCGGTGAGCGCGACGGTGTGAGTGGTGGCCGAGAGCCCGCTGTAGGTGGTGGTCCCTCCGTTCGCTGAGATGGTGCGGCTCTGGCCGCCGTCCACCGTGACGGTATAAGTGCTCGGCTGGCTCGAGCCCGTGGTGGCCGCGGTCACCGTGAGGCTCCCGGTGGTGGCCACGCAGCTGATGGTGAAGCTCGCGGTGGCCGTCTGCCCGGCGGTCACGTTGACGGTCTGGGAGGGGCCGCCGCTCACGCTGCAATTACTGGGGGCGCCGTTGAGGGCGACGCTATGGCTGCCCGGTGCGAGATCGGTGAACGTGATCGTCTGGTTCGTCCCGATCGACTGACTACCCCCGCCGCTCACACTGACCGTGTAGCCGCTCGGCTGTTCCGGGCCCGTGGTGGTCGTGGTGACCGCGAGACTGCCGGTGGTGGCGGCACAGCTGATCGAGAAGGGTTCGGTGGTCGTCTGGCTGGCGGTCACCGTCACGGAGTGCGAGGCGCCGCCGCTCACCGTGCAGTTCGCCGGGACGTCGGTGAGCGCGACGGTGTGCGTGGTGGCCGAGAGCCCGCTGTAGGTGGTGGTCCCCCCGTTCGCTGAGATGGTGCGGCTCTGGCCGCCGTCCACCGTGACGGTATAAGTGCTCGGCTGGCTCGAGCCCGTGGTGGCCGTGGTCACCGTAAGGCTGCCGGTGAGCGCCGAGCAGGTGATCGTGAAGGCGGCGGTCGCGGTCTGGCCGGCCGTCACGGGGACCGTCTTCGAGGCCCCACCGGTCACCGTGCAGTTCCCCGGCACGTCGGTGAGCGCCACGGTGTGGGTGGTGGTCGAGAGCCCGTCATAGGTTGTGGTGCCGCCGTCCGCCGAGATGGTGCGGCTCGACCCGCCGTCCAGCGTGACGGTGTAGGTGCTCGGCAGGCTCGAGCCCGTGGTGGCCGTGGTCACCGTAAGGCTGCCGGTGAGCGCCGTGCAGGTGATCTTGAACGCGGCGGTCGCGGTCTGGCCGGCCGTCACCGGGACCGTCTTCGAGGCCCCACCGGTCACCGTGCAGTTCCCCGGGACGTCGGTGAGCGCGACGGTGTGGTTGGTGGTCGAGAGCCCGTCATAGGTGGTGCTCCCGTTGTCCGCTGGGATGGTGCGGCTCGAGCCGCCGTCCAGCGTGACGGTGTAGGTGCTCGGCAGGCTCGAGCCTGTGGTGGCCGTCGTCACCGTAATACTGCCGGTGAGCGCCGTGCAGGTCACGACGAAGGCCGTTACAGCCGTCGCCCCATCGGTCACCGCGACGGTGCGCGGGTTCGGCGCGGTCACGGTGCAGTTGTTGGCGACGCCGGTGAGCTCGACCGTGTGGTTGCTGACGCTGAGCCCACTGAAGGTGACGCCGCCGCTGCTGTTGTTCCCGATCGACTGGCTGGTGGTGCCGTCCACGGTGACGGTGTAGCCGTCGGTGTCGAGGTTGTCACCTGACGTGCTGGTGGTCACCCGCAGGCTGCCGCTCGGCGGGGCCCTAACGGCGAACGCGCTGCTCGTCGCGTCCGTGAGCGGGGGCGCCGTCGCACGCAGCGTGTAGCCGGTGCCCGCCTTGTTGATACTCAAGTTCGCGAACGTGGCAATGCCGTTCACCGCGTTGACCGGGTCTCCGCCCGAAAGCGTCCCGCCATTGGAAGCCGGTTCCAGCGCGAGGCCGATCGCGCCCGTGAAGCCCTGGACGACGTGCTCGGCCGCATCGAGCGCCGCGATTTGCACCGGCGGAACGATCGCCGCGCCCGCTTGGGTCGTCTGCGGCGGCTGCTGGGTGAACGCGAGATGCGTCGCCGGCGGCGGCGGACCGGGCGTGATGTTGAACGCGGTGCTCGTGTCGACGGGCTGCGCGGTCCCAAAGGCGGCCGTGAGCGTGTAGCCGACGCCGGCCTGGTCGATGCGCAGATTGGGGAACGTGGCCACGCCGGCCACCGCCGGCACCGGATCTCCTCCGGAGAGCGTGGCCTTCTTCGTGACGCTCCCATCGTTGCCGAGCGTCACCCCGACGAGGCCCGTGAAGTTGATGACTTTGTTGCCGAGGGAGTCGTACGCGGTCACTTGGACGGGCGGCTTGATCGCGCTGTCCTGCATCGCGGCGCTCGGCTGCCTCGGCTGCACGGTGAACTGCAAATCGGTGGCGGGCGCCGGCATGACGCTGAACGCGGCACTGGTATCGGGGTGCAGGTTCGGGGCTGCGGCGGTGAGCGTGTAGCCGCTGGCCGCTTTGTCGAGGCGGATGTTGGCGAACGTCGCGACGCCGTCCACCGAGTGCGCGACGGTATCTCCCCGTAGCTTCGCACCCCCGGGGTTGGCGGCGAGGGACAGCGTGATTAAGGTGTCGCGCAACGTGACCCGGCCCGCCGAGTCCTGAACGTTGACTTGGACCGGCGGCGTGATCGGGTCGCCGGCGCGCGCGCGCGCGCTGCCGAGCGATGAGGAGAAGGCGACGCGGGCCGGGGGGGCGTCGGACGGAGGCGTCTTCCCCCCGGTCAACAACTTGTCGATGTGACAGCTGACGACGACGAGGGCCACTAGGGCCAGAAGAGAGAGAGCCTTCATCGGCTCATAACAACGCAACCGTGACCTTCTTGCTGGCCGAGTTCCGATTGCTGTGAGCGTCTACCACCGTCACCGTAAGTGTGTACTCGGTGAGTGCCACACCCGTATACGAGTGCGAGCCGTTGATCGGCCCTTCGCTGGCCGAGAATGTTAGTGGTTGCGAGCCATCGCCCCAGTCGATCGTCACGGTCCACGGCCCATCATGGTCCGGATCGCTGAACGACGCCCCATCCAGATTGAAGAGCAGACCCACCGCGGGGTTTTGGTCGGGCCCTGCGATCACGACCGGCGGCTGATTAAAGGCCGGGGGCTGGGTGACTACGACGTCCTTGGAGAGGACATCGGTCAAGCCGCCGTTGTCCCTGACGGTGAGCGTGACCCGGTACGTGTTCGCGGCAGTGTAATGGTGCGAGGGGCTCGCCCCGTTCCCTGTGGTGCCGTCCCCGAAGTTCCATTGCTGACTTGTGATCGTGCCATCCGGATCGCTGCTGGTGCTGGTGAAGCTGCAGTCCAGCCCGTTGCAGTCTGGAGTGAAGTTCGCCGTGGGCGGCTGGTTGGGCGGTGGGTTGCAGGTAATCGTGAAGTTGGTTTGAGTCGTGTTGCCCGCCGTCACCGCGACCGTTCGCGGATTCTGCCCGCTCACCGCGCAGTTAGTCGCGACGTCTGAGAGGCTCACCGAGTGATTGTCGGGCGTGAGCCCCCTGAAAGTGACGCTACCGTTGGTCGGGATCGGCTGTGGGGTGCCGTCCACGGTGACGGTGTAGCCGTCAGGATCGAGCGTGCCGGTACCGCCAGTGGTCGTCGTGACCGTGAGATCGCCGGTCGTGGGCGCCGGCGTCGGGCAGTCGATCGCGAACGCCGCCGTTTGGGTGCCGCCCTCGGGCACCGTGACCGTCTTCGAGTTCCCGCCGTTGACGGTGCAGTTCGTGGCCACGTCGGTCAGGACGACGGTATGATTGCCGGACGCCTGGGCGGAGAAGGTCACGCTGCCGTTCGGCGGGATCGGCTGGCTCGGGCCGGCGTCGAGCGTCGCCGTGTAGCCGTCGGTGTCCGGCGACGGCCCCGTGGTGGTGGTCGACACCGCCACGCTGCTCGTCATGGGTTCGGGCATGACGTCGAATGCTTCACTCGTGTCGGGCGTTAGGCCGGCGACCGTGGCGGTCAGTGTGTACCTGGTCCCCGGCTTGTCGATGCGCAGGTCGGAGAAGGTGGCGACGCCGTTCGCCGCGCGCGCGCTGGTCGTCCCGGTGAGCGCCGCGTTGCTCGGATGGGCGCCGAGGGCGACCGTGATCAGGCTGTCGGCGCCGGCGACGGGCGTGCCCCTCGAATCGACGACGGCGACGCGGACCTGGCTGAGCTGTTGCCCCGCGCGGGCGTTCCCGGGACTCGTGGCGAAGGCAAGGCCGGCGGGCGGGTCGTGCGAAAGGGGTGTTTCCCCGCCGCCGCTGAATAACTTGTCGAAGTGGCAGCTCGCGATGAGCGCCATCAGGGCGAGAACAGATAGGGTCTTCATCGCTGCCGACGGGCGATGCAAGGGTCGCACCGGCCCCCCACCCTGGAACAGCCGGCGGTCGAGATTAGGCGACCTGAATCGCCTTGACACACCTGCAGAGTCGAAGCAACAGGTGTGGGCTAGACACGGCAGAATGGTGCGGAGAACTGCGGGAGCGGTGAGCAGGGAGCGGTAACGGTCACCGCTCACCGCTCACGCTGACTCTACAGCAGGCTTCTATACACGTCCGCCGTCTGTTCCGCGGTTCTCTGCCAGGTGAACGTGCGCGCCCGGGCGCGCCCGCGCTCCACCAGCTCTTCCCGGCGCAAGGCATCGTCCGACAGGCTCTCGAGCGCCTCGACGTACGCCCCCGGATCCCGGCCTTCCACCACCACCACGGCGTCGCCGCCGACTTCCTTCAGCCCGCCCGCGCCCGAGGTGACGACCGGCAGCCCCGACGCGAACGCCTCGATCACGGGGTAGCCGAAGCCTTCGTATAAGGAGGGGAACAGCAGCACGTCCGCCGCGCGATAGGCGCGGCGCAGCGTGCTCTCGTCCGCGAGCGGCGCGGTGCGCACGAAGCGCTTGAGGCCCAGCCGCTCGATCAGCTGCTGCTGATCGTTGGAGAATCGCCCGCCCACCTGCAGCAGATACGCGTCCGCCTCGGCGCGCAGCCGCGCCACCGTGTGGATGACCAGCGGCACGTTTTTCCGCTCGACGGTGCTGCCCACGTGCAGGACCACGAAGGCGTCGTCGGGGATGCGCCAGTCGGCCCGGCCGCGGATCCGCGCGGTCGGGGCTTCGGAGAAGAACGCGCGGTCCACCCCGAAGGGCACCACGCTGATGCGCCGGTCGTCGCCCAGCCAGGTCGCGAGCTCCCGCTTCAACCACTCGGTGCCCACGACGTACGCGCGCGCGAGACGCAGCGCCTTGAGGGTGCCGCGCAGGAAGCGGTTCCGCACCCCTTCGCGCCACCCGTCGGTGGGCGAGCGCAGGATGATGACCGGCATCAGGTCGTGCACGGTGACGATCGCCGGGCGGCGCTGCACCCGGGTCACCATGTGGGCGTAGCTGTGATCGAGGATGTGCACCAGCTGCGCGCGCTTCGCCTCGCGCCGCAGCCACCAGGGATACAGGACGTACCGCGCGACGTAGCGCTGCGGCTCGTGCAACGGACCCGGCAGCACGAGCTTCAGGGGATCCACCTCCTGCGCCCACCACCGCGGATAGCCGCCCGAGGTGCGGCCGTTGCTGCGGTCGCGCGTCAAGTCGCCGATCGACGCCGCGAGTCGCACCTCGAACCCCGGATCGGTGCTCTCCAGCCAGTCGTGCAGCCGGTGGGCGTAGCGGTCCATCGAGGGCCAGCGCTCCAACGGCAGATCGGGGACGAGGAGGACTCGGGTCATTGGGGATGGAGCGTTGACGGATGAGGCGTTGCCGGGAGAGGCGTGACGCACCATCCGGCAACGCCGTCCTCGGGAACGCTCCACTCGGCAACGCTCTTCTCAAGTCCCACCCACAAGCTCCTTCCAAAACGCCAAAGTCCGTTCTGCCACCGCGTCATCGCTGAACAGCTGCATCGCCCGCGCTCTTCCCGCCTGCGCGAGCGGTCGACGCTGGTCGGCGGCGGCGAGGCGGCGCAGCGCCGCCGAGAGCGCCAGCGGGTCGTCCCCCGGCACCACGACCCCCGCGTCGCCGATCACCTCGGGCGTCGCGCCCCCGCTCGTTCCCACCACCGTCACCTCGTGCGCCATGGCTTCGGCCACCACGTGCGCCGCGGGCTCGGCCCACGTCGGCAGATCGTGCGCGGGCAGCACCAGGACATCCAGCTCGGGCCAGAGCTTCGGCACCTCCTCGGGCGGTAAGGCGCCGCTCCAGCGCACCCGCGCCGCCAGCCGCAGGTCCGATGCCAAGCGCTCCAGCCGCTCCCGGTCGGGGCCGTCGCCCACCACCGTCAGGTGCCAGCGATGGGCGCGGTTCTCGGCCAGCGCCTGCAACAAAGTATCGATTCCCTTCTCGGGGACCAAACGGCCCACGCATCCGATCGCGAGACCGTCGTGATACTCATGCTGGGGCTCGGTCGGCACATGGACGCCGAGCTGGGGGATGACCCCGACCCGCAGCCCCGGCACGAGCCCGCGCACGAGCGCCGCCGCTCCCTCGCTCCCCGCGATCGCGCCGCGCAGCCGGCGCAACGTGCGGTTGCGGCGCCAGCCGCCCAGCCAGGGCAGCGGGACCGCGACGTTCTGATGGGTGAAGAGGACCGCGGGGAGCTTGAGCTGGCGCGCGGCGCGCACCACCTGACGCGCGGCCGGCACGGTGGGCTCCTCTTCCACCTGGATCAGGTCGGGCCGCTTGTCGCGCAGCAGCGCGTGCAGCGCCCGACCGCCGAACGTGAGCGTCGCGGCGTCGCCGTGGTGGCGCGCGGGGAGGGGGAACACCTCGACGCCGTTCTGGCGCTCCCACGCAACCTCGAGCGTGCGACCCAGCACGGTATCACGCCAGCGCTGCGGCACGCCGACGGTCACATCGAGCCCGCGGGCGGCAAGCGCGCGCAGCTTCCCCCGGTTGGAGGGCGGGATGTAGGTGTGGGAGATGATCAGGACGCGGTGCATGAGGATCAATTGCGGATTGCGGATTGGGGATTGCGGAATCGACGGGGCAAGTACGAATCCGCGACGCTCGCCGATCCAATCCGCATTCCGAAATCCGCAATCCGCATTATCTTTCTCTCCTCGCGGGCCCTTAGCTCAGATGGTTAGAGCAGCGGACTCATAATCCGTAGGTCCCAGGTTCAAGTCCTGGAGGGCCCACGGCTGAAGGGCTGGAAAACAGCGAACAGTAATAGACGCACAGACGCACAGGGGAGAACAGGTGCGACGCGGAGAACAGCTTACGACGCGCACAGCCTCCCTGTTTACTGATAACTGTCCTCCATCTGTGCGTCTGTGCGTCTGAACCTGTTTGCTGTTTTCCAGCCTCACAAAGGGGTGGTTAGCTCAGCTGGTTAGAGCGCCGGTCTCACATACCGGAGGTCACAGGTTCGAGTCCTGTACCGCCCACTGTAGGTAGTCTCCCCTCCCTCATGTAGCTCCGAAGCCTCCCCGGCGCTCCGCGTTGTTGCAGACCAGCCACAGTCTGTTGTGTGACACAGCGCACCAGCTTCCTGTTCAGCCGGTACAGGCTTTGCTCCACCTGTCGCCTTGACGCCACTAAGGCGAGGTCGTGGGCGGCTTGTGGACCGTTGGCGGATGGCGCAGACCCCTTACCCTGGGGCCGGGGGTAGGGGCCGTCCGGGTCGCAGTCCGCCTCCCTCTCCTTATCCTGCTCACCACCTGCCAGGTCGACAAGCTCACCAACACCCCTCCGCCCCTCGCCACGCTGGCCGTCGGGCCGAACCAATTGCTGGACTCGGCCGCGGTGGGAAGCACCGCGATGGGCGGCGACAGCCTCGCGGTCACCAGCCAGGGACCTGGGACGCTGTCGTGGACGGCCCGACTGGCGATCGGGGAAGCGTGGCTCGCGTTCGTGGGCCCGAACAGCGGCACCGCGCCCGCCAAGCTGCGGCTCGCCTTCAATCCCGCGGGACTCGCGACCGGCGTGTACCGCGACACGGTGGTCGTCACCGCCGAGAACGCGGCCGGGAGCCCGGGACGGGTACCGGTCGAGTTCGTGGTGCATGACTGCATCGCGGTGCCGATCACGCTGAACACGCCGGTCACCGACTCGCTCACGACGACGGACTGCGGGGCGCCGCATCGCGCCGCGAGCTTCGCGCGGCTGTATAGCTTCGACGCCAAAGCCAACGACTCGATCTCGGTCGTCATGTCGTCGACGCCGGTTGATGCGTACCTGGTCGTCGACAGCTCCGCGGCGGCCACCGCGCCGTCACTCGCGTCGAATGACGCCTGCACGACGGGTCATGACGCCTGCGTCCGCTACCAGCGGCTCGAGACCGCGAGGACCTACAGGATCGAGGCGACGTCGGCGGGAGCGGGGCAGACGGGAAAGTTCACGTTGTCGGTGACGCGGCCGCGCCCGCCCGCGGGACCGACGACGCTGACGCAGCTGCGCACCGACTCGGCCAGGGCGATTTCGCTCGGTGGCTCCACCGATCAGGCGAGCGTGGTATTGCGCGGCGTGCTGGCGGATCCCGATCCGGGCGACTCGCTGCGGCTCGAGGTCGAGGTCCAGCCGGTGGGGACCGCGTTCGGGGACACGGCGACGCAAACGGGCGGCCGCGTGGCGAGCGGCCAGACCGGCTTCGTGGCCGTGGCCGGCCTCGCGAACAACACCGGTTACCACTGGCAGGCGCGCACAGCGGACGAGACCGGCCGGACGAGCGCCTGGACGGCGTTCGACGGAAATCCACAGAGTCCTCCCGACTTCACCACGTCGGTGCCGGTGCCGCCGAATGCCCCGACCAGCCTCGCCCAGTTCCAGAGCGACGGCAGTACAGGAATTCCGGTAGGTGGTACGGCGTTGAATCGCCAAGTCTTCTTCAAGGCCGGGGTGACAGACGCCAATCCTGATGACTCGTTGCGCCTCGATGTGGAAGTCAGGGCCGTGGGTACGACGTTCACCGGTCCCACCGGTTTGGGTCCGTTTGTTAGGAACGACACCATCGCCACCGCGAGCAATGCGCAGCCCCTGAGCGACAACACGAGTTACTACTGGCGGGCGCGCACCGTCGATAAGGCCGGGCACACGAGCCAGTGGGTGTTGTTCGGCAACGGGGAATCGGCGGATTTCCGGGTCGCCGTCTCCGTGACGCAGCTCGCGTTCACGGCTCAGCCGAGCAACGCAGTGGCTGGCACGGCGCTCAGCCCGGCCGTGAAAGTGAGCGCGCAGGACGACCTCGGAAACACGATCCCGAGCTTCACCGGGAGCGTGACGATCGCGCTGGCCGGCAACGCCGCTGGTGGGATGCTGTCGGGGACCAAGACCGTCTCGGCGGTGAGCGGTGTCGCCACGTTCACCGACCTCAGCGTCGACAAGGTGGGCACGGGCTACACCCTCGTGGCCACGGCGAGCGGGTTCACCGCCACGAGCGGCGCGTTCGCGGTCGCGCCCGCGGCGGCCACGCAGCTGGTGTTCACGGTGCCGCCGAGCGATGGGCCGGCGGGCGCCGCGATCACGCCGGCGGTGCGGGTGACCGCGCTGGACTCGTTCGGCAACACCGCCACGGGCTTTACGGGGAACGTGACCGTGGCGATCGGGACGAATCCAGGCGGCGGCACACTCGGTGGGACGGCGACGCACGCGGCCGTCGCGGGTGTGGCGACGTTCTCGGGGCTCACCATCAACAAGGCCGGCACCGGCTACACCCTCACCGCGGCCGCAGGAGCAGGGCTCAACGGGACGAGCACCACCTTCAACGTGACGGCGGCGGCGGCGGGCACGCTCGCTCTCACCACCCAGCCATCGACTACCGCTCAAAGCGGCGTTGCGCTCGGCCGGCAGCCAGCAGTGCAGCTCCAGGACGCGAACGGCAACCCGGTGCGCCAGGCGGGGAGCGTCGTGACCGCAGCGATCGCGACGGGGCCCGCCGGCAGCACGCTCGCATCGGAGAGCGCGACGACCGACGCGAGCGGCCTCGCGACGTTCAGCGGCCTTGCCATCAGCGGGCCGACGGGAAGCTACACGCTGAGCTTCGTCGCCGCCGGCCTCACACCCGCCGTCTCCGGGACGATCACCGTGGGCGCGGGCGTGGCCACCCAGCTGACGCTGACGACGCAGCCGTCGACGACGGCGCAGAGCGGGGTGGCGTTCGCGCGGCAGCCGGTGGTGCAGCTGCGGGATGCCGCGGGCAACGCGGTGAGCCAGGCGGGCGTGACCGTGACCGCGGCAATCGCCACGGGCGGCGGGACGCTCGGTGGGACATTGACGGCCGCCACGAGTGGGACTGGGGTCGCGACCTTCACCAATCTGTCGATCAGTGGGACGATCGGTGACCGGACCCTGAGCTTCAGCGCCACCGGCCTCACGCTCGCCGTCTCCGGAACTATCACCGTGGGCGCGGGCGCGGCCACCCAGCTGACTCTGACGACCGAGCCGTCGCCGACGGCGCAGAGCGGGGTGCCGTTCGCTCAGCAGCCGGTCGCGCAGTTGCGGGACGGGGCTGGCAACGCGGTGAGCCAGGCAGGCGTGACGGTGACCGCTGCGATCGCCACCGGCGGCGGGACACTCGGTGGGACATTGACGGCCGCCACGAGCGCGAGTGGGGTCGCGACCTTCACCAACCTCTCGCTCAGCGGGACGGCCGGTGACCGGACCCTGAGCTTCAGCGCTACCGGCCTCGCGCCGGCCGTCTCCGGGACCATCACCGTGGGTGCAGGCGTGGCCACCCACCTGACCCTGACGACCCAGCCGTCGGCGACGGCGCAGAGCGGGGTGGCGTTCGCCCAGCAACCGGCGGCGCAGCTGCGGGATGCCGCGGGCAACGCGGTGAGCCAGGCGGGCGTGACGGTGACCGCGGCGATCGCGACGGGCGGCGGGAGTTTGAGCGGCACGGCCACGGCCGCGACGGACGGCGGCGGCGTGGCGAGCTTCACCAACCTGGCGATCAGCGGCACCGCGGGCGACCGGACACTGAGCTTCAGCGCTACCGGCCTCACACAGGCCGTCTCCGGGACTATCACCGTGAGTGCAGGCGCGGCCAGCCAGTTGACGCTGACGACCCAGCCGTCGGCCACGGCGCAGGGCGGGGTGGCATTCGCGCGGCAGCCGGTGGTGCAATTGCGGGACGGGGCGGGCAACGCCGTGAGCCAGGCGGGCGTGACGGTGACGGCCACGATCGCGTCCGGTGCCGGAGGGGCGACGCTCGCGAGCGCGACGGCGACCACCGGGTCGACGGGCGTCGCCACGTTCAGTGGCCTCGCCATCACCGGTACGGCAGGGACATACACCCTGAGCTTCGGGGCCTCAGGGTTCGCGAGCGTTGTTTCCAACACCATCACCCTCGCGGCGGGGGCGGCGGCCCAGCTGACTCTGACGACCCCGCCCTCGGCGGCTCCACGCAGCGGGGTGGCGTTCGGCCAGCAGCCGGTGGTGCAGCTCCGGGATGCCGCAGGCAACCCGGTGAGCCAGGCGGGCGTGACCGTGACGGCGACGATCGCCTCTGGTCCGGCGGGAGGGGCGGGCACCGTGGCGAACGCCAGCACAACGACTGCGGCGAGCGGTGCGGCCAGCTTCAGTGGGCTCACACTGACCGGCACGGCGGGGAGCTACACCCTCAGCTTCGGGGGCAGCGGGCTCACGCCGGTCATCTCCGGCACGCTCACCCTCAGCGCCGGCGCGGCGGTGGCGATCGCGAACAACAGCCCGACCACGCAGTCGGCACCGGCGGGGACCGCGGTCGCCTCGCCTCCCGCGGTGATCGTTACGGACGCAAGCGGCAACCCGGTGGCGGGCGTGGACGTGACGTTCGCGGTCACAGCGGGCAACGGGTCTCTTAGTCCCACAAGTCCCACGACCGTTGTGACGAACGCGAGCGGCACCGCGACGGTGACGTCGTGGACCCTGGGGAATACGGTGGGAACGAACACCGTGACCGCCACGGCGAGCGGTTTGACGGGGAGCTCGGTGACGTTCACGGCAACGGGAACGGCGGGGACGGCGACGAAGCTGGTGATCACGACCGCGCCGTCGAGCAGCGCGCAGAGCGGCGTGACATTGGCCCGGCAGCCGATGCTCCAGCTGCAGGATGCGAACAGTAACCCTGTCAACGAGAGCGGCGTGGTGGTGACGGCGACGGTGGCGCCGGCGGGCGCGACGCCCGGCAATGCAACGGCGACCACCGGTACGAGCGGCGCCGCTACGTTTAGTGGACTGACGCTGACCGGTACGGCGGGCGCCTATACGCTGAGCTTCGCGGCAACGGGGCTTCCCCCGGTCACTTCCGGCCCGATCACGCTCGGTGCGGGCGCGGCGACCGAGCTGTCGCTGACGACGCAGCCGTCGGGGACGGCGCAGAGTGGGGTGGCGTTCGCCCAGCAGCCGGTGGTGCAGGTGCGGGATGGCGCGGGCAACGCCGTGAGCCAGTCCGGCGTGACGGTGACCGCGGCGATCGCCTCAGGCGGCGGCGCCCTGGGCGGCACGGCGACTGCCACCACGAATACGGCCGGAGCGGCGACCTTCACGAACCTCTCGATCGCGGGCACCGTCGGCCCGCGGACCCTCGGGTTCGGCACACCCGGGCTCAGTGGCGCGACGTCGGCCGCCGTGAGCCTCACGGCCGGTCCCGCGACCCAGATCGCGGCGCACAGCGTGGTCACCCAGTCGGCCACCGCGGGGACGGCGGTTGCCAACCCACCGTCGGTGCTCGTGACGGACGCGAGCGCCAATCCCGTGAGCGGGGTCTCGGTCACCTTTGCCGTGGCGTCCGGCGACGGCACGGTGAATCCTGCGACGCCCGTCGCCACGGGCGCCGATGGCATCGCGGCGGTCGTCTCCTGGACGCTCGGCCCCACGGCCGGCGCGAACACGCTCAGCGCCAACGCGGCCGGTCTCGCCGGCAGCTCGGTGACGTTCACCGCGACCGCCACCGTGGGACCGCCCGCGTCGCTCGTCAAGAGCTCGGGCGATCCGCTCACCGGACAGGTGGGCACGACGCTCGCCACGCCGCACGAAGTGCTGGTCAGGGACGCGGGCGGGAACCCCGTCTCGGGAGTGCGGGTCGACTGGCGCGCCGCGACGGGAGGCGGGTCCGTGAACCCGAGCTTCTCCACGACCGACGTCAACGGACACGCGACCACCACGCGGACCCTTGGCGTCACCCCGGGGACGCAGACCACGACGGCTACGGCGACGCTCCAGAGCGGGCCCGCGACCGTGACCTTCACGATCACGGCGACGATCGGCGGCGCGTCGCGGATGACCAAGAACGGTGGCGACCTGCAGAAGGACACGGTGGGCGCGACGCTGCCCGTTCCCCTCTCCGTGAGCGTGACCGACGATTTCAATAACCCGGTCGGGAATGTCACGATCGGCTGGAGCGTGATCGACGGCGGGGGTCAAGTGAATCCCCCGAGCTCCAGTACGAACGCCCAAGGCATCGCCTCCACGCAATGGACGCTGGGCACACGCGCGACCGCCACCGACACCACCCAGGCCGTGCAGGCCACCGGCGTCGCCAGTCCCCTGAACTTCCTGGCCACGAGTCGCGCCGGCGCAGTGAGTGCGTCGCGCACGACGGTCACGGCGGCGCCGCAGACGATCACGGTGGGCGGCAGCGCGGCGACGATTACGGTGACCGCGCTGGACGGGTTCGGGAACCCGATCGGCGGGAAGACGGTCACGCTCACGGCGACGGGAAGCAATAACACTCTCACTCCGCCTGGGACCACGGATGCAAACGGCGTCGCGGCCGGCACGCTGACCTCGACCACCGCCGAGACGAAGACCGTATCCGCGACGGTGGCCGGAACGGCCATCGCGCAAACCGCGACTGTCACGGTACAGCCCGCGGCACCGGCGCAGCTCGCGATCCTCACGGAGCCGTCGGGGACCGCGCAAAGCGGGGTGGCCTTCGTCCGGCAGCCGGTCATCCAACTGGAAGACGCGCAAGGCAACCCGGTGAGCCAGGGCGGCACGGTCATCACGGCGACGATCGCGTCCGGCCCGGCGGGGGCCACCCTCGGCGGTGCTTCCGCCACGACGGCCGCGACCGGCGCGGCGACCTTCGGCGCCCTCACCGTGACCGGCCCCGCGGGCACCTACTCGTTGAGTTTCAGCGCGCCCGGGCTCCCGAGTGTTGGATCCACACCGATCACGCTTACGGCGGGGGCGGCGACGCAGCTGACGCTGACCACGCAACCCTCGGCGACGGCGCAGAGCGGGGTGGCGTTCGCTCGGCAGCCGGTCGTGCAGCTGCGGGACGGCGCGGGCAACGCCGTGAGTGAGGCCGGGGTGACCGTGACGGCGACGATTGGCTCGGGCAGCGGGAGCCTGGGCGGCACGACCACCGCGACGACCAACGGCAGTGGCGTGGCGAGCTTCACCAGTCTGGCCATCAGCGGCACGGGAGGGACCTACACGCTCAGCTTCGGAGCCACGGGACTCACGAGCGTGGGGTCCAACACCATTGCGCTAAGCGCCGGCGCGGCGACGCAGCTGACCCTGACCACCCAACCCTCGGCGACGGCGCAGAGCGGCGTCGCGTTCGCCCAGCAGCCGGTGGTACAGCTGCGCGATGCCGCCGGCAACACGGTGAGTCAAGCCGGAATAACCGTCACCGCGGCGATCGCCACCGGCGGGGGAACGTTGGGGGGCACGCTCACCGCCGCCACGACTTCGAGTGGCACGGCGAGCTTCACGAATCTCTCGATCAGCGGCGCCGCGGGGGACCGGACGCTGAGCTTCAGCGCCACCGGCCTCACACCGGCCGTTTCCGGAACGATCACCGTGGGCGCAGGCGCGGCCACGCAGTTGACGCTGACGACGCAGCCGTCGACGACGGCGCAGAGCGGGGTGGCTTTCGCTCAGCAGCCCGTGGTGCAGCTGCGGGATGGCGCGGGGAACGCCGTGAGCCAATCCGGCGTGACCGTGACCGCGGTGATCGCCACGGGCGGCGGGACGCTCGGGGGGACGTTGCCCGCTGTCACCAACGGGAGCGGGGTCGCGACCTTCACCAACCTCTCGATCAGTGGGACGGCCGGTGACCGGACGCTGAGCTTCAGCGCCACCGGCCTCACACCGGCCGTCTCCGGGACGATCACCGTGGGGGCAGGCGCGGCCACCCAGGTGACGCTCACGACCGAGCCCTCGGCGACGGCGCAGAGCGGGGTCGCGTTCGCTCAGCAGCCGGTGGTGCAGCTGCGGGATGGGGCGGGCAATCCGGTGAGCGAGTCCGGGATGACGGTGACGGCGGCGATCGCCACGGGCGGCGGGACGCTCGGGGGCACGTTGACGGCCGCTACGAACGGCAGTGGGCTGGCGAGCTTCACCAATCTCTCCATCACCGGCGCCGCAGGGGATCGGACGCTGGGCTTCTCAGCGACAGGACTCACGGGAGCCGTGTCCACCACGATTACGGTGGGTGCCGGGGCGGCGACGCAGCTGACGCTGACGACCCAGCCCTCGGCGACGGCGCAGAGTGGGGTGACGTTCGCCCAGCAGCCGGTGGTGCAGCTGCGCGATGGGGCCGGCAATCCGGTGAGCCAATCCGGCGTGACCGTCACCGCGGCGATCGCGACCGGGGCCGGGACGTTGGGTGGGACGCTCACCGCCACCACGACTTCGGGCGGCACGGCGAGCTTCACGAATCTCTCCATCAGCGGCACGGCGGGCGACCGGACGCTGAGCTTCTCGGCTCCAGGGCTCACGGCGGTCGTGTCCGCCACGATTACGGTGGGTGCCGGGGCGGCGACGCAGGTAACGCTCACGACGCAGCCCTCGGCGACGGCGCAGAGTGGGGTCGCGTTCGCTCAGCAGCCGGTGGTGCAGCTCCGCGATGGCGCGGGCAATCCGGTGAGCCAATCCGGCGTGACCGTCACCGCGGCGATCGCAACAGGGCCCGGGACGTTGGGTGGGACGCTCACCGCCACCACGACTTCGGGCGGCACGGCCAGCTTCACGAATCTCTCCATCAGCGGCACGACCGGAGACCGGACGCTGAGCTTCAGCGCCACCGGCCTCACACCGGCCGTCTCCGGGACGATCACCGTGGGCGCCGGCGCGGCCACCCAGCTGACGCTCACGACCCAGCCCTCGGCGACGGCGCAGAGCGGGGTCGCGTTCGCTCAGCAGCCGGTGGTGCAGCTGCGGGACGGCGCGGGCAATCCGGTGAGCCAAGCCGGCGTGACGGTGACCGCCGCGATCGCGACGGGGGGCGGGACGCTGGGCGGCACGCTCACCGCCACCACGACTGCGGCCGGCACGGCCAGCTTCACGAATCTCTCCATCAGCGGCACGACCGGAGACCGGACGCTGAGCTTCAGCGCCACCGGCCTCACACCGGCCGTCTCCGGGACGATCACTGTGGGCGCCGGCGCGGCCACCCAGTTGACGCTCACGACCCAGCCCTCCACGACGGCGCAGAGTGGCGTGGCGTTCGCCCAGCAGCCGGTGGTGCAGCTGCGGGACGGGGACGGTAATGCCGTGAATCAGGCGGGGGTGACGATCACGGCAGCGATCGCCACGGGCGGCGGGACGCTGGGCGGCACGCTCACGGCCGCCACGAACGGGAGCGGCGTAGCGAGCTTCACTAATCTCGCGATCACCGGCACGACGGGAGACCGGACGCTGAGCTTCAGCGCCACCGCCCTCACACCGGCCGTCTCCGGGACCATCACCGTGGGCGCCGGCGCGGCCACCCAGCTGACGCTCACGACCCAGCCCTCGGCGACAGCCCAGAGCGGGGTCGCGTTCGCTCAGCAGCCGGTGGTGCAGCTGCGGGACGGGGACGGCAACGCCGTGAATCAGGCTGGGGTGACGGTGACGGCGGCGATCGCCACGGGCGGCGGCACGCTGGGCGGGACGGTGACCGCCGCGACGAATGGCAGTGGCGTGGCGAGCTTCACGAATCTCTCCATCAGCGGCACGGCCGGCGACCGGACGCTGAGCTTCAGCGCCACCGGTCTCACACCGGCCGTCTCCGGGACGATCACCGTGGGCGCCGGCGCGGCCACCCAGCTGACGCTGACGACCCAGCCCTCCGCGACGGCGCAGAGTGGCGTGGCGTTCGCCCAGCAGCCGGTGGTGCAGCTGCGGGACGGGGACGGCAACGCCGTGAATCAGGCGGGCGTGACGATCACGGCAGCGATCGCCACGGGCGGCGGCACGCTGGGCGGAACCGTGACCGCCGCGACGAATGGCAGTGGCGTGGCGAGCTTCACCAATCTCTCCATCAGCGGGACGGCGGGAGAGCGGACCCTCACGTTCTCGGCGACGGGATTTGTCAGCGTCACCTCGGGCCCGGTGAACGTAACGGCCGGCGCCGCGACGCAGCTGACGCTGACGACGCAGCCCTCGGCCACGGCGCAGAGTGGGGTCGCGTTCGCTCAGCAGCCTGTTGTGCAGCTGCGCGACGGCGCGGGCAACGCGGTGAGCCAAGCCGGCGTGACGGTGACCGCGGCGATCGCGACGGGCGGCGGGACCCTCGGGGGCACGCTGACCGCCACGACGAGCGGGACCGGGGCAGCGACCTTCACCGATCTGGCGATCAGCGGCACCGTGGGAAACCGGACGCTGCGCTTCAGCGCCACGGGGCTCACGCCGGTCACCTCCGGCACGATCACGCTCACCGCGGGGCCAGCCGACCACCTAACCGTGACGACGCAGCCCTCGGCGACGGCGCAGAGTGGGGTCGTGTTCGCCCGGCAGCCGGCTGTGCGGTTGCGCGATGGCGCGGGCAACGCGGTGAGCCAAGCGGGCGTGACGGTGACCGCGGCGATCGCGACGGGCGGCGGGACGCTGGGCGGGACGCTGACGGCGACGACGAACGGCAACGGAGTGGCGGCCTTCACCAATCTGGCGATCAGCGGCACGGCCGGTGATCGGACGTTGAGTTTCAGCGCGGCGGGGCTCACGGGCGTCGAGTCGAACACCGTTACGATTACGGCCGGCGCAGCGACCCAGCTGACGCTGACCACGCAGCCGTCGAGCACCGCGCAGAGTGGGGTGGCGTTCGCTCAGCAGCCGGTGGTGCAGCTGCGCGACGGCGCGGGCAACGCGGTGAGCCAATCCGGCGTGACCGTGACCGCCGCGATCGCGACGGGCGGCGGGACGCTGGGCGGTACGCTCACCGCGACTACGACTTCGGGCGGCACGGCAAGCTTCACGAATCTCTCCGTCACCGGAACGGTTGGCGACCGCACCCTGAGCTTCAGTGCCACGGGGCTGACGGTCGCGACCTCCGGCACAATTACCGTTACCGCGGGGACGGCGACCCAGCTGACGCTCGCAACGCAGCCTTCGACGACGGCCCAGAGCGGCGTGGCGTTCGCTCAGCAGCCGGTGGTGCAGCTGCGCGATGGCGCGGGCAACCCGGTGAGCCAAGCGGGCGTGACGGTGACCGCGGCGATCGCGACGGGCGGCGGGACGCTGGGCGGCACGCTCACCGCGACTACGACTTCGGGCGGCACGGCAAGCTTCACGAATCTCTCCATCACCGGGACGGCTGGCGACCGCACCCTGAGCTTCAGTGCCACGGGGCTGACGGTCGTGACCTCCGGCACGGTTACCGTTGCCGCGGGGACGGCGACCCAGCTGACGCTCACAACGCAGCCTTCGCCGACGGCCCAGAGTGGGGTCGCGTTCGCTCAGCAGCCGGTGGTGCAGCTGCGCGATGGCGCGGGCAACGCGGTGAGCCAAGCGGGGGTGACGGTGACCGCGGCGATCGCGACGGGCGGCGGGACGCTCGGCGGCACCCTGACCGCCACGACCACCGAGACCGGCGTGGCGACCTTCACGAATCTCGCGATCACGGGGGCTGCCGGGGACCGGACCCTGAGCTTCTCCGCGACCGGGCTCACGAGCGTCAACTCCGCCACGGTCACGATCACCGCCGGGACCGCGACCCAGTTGACCGTGACGACGCAACCGTCGGCGACCGCCCAGAGCGGCGTGCCCTTCACCCAGCAGCCGGTGATTCAGGTCCGGGATGCGAGCGGCAACCCCGTGAGTCAAGCTGGCGTGACGGTGACCGCGGCAATCGCGACGGGCGGCGGGACACTCGGCGGCACCCTGACCGCCACGACCACCGAGACCGGCGTGGCGACCTTCACGAATCTCGCGATCACCGGGACCGCCGGGGACCGGACCCTGAGCTTCTCGGCGACCGGGCTCACGAGCGTCAACTCCGCCACGGTCACGATCACCGCCGGGGCGGCCACCCAGTTGACGGTGACGACCGAGCCGTCGAGTACCGCGCAGAGCGGCGTGCCCTTCGCGCAGCAGCCGGTGATCCAGCTCCGGGATGCGAGTGGCAACCCGGTGAGCCAGTCGGAAGTCAGTGTAACGGCGGCAATCGCCACGGGCGGTGGGACGTTGGGCGGGACGCTCAGCGCCACAACGAACGGCAGCGGGGTGGCGACCTTCACCAATCTGGAGATCACCGGCACGGCGGGCGACCGGACCCTGGTCTTCAGCGCCACGGGGCTCGCGAGCGTCGAGTCGAACGCGATTACGATCACCGCGGGCGAGGCCACCCAGCTGACCCTGACGACCCAGCCGTCGGCGACGGCGCGGAGCGGGGTGGCGTTCGCTCAGCAGCCGGTGGTGCAGCTGCGGGATGGCGCGGGCAACGCCGTGAGCGAGGCCATGGTGACGGTAACGGCGACGATCGCGTCGGGCCCGGGCGGGGCGACACTCAGCAACGCCACAGCCACGACGGGGGCGACGGGGGCCGCGACATTCAGTGGCCTCGCCATCAGCGGGCCGGTGGGGGACTACACGCTGAGCTTCGGAGCTACGGGGCTCTCGAGCATTGGATCCGGCACCATCACACTCACCGCTGGCCCAGCGGCGTCGATTGGGAATAACAGCCCGACCACGCAGTCAGCCCCCGCAGGTACCCCAGTAGCCTCACCGCCGTCGGTGATTGTCAGGGACGCGAGCGGCAACCCGGTGGCAGGTGTCGAGGTGACGTTCGCGACAGGCCCGAACAGTGGGACGGTAGACCCCACGTTGCCGATCGCGACTGGAGGTGACGGGACCGCAACGGTGAACTCCTGGACCCTCAACACGCTCGTCGGAGTGAACACCCTCACCGCGACCGCGGGGCCCGACGGGATCAACGGCAATCCGGTGCTCTTCACGGCGACCGGCACGGCCGGCACGCCGAGCTCGAGTCAATCATCCGTGAGCGCGCCCTCAACCCCGATCATGGCGAGCAACGGGGAGAGCGCCTCCACCATCACGGTGACCGTGCGGGACCAGGTCGGGAACGCGGTGAGCGGGGCGACGGTAACGCTTGCGGCGACCGGGGCGGGTAACACCCTGACGCCGTCCGGGACGACCGGCAGCGATGGCGTCATGACGGGGACCTTGAGCTCCACAGTGGCGGGAACGAAGACCATCACCGCCACGGTAGGGTCGGTGACCCTCGATAACAAGCCGAGCGTGACCGTGGATCCGGCGGCGGCTGCCCAGCTCGCGTTCACAACCCAGCCGGCCGACGTACAGGGAGGCGTCCTCGCGCCCGTCGTCGTATCCGCGCGAGACCAGTTTCGGAATGCCGCCACTGGGTTCGGGGGCAACGTGTCAATGGCGATCGCGAATGATCCGAGCCTGCTGGGCGCCCACCTGGGCGGCACGACGTTGGTTCCAGCGATCGCCGGAGTGGCTACCTTCAGCGACCTAACGATCGATCAGCTCGGTGTCGGGTACACGCTCCGAGCGACCGCAGACGGCCCGACCGGGGCTGAGAGCGAGCCCTTTACCGTGCTCACGCTGGCAGTCCCATGACCTCGATCGATACACCCTCCTCGGGACGCGACCCGGTGGATGCCGCAGCGCGCGACGATCTGCGCGGTCTGTTCGAGCTCGAGACCGTCCACCGGCGTGGGCCCGCGTCTCTGGTGTGCCTCGCCCGTGACCTGGAGTTCAATCAGCCGGTTGCGCTGAAGGTGATCCCCCGCGCTCCCGGGGCCGGGGCAGGCCCCGAAACCGAGGAGGCGTTCCATCGAGCCGCCGCCCTGGTGGCGGCCCTCGACCACCCTCACATCGTGCCCCTGTACAGTGTCGGCGCGACGGATCGCTTCTTCTGGTGTTCGATGGAGTACGTCGAAGGCCGGTCGCTGACCGAGGCGCTGCGCTCGAGCACTCCAATGGAGCCCGCGGTCGCGCGCCGGCTCGTGGGTCAGGTCGCGATCGCCCTCGAGGCCGCGCACCGGCTCGGAGTCGTCCACGCCGGCCTGACGCCTGCCAACGTCCTCATCGACGCCGCTGGCGACGCCCATGTGACGGACTTCTGGATTCCGTGGGTGCTGGAGCGGCACGGCGCGCTCCCCGGGGACGGTGGGAAGGCGCGGCGGGAGCCGTACCGCGCGCCTGAGCAGGTCTCCGAGGGCAGGTCCGGTCCCGAGGCGGACCAATATTCCCTTGCAGCCCTGTTGCAGACCTGTCTCTCCAAGACCCGCGCCCGGATCCCGCCGGAGATTGCCGGGGCGATCGAGCGCGCGCTCCACGCCACGCCCGAGGCGCGGTTCCCGAGCGTGCACGATTTCGCCGCCGCGCTGAGCGGTTTCGCCTCACGGTCGCCGAGCGGCTCGCTCCCGCAGGTGTTCGAAGACGACGACGAGGACAAGGACGAGGACGACCCGAGTTATCCGCCGCCGCCCTCCAGATGGCATTGGCTTCCCACCAGATTGCGTTGGCTTCCTGCCGGCGTGGTGACGCTCGTGGTGCTCGGCGCGGTCGCGGCGCCGTGGCTCTTGAGCTCCGGGTCGCGTGACTCCACGCTCGGCGCCGGTGGGGGGTACGTGCCGGCTCCCGCGGACTCCTTTGTCCTCCCCGACACGGCCGCTCTGCCGCTCGACACCGCCGCGCCCACGCCGCCGGCACCGGCCCCAACGGCCCCCGCCCCAACTCCGGCGCCGGTGCGCCGGCCGACCAGCCCGCCACCTCGCCGGGCCCGCCCGCAGCCCAGAGCCGCCGCCCGCGCCGCGCCGGCGTCGCCTGGCCGGCTGTTCATCAACTCGTCGCCGTGGGGTCAGGTGTACGTGGACGGCGAGCTCATCGGAAACACGCCGCGGGCCGACGTGCCGGTCGCCCCCGGGGCGCACCGGTTGCGCGTCGTGCGAGATGGCTTCCGGCCCTACGAGCTCGCGATCCAAGTCGCAGCCGGCCAGGAGCTCCGCATCACCGACATCGTGCTGCAGGAGATCAAGCCTTGAGGGGGGCCCGTCACGTCGCGCGGCTGTGCGCGCTCGCGTGGGCGCTGGGCGCCGCGCCCGACGCCCTGCGGGCACAGTCGTCCGACACTCTCTTCGCCACGGGCGTGCGCGCCTACAAGAACCTCGAGTTCGATCTGGCCGCGTGGCTGCTGCGACGCGATCTCGCCAAGGTGAGCGCGGCCGGTGCGCCGATCGCCGCGCGCAGCGAGGGGCTGGTGTACCTGGGCGCCGCCGACCTGTTCCGCGGGCGGCGGGACTCTGCTGCCGCCGTGTTCCGACGGCTCGTGATGCTCGACCCTCGCTATCGTCCGAGCCGACTCGTCTTTCCGCCCGAAGTGACGAGCCTGTTCGACGGCGTGCGCCTGCAGACCAAGACCGTGGCCGTCGCGATGCCACGGGACACGACGATCGTGCCGGGCCCCGGCGCCTTCGGCATGTGGATCATCGCCAGCTCGTTCCAGCTGGTGGACGTGACGCTGCGGTACGAAGACGGCGCGCCGTTTCGCCCGCTCTATTCCGGCCCGATCGGGGACAGCCTCAACGTGCAATGGGACGGCCTGGACGCCGCGGGCGCGCTGCCGTCCATCAACCGCGTCGTGCTGCGCGTGGCCTCCCGGGCGCCGACCGGGGAGCTCACGGGCATCGTCCAGGTGCCACTCGGCCTCAGCTTGTCTCGACCGGATACGCTCCCGTTGCCCCTCCCGCCCGCCGATGCCCAACTCCTGCCCGAGCGGGCGAGGAGCGGCGCGGCGATGCGGGCCGTGATGGGCGGCGCGCTCCTGTCGGGCGTCGTGGCGCTGCTCCCCGCGGTCGTCGGGGGCACGGACGCTCGGAGCGGGCCCCGCATCGCCGTCGCCGGGACGATCGGCCTCGCCGGCCTGGTCGGCTACGTGCTGCATCGGCCCGGCCGACCGCTCACGGCCAACGTCCGCGCCAACCAGGCGCTGCGGGATGCGTGGCAGCAGCGAGTGGCCAGCACCACGGCGGAGAACGTCCGCCGGCGCCGGGACGTCCGAGTCGTGGTCCGGACCGGTGACCCGACCACCATCCAGCCGCGCGGACCATGAACCTCCGCCTGGTTTGCCTCGCGCTCGTGGCCGCGGTGCTCGCCGCCGGGGAGGCTCGGGCGCAAATGCTCAGCCCCACCGTGAGCGCATCGCTCATCTCGACACGGGTGCGCAGCCAGGGCCAGAACCCGTTCATTGGGGCCGGCCCCGCGTTCCTGGGACAGGGGGCACTGGCGCTCGGCCGGCTCAAGCTGACCGCGAGCTATCTGCAAGGGACGCTCAATGCGGACGGCCCGTTCGGGGCATCTCGCCCGCTGGTCGAAGGCACGCTGCTGCTCGGCGTTCGCGCGCTCGACTGGCTGACGCTCGAGACCGGACCGCACGCGCGTGCGTACAGCCTGACCGCGAGCACGGAGCGGTGG
>QHUK01000025.1 GCA_003222085.1 Gemmatimonadota bacterium
ATCGCGATCCCGAAGTTCGCCAACACGAAGGCGAAGGCGTACATCGCCTCGATGAAGTCGGACCTTCGGAACCTGGTGACCGCCGAAGAGGCGTACTTCGCCGACTCGGTCAAGTACAGCGCGACCACGGCGTGCACCACGCCGCCCACCGCGGGCTCGGTCAACTTCTGCGTCACGACCGGGAACAACCTCGGCACCGTCGGCCTTGCGGCCGGTAACGGCGGCTGGGCCGTGACGATCACGAACAACAACCTGACGACCCCGCTGGTGAAGTGCGCGATCT
>QHUK01000026.1 GCA_003222085.1 Gemmatimonadota bacterium
TAGGTGATTTTCGGTGATGCAGGGCACGGGGCTTGCGTCATCAACCGCTGGGAAAATCCCGCTCACGCGGTTTTCGAGTTTCTCATGAGATGGACTTCAACGGGAGTACAGTCAGATGAACCGCAAGGGTTTCACACTCATTGAGCTGCTGATCGTGGTGGTCATCATCGGCATCTTGGCCGCCATCGCGATCCCGAAGTTCGCCAACACGAAGGCGAAGGCGTACATCGCCTCGATGAAGTCGGACCTTCGGAACCTGGTGACCGCCGAAGAGGCGTACTTCGCCGACTCGGTCAAGTACACCGCGACCACGGCGTGCACCACGCCGCCCACCGCGGGTGCGGTCAACTTCTGCGTCACGACCGGGAACAACCTCGGCACCATCGGCCTCGCGGCCGGTAACGGCGGCTGGGCCGTGACGATCACGAACAACAACCTGACGACCCCGCTGGTGACGTGCGCGATCTTCATCAACACGGCGGTGTTGGCACCGGCGGTCACGGAAGGCGCACCCGCCTGTCAATAAGCGGCCGACCTCTCCGGTTCGCACCTTCTCATTGGGTGGATGCGCCAGGCGGGATTCGAACCCACGACCTTCGGCTCCGGAGGGCGGGCTGACTGGCATCGGGCAGCGCCGGCAAGGGCCTAGAGTCGGCCAGCGCCCGCCAGCGACGCCCGCGTCGCAACGGAAATCGCAACTGTCTGCTCGGGCCGGTAGGCGGCTCGGTTGCCATCGCGGCACCCGCGCGCCATGATTTCGGGGACACGCGTCGCCCTCCCCCGCCATTGACGGAGGCATCATGGCCGCCCCTGTCGCCCCGCACGCGAGCGACCTGGCAAGCCGCTCGGAAATCCTGAAGGTCGCCGCCGCCAGCCTCATCGGCACGTCCATCGAGTGGTACGACTTCTTCCTCTACGGTACCGCCGCCGCGCTCGTCTTCAACAAGCTCTTCTTTCCGACGTTCGCGCCGCTCACCGGCACCATGGCGGCCTTCGCGACCTACGCGGTGGGTTTCGCGGCGCGACCCATCGGGGGCATCGTCTTCGGCCATTACGGCGACAAGCTCGGCCGCAAGACGATGCTCTACCTGACCCTCCTGATCATGGGCGTGGCGACGACGGCGATCGGATTGCTCCCTACCTACGCGACCATCGGGATCTGGGCGCCGATCTTGCTCGTGGCCATGCGACTGCTCCAAGGGCTCGGGATCGGAGGAGAATGGGGCGGGGCCGTGCTGATGGCGATCGAGCATGCGCCCGCGCACCGCCGCGGCTTCTACGGGAGCTGGCCGCAGATGGGTGTGGCGATCGGCCTGTTGCTCTCGACGCTCGTGTTCCGCCACTTCTCGGGCTACCCCGAGGCGACGTTCCTGGCGTGGGGGTGGCGGGTGCCGTTCCTCCTGAGCTTCATCCTCCTCGCCGTCGGGCTGTGGATTCGCCACCGCTTGGCCGAGTCGCCGGTGTTCGCAAGGCTGAAAAGCCGTAAGGGCGAGGCGCGGATGCCGGTGATCGAGGTGTTCCGCCGGTACATGAAGCCCATGCTCCTCGCCACGGGCGCGCGACTCGCCGAAAACGGCCTGTTCTACATTTTTACCACGTTCTCGCTCACCTATGTCGCGACCCAGCTCAAGCTGGACCGGAACATGGCCCTGAACGGCCTGCTCGTGGCCTCGGCATGCAGCCTCTTCACCGTGCCGGCGTGGGGCGCCCTCTCGGACCGCCTCGGCCGGCGACCGGTCTACCTGTGGGGCGCGGTGGCTGGTGGCATCCTCGCGTTCCCGTTCTTCTGGCTGCTCGAGACCGGACGGCCGGCGCCGATCTGGCTCGCGTTCGTCCTCGCGATCACGCTCGGACACGACGCGATGTACGCGCCGCAAGCGAGCTTCTTTGCGGAGCTCTTCCCCACGCGGGTGCGCTACAGCGGAGCGTCGCTCGCCTCGCAGCTCGGGTCGGTGTTCTCAGGCGGCCTATCGCCGCTCATCGCGACCGCGCTGCTGGCCCGCAGTGGCGGGAAGTCGTGGCCCGTGTCGGTCTACATGGTGGCGCTCGTGCTCATCACGGTCGTGTCGGTCTGGCTGACGCGCGAGACGCACCGGCAGGCCATCGACGACTGAGACACGGCGGGTCTTTACGAGGGCGGCGCCGCGAAGGCCGCCGAAGCCGATCGTCGTCGTAACTTATGCGCCAGGCGGGATTCGAACCCACGACCTTCGGCTCCGGAGGCCGACGCTCTATCCAGCTGAGCTACTGGCGCTCACTGATCGGTCCCTCAACTTAGCCGTGTGGTGGCCGCCCCGGTACTCCGTAATCGCCGCACGACGCGACCGCTCGAAGGGTCATCCGTGCGCTTCAACCCCTCGTCGTGGGCCATGACGGAGCAGGACGTCGACAACCCGCTGCGATCAGTGGACGACGAGGTTCCCACCGGCGAGGGTCTGCTGCACCGTCCTCGTGCCGTTCCAGTCGCTCGCGAACCAGAGCCCCCCGCTCTTGTTCCACACCGTGATGGCGATCTGGTCGCTCGATCCCGGCTCCCCCAGGTCGGTCATGTCCACCTGCAGGGTGGCATTGCCTTCTACCGCGAGCGGATTCGACGGATCCGTGATGTCCTGGATGGTCGCCTTTCCGTTGAACGTCGCCGTGCCGCTCGCGACCGTTGTAGACAGGGAGGTCATCGAGTTACCCTTGATCTGATAAACGCGGCCGCCGCTGCGGACGATGACGTTGATGTTGCCCTGCAGGTTCGTCCCGTTCTTGTTGTACTTGATGTTGAACCCAAAGTTGTTCTTCAAGCCCGGCGCGCTCGCAAACAGCCCACCCGAGCTGGAGCTCGACATGATCAGGTAACCCCCACCGGTGACGAAGTTGTCGAGCGGCTTCGAGACCGTCACCACTTGGTCGTCGTCCGAGCTGCTCCGGGTATACCAGCCGGTCACGATGATCCCGACGGTGTAGGACGCTGAGTTTTGTGCGCCGATATTGACGCTCCAGTTGCAGGTCGCCGTGCCCGTCTGCGTGTCGCTGAGGCTGACCAGCCCCACGCTGGCCGTGCAAAGCGGGGCGTTCGCCATGTCGCGGTTGACGAAGGTCACGGTAGCATTGCGGGAGTCGCCCCCGTTCGCATCGTAGGCCGGATCGCCCGGGACCGCCGTGATGTCCTTGATCGTAGCGGCCAGCGTCACCATCGCGGTAGACGACGTGGCGCCGGACGTTGAGGCGAAGAGCGCCCCCGTGTAGTAGGCCCGCGCGTCCTCCGGCCCCACGGTGAGACTGCCGCCGGAGTACCTGATCGCATAGTTCGAAGACGTCTGGCCCGAGCAGGTGATCGGATAGGTGCTGGGCGCGCTCAGCGCCGTAGCCGTCGTCGTGCAGCTCAGCGCGCCGCCCAGGACACCGGCACCCTCACCCGGCACGAACCCGCCGTACGTGACGTCGAGTGGCGGCACCGGGTCGGAGTACTGCTTCGTCTTGTTGTTCGCCGTGATCGTGAGGTTGATCTGCAGCGCCGTGGTCGTCTGGCTCCGGCTGGCCCCGTTGTAGTTGTCATCCGCGAGCCAGGTCACCGTCGAGCTGCAGCTCCCCGTCCCGCTGGTCATGGTGTAGGTCGTGCCGAGGCTCGAGCAAACGCCGCTTGCCGTGTAGACCGGGCTGGCCGAGCTGTTGGTCGTGCTCGCCACAGTGAACGTGCTCCGGTACCCAGCGCTCCCGGGCGCTCCGGTGAACGTCACCGTCGGGCTGATCTTCGTCGCCGTCGTGGACTGATTGAGCGTGGCGCCGTAGAAGTTGGCATCCGCGGCCCACGTGACGGTCGAGGCGCAGCTGCCCGTCCCGCTGGTCATCGTGTACGCAGGGCCCAGGTTCGAGCAGACGCCGCCCGACGTGTAGACCGGGGTAGCCGAGCTGTTCGTCGTGCTCGCCACCGTGAAGGCGCTGTGGTAGGCGGCGGTCGCGGGCGCGCCCGTGAACGTTGCAGTGGGATTGATCTTGTCCGCCGTGGTGGTCTGGGTCCGGGTCGCCCCGGTGTAGTTAGCGTCCGCCACCCAGCTGACGGTGGACGTGCAGCTCCCCGTCCCGCTGGTCATCGTGTAGGCAGTGCTCAGGTTCGAGCAGACGCCGGCCGAGGTGTAGACCGGGCTGGCCGAGCTGTTGGTCGTGCTCGCCACGGTGAACGTGCTCTGGTAGGCGGCATTCGCCGGGGCCCCCGTGAACGTCACGGTCGGCGCGATCTTCTGGGCCGTGGTGGTCTGGGTCCGGGTCGCCCCGGTGTAGTTGTCGTCCGCGGCCCAGGTGACGGTCGCCGTGCAGCTCCCCGTCCCGCTGGTCATCGTGTAGACGGTGGTCAGGTTCGAGCAAACGCCGGCCGAGGTGTAGAGCGGTGTCGCTGAGCTGTTCGTCGTACTCGCCACGGTGAACGAGCCCAGGTAGGCGGCGCTCGCGGGTGCCCCCGTGAACGTTACAGTCGGCGCGATCTTCTGGGCCGTGGTGGTCTGGGTCCGGGTCGACCCCGTGTAGTTGTCGTCCGCCGCCCAGGTGACGGTCGAGGTGCAGGTCCCCGTCCCGCTGGTCAGGGTATAGACAGCGAGCAGGTTCGAGCAGACACCGCTCGACGCGTAGACCGGGCTGGCGGAGCCATTCGTCGAGCTCGCCACGGTGAACGTGCTCAGGTAGGCGGCCGTCGTCGGCGCCCCGGTGAATGTGACCGTCGGGTCGATCTTCGTCGCCGTGGTGGTCTGGCTCCGCGTCGCTCCCGTGTAGTTATCGTCCGCCGCCCAGATGACGGTCGAGGTGCAGCTCCCCGTGCCGCTGGTCATCGTGTAGGCAGTGCCCACGTTCGAGCAGACACCGCC
>QHUK01000027.1 GCA_003222085.1 Gemmatimonadota bacterium
TGCCGCCCAGGTGACGGTCGCCGTGCAGCTGCCCGTCCCGCTGGTCATCGTGTAGGCCGGGCCGGCGTTGGAGCACACGCCACTCGAGGCATACGCCGGGCTGGCCGTGCTATTGGTGCTGCTTGCCACGGTGAACGTGCTCTGGTAGGCAGCATTCGCCGGTGCTCCCGTGAACGTCACGGTCGGCGCGATCTTCTCGGCCGTCGAGGTCTGGGTCCGGGTCGCCCCGGTGTAGTTATCGTCCGCCGCCCAGGTGACGGTCGCCGTGCAGCTGCCCGTCCCGCTGGTCATCGTGTAGGCCGGGCCGGCGTTGGAGCACACCCCACTCGAGGCGTACGCCGGACTGGCCGAGCTGTTGGTGCTGCTCGCCACGGTGAACGTGCTCTGGTAGGCGGCGCTCGCGGGCGCCCCGCTGAAGGTCACCGTCGGCGTGATCTTCTCGGCCGTAGTGGTCTGGCTTCGGGTTGCGCCGGTGTAGTTGTCGTCCGCGGCCCAGCTGACGGTGGAGGTGCAGCTCCCCGTGCCGCTGGTCATC
>QHUK01000028.1 GCA_003222085.1 Gemmatimonadota bacterium
GCTGCTCGCCACGGTGAACGCGCTCTGGTAGGCGGCGCTCGCGGGTGCCCCTGTGAACGTCACCGTCGGCGTGATCTTCTCGGCCGTGGTGGTCTGGCTTCGCGTCGCGCCCGTGTAGTTGTCGTCCGCGGCCCAGCTGACGGTGGAGGTGCAGCTCCCCGTGCCGCTGGTCATCGTGTAGGCCGTGGTCAGGTTCGAACAGACGCCGCCTGACGTGTACACCGGGCTCGCGGAGCTATTAGTGCTGCTCGCCACGGTGAACGCGCTCTGGTAGGCGGCGCTCGCGGGTGCCCCTGTGAACGTCACCGTCGGCGTGATCTTCTCGGCCGTGGTGGTCTGGCTGCGGGTCGCCCCGGTGTAGTTATCGTCCGCCGCCCAGATGACGGTGGACGTGCAGCTGCCTGTCCCGCTGGTCATCGTGTAGGCCGTGCTCACGTTCGAGCAGACACCGCCCGACGTGTAGACGGGGCTGGCCGTGCTGTTGGTGCTGCTCGCCACGGTCAACGTGCTCTGGTAGGCAGCATTCGCCGGTGCCCCTGTGAAGGTCACCGTCGGCGTGATCTTCTCCGCCGTGGTGGTCTGGGTCCGCGTCGCGGCCGTGTAGTTATCGTCCGCGGCCCAGGTGACGGTCGCCGTGCAGCTCCCCGTCCCGCTGGTCATCGTGTAGGCCGTGCTCACGTTCGAGCAGACACCGCCCGAGGTGTACCCCGGGGTCGCCGAGCTGTTGGTAGTGCTCGCCACGGTGAACGCGCTCAGATAGGCGGCGTTCGTGGGCGCCCCCGTGAACGTTACGGTCGGATTGATCTTGTCGGCCGTGGTGGTCTGGCTGCGGGTCGCCCCGGTGTAGTTGTCGTCTGCCGCCCAGGTGACGGTCGCGGTGCAGCTCCCCGTCCCGCTGCTCATCGTGTAAACAATGCTCAGGTTCGAGCAGACACCGCCCGATGTGTAGACCGGGCTGGCCGAGCTGTTCGTGCTGCTCGCCACGGTGAACGTGCTCTGGTAGGCGGCGCTCGCCGGCGCCCCCGTGAACGTCACCGTCGGCGTGATCTTCTCGGCCGTGGTCGTCTGGCTCCGGGTCGCCGCGTTGTAGCTGGCGTCCGCGGCCCAGGTGACCGTCGACGTGCAGGTCCCCGTGCCGCTGGTCATCGTGTAGGTGGGACCGGCGTTGGAGCACACCCCACTCGACGCGTACGCCGGGCTGGCCGAGCTGGTGGTCGTGCTCGCCACGGCGAACGTGCTCAGGTAAGCGGCGCTCGCCAGGGCGCCGGTGAACGTCACGGTCGGGTCGATCTTCTCGGCCGTGGTCGTCTGGCTCCGGGTCGCCGCGGTATAGTTGGCGTCCGCGGCCCAGCTGACGGTGGAGGTGCAGCTCCCCGTCCCGCTGGTCATGGTGTAGGTCGTACCGACGTTGGAGCAACCGCCGGCTGCGGTGTAAACCGGGCTGGCCGAGCTGTTCGTGGTGCTCGCCACGGTGAACGTGCTCAAGTAGGCGGCACTGGCCGGGGCGCCGCTGAACGTCACGGTCGGGCCGATCTTCTCGGCCGAAGTCGTCTGGCTCCGGGTCGCTCCCGTGTAGTTGCCGTCTCCGGGCCAGGCGACGGTGGACGTGCAGGTTGCCGTCCCGCTGGTCATGGTGTAGCTGGCACCGACGTTGGAGCAGCCGCCGGCTGCGGTGTAAACCGGGCTGACCGAGCTGTTCGTGGTGCTCGCCACGGTGAAGGTGCTCAGGTAGGCGGCGCTCGCCGGCGCGCCCGTGAACGTCACCGTCGGGTCGACCTTCGTCGCGGTCGTGGATTGGCCGAGCGTGGCGCCGTTGTAGTCGACATCGGGTGCCCAGGTGACGGTGGCCGCACAGGTCGCCGTCCCGCTGGTCATCGTGTAGGTCGCGCCGATATTGGAGCAGCCGCCGCTGGACGTATAGAGCGGGCTCGCCGAACTGTTGGTCGTGCTTGTCACCGTGAAGCTGCTCAGATAAGCGGCACTGGCCGGCGCCCCCGTGAATGTCACGGTCGGATTCCTCTTGCCGACGGTGAGCGTGCCGGATCCAGTGGCGAAGTCCGAGGCGGACGTCGCGGCCTTGACGGTGAACGACGTCGTTCCCGCGGGCGTGGTGCCGGAAGTCGTGGAGATCGTAAGCGTCGATGTCTTGGAATTATCGGCCGACGTCAACGTGACCGGATTCGCGTTGAAGGAAGCGCTCGCTCCGACCGGCAATGCCGTCGTGATGCTCAGAGTGGCACTGAAGTTCCCATTGGAGCCTCCACCGGTGCCGCGGAACACGGTGATCGTGAAGGCAGCGCTCGAGCCGGGAGTGACCGGGTCCGGCGACTGCGCGCCCACGGTGACCGAGCCGACCTTTGGACTGTCCAGGAACGTCGTCTGCGCTACGGACCCGGAAGTCCGGCCAGTCGCGGTCAAATAGAACTGCACGCCGAGGTCATGCTCGTCGGGCGCAAACTCCCGATAGAGGATGCTTCCGGACGAATCGGCGGTCGTCGTCAGCGTCTGGTCCGTGTCCTCGTCGTAGTCGAGATCTTCGTGCAGCTCGAGGGTGACGGCTTCTCCGGGCTGCCAGCCCGAGCCGGTCATGGTGACGACCTCGCCCGGGGCGTAATCTTCCTTATCGGTCTTCACGGTGGCGGCCGTGTTCCCGTTTCCGATAGAGGAGACGAGCACCACCTGCCCTCCCCCCGCGCCTCCCCTGGCGTCCACAGTCGCGCCGGCGCTGTCCGCCGGCGGCTCCAGCCCGAATGACGCCATGTTGGGGTACGCCAGCTGCTGATCGCCGTTCTTGAGAATCGCCGCGGCGATCGCCGTCAACGCCTGCACCGCGTTATAGATCTGTAAGTCCGAGTCGGCGGCGACGCTCAGCCTCGAGACCCCTTTCAGCCACGCATACCGCTGCGTCACGGTGTCCGAGTGGTCCTGCAGGACGACGAGGCCTCTCAAACCCGATGTCGCGTAGTTCGCTGCCCCCCACACCGCGAGGTTGTGGATGAGGGTGCTCTTCTCCGTGCGATTGGTCGTGCCCTGGTCCGGCGTGCCGGACCAGACCGCAATGCGTCCGCGCAGCACGGTGCGTAGCCGCTCGGCAACCGCCGTGGTCCGCAACAGGTCGTATGGCTTGGTGTCGCCGTTGTCCGCCAGGGACGGGACGATAAAGACGGCATACGGGGCGAGGTCCGCGCGCGCGAGATCGACGGTGCCGGCCGTGCCGTTGTAGGCGCGCGCGACCCCCCCCGGGAAGGCGCCCGTCAGCGACTCGACGATCAAGTCGCACCCCGCCACGTCGATGCCAGCCGGGCAGTACACCAGCGCCTGTTGAGCCCCCAGGGCCGCCGGCACAGCGACAAGACCGCACAAGGCTGCGAACAGCGCCAGGAAGGCCGTCTTCTTCATAACGCCCCCCCTCAACGACAGGCGTCGGCGATGACGGCGCTGAGCGCCGCCACGCGCTGCTGCAACACGGCCTTATCAGGACTGCTCGCAGCCTGTCCCTTGGCGCCCTCAAGCTCCTTGGCGTAGGCGACGCATACCGTTGCAGTGACGAGATTTTGCGTCAGGGCCGCGGATGGCCGCGTCAGCGGCGCTCGCGGTCCCTGGGGCTGGTCCGAACAGGCAGTCCAGAAGATCAGTACGGCGGCGGAAAACAGAGCTATGCGCTTCACGACCCACCTCCAGAGAAGCCCAGTACCTGTCTGGGCGGCTGGCGGCTGGTCGTGAGGCTCACACGTGGTCCTCACTCGCTCAGCGGACCCGCTACTGGCGCATCGTGGCGCTAGCGCAACAACCGTACCGTTGCTCGGCTTGTCGCTGTTGGACGAAAGGTCCGTTGCTCCAGAAATGTGTGGTACGGGAGCCACACACATGGTGGAGAGTGTTGCAACCGTGGACGCTGGATGGCCAAGTTAGAGGACCACAAGGGAGTCAAAACATGCTTCGCCGACCAATCGCTGGTACGCTCCTGCTCTGCTATCTCGCCGCGTGCACGAGTTGGCACGTTGAGAAGGAAGTCAGCCCGCTGCAACTGATCTCCACCAAGCACCCCCGCGTGGTGCGCCTGACCCGGGCCGATGGCTCGCCCATGGTTCTCGATCAGCCCCGAATCGCGGTGGGCGACAGCGTGGCGGGAGTTCACAACGGAGTTCAGTCTAGCGTCGCGGTCTCGGACGTCACGCAGGTCGCGACCCCGAGGCTCAGTGCCGGCAAAACGATCGGGCTATTTCTCGGCCTCTCAGTGGTCGCGGTAGGAATCGCGGTGATCGCTTGTTTGTCTGACAATTCGGGGACAGGTCCTTGCTCGGGCAATTAAGGAGAATGCTCGATAACCCAACTGGGCTATCGAGCATTTGGCTATCAGTCGGGGCGAGTGGATTTGAACCACCGACCTCCTGGTCCCGAACCAGGCGCGCTAACCGGGCTGCGCTACGCCCCGCCGTAAGGCTAGAGTGCAGTGTGTGTCTAGCCTTCAGCGAAACCTAGAAGCCGACCCACCCGAAAGAAAGCCCAGCAGGCCTTGCGGCGCCGACGGCGCGCCCGTATTTCCATGGACAAGGTCCATGACATCCGATGTCGTCGTGCGGACGAGGTGTTCTCCCCGAACAGCGATGTGCGCAGTCGGCGCCGCCCTGCTCCTACAGAGCGGCTGGGCGTGTCGGCGGGCTGCCACTGCGACTGCCCCTCGTCCTCCGGAGGTCTCGGTCCTCACCGTCGCTCCGGAGACGGTCTCGGCGCGCTACGAGTTCGTCGGGCAGGCCGTGGCGTCGCGTCACGTCGAGGTGCGCGCGCAGGTCGCCGGGGTCATCGTCGCGCGACCCTACGCCGAGGGCACGGACGTCCCGAAGGGCGCCCTGCTCTTCCAGATCGATTCGACGACCTACGACGCGGCGTACCGGAGCGCGCTCGCGCAGCTCGCGGACGCCACCGCCCGATCGGCGAACGCCGAGCGCAACTGGTCGCGTCTCAAGACGCTGCTCGGCTCGCGCGCCGTGGCCCAAAAGGATGTAGATGACGCCGAGACAGCCTTCGATCAGGCGCGCGCCGCCGTCCAGGCGGCGCAGGCCGCGGTCGATCGCGCCAAGAAGGACTACGACGACACCTTCGTCCGCGCGGAGATCGCCGGGCGGGCCGGCCGGGCACTCTTGGATCTGGGCGCGCGTGTGACGGGGCCGAGCGACCTGCTCACGACGGTCGAGCAGATCGATCCCGTCTACGTGAACTTCAGCCCGTCCGACCAGGAGGTGCTGCGCTGGCGGCAGGATATCGCGACGCGCCGGCTGCTCGTGCCCGCCCGCGTGCTCGCCGTGCAGGTGACGCTCGCGGACGGCAGCATCTTTCCGGGCACCGGCCAGCTCAACTTCGTCGACCTCGCCCTGCAGCCTGCGACCGGGACGCTCTCGCTCCGCGCGGAGTTCCGGAACCCGCGGCACGTGTTGTTGCCGGGCCAGTTCGTACGCCTCCACTTCGTGGGCCTCAAGCGCCCGGACGCGATCCTCGTGCCCCAGCGGGCCGTCCAGCGAGGCCTCGCCGGCGCGTTCGTCTACGTGCTGGGGGACAGCAACCGGGTGACGGTGCGGGACGTGGTGGCGACGTCCTGGGAACGGGGGGGGTGGCTGATCGATCAGGGCCTCAGGGCGGGCGACCGTGTGGTGGTGGATGGCATCCAGAAAGTCGGCCCCGGACAGGTCGCCACGCCGGTCGCCTACCGACTCGCCGTGGACTCGAGCGCGGGAGGCGTGGCGGACAGCGCGGTGATCGCGGCGCCGTCTGCTCCGCCCAAGATCAAAGTCGGTCCGTGAGCGGCGCGTAGCTCGACCTCTGCTCACCGATCACTTTGACGGCCGCCGGTTCTTCAATCCGAGCGGCGCGCAGGGCCAGCCTACCTGGATGGTACCGCGCATGTTGCTGACGCCACGAACCCGGTGGCCGTCGCGGATTCCGGTCGAGCCGCGGCGGCCGCCGACCGTCGGACGGGACGACCTGGTCGTGACGTTCGTCGGTCATGCCACGTTTCTCATTCAAGTCGGCGCCATCAACCTGCTGACCGATCCGGTGTACGCCGAGCGGGCGAGCCCGGTCTCGTTCGCGGGTCCCCGTCGCGTCCGGGCGCCGGGCGTGCGATTCGACGATCTGCCCGCCATCTCACTCGTGCTCGTGAGTCACAATCACTACGATCACTGCGATCTCGGGACCCTGCGCGCACTCGATCGGCGGTTTCATCCGCAACTGGTGGCCCCGATCGGTAACGGCCGGCTGCTTCGATCGGCGGGTATCCGTCAGGTGGAGGAGATCGATTGGTGGCAGCGCGCGAGCGCGGCGCCGCTTCCCGTCACACTGATCCCCGCTCAGCACTTCTCTTCGCGGAACATGCTCGACCGCAACCGCGCGCTGTGGGGTGGGTTCCTGATCGAGGCCGCTGGGTGCCGGATCCTCTTCGCCGCCGACAGCGGCTACGGCGCCCACTTCCGGGAGATCGGCGCGCGGCTGGGCCCCATCGACCTCGCGCTACTCCCCATCGGTGCCTACGAGCCGCGCTGGTTCATGCAGGACATCCACATGAATCCGGCCGAAGCCGTGCGGGCGCACCTCGATCTCGGAGCGCGCCAGAGCCTCGCGATGCATTTCGGCACGTTTCAATTGACGCCGGAGGGAATCGACGAACCGGTTCGCGAATTGGCCAAGGCGTTGCGGGAGCGCGGGGTGCCGGCGGAGCAGTTTCGGACGGCGGACGTCGGGGAGTCGGTCGTAGTGCGCCCAGGAGGACTCGAACCCCCAGCCTCTTGATCCGTAGTCAAGCGCTCTATCCAGTTGAGCTATGGGCGCGTAATGCTAGGTGACAGAAAACAGACTCAGACGCACAGACGCAACAGGGGTGAACAGTGAGCAGGCGACAGATAGGCCTACCTTAAAGCTCTCTTCTGTTCTCCACTGTGCGTCTGCTGCGTCTGTGCGTCTAGCATATAGTGCGTCTGTTGGGTCTGTTGCTGCGTCCTGTTCTCGAGCCTTTCAGTGGGCGGTACTAGATTCGAACTAGTGACCTCCACGATGTCAACGTGGCGCTCTAACCAACTGAGCTAACCGCCCGCGAACGACTAGACGCACAGCGAGCAGTCACAGACGCAACAGACGCACAGTGGAGAACAGCGAAAGGCGCGCGACGACGACTGCTCACTGCCGCCTGTTCACCACTGCTGCGTCTGTGCGTCTCAGACCGTTCCCTGTGCGTCTAGTAGTAGTAGTAGCGGGGGTGGGATTTGAACCCACGACCTCCGGGTTATGAGCCCGGCGAGCTACCAGACTGCTCCACCCCGCGTCGCTGTATCCGTCAATCCTGCCCAGAGCGGGAAACGGGACTCGAACCCGCGACCCCAACCTTGGCAAGGTTGTGCTCTACCAACTGAGCTATTCCCGCGTGCCACTCTCAATCTAACCGCTCAGGAGGGTCGGGTTCCACGGCCCCGACCTCCCCAGCCTCCCCAGCCTCCCCCGTCCTGCTTGTCAGTGGAGGCGAGGGGGATCGAACCCCTGACCTCGTGAATGCCATTCACGCGCTCTCCCAACTGAGCTACGCCCCCGTTATATTGGGCCCCGCCCAACGCGTTCCGGCGGGAACACGGCATCTTATCGGCGCGTTCTGGTGGTGTCAAGCGGTTTTGCGCCCTGACGTGAACTTTTCGGCCCCTGTCCGGTATCACGGGGTGATCCGGGATTATAGACATGCCCAAGCACATCCGACGGAAGAAAACCACCTCCCCCGCCCGGGCGAAGCCCCGCGCGGCGGCCCGCGCGGTCGCCGTGGGGCCCGGCCGCCCGCCTGCCCCCCAGGCGAAAGCGAAGCCTGCCAAGAAGCGCGGGCGGCGTCGCGGCTTGCTCTCCGGCCTCGCGACCCACGAGCACGAGCGCGACATCCTCGATCAGTACCTCCACGAGGTGTCGAAGACGCCACTCCTCACCCAGAAGGAGGAGATCGCGCTCGCCCGGAAGGTGCGCGCCGGCGATCAGGACTCGATGCAGGAGCTCGTGAAGCGCAATCTGCGCTTCGTGATCTCGGTCGCCAAGAAGTACCAGAACCGGGGTCTCCCCCTCACCGATCTGATCGGCGAGGGGAACGTCGGCTTGCTCACGGCGGCTCGCAAGTTCGACCCGGACCAGGGGGTGAAGTTCATCTCCTACGCCGTGTGGTGGATCCGCCAGGCGATCCTCGCCGCGCTCGCGCGCCAGGGGCGCACCGTGCGGGTGCCCTTGAACCGCACCGCCGACCTGTCGCGCATCGTCCGGACGGCCGAGTTCCTGCGGCAGACGCTGCGGCGCGAGCCCACTCCGGAGGAGATCTCCGACGCGACCAAGCTGTCGCTCGAGGTGGTGCAGTCGCTCGCCGCGCTGAACACGGGTGACGTGCGGCTCGACGCGCCGCTCGATCCCGACGGGGACCGCTCCCTCATCGAGCGATTCATCGCCGAGGATCTCCCGGACACGGAAGACCAGGCGATGGACCGGTTCCTCTCGGACGAGATCGAGCAGGCGCTGAACACGCTGCAGCGCCGCGACGCCAAGGTGCTCCGTCTGTACTTCGGTCTGGACGGCGGCCGGGAGCACACGCTGGAGGAGATCGGCGGCATGCTGGGCGTGACGCGCGAGCGGGTGCGCCAGCTGCGGGACCGCGCGCTCAAGCGGCTGCGGGACGGCGAAGTGGGGAAGGCGCTGGCCAGCTTCGCAGCGTAGCACGTCGCACGACGCAACGACGCACAGGACGGCCTGCCGACGCACTGGCGGGCCGTCGTTTTTTAGGTGAAGCACCTGGTCCGTCGTGGCGTCATGCAACGTGGAACGGTAGTTTAGGCCCGTGATCGAACGCCTCGGCCGAAGGACCGTCGACGCCGTCAAGACCGTCGGCCGCTTCGGTCATTTCATGGGGGACCTGGCGCGCGCCGTTCCCGACGTCGCCGTGTGGGGCCGGCTGACCCTCGTGCAGCTGCGACGTGTGGGCGTGGACTCGCTCCCGGTCGCGCTGTTCATTGCGGCGTTCACCGGGGTCGTGCTCGCCCTCCAGGCGTCCTACACGTTCCGCAACACGGTCCCGCTCTACTTCGTCGGCACGCTGGTCGGCAAGACGATGATGCTCGAGCTCGGCCCGGTGCTCGCCGGCCTCGCGCTGGCGGGACGCGTCGGGGCCAGCATGGCGGCCGAGCTCGGCACCATGAAAGTCACCGAGCAGGTGGACGCGCTCGAGACGCTCGCCTACGACCCGCAGAGCTTTCTCGTGCTCCCCCGCGTGCTCGCCGGCACCGCCATGTTCCCCATCATCGTGGCGCTCGCGATCCTGACGGGGATCCTCACCGGGTGGATCGCGAGCCTGGTGCTGCTCGACCTCTCCACCCAGGAGTTCATCAAGGGCCTGAAACTCTTCTATCGGTTCAAGGACACCTGGTTCGGCCTGTTCAAGAGCGCGACGTTCGGGTTCACCATCACGCTGGTGGGGTGCGTCGTCGGCCTGGGCACGCGCGGCGGCGCCGAGGGTGTGGGCCTGAGCACCACCCGCGCGGTCGTCTATTCGGCCGTGCTGTTGCTCGTGCTGGATGCGTTCTGGGCGCTGGTGCTGCTGCGGTGATCCAGTTCCAGGATCTCCAGAAGAGCTTCGGCGCGAAGCTGGTACTCGCCGGCTTCACGCTCACGGTGCCGGACCAGGAGACGGTGGTCATCATCGGGTACTCGGGCACCGGCAAGAGCGTGGCGTTGAAGCACGTGGTGGGGTTGTTGCAGCCCGATGCCGGAGACGTCATCGTTGACGGCCGCGCCGTGTCGACGCTCGAGCGGGACGCCCTCATGGCGCTGCGCCGCGACATCGGGTTCGTCTTCCAGTTCGCCGCGCTGTTCGATTCGATGACCGTGTTCGACAATGTCGCGCTGGGGCTCCGGCGGCGCGACCTCTCGGACGACGAGATCGCGGAGCGCGTGCGCGAGGCGCTGGCGGTCGTGGACCTGACGGGCGCGGAGGAGAAGTACCCGGCCGAGCTGTCGGGCGGGATGCGCAAGCGGGTGGGCATCGCGCGCGCCATCGCCCTGCGACCCCGCTACCTCCTGTACGATGAGCCGACCACCGGCCTCGATCCGGTGACCTCGGCGGTGATCGACCAGCTGATGGTGCGCACGCGCGAGCACCTCGGCGTGACGGGCATCGTGGTGACGCACGACATGCGGAGCGCCTATACCGTCGGCGACCGCATCGCCATGTTGTACGAGGGCAGGATCCGGCAGGTGGGCACCGTGGCCCAGATCCAGCAGACGGAGGATCCCGTGGTGCGGCAGTTCATCGAGGGACGCCCGGCGTGAAGCGCGAGAACGAGTTCGCCGTCGGCGTGGTCGTGATCGCGGCGTTCGCGGTCGTGGTGAGCGGCGCGCTGTGGCTCTCGGGCGCGCATCTCGGCCGCACCGAAGCGGTGTACACCGCCCGGTTCCGGACCGTGGGAGGGCTCGGCGTGGGCGACCCGGTGGTGCTGCGGGGGGTGCGGGTCGGCCGGGTCGAAGGGATCCGGCTCGCCTCCGGCAACTGGGTGGAGGCGGACCTGAAGATCTACGCGGGCGCCCAGCCCCCGCCCCGGCCGGCGGTGATCGCCGCGTCGGCGTCCCTGTTCGGCGAGTGGGCGGCCTCCCTCGTCTCGCTCGACCAGCTCCCGAACGATCCCAACATCAAGCAGGCCATCGCGGAGGCGCAGGCGGCAGGGAGCGGGAAGTGGCCGGGCGCCACGCTCCCCGACATCGGCCAGCTCACGGCGCAGGCGAGCCGCATCGCGACCGATATCGCGACCGTGTCCAGCCGAATCCAGACCGCGTTCGACTCCGAGGCCGTGCTCGAGCTGCGGCGGTCGATCAAGGACTTCGGCCAGGTCGCGGACAAGCTGGTGAAAGTGACGAACGAGCAGGCAGACGTGATCGGATCGGTCGGGTCGAACCTCCGCCAGGGCTCGGACGTCCTCGCCAAAGCGGCGACCAACCTGCAGACCACGCTCGGCCGGGTGGACTCGGCGACCAATCAAGGCCAGCTGGCGACCATCCTGAGCAACTCCGCGACGACCAGCGTCAACCTGCGGTCGGCATCGCAGGACTTCCGCGACCTGCTCGACGCCGCCCACAAAAACCAGGAGAGCCTCGTCCGCGTCCTGGTGTCGGCCGACAGCGTGATGTCGCGCATCGCGAACCGCAGCGGCACGCTCGGCCTGCTGGTGTCGGACTCGACCCTGTACCGCGAGACCACCCTCACGATGATCCAGCTGCGGCAGCTCCTGTCCGACATCCAGGCGAACCCGCGGAAGTACTTCTCGTTCAGTGTATTCTAGAGAAAACGCGGAAGTGGGAACGCGGAACGCGAAACAGAAAGGGGAGGGTCGATCCCGAATGCCGGCCACGCGGATCGATCGTCGGGCGGTCTGTTCCGCGTTCCGCGTTCCGCGTTCCACGTTCGTCAAGTTCCGCGTTCCGCGTTCGTTATGAAGCGCAAGCGTCCCCGCGCCCAGCGGGAGACCTCAGCGGGCGGCGTCGTGTTCCGGCGCGGACCGGACGGTGGGCCCCGGTTCCTGTTGATCCGCGACTCGTATCGCAACTGGGGGTTCCCCAAAGGCCACCTCGAACCCCGCGAGCCCCCCGCCGACGCCGCGCGCCGCGAAGTGGCCGAGGAAACCGGGCTCGAGGATCTCGCGCTGCGCGGCCCGATTCGGGTGATCGACTGGTACTTCCGATTTCGCGGCAAGACGATCCATAAGTTCTGCCATTTCTTCCTGTTCGAGTCGCGACGCGGCGAGTGCGTCCCGCAGACGGAGGAAGGCATCACCGATTGCGCGTGGTACGCTCCCGAGGAGGCGCGCCGCACGATCTCGTACGACAACGCGCGCGCGGTGTTGGAGCAGGCGACCGCGATGGTGCAGGCGCTCGCCCACGTGACGGGCCGCTCCACCCCCGAGCAGCCGGCATGACCGCCGTCGTGCCGGTGTTCAACCCTCGGGCCGAGCCGCGGCGGGCGGTGAAACGCGGCTACCCGCGCGGTGCGGGGAGCGTGCGGCTGTGCCGCACCCTCGCGGCCGTCGAGCGGCTGCTGTACCAGCGCCTCGTCGACGCGGTGGTGCTCGATGTGAAGACGGCACCGCCGGCCGCGCTCGCGCTGCCGGCACGGTTCCCGCGGATCCCGATGTTCGTGCTGTCGGCCCTGCGGCCGGACGACGGCCCGCTGCTCGCCGCCTGCGGCGCGGCGGGGTTCGCGGGGGTGCTGGTCGAGGGGGTGGACAACGCGGTGGCGGGGGAGTGGATTGCGGCCCGGACGGCGCAGGTGGCGCGGCGCGAAGCGCTCGCCGATGCGCCCAAGCTGCTCCGCCTCACCGATCGGCTGCAGCTCGCCGCCTGGGACGAGGTGCTGCGTCGCGTTGGGTTCCCCACGCAGACGGGCCACGTAGCGGCGGCCCTCCGAGTGACACGGGAACACCTGTCGCGCGAGTTCGCCGCCGGCGGTGCTCCCAACCTGAAGCGGGTCATCGATCTCGCGCGCACGGCCTGGGCCGCCGATCTGCTGGGCAATCCCGGGTACACCGTGCGGTCGGTGGTGCACATCCTCGGCTACGCGTCGATCAGCCACCTCGCGGGCGCCGCGCGGCGGGTGGCGGGAACGACGCCGCAGGAATTGCGGGCGGTGGGGGCGCGAGGCGTGCTGCAGCGATTCATAAGAGGAAGGACGCGGTCGCGAGTATGAACGCGGAAGTGGCAACGCGGAACGTGAGAAACGCGGAAGTGCGAAAGCGGAACGCGGAACAGCACGGTGGGGTCGTGCCGCGAACGACCTTGCACTACTGTTCCGCGTTCCGCCTTCCGCGTTCCGACTTCTTGTGATAAAATTCACAATCTCTTACCGGTACTTCCATGGCCACGGACTCCATCCTTCGTCCCGGCGAGCTGAAAGAAATCCTCCTCAAGGAAATCCAGGCGGCCGATCTCGCCGACATCGACGTGCGCGAGGTGGGCACGGCGCTCGAGGTGAAGGACGGCATCGCCCGCATTTACGGCCTCACCTCCGCAATGGCCGGCGAGATGCTCGAGTTCACTTCCTCGGAGACGGGGGAGAAGGTGACCGGGCAGGCGCTGAACCTGGAAGAGGACAACATCGGCGCGGTGATCTTCGGCGATTATCTCGTGCTGCGCGAGGGGGACGAGGTGCGCCGCACCGGGCGCGTGCTCGAGGTGCCCGTCGGCCCCGCGCTGGTGGGGCGGGTGGTGGACGCCCTCGGCCGCCCGGTGGACGGGTTGGGCCCCCTCCACGGGACGAAGACCCGCAAGGTGGACATCGTCGCCCCCGGCATCATCAAGCGGCAGCCGGTCAAGGAGCCGCTCCAGACGGGGATCAAGGCGATCGACTCGATGATCCCGATCGGCCGCGGCCAGCGCGAGCTGATCATCGGCGACCGCGCCATCGGCAAGACGGCGATCGCGGTCGACACGATCATCAATCAGAAGGGCCAAGGCGTGACCTGCGTGTACGTGGCGATCGGGCAGAAGGGCTCGACCGTCGCCGCCGTGGTCGAGAAGCTCAAGGAATTCGGTGCGATGGACTATACGATCGTCGTGCTCGCGTCGGCCTCGGAGCCCGCCCCGATGCAGTACATCGCCCCGTTCTCGGGCTGCGCGATGGCCGAGTATTTCATGTACGACGAGAAGAAGGCGACCCTGTGCGTGTACGACGACCTCTCGAAGCAGGCCGCGGCGTATCGTCAGCTGTCGCTCGTGCTGCGGCGTCCCCCCGGCCGCGAAGCGTATCCGGGCGACGTGTTCTATCTCCACAGTCGCCTGCTGGAGCGGGCGGCCAAGCTGTCGGACCCGATGGGGGCGGGGTCGCTCACCGCGCTCCCCATCATCGAGACCCAGGCCGGCGACATCTCCGCCTACATCCCCACGAACGTCATCTCGATCACCGACGGCCAGATCTTCCTCGAGACAGACATGTTCTACTCGAACGTGCGGCCGGCCATCAACCCGGGCATTTCGGTGTCGCGCGTCGGCGGCAACGCGCAGATCAAGGCGATGAAGCAGGTGGCGGGTCGTCTGCGCCTCGATCTCGCGCAGTACCGCGAGCTCGAGGCGTTCGCGCAATTCGGCTCGGAGCTCGATCAGGCGACGCAGAAGCAGCTCGCCCGCGGGGTGCGCGTCGTGGAAGTGCTGAAGCAGCCCCAATACCAGCCGATGCCCGTCGAGCAGCAGGTCATGGTCATTTTCGCCGTGACGAACGGCTACCTCGACGACGTCCCGGTCCCGGAGATCAGGGCCTGGGAGCAGGGGTTCAAGGACTTCATGGCGGCCCAGCATCCCGACGTCGGCGAGGAAATCCGGACGCGGCGGGTGTTGGGCGACGACCTCGGCGCCCGGCTGCGCGCCGCGGTGGCGGAGTACAAACAGATCGCCGCGCACTGATGGCCAAACCCCGCGAGTTGCGTCGCCGCATCAAGTCGGTCCAAAGCACGCGCAAGATCACGAAGACGATGGAGCTCGTGGCCACGTCCAAGCTGAAGCGCGCCCAGGACCGCGTGATTGCGGCCCGGCCGTACGCGGCCGCCCTCGCCGACGTGATCGGAGACCTGTACGCCCCGGAGCTGGCGGAGCGGTTTCCCCTGCTGCGCCAGCCCGCGGGGAAGAGCCGCCGGGTGGCGCTCGTGGTCATCACCGCCAACCGCGGGCTGTGCGGCGCGTTCAACGCCAACCTCATTCGCGAGGCGCGGCGCCGGATCGAGCAGCTCGAGGCCGACGGGGTCGGGGTCGACCTTCATCTGATCGGCAAGAAGGGGATCACCTATTTCAAGTTTGCGAAGCGGCCGGCGGTGTCACAGCGGACCGACATCGGCGACAAACCGCGGGCCGAGCATGCGGCGGAGATCGTAGGTCCGCTCATGACGCAGTTCGCCTCGGGCGCGCTCGATGCGGTGGAGGTGGTGTTCGCCCAGTTCAAGAGCGCGGTGAGCACCCCCCCCACCACCCTCCGCGTCCTCCCCATTGCCCCACCCCGGGCGGCAGAAGACGGCAAAGGGCGGCAGAGGGCGGTCAACTACATCCTCAAGCCGTCCGCCGAAGCGATACTCGAGCAGCTGCTGCCTCTCTACGTGCGGAACCAGATATACCGGGCGCTGGTGGAGACCGCGGCCGCGTTCCTCGGCGCGCAACGGACGGCGATGAAGAACGCCACCGACAACGCCGGTGACATCATCGAGCTGCTGCAGCGCACCTACAATCGGGCGCGGCAGGCGCAGATCACGCAGGAGCTGGCGGAGATCGTCGGTGGGGCGGAAGCACTAAAAGGCTAGTCATCCGTTATCCGTGATCCGTCATTCGTATTGAACTACGGACGACGGATGACGGAAGACGGACAACGAGGACTAAATGGCGACACGAACCAAGGAAGCCCCGAAGAAGTCGGCCGGCGAGCCCAAGCCGAATGTCGGCAAGGTCGTCCAGGTCATCGGCCCCGTGCTGGACGTGGAGTTCGAGCCGGAGCACCTGCCGGAGATCTACAATGCCCTCCTGATCGAGCACCGCGGGAACGGCGCCCCGATCCGGTTGACCGCCGAAGTGCAGCAGCACATCGGGCGCAACCAGGTGCGCGCGGTCGCCATGACCTCGACCGACGGCGTGGTGCGTGGCATGGACGTCGTGGATACCGGCCAGCCGATCACCGTGCCGGTGGGCCAGGCGTCGCTGGGCCGCATTCTCAACGTGCTCGGCGAGCCGGTCGACGAAGGTGATCCGATCCCCCCGGATGCGGAGCGCTGGCCGATCCACCGCGAGACGCCGAAGTTCGTCGACCTGGAGCCCAAGACGGAGGTATTCGAGACGGGGATCAAGGTGATCGACCTCATCGCTCCGTTCGTGAAGGGCGGCAAGATCGGCTTGTTCGGAGGGGCCGGCGTGGGGAAAACGGTCATCATTCAGGAGCTCATTCACAACGTGGCCATGGGCCACGGCGGCCGCTCGGTGTTCTGCGGCGTGGGGGAGCGCACGCGCGAAGGAAACGATCTCTATCTGGAAATGAAGGAGAGCGGGGTGCTCAAGTCCTGCTCGCTCATCTACGGCCAGATGAACGAGCCTCCCGGCGCGCGACTGCGGGTCGGCCTGACGGGCCTGACGGTGGCCGAATACTTCCGCGACATGGAAGGCCAGGACGTCCTGGTGTTCATCGACAACATCTTCCGGTTCACGCAGGCGGGCTCGGAGGTGTCGGCGCTGCTGGGACGGATGCCGTCGGCGGTGGGCTATCAGCCGACGCTCGCCACCGAGATGGGCGAGCTGCAGGAGCGGATCACCTCCACCAAGAAGGGATCGATTACGTCGGTGCAGGCGATCTACGTCCCGGCCGACGACCTCACCGACCCGGCGCCCGCGACCGCGTTTTCGCACCTCGACGCGACCGTGGTGCTGTCCCGGCAGATCTTCGAGCTCGGCATCTATCCCGCCGTAGATCCGCTCGCGTCCTCGTCGCGCCTCCTCGATGCGCAATACCTGGGCGAGCGCCACTACAAGGTGGCCGTCGAGGTGCAGCGGATCCTGCAGCGCTACAAGGACCTTCAGGACATCATCGCGATCCTCGGGATGGATGAGCTGTCCGAAGAGGACAAGCAGCTGGTGGCGCGGGCCCGCCGGGTGCAGCGCTTCCTGTCCCAGCCGTTCTTCGTGGCCACCCAGTTCACGGGCCTCGAAGGCAAGTACGTGAAGCTCGAGGACACCATCAGCTCGTTCGAGCGGGTGGTGGCGGGAGAGTTCGACCACCTGCCGGAACAGGCCTTCTACATGGTGGCCGGGATCGACGAGGCGCTGGAGCAGGCGAAACGACTGGCCACGAGCTGAGTGATGCACGTCACCGTCGTTTCGCCCGAGCAAGGGGTATTCGATGGGTCCGCCGACGCGATCGTGGCGCCGGCGTACGACGGCCAGGTGGGCATCCTGCCGGGTCACGCGCCGTTCCTGACGCTGCTCGGGACGGGGGTCTTGCAGGTGCGCCACGGGAGTGCGTCCACGCGCTTCCGGGTTGCGGGCGGATTCCTCCAGGTGGTGGGGGCGGGCGGCGGGGGCGGCGGGGGCGGGGGGGGCGGGGGGGGCGAGACCGTCCGGATCGTGGCCGATCGAGTCGAGGCGTCTTGACAGATCCGCACATCGTTCTTACCGATGTGCGGCCCTTTCAAGCGACGCGCCCTTCACTCCTCCCTGGGGAGGCACCCATATGCGGAAGTGGATCGGCAGTGGACTGCTCGTCACCGTTCTCGCGCTCCTTCCCGCCCGCGCACCGGCACAGCGGCGGACCGCGGCCGAAGCCGGCCCGCGGAACGAGCTCGGTGTCGACCTCGCGTTCCAGTATGTCAGTGTCGGCAGCAACGGCGGATCCGGCATCCAGCTCGCCGCGCCGGTCGACGCGCGTGTCGGGTTCCTCTCGAGGGGGCCGAACATGTTCGAAGTGCGGGCCTCGGTTGACTGGGACTCGAACTTCGGGACCGTCGCGTTCAGCCCCGGCGTGAACGTGCTGCACCTGCTGAAGCGGGGGAGCGGAACGCGCGGGCTGATGCGCGCACCGTACGTGACGGCGGGGGCGGGGCTGAACATCTTCAAGTTCGGCTCCGGTGCGAGTACCGAAACCCAGTTCGCAATCGGTGGTGGGGTCGGGAAGCGGCTCCCCTACGGGAGCGCCGTGTTCCGGCCCGAAGGCTACCTCGCGTACGCCTTCTCGTCCGGCGCTCTGCCGAGCTCATTCTCGCTCGGCGTCCGGCTCGGCTTGTCCTTCTGGCATTAGCCCACCCTCAAGGCCGGGCTGCGTCCCTGAACGGTCATGCGCCCGTCACACTTCCCCAGGGGAGGCTTTGTTATGCGGCAGCTGATCGGCTATGTCCTGCTCCTCGCCGCCGTCGGGCTCGTCCCGGCCGACGTTGTGGCCCAGCGGCGCCCGGCGGCCCGTCCCGCCGCCAGCCGCGCGCAGCGCCCCCAATTCGCGGCGGAGCTCAATTGGAGTAGCGACGTCGACTTGGGAATCGGCGGCCGGGGTGTGTTCCCCCTGCAGTCTCTGTTTCCCAAGACGCCCCTCGACGGCATCGTTTCATTCGACTACTTCTTCCCCAGCGCGCCGTCCGGTGTGAGCGCGCATTACTGGGAAATCAACGGTAACGTCGCCTACCGGTTCCGCGTTCCGGCACGCAGCTCCCTTGCACCTTACGGGGGCGGCGGCTTGAACATCGCGCACGCATCCGCCGGCCCGTCGGGCGGCACCAGCGTTTCCCAAACCAAGGCGGGACTGAACCTGCTCGGCGGGACCACATTCAAGCTCAAGGGTTCGCACCTCACGCCGTTCGCGGAGGCTCGCGGGGAAATCGGTGGTGGTAAGACATTCGTCCTCACGGGTGGGGTCCGGTTCTAGGCCGCGTCTGAAATGCCCATCTTCGCCGGCCCGTCCACGCCGTGGACGGGCCGCAGCGTTTCGTGGCTCTCGAAAACGGAACGATGGCCGTCCGGGTGGGTACCCTGTCTCACGCCGACCCCCGAACCGAGCCAAGGAGACGAGCATGCGACGTAGCGTGGCGGTGCTGGTCGCAGTGCTGGGCGGAGTGCTCCCCCTCCGCGTGAGGGCACAGGCTACGGGCATGCCGTCCTACAACGCGCCCTATCGCGCGTTTCAACGGTCGGAGTTGGGGGCCGTGTTCAGCTTCCCCAACGGCGGCGGCACGGGGTTCGAGGGCATGTACCGCTACGCGAGGGGCACCCTCGACCTCGGGCTCCGCGGCGGCATTTTCGATCCGAGCGGAGCGGGGAAGGCCGTGCTCCTGGTGGGAGTGGAGGCGCGCGAGCGCGTGATCACGCATACGATCGACTTTCCGCTCGACGGCGCGATCGTGTTCGGCGCGGGGGCCAGCCTCGTGAGCGGCGGCTCGACGCTGTTCGTTCCGGTGGGTCTGTCGCTCGGGCGCCGCGTGGATCCGCGCGGATCGACGGTCAGCATCGTGCCCTATGTACAACCCACCGTCTCGTTCGTCGCCGGCAGCGGCCGCACCTCGGCGCTGGAGTTCGGCTTCGGCGTCGGCGCGGACTTCCGGCTGTCCCGCGTGCTCGACGCGCGCGTGTCAGGCGGCCTCGGCGACCATCCGCTCACCGGCGTGTCGATCGCTGCCGTGTGGGTGCACTAGAGAAGCAGGTTGTGGAGGTTATGGAGGTTGGTGGAGGTTGGAGGAGGTTTTCTCCGAGCCGCCACAACCTTCCCAAACCTCCTCTAACCTCCCCAACCTCCACCAACCTCCTCGAGGGGTATCTATGCGCGCAGTGTTGACGCTCGGATTCACGGTACTGCTGGCGACGCCCGCCGCCGCACAGTGGCTGGGCGAGCCCGTGTGGAACAGTCCCAAGGGCGGCACCGGCGTCACGATCAGCGGGGATTACGCCAAGCCGAACAGTGATTACGGCAAGGGCAACACCTGGGGCGGTCGCGCGTCGCTGGGCGTCGGCACGCTGGCCTTCACGGCCGGCGTGGCACGCTGGAAGCCCGACCTCGCCACTGATGGCTTCACTTCCATTGGTGGGAACGCGGCGTTCCGGCTGATCGGCGGTAGTTTGCTGCCGTTTGCCCTCAACCTGCAGGTCGGCGCGGCTCGAACCGATTCCGCCAATTCCACGCCCGCTCAGACCGCGGTCACGGGCGCGGCGGGGTTCAGCGTCCCGCTCCCAACGCCGGGGATCAGCATCGAGCCGTATTTCTCTCCCGGTATCCGGTACCACAGTAGCGGCGGCACGAACAGCACCGAGTTCGGGTACGTGTTTGGGGCCAACCTCAGCTTCGGCCTCGTTGGGATGCACGTCGCCTACGACAACGAGAAACTGAAGGGCGGCGGGAGCCGGCGGGTGTTCGGCGTTGGCGCGCACGTGGACTTCCATCTCCCGCTCGGGATGTGAAGCGGACCTAAAGGAGGTTGGGGAGGTTCTGGAGGTTGGGGGAGGTTTGGGAGGTTGTCCCGCCGCCTGCACGACCTCCCCAAACCTTCTCTAACCTCCCCCAACCTCCCCAACCTCCCAGCAGGCGCGTGTCGATCGGCGCCGTGTGGGTGCCGTAGAGCGACACAGCATTGACTCCCCGGGCCGCGGTTCCTACCGTTGGTCCATCTCCGCCGGATCGTGCGCCCTGGTCCTGCACGGTTTCCCCCAGGCGTTGAGAGGGACTTATGAACCGCACAATGTTGCTGCTGGGACTGACGGCATTGCTGGCCACCCCCGCCGCCGCACAGTGGCTGGGCGAGCCGGTGTGGAACGACCCCAGAGCCGGGACCGGCTTCACTATCTACGGGGATTACACTCGGCCCAACACCGATGCGGGCGGAGGCAACGCCTTCGGCGGCCGCGTCACTCTCGGGGCCGGAACGTTCACGCTGACGGGCGGGGTGTCGTCCTGGAAGGCTGACCTCGTCAGCCAGCGGATAACCACCTTCGGCGGCACCGCCGCGTTCCGGTTGATCGGCGGCAGCCTCATCCCGGTCGCCGTCAACCTGCAGCTCGGCGGCGGTCACAGCCTGGAAATCACCTCCAGCACCGTGGCCGCACCGGTGCAGACCATGCTGCTCGGCGCGGTGGGATTGAGCGTCCCGCTGCCCACACCCGTCGTGAGCATCGAGCCGTACATCTCGCCCGGGATCCGGTATCACCACTATAACAACGTGGCGCCGGGCGCCTCCGACCACGAGACGAACTTCGGGTGGGTGATCGGTGGCAAGCTCGGCTTCGGCCCGATCGGGATTCACCTCGCGTACGACTCGGAGAAGTTCGCCGACGGGACGCGACACGGAGTGTTCGGCGTCGGCGCCAACCTCGGGCTCCGGCCGTAGGTGGGGGTGGTAAGCCTGGTTCACAACTCGGAGTGAAGCCGCTACCTTTGGGGCGCGCCATTCCCGGGCGCGCCCCGTCCGTTTCCAGGAGCTCTGTGATCCGTTCTCTCGTCGCGCGGGGGTCGGTCTTCGCGCTGGCCTTCGTGCTGAGCGGCTGCGCGCTCACGCTGGACTCGTCGCATCTCGGTGTCCCGGTCTCGCTCGCCGGCACCGCGGCGCGCCCGGACTCGGGAGCTTCCTTCCGCGTAACGAAACACGCCGTCTACATGCTCCTGGGCCTCGTGCCCGTGGCGCAGCCGAATCTCGAGGACGTCCTCGGGGGGCAGGTCGGCGCCGGAACGCGCATCACGAACCTGCGGATCAGGGTGCGGAGCCGCTGGAGCGACCTGCTCGTGACCGGCCTGACCCTGGGGCTGGTTGTGCCGCGCTCCGTCACGTTTGAAGGAGTGGTCGTGGGGGAGTAGTGACCTCCACCAACCGTCACCCACCTCCACCGACCTCCACCAGCCTTTTTACCAGCGCCGTCGTCCGCTCGGCCGCACCGCGCCCCTCCCGCACCAGCCGCTTCCCGGCCGCGCCCGCCTTGGAGCGTGCCGCCGGGTCATGATGCCACACGAGCCACTGCGAGTGCAGCTGGTGGCGACCGTCGCTGCTCAACGCCACGGCGCCGCCGCGCTCGATCAATAGGGTCGCGTCGCGGCTCATGTGCCAGTGCGGGCCCACCGCCACCGGCACGCCGAACACCGCCGGCTCGAGGACCGAATGGAGGCCAGCGCGGTGGTACCCGCCGCCGACGAACGCGACGTCCGCGAGCGCATACAGGTCGGCGAGGATCCCCACGCGATCCACCACGATCACCGGAGCGGAGGACGTGTGCTCCACCTGCGACAGCCGGACGGGGCGGGGCAGGCCGGCGCGCGCGGCCGCCTGCGCGATGCCGGCGAGGTGGTCCGGGTTGGGCTCGTGGGGCGCGAGCACCAGTCGCGCGCTGGGCACCTGCGCCAGCAGGTCCACGAACGCCGGGAGGACCACCGCTTCGTCCGCCGGCCAGGTGGACCCGGCGACGATGGTGAACGTGCCCGCGGGCGCGATGGCGAGGCGCGCGAACGGATCGCGCGTGCGGTCGAAGCGTTCCGCCCGCTCGGCCACGCTGTCGTACCGCGTGTCTCCCGTCACCTCGATGACCCCGGGACGCGCGCCCAGCTGCTCGAGGCGCCGGCCGTCCTCTTCACTGATCGTGCCGATCCGCTCGAGCGCGCGGTAGGCGGGCGCGGCCCAGCCTCGGGCCGGCCAGCGGAGCCGCGAGCTGTGCGGTGCGACGGTGGCGGAGATGAGCCCGAGCTTCACGCCACGCCGCGCCGCCGCGAGGGTCAGCTCGGGCCACACGTCGAGCTTCGAGAACACGAGCGCCGCGGGCTGAAACGCCTCGAGTACGGCGGTCACGTCCGCGGGGCGGTCGAGCGGCAGGTAATCTGCCACATCGACCGGCAGCGTGCGCGCGAGCCGCTCGGCGGAGGGGGAGAAGAAGGTGTACGCGAGCTGCCAGTGCGGCGCCTCGGCGCGCACGGCTTCGAGCACCGGCTTCGCCTGGAGGCCCTCGCCCACCGACGGGGCGTGCACCCACAAGAGCGGTCGCTTGGGATCGCGGTGCGCCCGCGCCCAGGCGGACAGACGCTCCCGCACGCCGCGACGCGCATCGAGGCCGCGCGCGAGCTTCTTGTCGAAGCGGGCGGCGAAGGGCAGGGCCCGCTGCGCGAGCCCGATGCTGAGCCGGTATATGAAGGAAGGGCGCGCCCCCCCCATCAGCGCGCCCCGGCCGCCGTCTTGCTCTGGTAGATCGAGTCCAGCACGGTCCGGAAGACCGTGACCGGTGCCGCTCCCTCGAGCAGGGCGCCCTCGATATAGAAGGTAGGGGTGCTCGTCGCGCCCGCGCGCCGCGCGCGCTCGGAGTCCGCCCGGACGTCGGCGGCGGTCGCCCGGGACGCGACACAGCGGGCGAGCTGCGCGTGGTCCAAGCCGGCCGAATCGCCCAACCCGAGGAGCAACGCCTGGGGCGAGGCGAGCGGGGCCCACTGGTCCTGATGGCGGAACAGCAGGTCATGCATCGGCCAGAAGCGCTGCTGCCGGGCGGCGCACAATGCGACCTCCGCAGCCGTCGCGGCGTTCTTGTGCAGGCTCGACAGGGGCAGGTTGATGTACACGAACCGGACCTTACCCGCCTGGACGTACTCACGCTCGAGCAGCGGCATCGTGCCGAGAGCGAACGCACGACAGTAGGGACACTGGAAGTCCGACATTTCGTACACGGTCACGGGGGCGTCGGGACGGCCCTTGGTCCGGGCGGCGAGCGGGTCGGACTGCGTGGCGCCGCTGGCGAGGATGAGCAGCGCGGCGCCTGCAAGCACGGCTCTGGGCATGGCGCCAAAAGTAACGAAATCCGAGATGGGCGGGGGCCGGCTAACGGACCTCCGGCCCGCCTCGGCGATTGTCGATCACAAACCGATCGTGGGCGGGCATGACCACCCGGGGGAGGGTCTGCGCGTTCATCACCGCGGTGTCCGTCACGATCTCGTTCCGCCACAAGAGGAACGCCACCAAGCCGTACACCTCGTCGGGCGTCAGGGAGCCCGGCGCGTCGAGCGGCATCGCGCGATTCACGTAGTCGTACAGGGTCGTCGCGTAGGGCCAGTAGTTGCCGAGCGTCTTAACGAAGCGCGGGTCGCGCCCGAACGGAAAGCCGGACCGAGGCTCCCGGCCCACGAGCCGGTCGAACGGCCCCTCCGCACCGGTCCGGCCGTGACACGCCGCGCACTTGCGCGCGTAGATCGCGACGCCCTGTGCCGCGGTACCGCTCCCCGGCGGCAGTCCGGCTCCGTCGGGCATCACGTCGATGTTCCACGCCCAGATCTCCTCAGCCGTGGCGGCCCGGCCAAAACCGAACCGCGCCGGAGCATCGGGCCGCGCCGCTCCCTGATCCCGGTTCCCGCACGCCGCTGCTGCCAGCGTGAGTGCGAGAAGCACGACCGCCACGCGCACGCCTATCCCTCCAATCCGAACATGACGGTCCCGTCGCCCCGTACCCGCCACGCGCGGATGTGATTGAAGTGATACGACGTGCCGAGCCCACGGGCGCTCCGTAGCTGCTCCAGGGTGGGCTGCACGTAGCCGGTCTCGTCGGTCGCGCGGCTGAGCAGCGTGGTTTCCCGGCCATCCCACCTCCACAAGCAGCGGAACCGGGTGTGGCACTTGGGGAGCACGGGGGACTGCAGCTCGGCGGGCGTCCACCGCCGCCCCGCGTCGGTGCTCACGTCGACCCTGCTGATCCGGCCGCGCCCGCTCCAGGCGATTCCGCTGATCTCAAACCAGCCCCGCTCGGGCAGAATCACGGGATACGCAGGGAACGTGATGATCGACTTGGCGTCCATGGCAAAACTGAACATACGCGCCGTGCCGTCCGGCAACGGATCGGTGTACTTCGACGTCTCCTCTCGCGTCATGAAAGGTCGGTCGGCAATCTCGATGCGCCGGATCCACTTGACGTTCGCGTTCCCCTCCCAGCCCGGGAGCAGCAGCCGCGCCGGGTAGCCCTGCTCGGGACGCAACGCCTCGCCGTTCTGACCGTAAGCGATCAGGGCGTCCTCTGCGGCCTTGTCCATGGGGATGCTTCGGGCCATGACGGCGGCGTCCGCGCCTTCCGCGAGGAGCCATTTCGCGCCCGGCTTCACGCCGACCTCGCGGAACAGCGTCGCCAGCGGCACGCCGGTCCACTCGCTCGTGCTGGTGAGGCCGTCGATGAGCTGAGGCGTGAGATCGGGCCGAATGTTGCGATAGCTCGAGCCACCGTTCCCGGAGCACTCGAGGAAGTAGAGATGGGACACGGAGGGGAATCGTTTGAGCGCCTCGAGATCGAACACCGTCGGACGCTCCACCATGCCGTGGATGAGCAGCTTGTAGCGCCCCGGGTCGATGGCGGGTACCCCGGCATGGTGACGCTCGAAGTGGAGATCGGCGGGCGTCACGATCCCGTACAAGTCCTGCAGCGGTGCGAGGGAGCTGCCCTGGGCGCTCCCGACGGGGATGCGCCGCGGTCGCTCGAACGGCGAGCGCCGGCCGAGCTCGCTCAGGGGCGCCCCTGGAACCTTGGTGGGATCGGGAGGGACGATTGTGTGCGGTGCCTGCGCCGGTACCTGGGCGTGCCCCACGCGCCACAGCGCGTGCGCGCCCACCGCGCTCGCGGCGCTGGCGAGGAGAGCCCGGCGGGAAATCGACACGTCTGCCATCGTCAGCCTTCCTGTGCGAGGGATGTCCCCTAAGCTAAGTCGCGCGAGCTACTTTATGGCCATGCTTTGCCTGTTACTCGGCTTCCTCGTGTCGGCGGTGGCTTCCGGGGGCGGAGGTACGCCGCCCGCCAGATCGTGCGAGGCGTGCCACCAGAAGATCGTCGCGAGCTTCATTCGAACTGCGCACTTCCAGACTTCCGCTGAAGCTACTGCCCGAACCGTGCGGGGGCGTTTCTCTGAGGGCCATAACCTGTTGGCCACCAGAGTGGAGGGCGTCTACTTCAGGATGCAACGGCGCAAGGATGCCTTTTATGAGACCGGCGTAGACTCGCGCAGGGGGACGTCGCGTACGGAGTCCATCGACTTGGTCATCGGATCGGGGAGAAGAGGACAGTCCTATCTCTACTGGAGCGGCGGGCTCTTGTTCGAATTGCCGGCTTCCTACTTGACGGCCATCGGACAATGGATAAACAGTCCTGGCTACGCGGATGGCCAAATCGACTTTGAACGACTCATCATACCTCGATGTCTGGAGTGTCACGCGACGTCGTTCGGATTGCTCGAGGATCGAGGCAGGGTGAGGTACTCCCGCGCGTATGTGCTGGGTATTGCGTGTGAAAAATGCCACGGCGACGGGCGAGCCCACGCCACGGCTGGAGAGTCCATTCTCAATCCCGGCCGCTTCACGAGAGACCGGAGGGTGGACAATTGCGCGTTGTGCCATTCAGGCGATCGGGATGCGAGGCGGCCGGCGTTCTCATATCGCCCGGGCGAGAACCTCGACGACTATTTCGTCCCTGCATCGGACCAGGAGGCCGCCCCGGACGTCCACGGCAATCAGGTGGGGCTGTTGCGGCGCAGCAAATGCTTTCGCTCGAGCCCTGACATGTCGTGTTCGACCTGCCACGACGTTCATCGACCGGAGAGAGACTTGCGGACGCTCGCGGGGAAATGCCTCACGTGTCACGAGATTACCCGGCACAAGATGGCGGCCACGATCGGGTCGCGAATGATGAGCCTCTGCGTCGACTGCCACATGCCGAACCAGCCGTCCCACGCGATCGAGATCAATACTGCGACGACGCAGGCCTCACTGTACTTCCGCAGCCATGCGATCGGGATCTATCCGGGGATCGCGGCGAGGGTGCTGCAATCGCACACGCCACAGAGTCGATAACCGGGAACGCGCGATCGGTGATGCCGGGCCTGATCGCCTGCCTCGTCGCGGGCACCGTGTTGTCGGCACAGACGCCGAGCCTCGGTACGATCGCCTTCCCCAACTCGGGAGCTCCTCCCGCGCAAGCGCCGTTCATCCGCGGGGTGCTGCTGCTCCACAGTTTCGAGTACGGGGACGCCGCGCAGGCCTTCCGCGAGGCGCAACGGCTCGATCCCGGCTTCGCGCTCGCCTATTGGGGCGAGGCGATGACCTACACGCATCCCTTGTGGAACGAGCAGGACCGGACTGCCGCCCTCGCGGCGCTCCGGCGCCTGGGCCCGACGCCCGAGGCCCGGCGGGAGCGAGCGCCCACGCGCAGGGAGCAGGCGTACCTCCACGCCGTGGAGGTGCTCTACGGCGAGGGCTCGAAGGCCGCGCGCGACACGGCCTACTCGGCCGCCATGAGGCGCCTGGCCGGCAGCTTCCCCACGGACCGCGAGGCCACGGTGTTCTATGCGCTCTCGTTGCTCGGCCTCAATCAGGGAGTGCGGGACGTTCCGACCTACCTGCGGGCCGCCGCGCTGCTGGAGAAGGTGTTCCGGGACAATCCCCAGCACCCGGGCGCTGCGCACCTGTTGATCCACTCGTACGACGACCCGATCCACGCGCGCCTGGGTCTCGCCGCTGCGCGCGCGTATGCCAAGATCGCGCCGGACGCCGCGCATGCCCAGCACATGACGACGCACATCTTCCTCGCCCTGGGGATGTGGGACGAGGTGGTGTCGCAAAACGAGATCGCATCGGGGCGCGACAGCTCCGCATGGACTCCCCACCACTACACCTGGTGGCTCGGCTACGGCTACTTGGAGCAGGGCCGCTACGGGGACGCGCTGCGACACCTCGAGCGGATGCGGCGGAATGCGGACTGGACGACCGGGCACGGCCTCGCCCTGCTGGCGCAGATGCGGGCCGACTACGTGATCAACACCGAGCGATGGGACAGTCCGTCCCTGCAGTGGCGCATCGACCTCACCCACGCGCGTTCCAGGGCTCGAGCGGAGGACGCGTTCGTCGCGGGGTTCTCCGCGCTCAAGCGCGGTGACCGGGCCGCCGCCGCCGACGCGCGGGCGGACCTCACGGCGCTCAATCGCACTCCCCCTGCACCCGAGACCGGCTACGTGGACCCGGTCCCGGAGATGCTCGACAAGGAGCTGGCGGCGGCGTTCCGGCAGGCAGAAGGGGCGCTGGACGAGGCGATCGCCCTGATGCGAGAGGCCGTGTCACTCGAAGACGCGATGCCGCTCGAGTTCGGACCGCCCGCGGTCGTCAAGCCGTCACATGAGTTGCTGGGGGAGATGCTGCTGCAGGCAGGACGGTCGCGCGAGGCACAGATGGAGTTCGCGCGCGCCCTCCGGCTTGCTCCCAAGCGCGCGCTCGCGCTGCGTGGACTGGCGCGCGCAGCGGCCGCGGCGGGCGACGACAAGACGGCAGCCGGCGCCTACGCCGAGCTGCGGCGGATCTGGCATCGCGCCGACCCGGATATTCCCGGCCTCGCCGAGGCCGCGCGCTTTCTCGCCGCGCGCGCGCGCAGCTAGGGCTCGACCACCTCGACGGTCTGCCCGCTCCGCAGCGGACCGGCGACGGTCTGACGCCGACCCGAAGGCCAGCGCAACTCGATGGCGGCCGCCTGATCCGCCTCGCCCAGGCCGAAATAGAGCGGCAGGTCACTCTCAGACAGATAGCCGGTCTTCCCGTCCATGACCTTGAGGATGCGCCGGCCCTCGGGCAGGACCACCGTGACCTGGGCGCCCAGCCCCTCGCGGTTCGAGCGCGTGCCGCGCAGCCGGACCTTGAGGAAGTTGACGCGGTGCCGCTGCGCCAGGTCGCTCACCAGCACCTGCGGCGCGGCGTTGAATTCATTGGTCACGATGTCGAGATCGCCGTCACCGTCCAAGTCGAGGATGACCGCCGCGCGGGTCCCCCGGGCTGCCATCATCGTCAGGCGGCCCCCGGGCTCACGCCGGCACCCCAAGGCCGCGGCGCCTCGCTCGCGGCAGACCGTGCAGAACAGTTGCGTCCGGTCGGCGCCCTGACAATCGAGGCTGAACCAGACCTGCTCCGTGGCCCCGCGCGGCTCGACGCCCAGCGTGAACTCGCTGAGGAGGAAATGCCGCCCGGCCTCGTTCAATAACACGGAATTGACGCCGTAGCGGTGGGGAAAGTTCATGCCGGCGGTGACGAAGATGTCGTCCCACCCATCGGCGTTCAGATCGTCCACGCTCGGACCCCACGGCCAGTACGTTTCGACGCCAAGTGAGTCCGAGACCTCTTCGAACCGGCCGCCGCCCCGGTTCGCGAACAGCGCGTTGCCGAAAATGAACCGGTCTTTCCCTTCCGGGAAGTAGTCGGCGCGCGCCTGGGCGGAGTCGGCCTTGCGTGCCTCGGCAGCCCAATCTCCGGCTGGGATGTTGACCCACATGTCCGAATGCATGTCCGTGACGAGGAGGTCGAGCCGGCCGTCCCCGTCGAAGTCGAATACCTTCACGCCCATCGCGCCCCACGGTGTCTTCGGGAAATAAGCGCGCGTCGCGTCGCGAAACCGCTTCCCGCCCTCGTTGAGCCAGAGGTGGTTCTCTCCCTGCATGTCGAGGACATAGAGGTCGGGCCAGCCGTCGTCGTTCGCATCGATCACGGTGGCGTCGCCGCTCCAGCTCCGGTCCACGAGCCCGACGTCCCGCGTGACATCCTTGAATCGGTTGCCGCCCAGGTTGTGATAGAGAATGCTGGCCACGGCGCGCTCTGGGTGTGTGTGGCCGTGGAAGGCGTCGCTCAGGCCCACGTAATAGCCGCCGGGACCCTTCACATTGCTTGTGTACACGCCCACGTTGGTGACGAAGAGATCGAGCAGGCCATCCCCGTCGTAGTCGAAGAAGACCGCGCCGGAGGAGTGGCCCACGTAGCCAACCCCCGCCTGTGCGGTGATATCGCGGAACCTGCCGCCGCCCATGTTTTCGAACAGGCGATTCCCCTGGCGCACGGTGGTCACGAACAGGTCGGGATCGCCGTCGTTGTCGATGTCGGCGAACGTCGCCGCGACCGACACGTCGTCCGGCATCGCCACGCCCGCCTGGTCGGTGATGTCCGCGAACCGGCCATCGCCTACGTTCTTCCACAGCTCGTTCCTGCCGAGCTGGGTAACGAAGTAGAGATCGGGCCGCCCGTCGCCGTCGACATCGGCGGCGGCCAGCCCCGTGCCGTGATCGTAGTGGACTTTCTTGTAGGCTTTGCCCGCGTCGTCGACGATCCGATTCACGAACGTGATGAGGCTCGCCTCGCGTCGATCGACATACTGGAAGTCGTGGACCGTCGCCGACCGTGCAGCCAGGACGGCTTCCTCGGCGCCCCGCTCGCGCAGCCAGGCCGGCCCGGCCGCGGCGGAGCGTTCACCCCGGCTCGACCGGCACGAGGCGAGCACGAGCAGGGCGGCGACAAGGAGCCTCAGGGAGCGGCCTTGGTCCAGATGACGATCACGCCGCAGCCGGAGTTGCTCCCTTCGAACTCGCCTGGTGTCTCCGACGAGCCACGGTAGATCTCGATCCCTTCGACGTCGTGGGGTGGTGTATGCCGAGCGAAATACGCCGTCGACTCGATACCGTCGATGAAATACTGCGGGTAGCAGCCGGGGGGCGACCGCACCATCTTCGCGATGCAATCGTTCGACAGGCATACCTGCTGTACCCCGCGCACCATGACCAGCACGTCGACGAGCGTGGCCGGATCGCGGCGCTCGATCTGCTCCCGTGTCAGAAAGTACCCCATGCCGGCTTGGCGACGGCGCTCGAAGCCGGCGAAGCGCCTCAGCCCCTTCTCTTTCACCACGACCTCCGGCAGCTGGTAGGCGAGCAGGGTGAGCTCGAACTCGTGGGTGAGCACCTGCCGGGGTGCGAGCACGACAGGCAAAGTCGCGGAGGCGTAGCCGACCGCGCTGATCTCGAGCGTGTGGGTTCCGGGCGCAAGGCCGGTGAACGTGAAGTGCCCGGACGAGTCCGTCGTCGTCGTGAGTTTCGTGTCCAGCCCCACGCGGGCGCGCCGAATCGGCTCATGTGAGTCCCGGGCGACGAGCCGTCCCAGGATGGCACTCGAGTCGGGGCCAACCGCGCTGTCCTGCAAGGTAGGAGTGGCGTCGAGCGCCGCGGGCCCCAGATACAAGGCGAGCACCAGCACTGCCAACTTCAGGGCCATCGGCCTGTTCCGCGGGGTGGGATCACGAATATAGGCATCCCCCGGGAGGCCCGGAAGACCAGCAAAATGGCCGCTTTCAGGGCGGCATTGCCGCCAGATGCGCACTCTTGCGCAGTTTGTGCGCGAGGTGCACTATAACAAACACTTAGCCGTCCGGCCCTCAGTCCGAGCCGTTGGGAGCCGGTGTGTGCTCAAATCCTTTTCCTTACGTGCTCACCTTCTTCCGAAGGGGGCGTCATGCACAAGCGTCGTTTGTTCAACGTAATTCTCTGCACCGCGGGGCTGCTCGTGCTGCTCGGGGCCGCCGTCCGCGACGCGGACGCGCAATCCGCGGTCATTACAGGCAAGGTCGTGGGCCGAGGCGGGGACGCCTTGGGCGGAGCGATCGTCGTGATCGACCAGTACGGCCTGGCGGCGGCAACCACCGTCGCGGGTGTGTACACGATGACGGTCCCACCCCAGTGGACCAAAGGCCAGACGGTAACGTTGCGCGCGCGCAGCATCGGCTACTCGCCGGCGACCAAGCAGGTCACGCTCACACCGGGCAATCAGGCGGCGGACTTCGAGTTGAAGTTCGATCCGATGACGCTCGACGAGGTGGTGGTCACGGGTGTCGCGCAGGCGACGGAGGCCAAGAAGCTCACCTTTGCGGTCGGTCACGTCGACGCGGCCCAGCTGCAGCAGGCACCGGCCGTTTCGGCGCTGGGCTCGCTGGAAGGGAAGGTGGCGGGCGTGCGTCTGCTGACCGGGAGCGGCGGGCCGGGCGGTGAGCCGAACATCCGGCTGCGCTCCGCCACGGCGTTGACGTCGCCCGCCGCGTGCAACTCGCCCCCGTGCGGCTCCACCGACGTTCCGGGTCCGCTCATCATCGTGGACGGCACGATCACGCGACACGGCCTCGCGGACATCAACTCCCAAGACATCGACCGGGTTGAGGTCGTGAAAGGGGCCGCGGCGTCGTCGCTGTACGGCTCTGACGCGGCGAACGGCGTGATCCAGATCTTCACCAAGCGCGGTGAACGGACGCCTGACGGGAGGACGGTGGTGACGGTGCGGAACGAGTACGGCCAGTCGGTGCGGCCCAAGGCGATTCAGTGGGCGATGGCGAACCCCTACCGAATCGACACCATCGGGTCGTACCCGGACTCGAAAGGTAACACGGTTAACAACGGCGATTACGTCACCGCGACCGGCGATTTGATCGGTCCGTTGTCGCAACCCAGCCTCAAGCCCGACCACATCGCCGACCATCCCTACACGGCGTTTGGCCGGCCGGTCTACGACGCGCAATCCCAGCTGCTGACGCACGGTCCGTTCTACACCAACTACATCTCGATCGGGCAGCGGCACGGCAATACCAACTACAACGTGTCGTTCGAGAACACGAAGCAGGAGGGCGTGTTGATCCTCTTGCGGGGCTACAACCGGCAGAACTTCCGGGTGAACGTCGATCAGGCGCTGACGCCCCGGTTCGACCTGTCGGTGGGCGGCTTCTTCGGCAAGTCGAACAACAATCAGGTGGCTGAGGGTCCCGGCGCGCCGTTCTTCGCCGTGACGTTCATCGAGCCGAACATCAACTTGTTCGCGCCGAACGCCGACGGAACGCCGTACGCGGCGCTGGTCCCGCACGTGTTGCCGAACGCCGCGAACCCGATCTACAACTTGGCCCACGAGGAGATCAACACCGATCGCTCGCGCTTCACCGGCTACGGGCGGGCCACCTACCGGCTGTTCGACTGGCTGTCGCTCGAGGGGAACTACAACTACGACCAGGAGACGTCCAACTACACGGACGTGGTGCCGAAGAACTTCCTGAACGCGCGCGGCAGGCCGACCAGCGGCAATATCGTGAAGATCGACAGCGGCGGCCGGTCGTTCAACACGGGTGCGACCCTCACGAGCGTGCGGACCTTCCAGCTGGGAAGCTGGAACGTGCGCAACACTACAAAGGCCGCGTACGTGTATGAAGATCAGACCAAGCGGGTGTTCGCGGACACCGGCATTGGATTTCTGGTCCTCAAGACCCCTGAGTTCCAGGCGGTTTCGCGGTCCACGCTCTCGCCCGGCTCCCGCGACATCACGATCCGGAACAAGAATTACTACGTGGTTTCCGGCTTGGACATCCGGGATCGCTACCTGCTGGACGGCCTGGTGCGGTGGGATGGGTCGTCGCTGTTCGGCGCCGACAGCCGCTGGCAGACGTACTACCGGGTGTCGGGGGCGTATCGCCTGTCGCAGGACTTCCACATCAACGGCATCGATGAGCTGAAGCTGCGCGCTTCGTACGGCACCGCCGGCCTCCGCCCCACCTTCGATGCCCAGTACGAAACGTACGAGATCGTCGGCGGTGTCCCCGTGCCGATCACGCTCGGCAACCGGAACCTCAAGCCCGCACGCTCGGCTGAGACCGAGGTCGGGACCAACATCGACTTCCTCAACCGCTTCTCGCTGGAGTACTCCTTCTCCCGCAAGGAGACCAAGGATCAGATCCTGCTGGTGCCGCTCTCGGCCGCCACGGGGTTCCAGAACGGCCAGTGGCAGAACGCCGCCACCTTGCTGGGGAAGACGCACGAGCTGTCGTTGGGCGTGATCCTCATGGATCGACCCGACGTGTCCTGGCGGCTGAACATCGCGGCGGACCGGACGCGCCAGAAGATCACCCAGCTCAACACGGCGCCATTCCTCGTGGGGCCGAACTACGCCGGCAGCCAGGACGTCACCCAGATATTCAAGATCGCGCCGGGCGAGACGTTCGGCGTGATTTACGGGACTCGCATCGTGCGCAACGTCGCCGACCTGTACGACGATCCCGCCAAGGCGGCCCTTTCGGGCCCGAACCAGACGTGGAGCCCGGACAGCGTGACGATCAACGAGGATGGCTACGTCGTGCGCAAGAACCTGTACCACACCCGCGGCGAGCGATTCATCGGCTACGTCGACCCGCAGGGGAACACAGCCGTCAAGATCGCCGACGTGAACCCCGACTTCAACGCGAGCTTCACGACGTCGTTCCGGTTCAAAAACTTCGCGGCGTACGCCCTGGTGGACTGGGTGCAGGGTGGGAACATCTACAACGGGACGCGGCAGTGGCCGTTCTTCGAATATCGCGACCGCGTCTACGACCAGACGGGCAAGCCTGCGGTGGATTGCACGGGGAACACCGACCCGCACTGCCCGTACAGCACCGGCAAGAAGGCGACCGACTACTATCAGGCTATCTATAATGGCATCAATCCCATCGACTTCTTCGTCGAGTCGGGGACATACGTGAAGATCAAGGAGCTCAACGTCAGCTACACGTTCGGCCGCAGCGCGCTGGAGAGGCTTGGTCTCGGAATGAGCAGCCTTCGGTTGGGCGTGATCGGGCGCAACCTGTTCACGTTCACCAAGTACTCCGGTTACGATCCGGAAGTGGCCGGCCTGTCGGGCGATCCCTACTCGTTCCGGTTTGACGGCTTCTCGTACCCCAACTTCCGGACCTTCACCGGCTTTGCGGAGATCAACTTTTGACCCCGCGGACCAACCTTCTCAGGAGCTCGACTATTATGAGCCTGATCAAGAGCGCGCCGCGGGCCGTGGGCCTCTGTACGGCCCTGATCCTCGCGGCTGCATGCGATTCGCTGAACGTCGTCAACCCGAACGCGCCGCACTCCAAGACTGATGCGTTGCAGGACCCGGGCACGGTGAAGTCCATCGCGTTCGGCGCCATGCGGACCTGGTACCTCACGTCGCAGGGCGGCCTGGGGCAGGACCAGTATCCGGCTCTCACTATGGCGGTCATGGCGCGGAGTCACGTGGCGGCGTGGAACAACTACAACATCCGGTTCTACACCGGCTGCACCAACGCCAATTGGGATGTGTACACCACCGCCACGCGCGGTACGTGCGGCACCGAGGACCTGGGCGCCATCTATCCGCGCGTCGAGTGGCAGAACAACCCCGGCTCGGCGCAACGGACGCAGATCGAGCCGTTGTGGTACGGGAGCTACTCGTCTCTATCATCGGCCAATGCCGTCCTCACCGCCATTCGGACGAACGGTCTCACGATCGAGGACGCTGCAACGACCAAAATGGTGGAGACCATGGCCGTGCTGGTGCAGGCGTTGTCGTTCAGCACCCTCGCGCTGAATTACGACAAGGCCTTCATCGTCGACTACACCACCGACGTCAGCGACCCGGCCGTCGTTCGCGCCCTAACGTTCTCGACGCGGACCGAGGTGCGAGACTTCGCGCTGGCCAGGTTCGACGAAGTCATCGCGCTGGCGAAGGACCCGCTTTTCACCGTCCCTATTACCATCCCTGGAGACTTCTTCGGGGAGCCGGGCGTTTCGTATGACAACGGGAAGATCGCCCAGATCGCCAACACGATGGCGGCGCGCACGCTGGCCTACTTCGCACGCGACGGGGCGGAGAACGCCGATGTCTCGGCGGGTGGCGTAGTGGACTGGACCCGCGTGAAGAACTACGCCCAGAACGGCATCAGCTCTGGGACCGCGTTCGACTGGATCTTCCATCAAGACGCATGCGTCAACTGGTGCGACTTCCTGAAGGTCTGGACCAATGACTACACTGACATGCGGGTCCACACCCGCGTGGCGCACCTGCTCGATGCGGGGACACAGCCCGACCCGTGGGACGTCCTCACCAACTCGGCGCCTAGGTCGCCCGATAACCGCCTGGGTGACGGCACGTTTCGCGGGCCTCCGGATTACGCGGATGTTATCGAGGCTTATCCGGACACGAACTGCGCCAAACCCGTAGGGTGCACCGGCGGCACAGACTTCATCTGGAGCTTCGACGCAGAGATTCAGAACACGTCACGCGGCGCGTGGCACCAGAGCGCGGTCGGGCAGATCCGCTATGACAGCCTGGCCGGATGCGGCGACAATCCACAGGGCTCCACCAACCCCGGCGACAAGGATGCCCCGGTGGTGTTGGCGGCCGAAAACGATTTGCTATGGGCGGAGGCCTTGATCCGTGGTCCCACACCGGATCTCGTGAAGGCCGCCCAGCTCATTAACAACACGCGGGTTGGTCGGGGTCGCGCGAGCCTGTCCAAGCCGACGTTCTTACCGGCGACCGCGGGTGACCCGAACCTGCTCGCAGAGCTGCAGTACGAGCAGGATGTAGAGCTGATCGGGTCGAACACGGCCCCGTTCTACAACCAGCGGCGGATCGACAAGCTCGAGCCGCTCACCCCGCACGAGATGCCGGTCCCGGCGAAGGAGCTGGGTGTGCTGGGGCTGGGGCTCTATACGTGGGGCGGGGCGAGCAATCCGCCCAGCAGCACCGCCTCAGCGAGCGTGCCGGCGAGCATCGTCAGGGCGCTGGTCACGAACGCACCGCAGGTGTGGGCAGACATGGAGCGTCGCTGGCAGGCCACGCAGCAGCAACGGCGCGCAGGCGTGAGACGCCAGTAGCGCAGCTCCGCAGTCGCACCTCGACGCCAACAGGCGCGTCGCTGCTCGGCGCGCCTGTTGGTTTTGCGGGGGTGTGCCGTGCCCTGGCTGGAGCGGGGCTCGCGCTGGTGCTGTTCGGCGGGGCGTGCCGCCGTGCGGCGTCCCCACCAGTCTGGCACGAAGAGGCCGGAGCTCGCTGGCATAAGCTCGATGTGCCCCGCAGCGGCGGGCCGGGCTTTGTCGAGCTGCCTCCATCCAGGACCGGGATTCGATTCACCAATTCCGTTACCCTCGACAGCGCCCTCCGGAACCGCCACCTGGCGCAAGGCGGCGGGGTCGCCCTGGGCGACGTGGATGGAGACGGGCTTCCCGACATTTACCTGACGAGCAACCAGGGCGCGAACGCCCTGTACCGCAATCTGGGCGACTGGCGCTTCCAGGACATCACGGCCCAGGCGGGCGTCGCGATGGCGGGGCGCCTCTCGACCGGCGCCGTCTTCGCCGACGTCGACGGCGACGGCGACCTGGACTTGCTCGTCAGCACGCTCGGCGGGGGCGTGGCGTTGTTCGTCAACAATGGGCACGGCGTGTTCACCGAGCGGACCGCGCAAGCCGGGCTCGGCGCGCCCAGCGGCAGCATGACCATGACGCTGACCGACGTAGATGGCGACGGCCACCTCGACCTGTACGTGGCGAACTACAAGGCGCGGTCCGCCATGGACGTCTATTCGCCGCAGGAGCGGGCGTTCGATCGGGTGGTCCGGAAGGTGGGCGACCGCTTCGAGGTCGTCCCCAAGTTTCGCAAGGACTACCGAGTCGTGGACCGGCCCGAGCACGGCATGGTCTCGATGCAGCAGCGGGCGGACCCGGACGGCTTCTACCTGAACGACGGCACCGGGCACTTCACCCTCGTGCCCTGGAGCTCGGGTCGCTTCCGCGACGAGTCGGGCAAGCCGCTCGCCGCGGCTCCGGAATACTTCGGCCTGTCCGCCAAGTTCACCGACATCGACGGCGACGGCGCGCCGGACCTGTACGTGTGCAACGACTTCGAAGACCCGGACCTGTTCTGGCTGAACGACGGCCGCGGAACCTTCCGCGCCGTGCCCCGCCTTGCGGTCCGCAACACCAGCAACTCCTCGATGGCGGTGGACTTCTCCGACGTGGACCGCGACGGGAACGTCGACATCCTCGTCGTGGACATGCTGGGCCGCGGCCCGCGCCGCAAGAGCCAAATACCCACCCACACGCCCCTGCCCAAGCTGATCGGGCAGATCGACGACCGGCCCCAGTGGCAGCGCAACACGCTGCTCTGGAACCGGGGCGACGGAACCTTCGCGCAAATCGCCGGCTACGCCGGAATCGAGGCCTCCGACTGGACCTGGGACGTGCTGTTCCTGGACGTGGACCTGGATGGCTACGAGGACGTGCTCGCCACCACCGGGCACCTGTGGGACGTGATGGACGCGGATACCTGGGAGCGGATTCGGGTCACGTTCGCGGCGACCGAGTGGCGCCGGGAGCTGGCACTGTTTCCGAAACTGGCCGTAAAGAACGTCGCGTTCCGCAACAACGGCGACCTGACGTTCAGCGACGTCGGCGAGCGCTGGGGCTTCGCCGCCACGGACGCCATCTCGCACGGGATGGCGACGGCCGACCTGGACGGCGACGGGGCCTTGGACGTGGTGGTCAACCGGCTCGGCTCGCCCGCCGCCGTATTCCGCAACGTCGCGAGCGGCCCACGCGTGGCCGTGCGGCTGCGCGGTACACCACCAAACACCGCCGGCGCCGGCTCGAAGATTCGCCTGCTCGGGGGGCCGGTCCCGGTGCAGCAAAAGGAGGTCGTGCTCGGCGGGACGTACCTGTCGGGATCGGACCCCCTCTACACGTTCGCCGCCGTTAAGTCCCAGGACCTCGCCATCGAGGTCGACTGGCGCAGAGGCGGACGCTCGGTGGTGCGAGGCGTGAAGCCGAATCGCGAATACGAGATTCAGGAACCACCCCGTCCCCCAAGCTCGGGGCGCCCCGGCCAGCCGGCACGGCTGACCCCGGGCGTAAGCCCGGTCCCTTGGTTCCGTGACGTGACGGCGCGGCTCGGCCACCGTCACGTCGAGACACCCTTCAATGATTGGGCGCGTCAGCCCCTGCTTCCGCAGGCGTTGAGCCAGCTCGGGCCGGGCATTACGTGGTACGACGTGGACGGCGACGGCGCCGAGGATCTGCTGATCACGTCGGGACGGGGCGGCAGCCTGGCCTATTATCGAAACGACCACGGGCGCTTCACCCGCGTCGACCTCCACCTCGGTCCTGCCCCATACGACGAGACGGCCGTCATACCGTTGCCGGACGGCAAGGGCGCGACCGCGTTGCTAGTGGGGCAGTCCAACTACGAGGCGCATACGCCCGCCGAAGCCGCGGCCGTGCCCTCGGTGCTGCAGATTGCCGCGGCCACCGGCCGCGTGACGCCGCTGGTGCCGGGGGATGTCGCGAGCGTGGGGCCGTTGGCGGTGGCGGACGTGGACGGAGACGGCGACCTGGACCTATTCGCCGGGGGACGGGTGGCGCCGGGTGCGTATCCCGGCGCCGTGGGGTCGCGGCTCTTCCGGAACGAAGGCGGGCGGTTTGTCTTGGACGAGGCCAACAGCGACCTCTTCAAAAGCGTCGGCCTGATATCCGGGGCGGTGTTTTCGGACTTGAACGGCGACGGCTGGCCCGATCTGATCCTGGCGCCCGAGTGGGGGTCCCTCAAGCTGTTCATGAACAACCACGGTCGCTTCCGCGATGCCACGGCCGAGTGGGGATTGGACCGGGTCGTCGGCCGCTGGACCGGGGTGACGACCGGCGACCTCGACGGGGACGGTCGCCTCGACGTGGTTGCCACGAGCTGGGGTCGGAACACGGCGTACCACGTCGACGCGGCCCATCCCCTTCTGCTTTACTACGGCGACTTTGCGGGGTCCCACCGCTGGGACATGATCGAGGCGCAGTACGACGACCGGCTGCACGGGATCGCACCGCTCACGTCGCTCGGCCGGTTGCTGACCGCACTACCGGGGCGCATCGGCACGCGCACGTTCACCGCGTACGCGAATGCCACACTGCCGGCCGTCCTGGGCCCGGGTATGGAGCGCGCCCGGCGGCTCGAGACCGCGACGCTGGACCATCAGGTCTTCTTTAATCGCGGGGGGAGTCTCGAGGCCGTTCCGCTCCCCGTCGAAGCGCAGTTCGCGCCCGCGTTCTACGCAGGGGTCGCCGACTTCGACGGCGACGGCCATGAGGACGTGTTCCTCGCGCAGAACTTTTTCCCGACGGAGACCGGGACCCCCCGCTACGATGCCGGTCGCGGACTGTTGCTGCGCGGCAAGGGCGATGGCACGCTCGAGCCCGTGCCCGGCCAGGTCTCCGGGATCATGGTGTACGGCGATCAGCGCGGCGCGGCCTTCGCGGACTACGACGGGGATGGGCGGACCGATCTCGCCGTGTCGCAGAATGGGGCCGAGACCAAGCTGTATCACAACGAACACGCCAGGCCGGGCGTGCGGGTGCGCCTGGCGGGCGGGCCGCTCAACCCGCACGCGATCGGAGCGGTGGTGCGGCTGGTGTACGAGGGATCACGCGGTCCAGCGCGAGAAATTCACGGCGGCTCGGGCTATTGGTCCGAGGATGGGGCCGTCCAGGTGCTCGGGCTGGAGGAGGGGAAGCGGCCGGTCGCCGTCTGGGTCCGGTGGCCGGGAGGCAGCGAGAGCGTCGCGTCGCTCCTCCCCGGCCAGCGGGAGATCACGATTCGCCGGCCCTAGTTAGCGACAAACGATCGTGCTCGCCACGAGCGGCGCCACGAAGCTCCCGTGGATCGACAACAGTGCCAGGGGGTCGGTGTAATAGTCGGTCCGCTGCGCCGAGTACGTGAAGTGGCCACTGATCGCCTGGCCGTCCGTGACGGGCACGATCTGGGTGATGCCGAGCTCGCCGCCCCGGCTCGAGTAGGCGAAGATCCCCGCAGCCCGGGCCGCCCAGTACGCCCAGGGACGCGGCGGGCTGCAGATCGCCGGCGGTGCGACCGACGAGGCGACGTCCTCGCCCGGATTCAGCGAATCGATCACGTATAGATCGGGCACCGTCAGGGCGTTGGGGAGGATGATCTGGACGATTTGGGTCGGGGAGGCGGCTGAAGGGTAGGTCGCGCGCAGTTGAAACGCCTGCCCCCCGTTGTCCGCGGCGTAATTGATGGCCTGCACTGTGCCCCCGACGTGCGAAATCGCCGTGCCGCGCACCGAGTAGAAAAACTTGCCTCCCGTCGTATCGGTCAGGCTCACGACCTCCACCGCCCCCGTGTCGGCGAGCGCGTCCGCGTGGACGATGTAGCGAAACGGCCCTCCGGCTGTGATGGCCTGGATCTTCCCGCTCGCATCGATGGTGAACGCCGGATTGGCCGGTGCCTCGAACGACACCACGGCTGGAGGACCGCTCTGCTTGAGCACGACGACCGGCACGGTGAGGGTGTCGTTCGGCATGACGTACACGGTGTCGAGCAGCAACGTGATGTCGAGCGGGTCCGACACGACGACTAGCGCGCCGGCCGTGAGCCCTTGGGCTTGCGCGAGGATCAACACGGCGCCGCGCTTCCGGGCGGTGACCCGGCCGGTCGCGTCGATCTCCGCGATAGAATTGTCGACGCTGCTCCAGACGACGGTCCCCGTTGGGGCGGGGTTGCCGTGGACGTCGATAAACGTGACTTGGTGTGGTGGCTCTTGCTCCCCGACGAACAACGAATCGAGGAGCGGCGTCACGCCGAGGTATCCTCCGGTGCGGACCTCACCGAGGTTGCCACAGGCGCCGAGTGCGGCGGCACACAGCAACGCGAGAGCGGGTCGGATCATAGACAGTAAACTAACGCTAAGCCCGGCGGTGCCGCGCAGCCAGGGGACGCGCGACGATGCTAGTACACGCCGACGCTCGAGCGGCGCAGATCGGTTTCGAGCGTCCATTCGATATACTGGCCGGGCTGGACGACGATCGTTTCAGTGCGGGCGAGGTCCTGGCCGCCGATGGGATGGCCGAGCAGCCGGATCTCGCGGCCCATCCCGATCAGTCGGGCGCGCAGGTAGAACACCTGTGATGACGACCCGGTCACGGTCCCGACCCGCGTTTGCTGCCCGTCGTGCAGCACGTAGATGACCACGTCGAGGAAATTGTGATTGGTGACGCTGAGCGCGACCTCGCCTTCGGGAGAAGCCGCCGCTCCCTGACCGGATTTGCCGCGGTTGAAAAGGAAGCAGGCTGAACCGGCGACGAGCAGGACAGCGAAGGCCGCAGGTGCGAGACTGCCGGTGCGAGCCATGGACGCGAAGCTACCACCGAGGGGTGTGACCCGAAAGAAGCGCACGTTCCAGGTTGTGACGACAGGCACCTCCACCCCGCTCTAGCGGGCGCCGCCAATCGGTGATATAGGTGTTCCTAGCCGTGACGCTGTTAGGTCACGGTCAACCGCGCGCCTTCCGCTGTTCCCGCCGTCGTCGTGCGCGCGTCTTCAGTGGGAGTCGTGTAGTCTGCGCTCGAGCCGGAACGCCCGCGTGGGCGTGCCGGTCGTTGGTGTCACACTTTCCATCGGAGGGGACATGCAATTCGTGCGAAGTCGGGTTGTACCCATCATCCTCAGCGCGTTCCTCGCGCTACCGGCCCTGCTCGCCCCGTACGGCAGTACGGGGCTCGCCGCGCAGGAGCCGGTCACTATCACCGGCAAAGTCACGAGCGATGCCGGCCTGCCGCTCGGGCAGGTCGAGCTCGCGATTCCGACCATGGGGTTGGGCGCCCTGAGCAGGGAGGATGGCCGGTACGCCATTCTCGTGCCGGGGGCGCGGGCCTCGGGGCAGACGGTGACATTGGTGGCGCGGCGGCTCGGCTACAAGTCGCAGACCGTCCAGGTCACGCTCACCGCCGGCGGCGTGACGCGTGACTTCACCCTCGCGGCGAACCCGCTGCAGCTCGGCGAGGTCGTCGTGACCGGCGCCGGCACCTCGATGCCGGTGGAGCAGCTCGGCAATGTGCGCAACAGCGTCAGCGCGGATCTGATCGAGCGCGCCAACGAGTGGAACACGGTCGAGGCGCTGGCGGGGAAGGCGCCCAACGTCATCGTGACGGCGTCGAGCGGCGAGCCGGGCTCCGGGTCCTACATCACGATCCGTGGCTCGCGCACGGTCGGGCTGCCGAACTCCGGCAGCTCCCAGCCGCTGTTCGTCGTCGACGGCGTGCCGATCGACAACACCAGCTTCTCGACCACCGACTTCAACCCGGTCGACGGTCTGACCTCGGGCGCGATCGAGGGGACCACGCAGACCAACCGGGCGGCTGACATCAATCCTGCCGACATCGAATCAGTCGAGATCTTGAAGGGGGCGGCGGCCGCGGCCATCTATGGGTCGCGGGCGGGCCAGGGCGTCGTGATGATCACGACCAAGCACGGTAAACCTGGGCCCACGCACTACACGATCCGCAGCTCGATCTCCTCCAACGACCTCAACCACGACTACCCGCTCCAGCGCTCGTGGGGTCAGGGTTCTCTCGGCTATACGCCGAGCGACCCCAACCTCGGCGGCGTCGGCTGCAACCGCTCTGCCGGCGTGGGGAATTTTTTCTGCCGGACCAGCTGGGGTCCCAGTCTCGCGGGCCAGACGACGTACGACCATGCCAACGAGGTGTACGTCACCGGCTACACGTCCGATAACACGTTGACGGTGTCGGGCGGCAACGACCGCACGACGTTCTTCCTGTCGGGGTCCTATCTGCGCGATCGTGGGATCTTCGAGGGCCCCAATAACTTGAACGAGCGGTCCACCGTCCGCTTTAACGGTTCGCACCGGATGACCGACCAGCTCAAGCTCGGTGCCAACATCTCCTACGTCGATACGCGCGGCCGTTACCTCCAGCGCGGCAATCAAACCAACGGCATCCAGCTGGGCCTGCTGCGCTCGCCCCCGGATTGGAACAACTCGCCGTACCTCGCGGCGAACGGGCAGCACCAGACTTTCCGGTTCCAGAATCCGGTGGCGCCCGACGACCAGATCGCGGACCGTGGGTGGGACAATCCGCTGTACTCACTGTTCGTGAACGAGAACACGTCGCAGGTCGGCCGGGTGTTTGGCAACGTGACGGCCGAGTTCGTGCCCATCGACTGGCTCAAGGTGAACTACACGCTGGGCGCCGACTACGCGAACGATGAGCGGTTGGAGGGCCTGCCCCAAATGTCCACGGCGCCGGCGCCCGCCGGGCGGGTGACCGAGGGCAAGCTGATCAACTATCAAATCGACCACAATCTGACCGCGACGGCCACTCACACGTTCAGCTCGGACTTGAGCGGCACGCTGACGCTCGGCCAGAACCTGAACACCCGCAACGTGCGTCAGCTGGCCAACGTGGGTCGCACGCTCATCGCGCCCGTGCCGTTCAAACTCAGCAACACCGTCACCCGCGACGTCCCGATCGATGCCGAGACCGTGGTGCACGACGCGTCTTACTTCGGTCAGGCGACGTTCGATATGTACAACCAGGTGTTCGTGACCGCCGCGGTGCGGAACGACGGCTCCTCGACGTTCGACCAGAACCACCTCCGCAGCTGGTTCCCGAAGGGCAGCGTAGCGTGGGAGTTCACGAAGAAAATCGGTGAGCGGCCGGTCTTGAGCTACGGCAAGCTGCGGGCCTCGTACGGCGAGGCGGGTCAGGAACCCGATCCCTACCTCATGTCCACGGTATTCTCCGGCATTACCCCGATCGGTGGGTATACCCAGGGCATGGGGGCCAACCCCGTCCAATCGGGGTTCGGCGGTCTCGCCTCGAGCATCGTCAAGGGGGCGAACACCCTCCGGCCCGAGCGGACCAAAGAGTTCGAAACCGGCTTTGACCTGGGCCTGTTCCGCGACAAAGCGGACCTGAACTTCACTTATTACAACGCGAAGACCTACGACGTGATTCTCCTCACGCCGCTGGCGCCGTCGACGGGTTACGAGCGTGAGGCGAGGAACTCCGCGACGTTCCGCAACCGGGGTTACGAACTCTCCCTCAACGTCCGGCCCATCCAGACCTCCGAGCTGGGTTGGGATGTCGGCTTCCAATGGGCCCAGAATCGCAGCCTGGTGGTCGACCTGGGCGGTCCGAAGTTCGTGTACCTCGACCCCAACTTCACCTCGCCCCGGGCCGCGGTCATCGCGGGTCAGGAAGTCGGGGTGTTCTACGACGTGGGCCTCGCCCGCTGCGGGCTCAGCCCCGCCGGGATGGACGCGGTCGTTGCAGGTTATGACCTGGACATCCATGCCGCGAACGATGCAGCCCATCCGTGCGGCGGAGCTCCCCAGGGCGCCTATTTCATCGACACGAACGGCGAGCCCGTCCTCGACAACACGCAGCGCGTCATCGGCAACCCGAACCCACGCTGGACCGGCAGCGTCCGGAGCTCGTTCCATTACCGGAAGCTTCAGGTGAGCGGACTGCTCGACATCAAGCACGGCGGTCAGATCGCCAACGGCACCAAGGCGGCGCTGTATTCCTATGGGACCCACAAGGACACCGAGGTGCGAGCAGATTGCTCCGCCTTCGACGTCAATGGAAACTCCATTTGCACCGGCAACATGCACGTGATCGGTGCTCCCGATTCCCCGCTGCCGGGCCCGGTGGTGGGTCCCGGCGCCGGCACACCGATTCCGATCGGACAGAACTGGTACGAGGGCGCGGCGGTCGGCTCCGGGATCGGTGGGCTGTTCGGCGGTACCCCGGAGCAGTTCATCGAGGACGGCGGCTTCGTCAAGCTGCGCGAGATCACCGTGGGCTACACCTTCGACGAACCCTGGGTGCAACGGACCCTCGGGTTCAGCTCCGTCGAGGTGCGCGTGTCCGGGCGCAATCTGCACACCTGGACCAACTACACGGGCTACGATCCCGAGACGAACCTCGGCGGATCCGTCACGGCCACCCGCGGCAGGGACTACTTCAACATGCCGCAGACCCGGTCGTTCGTGTTCTCCCTGACCCTCAACCACTAGCGCCAAGGAGGCGTGACTCTATGCGCAGAATCATGACGTTCTGTCTCGCGGCGTCCTTGGCGGTGCTCGGGACGAGCGGGTGCAACAACTTCCTGTCGTCGGACAACGTGAAGGCCGACCCGAACAACCCCGTGGCGGCCACGGCGGATCAGCTCTACATCGGGGTGCAGGCGGGGCAATTCGCTCAGCAGGAGGGCATCATTGCGCTGATCGGGTGCATGTGGATTCAGCAGTGCACCGGCACCAGCAACTTCCTGTCGACGCTCGAGAAGTACAACATCGCGAGCGAAGATACCCCCAGCGCCGCGTTTTCCTCCATCTACGAGGGCGGTGGCCTGGTGGACATCAAGAAGATCGAGGCCCTCGAGACCGCCGCGGGTAATCAGCAATTCCTGGGGATCGTGCAGGTGTGGGAGGCGCTGACGATGGCTGTGGCGGCGGACATCTACGGTGACGTTCCCTACCGGGAGGCCATCGTTCAGACCACGCCCAAGCTCGACCCCCAGGCCCAGGTCTACAGCGATCTGCAGGCGCTACTCGACCAGGCCATCACCAACCTCGGGGGAACAGGCCCCGGCCCCGTCGCCAGTCACGATCTGGTGTACGGCGGAAACACCTCGAAGTGGATCGAGGCGGCGCACACGCTGAAGGCGCGGCTGTACATGCACACCGCGGAGACGGCGACTGGGTTCGACAATACCGCTCTGAATAACGCGGTCACCAACGCGCTCCTGGGCATCAGCTCCCCGGCGAATGACTTCAAGTCCAAGCACACGAGCCAACCCGGCGAGGATAACCTGTGGTACCAGTTCTACGCCCGCTCGGGGTTTGGTCGCTATGTCGTCACGGGTCGGGCGCTCGCCGATGTCATGGTCGCTCGCAATGACCCCCGGCTTCCGCAGTACTTTGGTGTGAGCGCGGTGCGGTGGCAACCGAGCAAGGCGTACGCCCTAAACACAATAGTTCTCGACGCGAACCTCAACGCTCAGCAGGCGCAGAACGCCGGCACCTCGGGCAGCTCTGAGCCCGTGTGGGCGTCGGTGAGCGGCGCGACGACGACTGACGGCACCATTACGTGGAAGAACATCGGCCCGCCCTACGGCGGGCAAGATCCCGTTGGCGCTAGGTCGACGGCCGGGGTGTCTGCGTTGACCGGTACGCGCAATGTCGGGACCTTCTCCCAGCCGATCGTGACCTACATCGAGAACGAGCTGATTCTCGCGGAGGCATACTATCGGTTGGGTCAGACCGCCTTCGCCCAGACGCGCTTCAACAACGCGCGGGCATCGGTTCCAGCTACTCCGGCTACTCCAACCACGCCTGGATTCCCAGCGCTGGGACCCAAGGTGATCACCTCGATCAACGACATCATGGAAGAGAAGTACATCGCGATGTATCAGAACATCGAGGTCTGGAACGATTACAAGCGGTCGTGCTATCCCGCCATTACAGCGTACCCGACCGCCACGTTTTCCAACAAAGTGCCTGGCCGGCTGTATTACGGGACGACAGAGCAGAATGCGAATCCCAACGTGCCGGACCGGAATGTCCAGAACGTCA
>QHUK01000008.1 GCA_003222085.1 Gemmatimonadota bacterium
AGCTACCTGGCGGAGCGCGCGAAGCAGCTGGCCGACCAGTACGGCTTCACGCTCACGGTGCTCGACCGCGCGAAGCTCGAGCAGGAAAGCATGGGCGCGCTGCTGGCCGTGGCGCAGGGCAGCGACCAAGAGCCTCGGTTCATCGTGCTCGAGCATCGCGGCGCCGGTGACGCGCCTCCGATCGCGCTGGTCGGCAAAGGCGTCACGTTCGATTCGGGGGGCATTTCGATCAAGCCCGCGCAAAACATGGAGGACATGAAGTTCGACATGTCCGGCGCAGCCGCCGTGCTTGGAACATTCGAGACACTGGGGCTCCTCAAGCCGAACGTCAACGTGCTGGGCGTCATCCCGTCCACAGAAAACCTCCCCTCCGGTCATGCCGTGAAACCGGGGGACGTCGTCAAGAGCCATTTCGGCAAGACGATCGAGATCATCAATACCGACGCCGAAGGACGCCTCATCCTGTGCGACGCGCTGTCGTACGTGCGGCGCTTCAAGCCGGCGGCGGTGATCGACATCGCAACGCTTACCGGCGCCGTCGTGGTCGCCCTCGGCCAGGTGGCGATCGGCGAGATGGGGAACGACGAAGCGCTGCTGGCCGAAGTGCGCGACGCGGGGGAGCGCGCCGGAGAGCGCTGCTGGCCGTTGCCCCTGTGGGACGAGTACCGCGACCTGCTCAAATCGGACATCGCGGACCTGAAGAACTCGGGTGGGCGGGGCGCGGGGTCGATCGCCGGCGGCTGGTTCCTGCGGGAATTCGTGGAGGGGTATCCCTGGGTGCACCTCGACATCGCGGGCACCGCGTACACCGACGGCGAGGGTCCGCACCAGGCCAAGGGCCCGACGGGGGTCGGCGTCCGCCTCTTCACCGAGTTCATTCTCAAGCGCGCGGGGGCGTGACCCGCGGCCTCGTGCCGTTCCAACTCGCCTCGGCCAGGGCACGACGAGTCGCGTGAGAGTTGGAACGGCACTCGCGAGCGCCGCCGCGTTGCTGCTCGTCGCGGTCGGAGCCGCCGCTCAGGTCGACAGCATGGCGCGCCGCGACACCCTCGGGCGCGACTCCACGACCCACCGGGACACCACCGCCCGCGATACCACCGCCCGGGATACGGTGCCGCGCTATCTCCCGGTATTCCCCGAAGCGATCTCGGCGGGGCCGCTGCCGCGCGGCACGCGCTACACGTTCAACGCCGATTCGCTGATTCTGTCGAACGTCCAGACGCTGTCGGACCTGCTCGCCCACATCCCGGGCGTGTACGTCGCGCGCGGCGGCATCTACGGCGCCGGGGAGATCCCGTTTTACGGGGGGCGCGGGGCCGCGGGGCTCGAGATCTACTGGGACGGCGTGCCGTATCTGCCGCTCGGGCGCGACTCGTTGTTCCTCGACCCCGCACGCATCTCGCTCGCTCCGCTCGAGCGCGTCGACGTGATCGTGCTGCCGGCCTCGCTCCGCGTCTACCTCGTCACCCTGCGCCAGCGCTCCACGGAAACCGCGTCGCAGGTCGGGATCGCCACCGGCGAAGTACGGACGGCGAACTACCGCGGCGCATTTCTCCACCGCTGGCGCTCGGGACTCGGCCTCTCGCTCGTCGCCGATTACAACAACAACGACGGCATCGAGGGCACCTCGAGCACGGCATTCAACTCCGTGGACCTGTGGCTCAAAGCCGAGTACGTACCGAGCGCCCGGTTCGGGGTTTCGTATCAAACGTTGAGCTCGCGCTGGCACCGCAGCGCGGGGCAGCGCATCGCGGATTGGCACCCCCAGCGGCGCGACGGGATCTTCCGCCTGTTTGCGGCCGCCCGCGACGACGGCCTCGGGCTCTCCGCCCAAGCGACGTTCGCCACCACGAGCGCGAGCCTCGATACCGCGGTGTCGGATCGCACGCTAACGCAGGAAGCGCTCGAGGTCAGGAACGACTGGTCCCGCGCGCACCTCGGGCTCGGGATCCGGAGACTCGACCAGGCTCGACCGTGGCAGTTCGACGGCACCGGCGCCTGGAGCCCGTTTCCCGGGTTGACGCTCGCGGGCGACGCGCGCCACGCCGAATACAGCCGCGGCCGGTCCGGCAATCGCGCGCATCTTTCCGCCGGCCTCATCCTGCCCGCCGGCCTCTCGCTCCACGGCGATCTCGCGTGGGCACACGACCTCCAGGCCCCGCTCGATTCCTTCGATACCGGGCAACGAACCGTGGATGCGTCCGGCGCGGTACGCTGGGATCGCAGCTGGGTCAGCGTCGACCTGGGTGGCGCGACCCGCGATCCGTTCACGCCGATCGGCTTCCCCGTAGCGATCACGGCGATCGACAGCTCCGGTCCGGTGCGCCTGAGCCCGACCCAGCGCACGCGCTATTTCACCGCGCACGGCACGCTCCGGCTCTTGCCGGGGCTCCAGGTCTCGGGCTGGTACTTCGATCCGCTGGTGGGCAGCGGAAACGACTTCGAGCCGCCCTACCACGCGCGCCTCTCGCTCACTTTCTATTCGAAGTTCTGGCGCGTGTACCGGAGCGGGATCTTCGCGTTGCGGGGCGAGCTGGCGATGGACTCGTGGAGCCGGGGGACCGCGGGCCTCGACACGGCGGGTGCGCTGCGTATTCTGCCCGGCGTGACCATCGGCGAGGTGAACGTAGAGGTGCGGATCGCGGGCGTCACGATTTTCTGGGTCCAGCGCAACGTCACCCTGCAGCGGGCCAGCTACCTCCCCGGACTCGATTACCCGCGCCGCTTCCAATACTACGGCGTTCGCTGGCTCTTCACCAACTGAAGATTGACCTAAGTGCTTTGTGCAACTAGGTTTAAAGTCTGTGCCGCGGAGCATGACGGGTTTCGGTTCGGCCGAAGGGAACGTCCTCGGCGGGCGGCTCTCGATCGAGATTCGCAGCGTGAACCACCGCTATTACAATCCCCAGCTCAAACTGCCGTTCGAGCTCGGTGGGGTCGAGGGACCGCTGCGCGAGCGGCTGCGTCAGCTCCTCGAGCGCGGCCATGTGACGGTCACGGCCCGCTGGATCGAGGCGCCGCAACGCGAGGCGACCGTCGCCGTGGACCTCGCCCGGGCGCGCCAGCTCGTGGCCGCCGCGAAGGAGCTGAAGAAGCGCTTGAAGCTCAAGGGCGACGTGGATCTCGCCTTCGTGGCGCGGCAGCCCGAGGTGCTGACCCCGCATCAGGACGGCGTCGCCGCGCCGCAGTGGAGCGATGTCGAGCCGATCGCCGAGCGGGCGGTTCGGGAGCTGCTGGGTATGCGGGCGCGCGAAGGAGCGGCCCTCGCGGCGGAGCTCGCCGGACGGCTGGGGGCGCTCGAGACGGGCGCGCGGGCGATCGAGCAGCGGGCGCCGGAGCGACTCACGGCGGAGCTCGCGCGCTTGAAGCAGGCGGTCGCGGAGCTCGCGGCGGGCGTGCAGGTGGATGAGCAGCGGCTCGCGGTCGAAGTCGCCCTCATGGCCGACCGCGTGGACATCACCGAGGAGCTCGTGCGGTTGCGGACCCACCTGGCCGCGTGCCGGGAAGCGCTTGCGTCCGACGGGGCCGTGGGGAAACAGCTCGGGTTCCTCGGGCAGGAGCTGCTGCGTGAGGTCAACACGATCGGGTCGAAGGCCAACGATGCGGCCATCACGCAGACCGTCATCGCAATGAAAGGCGAGCTCGAGAAGTTCCGGGAGCAGCTCGACAACCTGGAGTGACGCCTTCCCCGCGCGTCGTCGTGCTAGCGGCCCCGTCCGGGGGTGGCAAGACGACCATCGCGCGCGAGCTGCGCACTCGGGCTCCGGAGACCTTCGGGTACTCGGTGTCGGCGACGACCCGCAAGGCGAGACCGGGTGAGCGGGATGGTGAGGCATACCATTTCCTTACGCGCCCCGAGTTCGAGCGGCGACGTGAGGCCGGTGAGTTCCTCGAGGCGACCGAGTATGCGGGGGAGCTGTACGGCACACTGCGCAGCGAGGTCGAGCAAGTGCTGCGCAGCGGCAAGCATGTGGTGCTCGACGTCGAGGTGACGGGAGCCCGCCAGGTCCGAAAGGCATATCCGCGTCCGGCCTCGGTGGTGCTGTTCGTGATCCCGCCTTCGCCCCGCGTGTTGATCGAGCGGCTGCGCAAGCGGCGCACCGAGTCGGAAGCGGAGCTGTCGCGGCGGATCGGCATCGCGACGCACGAAGTCGAGACCGCTCGGCGGGAGATCGGGGACGTGTACGACCGCGTGCTCGTGAATGACGACCTCGAGACGGCCGTGCGAGAAGTCATCGCCGTGGTGCAGGGCGGGAGGGACGGGGGGGGCGGGGGAGACGGTGGGCGCGACGCCGCGCAGCGCGCGCCCGCCGATATGACTAGCTTGCTGTCGGATTTCGTGCGACAGCTGAGGAGCGAGGCAGCACAACTGAAGCAGTCTACCGGAAGGAGCAGGTGATGCGGATTGTGACCCCGAGCGAAGTCGCCACGCAGACCCAGAACAAGTACCTGGGCGTGCTGGTGGCCGCCAAGTTCGCCCGTTTCGTGAACGAGTTCCCGCGCGACCGCTCGGTGGACTTCGAGGAGAAGCTCACCACGCGGGCGCTGGACGAGATGGTGCGCGGCCGGCTGACGTACAAGCTGGTGCGGCGGCGGCGCCAGGAAGGCTGATGGCGTTCACCGGCCGGCACGTCGTCCTCGGCGTGTCGGGCGGGATCGCGTGCTACAAGAGCTGCACGCTCGCCCGTCGGCTGACCGAGGCGGGAGCGGCGGTGGACGTGGTGCTCACGCACTCTGCCGCCGAGTTCGTGCGGCCGGTCACGTTCGAGGCGCTCACGGGCCGCCCGGTGCTCACCTCCCTGTGGGAGCGGGACCGGGCGCTGGCGCACATCGGGCTCGCGCGCGAGCCGGACCTCGTGATCGTCGCGCCCGCCACCGCGCACCTGCTGGCCCGCGCGGCGATGGGCCTCGCCGACGACGTCCTCACGGCGTTGTTGCTTGCGCGAACCGGGCCCGTTCTCGCGGCGCCCGCGATGAACGACGCGATGTACGCCCATCCCGCGACGCGCACCAACCTGCGAGCGCTCGTCGAGCGCGGCTGGCACTTCGTCGGCCCCGACACGGGGCCGCTCGCCGAAGGCCCCAGCGAGCGTCCGGGCCGAATGAGCGAGCCCGAAGCGATCCTCACGGCGGCGGAGCGGCTGCTCGAGCAGCGCGCGCCGTGGCAGGGGAAGAGCGTCGTCGTAACCGCGGGCCCCACGCGCGAGCATCTCGACCCCGTGCGAGTCCTCACCAACCCGTCGAGCGGCCGCATGGGCTACGCGCTCGCGGAGGCCGCCTACACCCGCGGCGCGGACGTCGTCCTGGTCTCGGGACCGAGCGATTTGCCGCTGCCGTTCGGGGTGACGGTCCATCGCGTCGAAACCACCGCGGAGATGCAGCGCGCGGCGCAAGCGCTGGTGACCAAGGCGGACCTCCTCGTCATGGCGGCTGCACCGGCAGACTATCGCCCCACCGAGCAGTCCGCCGCCAAGCGGCCGCGCGCCAACGGCGGCCTGACCCTCGAGCTGGAAGCCACGCCCGACATCCTCGGCTCGCTCAAGCGGCCGAAGAAATGCGTTGTGGTCGGGTTTGCGCTCGAGGTGGGAGGGAACGGATTGGCCCGAGCCCAGGCCAAGTTGCGGGAGAAGGGTTTAGATGCGATCATCCTGAACGACGCGCACGAGCCCGGCGCGGGATTCGAAGTGACCACGAATCGCGTCACCATCATTCGGAGGAACGGTGACCCGATCGAGCTGCCGCTCCTTTCGAAGCGGGACGTGGCCGACAAGATCCTCGACGCGGTGGAGCAATCGCTGACGTGACCGACGGGCGGGCACTGGCGCGCGAATTCCTGGAACAGCAGCGGCAGCTCGGGGGGAATCCGGTTATTCTGCCGGACCTGCCGGGAAGCGGGATGCGGGATGCGGGATCCGTGGCTCCGCCGCCACCCGCCCCTGCGCATCCCGCATCTCGCATCCCGTCTCCCGATCTTCCCCCTCCGGGAATCTCCTACGATCCCCCCGGCGGCGATTTGTTCTCGAACGACCCCGTGCCGCAAGCGGTCTCGTTGGAGGCGATCGCGCAGCTCGTGGCGAGCTGCACCAAGTGTCGGCTGTGCGAGGGCCGCCGGCACACCGTGCCCGGGGAAGGGGCGGCGGAGGCCCGCCTGGTCGTCGTGGGTGAGGGGCCCGGACGCGTGGAAGACGAAACCGGGCGACCGTTCGTCGGGCCGGCGGGCGAGCTGCTTACCAAGATCCTGGGCGCGATCGAGCTGCCGCGCGAGCGGGTCTTCATCTGCAACGTGGTCAAATGCCGGCCGCCCGAGAATCGCCTGCCGCAATTCGACGAGATCGCCGCGTGCGTGCCCTACCTGTTCCGCCAGATCGAGATCGTGAAGCCCAAGGTGATCCTCGCGATGGGCGGGACGGCCGCGCAGACCCTGCTCAACACCAAGCAGTCGCTGGGGGCCCTGCGGAACCTGGTACACCGATTCCGCGGTATTCCCTTGATCGTGACCTATCATCCGGCTGCCCTGCTTCGCAACCCGAACTGGAAGAAACCGACCTGGGATGACGTCCGCATCGCCCGCCGTCTCATCGGCTGAGCGCTCCTCCGAGTTCACCGGTCGCCAGACTCCGTGGAGCAGCGAGGCGGAGCAGGCGGTGCTGGGCGCCATGCTGCTCGACCAGGACGCGGCGCTCAAGGCCGCCGAGCTGCTCGACGACACCATGT
>QHUK01000009.1 GCA_003222085.1 Gemmatimonadota bacterium
CGAACGCGGCGACGTGATCGACCCCGTCACGCTGCGCGACGAGCTCCTGCGACGCGGGGACCTGGATCGCGCGGGGGGAATGGAGTACCTCGGGGGTCTCATCGACGTCGTCCCCACGGCCGCCAATGTCGAGTATCACGCCAAGATCGTCAGAGACAAGGCCGTGCTGCGGCGGCTGATCGAGGCGGCCACCGCGATCATTCAGGACGCCTACGAGGGCCGCGCGACATCGATCGAAGTGCTCGACAACGCCGAGCACCGCGTGTTTCAGGTCGCCCAGTTCCGGCGCGCCGAGGAGTTCATCCGGCTGAAAGAGCTGATCTGGCCGACCATGGAGCGCATCGAGCAGCTGCACACCAGCCAGGGCGCGCTCACCGGCGTGGGGACCGGCTTCACGGACCTGGACCGGCTCACCGCGGGCTTCCAGCGCGGCGATCTGGTGATCGTCGCGGCGCGGCCGTCCATGGGAAAAACGGCCCTCGCCCTCAACGTCGTGCAGCACGCCGCCATCGAGCACAATGTAGGAATCGCGGTCTTTTCCCTCGAGATGTCGAAGGAGCAGCTGGTGCAGCGCCTGCTCTGCTCTGAGGGCCTGGTGGACGCCCAGCGCCTGCGTCGCGGCCAGCTGCGCGACGAAGACTACCCGAAGCTCGCCCGCGCGGCGGGGCTCTTGGGCACGGCGCCGATCTGGATCGACGACTCGGCGATGCTCTCGCCCCTCGCCATGCGCTCCAAGGCGCGCCGCCTCAAGGCAGAGCACGACGTCGGTCTGGTGGTGGTCGACTACCTGCAGATGATGCAGGGCCCCACCGACTCCGAGAGCCGCCAGCAGGAAATCTCGTTCATCTCCCGCTCGCTCAAGGCCCTGGCCAAGGAGCTGGACGTTCCGGTGGTGGCATTGTCCCAGCTCTCCCGCGCCCCTGAGCAGCGCGGCGGTGAACACCGGCGTCCCCAGCTCTCCGACCTGCGGGAATCAGGAGCGATCGAGCAGGACGCCGATGTCGTGTGTTTCATTTACCGCCAGGAGTTCTACGACGGCCCCACGGACCCCAAGACGAACGAAAGCATCGAGGGGCTGGCGGAGCTGATCGTGGGCAAGCAGCGCAACGGTCCCACGGGGACCGTCAAGCTGGTTTTCAAGAAGGAATACACCCGCTTTGACAACTACACGCCGCGCGAGTCGCCCCCCGAGGCCGCGCGTGGTTAAGGGTGCCTCGGTGTTCCGCTGTACCGACTGCGGCGCGGAGCAACCCAAGTGGGGCGGACGCTGCGAGGCGTGCGGCGCGTGGAATACCCTCGTCGAAGAGGCGGTAGGACGGACGGGCGGACGGGCCGACAGAAAGCACGCCGTTCCGTCCGGCAGTCCGCCCGTCCGGCTGTCCGCCGTGGGAGCGGCAGGGTTCGAGCGGTGGCAGACCGGTCTCCGAGAATTCGACTTCGTCCTCGGCGGCGGCATCGTACCGGGATCGGTGGTGCTCGTGGGCGGCGAACCGGGCATCGGGAAGTCCACCCTGCTGCTGCAATGCGCGGCGCGGCTCGAGCAAGCGGGCGTGCCCACGCTGTACGTGTCCGGGGAAGAGTCGCCCGATCAGATCCGGCTGCGGGCCGAGCGGCTCACGGTCGCCGCCGGCGCGGTGCACGTGCTGGGCGAAACGCGGCTCGAGGCGATCACCTATCACGCGCGTGCGCTGGGGGCCCGCGTCGTGTTCGTCGACTCGATCCAGACCACCTACACCGACGAGCTCGAAGGCGCGCCCGGGAACGTGGGCCAGGTGCGGGAGTGCGCCGCCCGGCTCATGCGTTTCGCGAAGGAGGCGGGGCCCGCCGTGCTGCTGGTCGGGCACGTGACGAAGGGCGGCGGCATCGCGGGCCCCAAGACCCTCGAGCACATCGTGGACACCGTGCTCTACTTCGAGGGCGAGAGCACCCTGGACCACCGGATCCTGCGCGCCGTGAAGAACCGCTTCGGCTCCGTCGACGAGATCGGCGTGTTCGAAATGACGGGCGCGGGTCTCGAGCCCGTGGCGGACCCGGCGGCCGCATTCCTCGCCGGGCGCACCACGGGTGTCTCCGGCTCCGCCGTGACCGCGCTGATGGAAGGCACGCGCCCGCTTCTGGTGGAGATCCAGGCGCTGGCGGCGAAAAGCGGCTTCGGCACGCCACAGCGAGTGGCCACCGGCCTCGACCACCGCCGCTTGGCCGTGCTGCTCGCCGTCCTCGAGCGCCGCGGCGGCCTGCCGTTCGGCGAGCGGGACGTGTTCGTGAACGTGACGGGGGGGGTGCGGTTGATCGAGCCCTCGACCGATCTTGCCGTCGTGGCCGCCCTGGTCTCCAGCGTGCACGACCGACCGCTCCCGGCAGACGCCGTCTTCCTGGGCGAGGTCGGCCTGGGCGGCGAGATCCGCCCGGTGGGGGCGGTCGAGCGGCGTCTCGGCGAAGCGGCGCGCCAAGGATTCCGCCGCGTCTTCCTGTCCGCCCGCTCGCGCGTGAGCCTGCCCGGGCTCGAGCTGGTCGGCATGGACGGCATCGGTGAGCTCGCCCGGCGACTCGCGGCCTGACGCGGGCGTCGTGGTCGTGGCGGCCGGCGCCGGGGTGCGGGCCGGCCCCGGCGAACCGAAACAGTTTCGGCCGATTCTGGGCGTACCGATGCTGTTGCGGGCGCTGCGGCCGTTCACTTCCCATCCCGACGTCGGGCAGGTGATCGTGGTCGTGCCCACCGGATTCGAAGTACGGCCCCCCGAATGGCTGGGCAAGCTGGTGGGCGACCGGCTGGCACTTGTCGCCGGCGGGGCTACACGGGCCCAATCGGTGCGGGCGGGCCTCGGGGCGCTGCCGCCGCACGCCGCCGTGGTGCTGGTCCACGACGCCGCCCGCCCGTTCGTGACCCGGGAAACGATCGACGGCGTGATCGCCAAGGCGCGATCGGGGGTAGGCGCCGTCGCGGCGATTCCGGTTTCCGACACCGTCAAAGACGTCGAGCAGGATCGTATCACGAGAACCGTCGCGAGAGACCGTTTGTGGCGGGCGCAAACGCCGCAGGGGTTCCCGCGAGCGATGATCGAGCGCGCGTACGCGGAGGTCGCGAACGGCGATACTGCGCCGACCGACGACGCAGAGCTGTGCGAGCGCGCAGGCTTCCCCGTGGAGGTCGTCCCTGATTCGCCGTACAATCTCAAGGTCACGACCGCCGACGATTTCCGAGTGGCGGAAGCGCTGGCGCGTGAGCTGCGGTGACCGTCGTCCCCTTCCGGACCGACGAGGCCGTGACGGCCGCGCTCCCTCGGGTGGTCGCGCATCTCAGCGCGGGCGGGTTGATCGCCTATCCGACGGAGACGGTATATGGCCTGGGCTCGCGGGCGCGGGGCCCCGAGGTGCAAGCGGTGGCCCGTCTCAAGGGCCGGCGGCCCGGCAAGCCATTCCTTTTGCTGGTCGCCGACCGGGACATGGCGGAAGAGCAGGGTCTCGCGTTCAACGAATCGGCGAGCGCGCTCGCGCGGGCGTTCTGGCCGGGACCGCTCACCCTGGTACTCCCGGGGGGGAGCGGGCGGCTGCCGGACCCGCTGCGCGGACCGGAAGGCGGGATCGCCGTCCGCTGGACGTCCCATCGCGGGATGGCCAGGTTGGTGCGTGCGCTGGGAGAGCCGGTGACGTCCACATCGGCTAACTTGCCGGGGAGTCCACCGGCACCGGGCGCCGAAGCGATAGTGCGGGACTTCGCGCCGGCGGTCGAGGCGGGGACGTTGCTCGTGCTGGACGGCGGGGTCCTGGGAAACTCGCCGCCGTCGACCGTCGTTGACTGCACGCGGCCCGCGCCCCGCCTGATCCGGGAAGGGGCGCTGACGCTCGGCGAGTTGCGACGCGCGGCGGGACGACTCGCTCCGTGACCGAGGAACCGAACACGAAACGCATCCTGCTCGTTTGCACCGGAAACATCTGCCGCAGCCCGCTCGCGGCGGCGTTGCTCGATCGAGCCCTGGTGGAGCGCGCGATCGAGGGAATCGCAGTCACCTCGGCCGGCACCGGGGCCTGGGATGGCGCGCCGGTCTCCGAGGGAGCCTACCTCGTGGGCCTCGAGCGCGGGCTCGATCTGTCGGGCCACCGGGCGCGGCTCCTGACGCGCGAGCTCGTCGATGACGCCGACCTCATCCTGACCATGGCGCGGCACCACCGGGCGCGCGTGGACGAGCTGGGCGGCGAGGGTCACGTGTTCGTGCTGGGAGAGTACGCCGGCCGCGAGGGCGACGAGGCCGAGGTGAGCGACCCCTTCGGCGGCGACCTCGATGTCTACCGCGACACCTGCGCCGAGCTCGAGGCGCTGCTCCAGAACGCGGTGGATCGCATCGCCAAAGAGTTCGCGAGTGGAAGTCAACGCTAGCACGCGCCTGCTGGCGGTGATCGGCGACCCCGTCGCCCATTCGCTTTCCCCCTCCATGCACAACGCCGCGATCGGCGTCCTCGGCCTGGATGCCGTGTACGTCGCGTTGCGCACGCCCGCCCCCGCACTGGTCACCGTCCTGGCCGCGCTCGCCGCCGTCGGCGGAGCGGGGAACGTGACCGTGCCGCACAAGGAAGCGGCCGAACGATGCGTCGCGCGGAAAACCGATGTATGCGCCCGCGTGGGAGCGTGCAATACGTTTTGGACGGAGCAAGGAGCGCTTGTGGGCGACAACACCGACGTCGCGGGAATCCTGGCGGCCCTGCGCCAGCTCGGCGCCGACGGCGCCGGCAGCTGGCTCCTGGTCGGCACAGGCGGCGCCGCGCGCGCGGTGGCGGTGGCGGCGGCCGCGGCCAAGGCGAACCTGCACGTGCTGTCGCGCGACGCCGGGCGGGCGCGCGACTTCGCCGATTGGGCCCGCCAGCAGGGGACGCACGCAGCCGCGGCGCGGGGCACACTCGAGCCCGACATCGCCATCAACGCAACCCCCGCCGGCTTGAAGGACACCGATCCGCTGCCGCTCGACCCGGACAGCGCGGCACGGCTGCACGCCGCGCTCGACCTCGTGTATGCCCCCGGCGGCACCCGGTGGGTGCGCACGCTGACCGCTGCGGGCGTGCGGGCGCAGGACGGTCGCGAGGTGCTGGTACACCAGGGCGCGGCGGCGTTCGCCCGCTTCTTCCCGGATCAGACGGCGCCGCTCGAGGTGATGCGCGCCACCGTGAACCGCGCCCTTGGTGCGTGAGGCGGTCGAGCAGCTCCTCCTGCCGGCCGAGTGTCTGCTGTGCCGCGCACTCCTCTCGTTCCGGGATGCCGCCCGGCTGGTGTGCGACGTATGCCGTCATCGCTGGCGCCCCATCCGTCCGCCGTGGTGCGCCCGCTGCGGGCAGCCGGAGCCGTTGTTCGGGCGCTGCCGGGTGTGCGCCGATTGGCCCACGGCCTTCGGCGTGGCGCGCTCCGCCGTGTGGCTCGAAGCGGGTGCGCGCGACGCGGTCCACGCGCTGAAGTACGGCGGCCTGCCGCGGATCGCCACGGACCTGGCGGCGGCCATGGCCGGGCTCGACGTCCCCGGGCGGGAGTCGGGCTTGCTCGTCCCCGTGCCGCTCTCGCACGCCCGCTTCCGGGACCGCGGCTATAATCAGAGCGAGCGCCTGGCGCGCGCCCTGGGTCGCCGCTGGCAGCGCCCGGTAGTCGACCTCCTGGTGCGCACACGGGACACCGCAGCGCAAACGGCGTTGACACCCGAGGCGCGGCTGGCGAACGTGGCGGGGGCGTTTGCAATGCGGAATGCCAAATGCGGAATGCGGAATGAGGGCCAACCTGGCAATTCCGCATTCCGAATTCCGCATTCCGCATTAGAACGGCCGCTCATTCTGGTAGACGACGTCTTCACCACCGGCGCCACGCTGGCCGAGGCCGCGCGAGCACTGGACCGGGCCGGAGCCCACACGGTGTCCGCCGTGACCTTCGGCCGGGCGGTCGTGCCGGACTTCACCTAGGGGAGAGCCATGGCGGTGCGGGTCGGGATCAACGGGTTCGGTCGCATCGGACGCAACGTGCTGCGGGCCGCGGTGCTCATGAAGCAGCAAGCGCTCGAGTTCGTCGCGGTGAACGACATCACGGACACCAAGACGCTCGCGCACCTCCTGAAGTATGACTCCATTCACCGCCGCTTCCCCGGCACGGTCGAGGCGCAGGGCGATGCGCTGGTGGTGAATGGCAAGCCCATCAAAGTGTCGGCGATCAAGGAGCCCGAGAAGCTGCCGTGGAAGACGCTGGGCGTGGATCTGGTGCTCGAGAGCACCGGACGATTCACCGACCGTCCCGACGCCGACAAGCACCTCGCGGCCGGCGCGAAGAAGGTGGTGATCTCGGCCCCCGCCAAAGGTGAGGACATCACGATCGTGATGGGCGTGAACCACCAGAAGTACGACCCGGCCAAGCACCACGTGATCTCCAACGCCTCCTGCACCACGAATTGTCTCGTGCCGGTCGTGAAGGTCGTCCTCGACAACTGGGGCTTCAAGCACGGGTTCATGACGACGATCCACAGCTATACGAACGATCAGCAGATCCTCGATCTGCCCCACAAGGACCTGCGCCGCGCCCGCGCCGCCGCGCTGAGCATCATCCCGACGACCACCGGGGCCGCCAAGGCGACCAGCCTCGTCATTCCGGAGGTGAAGGGGAAGATCGACGGCATCTCGCTGCGGGTGCCCACCCCCGACGTATCCGTCGTGGAGCTGACGGCCGAGGTCGAGAAAAAGACGACCATCCAGGAAGTGAACGACGCCTTCAAGCAGGCGGCCCGCTCGAGCCTCCAGGGCATCCTCGACGTGAGTGACGAGCCGCTCGTCTCGATGGACTACATCGGCAGCTTTTACTCGAGCGTGGTGGACGCGCTGTCGACCAACGTGATCGACGGCACGTTCCTGCACGTATCGTCGTGGTACGACAACGAAATGGGCTATTCCGCGCGCTGCGTCGACCTGCTCGCGCACCTCGCCCGCAAGTGAAGAAACGCAGCCTGCGCGATCTGCCGCCGGCGGCGCTGGACGGCAGGCGGGCCCTCGTCCGCGTGGATTTCAACGTGCCGTTCAAGGACGGCGCGGTCACCGACGACACCCGCATCCGCGCGGCCGTGCCCACCATCGCCTACCTGCGGGAGAAGGGCGCCCGGGTCGTGCTGCTCTCGCACTTCGGCCGCCCCAAAGGCCCCGACCCGAAGTCGTCCCTCAAACAGATCGTGCGCGACGTCGAGCGCATCCTGGGAACGCCCGTCGAGTTCATCCCCGATCCGGCGACCGGCGTTGCGGCCAGCCGCCGGCTCCCACGGGGTGGTGTGGCGCTGGTCGAGAACACGCGCTTCTGGCCGGGAGAAGAGGCCAACGACGCCGCGTTCGCTCAGACGCTCGCGGCACTGGGCGACTTCTACGTGAACGACGCATTCGGCTCGGCCCACCGCGCGCATGCCTCGACCGAAGCGGTGGCGCGCCTGCTCCGACCCGCGGTGACCGGCTTTCTGATGGAGAAAGAGCTTCGCTACCTCGGTGACGCACTCGAGCAGCCCAAGCGACCGTTCGTCGCCGTGCTCGGCGGGGCGAAGATTTCGGGAAAGATCGACGTCATCCAGGCGCTGCTCCCCAAGGTGGACGAGATCCTCATCGGTGGAGCGATGGCGAACACGTTTTTTCTGGCGATCGGATTCCAGGTGGGTGGCTCCCTCGTCGAGCGCGACAAGGAGGACGTCGCAAAGGAGCTCCTCGCGATGGCCGGCGCCAAGCTGATCTTGCCCCGGGGCGCGGTCGTGGCGCCGAGTCTGGCGCGCGCCGCCGAGCGGCAGGAGGTTTCGAGCGATCGCATCCCCGCCGGCTGTGCCATCTTCGATATCGATCGGTCCACCCGGCTCGACTTCCGCGCCCGCATCCTGAAATCCAAGACCGTGTTCTGGAACGGCCCCATGGGCGTGTTCGAGACGCCGCCGTTCGACGAGGGGACCCGCGCCGTCGGGGAAGCCATGATCGAGGCCGGCAAGCGCGGGGCCACGACCGTCGTGGGGGGTGGGGACTCGGCCGCGGCCGTGGCCGGGCTCGAAGACAAGCTCACGCACGTCTCCACGGGGGGCGGCGCCGCGCTCGAGTTCCTGGAGGGCAGGCCCCTCCCCGGGGTGACCGCGCTCGAGGACGCGTGAGACCGCTGCTGTTCGCCGCCAACTGGAAAATGCACCTCGGGCCGGATGAAGCCCGAGCCTACTTGAAAGCTTTCCGCGCCCACTACAACCGTCACACGGATCGCGAGGTGTGGTTCTTTCCGCCCGCGGTGTCGGTCGAGGCCGCCGCCCAGGCAGCGCGCGAACGCGGCGACCTGCTGGTGGGCATCCAGGACATCCATTGGGAGCCGAAGGGCGCTTTCACGGGTGCGGTCTCCGCCCCACTCGCCCTTCAGGCAGGAGCCCGCGCTTCGCTGATCGGGCACTCCGAGCGGCGCCACGTGTTCGGCGAGACCGACGACGACACGCGTCGTAAGGTGGGCGCGGCCCTGGCGGCCGGGTTGCTGCCGGTGTTGTGCGTCGGGGAGACGCTCGCCGAACGCGACGCGGGGCACACGCTGGCGGTGGTCGTCCGCCAGCTCGCGGCGGCGCTGAGCGGCTTGGACGGCGCCGCGCTGTCGCGGGTCGTGGTCGCGTATGAGCCCGTGTGGGCGATCGGCACCGGCCGCAACGCGACCCCGCAAGATGCCGGCGCGGTGCATCGCGAAATCCGCGCCTGGCTCGCGGGCCGCGCAGCTCCGGCGCCTCGGGTCCTCTACGGCGGCAGTGTGAGCGCGAAGAACGTCGCCGCGCTCCTCGCCGAGCGCGAGCTCGACGGCGTGCTCGTGGGCGGCGCGTCGCTCGATCCCGAAGGCTGGGCGCAACTTGTGCAGACGGACGCCGCGTAGGTATTATCCCCGCCGCATGTACACCTTGCTGCTGATTCTTCTCACGCTCGACGCACTGATTCTCACGACGGCGGTCCTGCTGCAGGCGGGCCAGGGCGGGGGCCTCGCGTCGCTCGGCGGCGGCGCCGGTACGGAGCAGTTCATGGGTGGCCGCCAGGCCACGACCCTGCTCACCAAAGTCACCTGGTGGTGCGCCGGCATCTTCCTGTTCGTGTCGCTGATCCTCGCGGTCATGTCGGCGCACAGCGCGGCGCCCCGCTCGGTGCTCGAGGGAGGCGCTCCCGCGCCGGCCCCCGTGCAGCCCACGCCTCTCCCGCTCCCGGGAGCGCAAACGCCGCAGAACACGCCGCCCCCCCCCAAACCCTCGAACCCGAGTCCACCGCCCCATCGCTGACCGTCACCCCGCCTACGTGCTCCTCGAGGACGGCGCCTGGTTCCCCGGTACCGCGCCGACGCCGTTCGAGCCCACGTATGCCGAGGTTGTCTTCACCACCAATCTGTCCGGCTACCAGGAGGTCTTCACCGATCCGTCCTATCTCGGCCAGATCGTTGTGATGACGGCGCCGATGATCGGCAACTACGGAATCAATCCGGACGACGTCGAGTCCGACCGCCCGCGGGTCGCGGGCGTCGTGGTGCGCGAGCTCTCGGTGCAGCCGTCGAACTGGCGGTCCACGGGCGCCCTCGCGGATTGGCTCGCCGCCGCCCGCGTGCCACTCGTCGCCGATGTGGACACGCGCCAGGTCACGCGCTATATCCGATCCAAGGGCGCGATGCGGGGTGCGGTCGCATTGGGCGAGCAGCCGAACGATGCCGTGCGCGCGGCGCTGGCCGCGAGCCCGTCGATGGATGGCCTCGATCTCGCCACCCAGGCGACTATCTCCGCGGAGTACACGGTAGGGCCAGCCGACGCGCATCGTCACATCGTGGCGTACGATTACGGGATGAAGCGCAACATCCTGCGCCTGTTTCTCAAGAACGGCTGCCGCGTCACCGTCGTCCCCGCGGCCACGCCGGCCGCGCGCATCCGGGAGCTCGCGCCTGATGGTCTATTTCTCTCGAATGGCCCCGGAGATCCGGCGGCGGTGTCCTACGCTATTGCCACGCTGCGCGATCTCGCCGACGGCTCACTCCCCATTTTCGGGATCTGCCTCGGCCACCAGCTGCTCGGTCTGGCGCTCGGGGGGGAGACTGCAAAGCTCCCCTATGGACATCGGGGAGGGAACCACCCGGTACGGGATCTTGCAACCGGACAAGTACTTATCACCTCACAAAACCACGGCTTCGCGGTCCGGGGCGATACGGGCGGCGTCCCCGGTGCCAAGGCGCTTGAGGTCACGCACCTTAACCTCAACGACGGCACCGTCGAAGGGGTGAAGCACCGGGAATACCCGATTTTCGCCGTGCAGTACCATCCCGAGGCCTCACCGGGACCGCACGACGCCCAGGGCCATTTCGAACAGTTCCTCCAAGCTCTTGACACACAATAGGTAAGCCCGTATGTTGGCCCCTCGTCTTGACTGCCCTTGGGCCCTTCAAGGGGGATGGATGACGAAGGCCGACCTGGTCGAAAAGGTCACCGCACAAATCGCTCGCACCGCCGGTCCCCTCATTTCCAAAAAGGACTGCGCGCGCGTGGTTGACTCCTTTCTCGACGCGGTCAAAGCGGCGCTGGCCGAGCAGCATAACATTGAGATTCGCGGATTTGGCACGTTCAAGATCCGCCAGCGCAAGACCCGCATGGCGCGCAACCCGCGTACCGGCGACCCGGTGGAAGTCGCCGCGCGACCGGTGCCTGTCTTCAAGCCCAGCAAGGAGTTGCGCGCCATGGTGGCGGAAGCGAGCGAACGCGTCACACCCTGACGCGTCCCCGAGCCAAGGTCATCCTGGCGGCCCGGACTAAACGTCTGGGCCGCTTCGTTTTGCGCGGGGTAGTAGTCACACCCTCACCCTCCCGGAGTCGTTCGTGCGCCGCTTGCTCGTGTTGCTCGTCGCCGTTCCGTTGTCCGCCCAAACCCCAGTCAAGTACGAAGTTTCGATTCCGTCGCCTGCGGCGCGTCTGTTCCACGTGAGCGCCGATTTTCCGACGCGCGGCAAGGACACGTTGTACGTGTCGCTGCCCGCGTGGAGTCCCGGCAGTTACGAAATCCAGAACTACGCGCGCTACGTGCGCCACTTCGGCGCGAAGGGCGCCGCCGGTCAACCGCTGTTCTGGGATCGGTTCGACAAGGACACGTGGCGGGTCGTGACGGGCAAGGGCGATCGCGTGACCGCGGAGTTCGACTTTCTCGCCGACACCATCGATCTCTCGTCGGCGCGCATCGCGGGAGACTTCGGCCAGTTTCTCGGCACCAATCTCTTTCTTTACGAGGAAGGGCAGCTGGAGCGGCCGGCCGAGGTCCGATTCACCCTGCCCGCGGGCTGGCAGGTGACGACGGCGCTGCGGGGCGGCGGAAATGGGCCGTACAGCGCGCCGAGTTACCACGAGCTCGCCGACGCCGAGACCTTCGTGGGGAAGTACAGCCTCGATTCGTTGCAGGTGGACGGCAAGTGGATCCGGATCGCCGTGTGGCCGGCCGACGCGTACACGAACGCGGTGCAGCGGAACATGCGGACCGCGGTCGAGAAGATCGCGAAGAGCGAGAACGCGCTGTTCGGCGGCCCCCCGTACGATCACTACACGGTGTTCTTCAACGTGATCCGCGAGCCGGTCAACTTTGGCGGCGGGTTGGAGCACAGCGCCTCTCAGTTCGACATCATACCCCAGGGCGCGTTTGCCGATGCGGCGGGTAACTTCGGCGACTTCATGGTGCCGCTGATGTCACACGAGTACTTCCACCTGTTCAACGTGAAGCGCATCCGGCCCGCGGAAATGTGGCCCTACGACTACCACGCCGAGCAATACACACCGTTGCTCTGGTGGTCGGAGGGTGTGACGGACTACTACGCCGATCTCACCAACATCCGTTCCGGTCTCTGGACACGGGAGCAGTTCCTCGACAATGCCGCGCAGGACATGCAACAAGTCGAGTCCGCCCCCGAGCCGTGGAGCGAAGAGGACGGCAGCGTGGCGACCTGGATCCACGAAGTCTTCGTGAACAGCTCGCAGCTCTATTACCCGAAGGGCGCGCTCACCGGGATGCTGCTCGACGTGGCGCTCCGCGACGCAACGGACAACCGCAAGAGCCTCGACGACGTCACGCGGGCGCTCTACACGCGTTTCTACCAGCGCCACAAGGGCTTCACGACCACCGACTTGCTCGGCTTGCTGCGCGAGGTCGGCATGCCGGACGTAGACGGCTTCTATCTTCGCTACATCAACGGGCGGGAAGCGCTCCCCTACGACAGCGTGTTTGCCAAGGCCGGTATCGCCGTCGTCCGGAAGACCCTGTCCAGCCCGTTCCTCGGCCTGAACGCCCAGCCCGGCGACTCCGGCAAGCTCGTGGTGCAGGGCGTGGTGCCCGGGAGCGCCGCGGAGGCGGCGGGCCTCGAGCCCGGCGATGTGCTGCTCAAGGTCGGTGAGGTCGAGACCCGGCCCGACGAGGACTGGGGCGTGAAATTCCGCGAGCGGTACCGGGGCCAGGCGGGGGCGCCGCTCGCCATCGGCGTGACGCGCGGCGGTCGGGCGCTGAGTCTGAGCACGCAGGTGCGCGAGCGTACCGTGGTGTCGTTCACACTCACGCCCGCGTCGACCCCGAGCGCCAAACAGGCAAGGATCTGGCGCGGCCTAGCGACCGGTTCCACCGGCAACTGAAGGCGGCTATCTTGCCAACGGCCATGGACACCGCGACGCCGGCCAGGGTGCGGGTGCTGTTTTTCGCCCGCTACGCGGAGCTCGTCGGACGCTCCGAGGTCGCCGTGTCGCTGCCGCTCCCGGCCACGGTGGGGGATGTGGTGCGGCGCGTGCGCCAGGACTTTCCCGGCGCCCAGGCCCTGCCCGAGCGCCCTCTCGCGGCCGTGAACCTGAAGCAGGCCAAGCTCGAGGCGGGCGTGCAGGACGGAGATGAGGTAGCGCTGCTGCCGCCCATTGCGGGCGGGTGATTCCCAGGCTGAAGCCTGGGCCCGACCCGACACTGTCCTTAAGGACAGTGCCGTGTCGGGCACACCCTTCAGGGTGTGAACAACGAGGGGATCTACGACGTACCTGACCCGGACTCCAATCTCTCTGGACGCCTTGGTTGCCGAGGTCGCCCAACCCGCGTGCGGCGGTACATGCCTGTTCCTGGGCACCGTGCGCGATGGGCCCGACGAGCATGGGGTGACGGCGATCGAGTACTCGGCGTACGAAGCGATGGTGGACGCGGAGTTCGGACGGCTCCTGGCGGACGCGCGCGATCGTTGGCCCGAGGCGCGCATCGCCGTTCGACACCGGCTGGGCACGATCCCGGTCGGGGAGGCGAGCATCGCGATCGTCGCGGCGGCGCCGCATCGAGCCCAGGCGTTCGAGGCCTGCCGCTACGTGATCGAAGGCGTGAAACAGCGGATCCCCGTGTGGAAGAAGGAGCTGCGGGTGGACGGGACCGAAGTGTGGGTCGACCCGTCCGGCCGTCCCACCGTCCGCCCGTCCGACCATCCGTCCCATGTCTGACGTCATCCACGACGTGCTGCAACGCCCGCTTGCGAGCCTGCGGCTGTCGGTGACGGACCGCTGCAACCTGCGGTGCCGCTACTGCATGCCGGAAGACGAGTACGTGTGGCTGCCGCGCACCGCGATCCTCAGCTTCGAGGAGATCGAGCGCCTTGTCGCCGTGTTCGCAGGGCTCGGGGCGCACAAGGTGCGGCTCACGGGCGGCGAGCCGCTCCTCCGCCACGATCTCCCGACGCTCGTCGGGATGATCGCTCGCAACCGTCGCGTCGACGACCTCGCCATGACCACGAACGGGTTGCTGCTCGCCAAGCACGCGGCCGCTTTGCGAGCCGCCGGTCTGCAACGGGTCACCGTGAGCCTCGACACGCTCCGCCCCGAGCGCATGCGCGCGTTCGCCAAGAGCGCACGCCACGCCGACGTGCTCGACGGCATCGCCGCGGCGCGCCAGGCCGGGTTCGCCAAGCTCAAGCTGAACGCCGTCGTGATCCGCGGATTCAACGACGACGAGCTCGTCGATCTGATCGAGTTCGCCCGCGGCCACGAGGCCGAAGTGCGGTTCATCGAGTACATGGACGTGGGTGGGGCGACGCGGTGGTCGCAAGACCAGGTCGTGTCCCAGCGGGAGATGCTGGAGGTGCTGGCCGGGCGCTACGGCGCCATCGAGCCGGTGGCGGCCGACGGCCGCGCTCCCGCCGAGCGCTTCCGGCTCGCGGATGGGACGACCTTCGGCATCATCGCCTCGGTCACGGCGCCGTTCTGCCGCACCTGTGATCGCAGTCGCGTCACCGCCGACGGGACGTGGTTCCTCTGTCTGTACGCCGCGCGGGGAATCGATCTGCGTGAGCCGCTCCGCCGCGGGGCCACCGATGACGATCTGGCGTCTCTCATCCGGGACACGTGGCAGGGCCGCACCGATCGCGGGGCGGAGGAGCGGCTCGGCGTGGCAGACCGGGGGGCGTTGTATCGGATCGATTCGCTGCGGGCCGATCCCCACCGGGAGATGCACACCCGCGGCGGGTGACAGTAGCTTTACTCCCCATGATGAACAAGATCACCGTCGTCGGCGCCGGGAACGTGGGCGCCACCGCCGCGCAACGCCTCGCCGAGAAGCAGCTCGGGCGCACCGTCGTCCTCGTCGACGTGATCGAGGGCGTGCCGCAGGGCAAAGCGCTCGACCAGTGGCAGTCCGCGCCGATCGAGGGGTTCGACACGCGAGTCGTGGGCGCGAACGATTACGCTCCCGCCGCGGGCAGCGAGCTCGTGGTCGTCACCGCCGGCATCGCCCGCAAGCCCGGCATGAGCCGCGACGACCTCGTCCGCACCAACGCGGACATCGTCAAGCAGGTCTCTCAGCAAATCAAGCAGCATTGCCCCAACGCGATCGTGCTGGTGGTGTCGAACCCGCTCGACGTGATGTGCTGGGTCACGAAGCAAGTGACGGGATTCCCACGCGAGCGCGTCGTCGGGATGGCGGGGGTGCTCGACACGGCGCGGTTCCGCGCGTTCCTCGCCGAGGCGCTCGACGTCTCCGTCGAGGACATCCAGGCGCTGGTGCTCGGGGGACACGGCGACACGATGGTGCCGCTCATCTCGTACACGACCGTCGCCGGGATCCCCATCACGCACTTCCTCAGCAAGCCGACGCTCGACAAGATCGTGGAGCGAACCCGCAACGGGGGCGCCGAGATCGTCGCGTTCTTGAAGACCGGGTCGGCCTATTACGCGCCTTCGGCTGCCGTGGTCCAGATGGTCGAGGCCATCGTGCACGATAAAAAGCGCATCCTGCCCTGCGCCGCCTGGCTCCAGGGAGAGTACGGGCTGTCGGGGATGTACTGCGGGGTGCCGTGCAAGCTCGGCCGGAGCGGGCTCGAGAAGATCCTGGAAGTGAAGCTGTCGCCGGACGAGCAGGCGGCGCTCAAGAAGTCGGCGGAGGCGGTGAAGGAGACAATGGCGGCGGTGAAGCTGTAATCAGTCATCCGTGATCCGTCATCCGTTGCTTCCACCGTCTCCACGGACGACGGATGACGGATGACTGACGACGGCCTTTAAGTAATCCCGATTCAGTCGTGCAATGAAGTCGATCGAAATCTCCTTCGGGCACGCCGCCATGCATTCGCCGTGGTTGCTGCACGCCCCGAACCCCTCCGCGTCCATCTGCGCCACCATGCCGACGACGCGGGCGGCGCGCTCCGGCTGGCCCTGCGGCAGGAGCCCCAGATGGGACACCTTCGCCGCCACGAACAGCATCGCCGACGCGTTGGGGCACGCGGCCACGCAGGCGCCGCACCCGATGCAGGCGGCGGCGTCCATTGCCAGGTCGGCGTCGGCCTTCGGAACCAGGAGCGAGTTCGCTTCCGGCGCGCTCCCGGTGCGCGCGGTGATGAACCCACCGGCCTGGATGATGCGGTCGAAGGCGCCGCGGTCCACCACGAGATCCTTGATCACCGGGAAAGCCCGCGCCCGCCACGGCTCGATCCATAGCTCGGCCCCGTCCGGGAACGAGCGCATGTGCAGCTGGCACGTCGTGGTGGCGCGCCGCGGCCCGTGCGGGCGGCCGTTGATGACCATGCCGCACGCCCCGCAAATCCCCTCGCGGCAGTCGTGGTCGAATGCGATCGGATCATCCTGGCGCGCCAGCAGCTGCTGGTTCAACACGTCCAGCATCTCGAGGAACGACATGTCGGGACTCACGTCCGTCATGTCGTAGCGGACGAAGACTCCCGCGAGCTCCGGCCCCGGCTGCCGCCAGACGTGCAGCGTCACGCGCATTATTTGTAGCTCCGCTGCGCGAGATGGACCGCCTCGAACGCCAGCGGCTCTTTATGGAGCACCGGCTCCTTGCCGAGCCCCGCGAACTCCCAGGCGGCAACGTAGCCGAACCGCTCATCGTCGCGCTTCGCCTCGCCCTCCGGCGTCTGGTACTCCTCCCGGAAGTGGCAGCCGCACGACTCCTCGCGGTACAGCGCGTCCTGGCACATGAGCTCGGCGAACTCGAAGAAGTCCGCGACCCGGCCGGCGTGCTCGAGCGACTGGTTCAGCTCCTCGCCTCTTCCGCCGACGTGGACGTCCCTCCAGAACTCGTCGCGCAGCTGGCCGATCCGTCCCATCGCCTCCTTGAGCCCCGCCGCGTTGCGGGACATACCGCACTTGTCCCACATGACGCGGCCGAGCTCGCGGTGAAATGCGTCCACCGTCTTGCGGCCGCTCGCCGCCAGCAGCCGCCGGACCCGCTCGGCCACTTCCCCCCGGATCTGGTGGAAGGCCGGATGCTCGGGATCGACCGTGACGGGCTTCGCCTGCGCGAGGTAGTCGCCGATCGTGTACGGCAGGATGAAGTAGCCGTCCGCGAGCCCTTGCATGAGCGCGCTCGCTCCCAACCGGTTTGCGCCGTGGTCGGAGAAGTTCGCCTCGCCGATGGCGTACAGGCCGTCGACCGTGGTCATCAGGTTGTAGTCCACCCACAGGCCGCCCATGGTGTAGTGCGGGGCGGGGTAGATCCGCATCGGCACTTGGAACGGGTCCTCCCCTGTGATGCGCTGGTACATCTCGAACAGGTTGCCGTAGCGCTCGGCGATCACCCGCCGGCCCAGGCGCGCGATCGCATCGCGGAGGTCGAGGTACACGCCGTGTCCCCCCGGTCCCACACCGCGCCCCTCGTCGCACACTTCCTTGGCGCGCCGCGAGGCGATGTCGCGCGGCGCCAGGTTCCCATAGCTCGGGTACAGCCGCTCGAGATAGTAGTCCCGGTCCTCTTCCGGAATCTGGTGCGGCGGCCGCGTCTCGCCCTGTCGCTTGGGGACCCAGATGCGGCCGTCGTTGCGCAGCGACTCACTCATCAACGTGAGCTTGGACTGGTGCGCGCCGGTCTGCGGGATGCACGTCGGGTGGATCTGCGTGAAGCCAGGGTTCGCAAACGCGGCGCCGCGCTTGTGCGCGCGCCAGATGGCGGTGACGTTGCAGCCTTTGGCGTTGGTGGACAGGTAGTAGACGTTCGAGTAGCCGCCGGTCGCGAGCACCACCGCGTCGCCCGCGTGCGCGCTCACCGCGCCGCTGATCAGATCGCGCGTGATGATGCCGCGCGCCCGGCCGTCGATCACCACCAGGTCGAGCATCTCGCTGCGCGGATACATGGTCACCGTCCCGATTCCGATCTGCCGCGACAGTGCCTGGTAGGCACCGAGCAACAGCTGCTGGCCGGTCTGGCCGCGCGCGTAGAAGGTGCGCGAGACCTGGACTCCCCCGAACGAGCGGTTCGCGAGCAGGCCGCCGTACTCGCGCGCGAACGGGACTCCCTGGGCCGTGCACTGGTCGATGATGCGGGCGCTGATCTCCGCCAGGCGGTATACGTTGGCCTCGCGCGAGCGGAAGTCGCCGCCCTTGATCGTGTCGTAGAACAGCCGGAACACCGAATCGCCGTCGTTCTGGTAATTCTTGGCGGCGTTGATTCCCCCCTGCGCGGCGATCGAGTGCGCCCGGCGCGGGGAATCCTGGAAGCAGAAGCACGACACGCGGTAGCCGAGCTCGGCGAGCGACGCGGCCGCCGACGCGCCCGCCAGCCCCGAGCCCACCACGAGGATGTGATGCTTCAGCTTGTTGGCCGGGTTGACGAGCTTGATCCCCGAGCGGTGCCGCTCCCACTTGGCTTCGAGCGGTCCGTCGGGGATGCGGGAGCGCAGCTCCATCGTCAGCGTAGCATGCCGGCGAGCACCGCCACCGGAATGGAGATGTACGCACCCGCGATCAGCACCGCGATGGCCGCCGCGACGCCGCGGCGCCAGCCCCCGGTCGGCGGCCGGTTGAGCCCGAGGGTCTGCAGCGCGCTCCACGTGCCGTGGTAGAGGTGCAGCCCGAGCACGACCATCGCCGCGATGTAGGCGGCCGCCACGGGCCCCACCCGCAAGCTCGCCACGACGTTGTGATAGACATCGCCCGGCACGAAGCTCGGGTTCACGCGGCCGAACGTGAAATCGAGCAGGTGATAGATCACGTAGACGACGATGAGCACGCCGCCCCACCGCATCGTGCGAGCCGCGTATGTCGTCTCGACCGGCTCGAGCCGCCGATAGCTCACCGGACGGGCCCGCCAGCTGGCGCGCGTCGTCTCGATAGCCGCCCACATGTGGGCGAGCACCGCGACGATCAGGACGACGCGGGCGATCCACAGGAGCCACCCGCGCCCGAAGAACGGGGCGCCGACCGTGCGCAGGCCCTCGGCGTAGGCGTCGAACGCGGCGGGCCCCTCGAAAATCTTCAGATTGCCGAGCAGGTGGGCGACCACGAACAAGAACAGGATCACGCCCGTGACGGCCATGACGGCCTTCTGGCCGACCAGGGATCGGGTAACGCCGGAGCGGGGTGCGACGGAAGGCTGGCTCGTCATGGAAACGGTGTGATGATACCCGCTTTCCCGCGGCTCAGGCAAGGCGACGGCCGTTCCGTGCTATCTTTCCGGCAGGAGGCAACATGCTCTTGACGCTTTGCAAGTCAAAGCTCCACCGCGCGACGGTCACCCGGGCGGAGCTGCACTACGAAGGCAGCATCACCATCGACAGCGAGCTGCTCGCGGCCGCAGGTGTCCTGCCGTTCGAGCGGGTCCAGGTGGTGGACATCGCCAACGGGGCGCGATTTGAGACGTACGCCATCGCAGGCAGCGGGGCATCGCGCTCGGTGTGCGTGAACGGCGCGGCCGCGCGGCTCGTCCACGTCGGCGATCCGATCATCGTCATCAGCTACGCCCAGATGACGCCCGACGAGGCAGCCCGTCACCGTCCGACGATCGTGCTGCTCAACGCCGACAACTCGATCCGCGAGACGCTCGCCGGCGACCCGAGCACGCCCATCGAAGTGCTCTCGGAGTCGGCGTGACCGAGCCCGCCACCGCCACCGAGCCCCGCGCGGTGCTCCGCAACCAGGCGCCGGTCCCCTCACGCCCGGCGACCGGCCGCCCCACCGTCGTCATCGTGGGCGCGGGATTCGGGGGCCTGCGCGCCGCGCGCGCGCTGCGCAAGACCCCCGTCGACGTCGTGCTCGTCGATCGCCACAATTACCATCTGTTCCAGCCGCTCCTCTACCAGGTCGCGACCGCCGGCCTCGAGCCCGAGCAGATCGCCCGGCCGGTACGCGCCATCCTGCGCCGCCAGTCCAACACCGAGTTCCGGATGACGGAGGTGACGGGCCTCGACCCGAGCGGGAAGCGCATCGTCACCACCGACGGGCCGATCGCCTATGACTACCTCATCCTGGCCGTGGGCGGCGAGACGAACTTCTTCGGCCTGGAGAGCGTGCCGCGGCACGGGTTTGGTCTCAAGGACATCCCGGAAGCGATCCGCATCCGCAATCACGTGCTGCACGCCTTCGAGCGCGCCATGCTCGAAGCCGATCCCGAGCGCCGCCGGGCCGAGCTCACGTTCGTCGTGGTGGGCGGCGGCCCGACGGGCGTCGAGATGGCGGGAGCGCTCTCGGAGCTGATCCGGCTCGTCCTGGTGAAGGACTACCCGCGCCTCAACATCAAGGACGTGCGCGTGCTGCTCCTCGAGGCCACCGACCGGCTGCTCGCGGCCATGCCCCCCCGGCTGCGGGAGGCCGGCGCCGAGACGCTGTGGCGCAAGCACGTAGAGGTTCGATTCGGGGCGACGGTCGCGGACTACGACGGTGCCCGGGTCTCCCTCAAGAGTGGTGAGGTGATCCCGGCGAGCACGCTCATCTGGGCGGCAGGCGTGAAAGCCGTGTCCCTCACGGGTCGGCTCGGATTGCCGACGGCGCAGCAGGGCCGGGTGGCGGTGGACCCGACCCTCGAAGTGCCGGGTCATCCGGGTATCTACGTGATCGGCGACGCGGCCTACCTCGAAGTGGCCGGAGCCCCGCTGCCCATGATGGCCCCGGTCGCGATCCAGATGGCCGAGACCGCGGCCGAAAACATCCGGCGCCGCATCGCAGGCGAGCCCGCCGTGCAGTTCCGCTACCGCGACCCGGGGTCGCTCGCCACGATCGGGCGGAACGCGGCCGTCGCCTACATCCGCGGGATCGGGTTCACGGGATTCCCGGCGTGGGTGGTGTGGCTGGTCGTCCACATCATCCAGCTCATCGGGTTCCGCAACAAGCTGTTCGTGCTGCTGAACTGGGCGTGGGATTATTTCTTTTACGAGCGCGCCGCGCGGCTCATTACAGAACTAGGGACTCGGGACTAGGGACTCGGGGCTCGGAGGCGGTTCCGAGTCCCCAGCCCCGAGCCCCGAGCCCCGGTCGCACGCACCCGCCGCACCACGCCGTCCCACCCGCACTCGAGACACCAGCGTCGTTGCAGCGCGGGCAGCAGGCGGTCCAAGAACCGGTTTCGGAGCGGCACCATCTCGATGCCACAGTGCGGACAGAGGGGACCCCGCGGCAGCAGCAGGTAGACCACCGCGGTGACGATCGCGACCCGCATCACCACGGTCACGAGCAGAACCAGCACGACCAGCATACTCCCTCATGATACTGTCGGGCCGCCCGGCCGGCCACTTCAAGGCCCAGGCCCGCGCACGAACGCGACGATCCGCCGCTCCAGCTCCGCAAGCTCGACAGGTTTGACCAGAACCCGCTCTCGCGGCACCGGAGTGTTCCCCGGCTCGGCGAGCTGGGACACGTCGCCCGACAGGAACAACACACGCGCCGCGAGCTCGGGCCGCTCCTCCTCGAGCTGCGCGTACAGCTCGACCCCGCCCATGCGGGGCATCCGCAGATCCGCGAGGATCACGTGCGCGGGTTGCGCTCGCAACCGGGCCAGCCCTTCCACACCGTCCGCCGCTTCGTCGACTGCGGCACCGCGGCGCGTCAGGTACCGCGCCATGGGCCGCCGCACGGCCTCCTCGTCCTCCACGATCAGCACGCGGAGCCCCGCCAGCGAGCCGACGGCCGCCTGAGCGCCGGCAGCGTCGGGAGACGGAGCGGGAGCGGAGGCGGGGGCGGGGGCGGGGGCGGGGGCAGAAGAAGCGGAGTCCGGAGCTGAAACCGACGCGACTGGGAGCGACAGGACGAACCGCGCACCGAAACCGGCTGGCGAGGTCAGTGCGAGGTCGCCGCCGGCCTCCCGGGCGATCTGGCGCGAGACATAGAGCCCCAGCCCCGTGCCGTGGTGGCCCTTGGTGGTGGCGAACGGTCGGAACAGGCGCGGCGCGATCTCCGGCGCAACGCCTTTGCCGTTGTCCCCGACCGCCACCGACACCTGTGCGTCCTGAACCCAAGTGTCCACGGTGAGGTTGCGGGGGGGGGTGACCGCGCGGAGCGCGTCGATCGCATTGGCCAGGAGGTTGACCACGACCTGCTCGAGCCTGATGACGTCCCCCTGCACGGGTGGCAAGCTTGCGTCGAGCCGCCCCCCCACGGTGATCTCGTCCACTCCGAACCGATACGACACGAGATCGAGCGCCCCCCGCACCACGTCGTTGAGATTGACGTTGGTCACTTCGCGTTCGGTCGCGCGGACGAACCGCAACAGCCCGCGCAGGAGTTTGGTGGCGCGGCGCGCCTGGCGCAGGATCTGAGTCATCTCGCTGCGCTGCTCTCCCTCGAACGCGGGATCGGCGAGGCGGTTCTCGGCGTGGGCGGCGATCGCCATGAGGGGATTGTTCACCTCGTGCGCAACGCCGGCGAGCAACTCGCCCGCCGCGGCGAAGCGGCCCTGCTCTTCGGCCCGGTCGCTCAGCACACGGGTCATCGCATTGAAGTGCGCAGCCAGGCGGCCGAGCTCGTCGGACCCACGGACCGGGACCCCCACGGTGAGGTCGCCGTCGGCGACTTGCGCGAGGCCGGCCTCGAGCTCGCGCAGAGGGCGCCACACGCGTCGCCGTACGACGGAGACCAGGACGGTCAGTAACAACCCGCCCGTCACGAGCCATACGACGGTGTCGCGCTGGACGTCGTAGGCTGCGTCTCGGAGGGCGCGCTGCCGCGTCAGCAGATCGCTCCGAGCGATCCCGGCGACCCCGGTCCGTTCATCGTCTGCCACCTGGTCAAGGTCGTCAATCACCCCGAGTCGCGCGGTGGTCGGCCGCCGTCCTGCTTGGAGGTCGGCGATGACGACCGCCAAGGCGGCCGCGACGCGTGAGATCGCCGCGTCCGTATGCGACAGGGCCGCGCGTAAATCCGGTGGGATCGGCGCATCAGGTTGTACCGGCAGCGGCGCCTCGCCGATCTCCAGGAGCCGTTGCGCGGCCTTCACCGAGTCGGCCGGCAGGGTCGGGCTACGGACGATTCGGCGCACGAGCGCCACGGCGTGATCAAGGGCACCATCCCGACGAGCCAGGATCTCGGCCGCCTCCGCCACGGCCTCGGTCACGGCACCGAGCGCCAGTGCCGGGCGGCTGATGCGGAAGTAGAGGTAAACCGGGAGGGCGCCGGCATACAGGCCGGCCACAAGGGCGACGGCGAGCAGCGTCACCCGCAGGCTGAGCGCCCTCCTCGCCGTTGGAGGAGCGAGTCGGCGGGGGGTCATGACAAGGGCAGCGTGAGGGTACCGGACATAGTTCACCCCCTCATCCGCGCGTGCACGCGAACGTCGCGATGACAACCAGCCTAAGATACGCGGCCGCCCGGCGCTGACTAGCGGGGCCGCGCCGGACCCCTCACATTTGCTTCCGCGCCTCGATGACCGTAGGGAGGAAGGCCGCATGGCGAGCGACCCCGGCGAGCGAATGAAGATCGTGATCGGCTACGCGGTGTGGGCTACGCTGTGCGCCGCCGCGGCCGGAGTCGCGCTCTCCCTCATCCACACGTGGTTTTTCAGCTACCACGCGACACGACCGGGATTCTGGCGGACGCTGCTCGAAGACGCCGCCGTGACGATCGGCATCGCCGCGGGGCAGGGCGCCGTCGCCCTGGTGACGGGCAGCGTGCTCACCCAGTTCGGACGCGGCCTGCACGCGACGGTGCTCCTCGGGCTGCTGGTCGGGCTGTTCGACTTCGTGATGAACTTCCTGCAGATGGCCGTGCCTCGGACCGAGCTCGGCTGGATTCCCGATCTGGTCATCCTGGCGGCGGCCACGATCGCCATCACGGCCTTCGGATCCCGTTCCGCCAGCGCGTCGCCTCCCCCGTGAGCGACGAGCAGCACGACGCGCTCCAACGACTCGAGCGGCGGGTCGAAGTGCTGGAGCAGGTGGTGCGGCGGCTGCTCGCGTCCGGGGCCGCTGCCGAGCGCATCGCCGCGGCACCCGCGCCCCCCCCTCTCCCCGCTCCGCCCCGGCGCGCTCAGCCGACCCCAGACCCAGCCCCCGAATCGCCGCTGTCCTCGTCACCACCACCCCCGGCCGCCGACTTCGAGCAATGGTTCGGCCAGCGCGGCCTGTTGGTGGTGGGCGTGCTCGCGCTGCTGACGGCGGCAGGCTTCTTCCTGAAGTACGCCTTCGATCGCGGCTGGATCGCTCCGGTGGTCCGCTCGCTGCTCGCGATCGTGGCCGGTATCGCACTGGGCGCGTGGGGGGAAGCGCGCATCCGCGGCGGGTTGCGGCGCTACGGCGCGGCGATGATCGGCGCCGGCGGAGGCCTCGCGTACCTCGGTCTGTGGGCAGCCGCCGGGCCGTACGGGTTGCTCGAGCGTCGTATCGGCGTGCTCCTCCTCGCTGCGTGCACGATCGTCGTGACCCTGCTCGCGCTGCGTCACGAGATCGAGGGACTGGCGATCTGGGCGCTCGCCGGCGCGTACCTGGCTCCGATCCTGCTCCCCCCGCCGACGCCCAACCCCGAAGCCTTCCTGGGGTACCTCGAAGTGATCGGCCTCGGCACCGGCCTCCTCGCCTATACGATGAGCTGGCGCCGAGCGTTCGACCTGGCACTCGCCGGCTACTTCCTCCTGGCCCCGGCCGGAGCTGCCCGACTGCTATCCAGCGCGGTCGGCTGCTGGTTTCTCGCCGCCGGCGCGCTGCTGACCCTGCACGTCACGCGACGGCGCGCCTGGCCGGAGGCGCGGGTCGGGTTCCTGGTGCTCGCGTGGGTCCTGCTCGCTGTCGCGATCGCCGGCATGAGCGACGGCCCCGAGCCGCGGCTCTGGCTCGCCGTCGCCGCGGCATTCGCGATCGCAGCCCTGCTGTGGTGGCAGGAGCTCGACTTGAATCGGCTCAGAGCCCCCGACGAAGCCCTGCTGTTCGTCGTGAATCCCTTCGTGCTGCTCGGACTCGTGGCGATGGCGGATCCCAAGTTGCTCGACCGGGAGCCGGCCCTGTTACCCGGACTGCTGGCGGCTGTGTATCTCGGCGTCGGCTGGGCCCGACGCGCCACCCCGCACCTGGTCATGGGATTTGCGCTGGCCGCCTGGGCGGTCGCGGCACAGGGGAGCCCGCCCACGGTCGTCGTCGGCTGGACCGCGCTCGCTCTGGCGGGGCTCGCGGCCGAGCAACTGGGCGGCCGGCCGGGCGGGCGGCTCGCCGCGCTCGGGCTCGCCCTGCTCGCGTTCCCCTGTCTCTTCGGCGTGGCCCTCTGGTCCCGACCGTCGGACGCCACGACCTTCAGCGATGCCTGGGCGCTGGCCCTGTACGGCTACGTCGCGGGCACGGCACTGGCCGCGCGCCGCTGGAACGCGGGAGTGAAGCACCCGGGGACTGCGCGCTGGACCGCGCGCGGCGAAGAGCTGCTCTGGGTGCTGTGCGGAGCGGCGGTGTTTGCGGGCGGGTCGGTCGAGCTGCCGCGCTACTTCGGAGAGCGCGCTCCCCTCGCCGGGGACCTCGCCCTGAGTGTCTTCTGGCTGGTCTACGCGGCCGCCATTGTACGAATCGGGTTCCAGCGCGACCGCAAAGACGTCCGCTCGGCCGGGCTTGCGGTCGCCGCAGGCGCGGGACTCAAGATCGTGCTCTACGACCTCTCGAACCTCGAGGCGTTGTACCGGATCGCGTCGTTTTTCGCCCTCGCCCTCATCGCGCTGGCGGTTGCTTACGCGTACAACAGAAGGGCGGCGTCAAGCAGAGACGTCTAACGCAGACGTCAAGCAGAGGCGTCGAACAGAACCGTGACTACGGTCCTGCTTGACGTTGTTGTGCGACGTTTCTGCGCGACGTCTTTACTCGACGTCGTTACAGTTTCGGCAACGTGATCCCTTTTTGACCCTGATATTTGCCTTTCTTGTCTTTGTAGCTGACCTCGCACTCGTCTCCCTCGTCGGCCGTGAAGAACAGCACCTGGGCAATCCCCTCGTTGGCGTAGATCTTCGCGGGGAGGGGCGTCGTGTTCGAGATCTCCAGCGTGACGAAGCCCTCCCACTCGGGCTCGAACGGCGTCACGTTGGTGATGATGCCGCAGCGGGCGTACGTGCTCTTGCCGACGCAGATCGTCAGGACGTTACGGGGAATGCGGAAATATTCGACGGATCGGGCGAGGGCGAAGGAATTCGGCGGCACGATACACACGTCGCCCGTGAACTCGACGAACGATTTCGTATCGAAGCGCTTGGGATCCACCACCGCCGAGAGCGCGTTGGTGAAGATTTTGAACTCGGGTGCGACCCGCATGTCGTAGCCGTAGGACGAGACGCCGTAGGAGATCACACCCGCGCGCGACTGGTTTTCCGCGAACGGCTCGATCATGCGGCGCTCGGTCGCCATGCGTCGGATCCAGCGATCGGACTTGATGGACATGGGGCGGCAATATATCGGCGGCGTCGGCACTTACGCCACTCGATTCGGTTGACAAGGCCGTCGCGTCCGAATACGTTTCGACGGGTCAAGTGAATTTTTTCACGAACTCACATGAACCAGCCCTATCTCTCCTTCCTGCTGCTGCTCGGTTTCGTCGCGCTCAACGCAGCACTGTTGATCGGGCTGTCGCACCTCCTCGCTCCCCACAAGCCCACCCCCCTCAAGGACAGCCCGTACGAAAGCGGCATGCCGCCGCTCGGCAACGCGCGTGAGCGCTTTTCGGTGAAGTTCTACCTCGTCGCGATGCTGTTCATCATTTTCGACATCGAGACGGTGTTCCTGATTCCCTGGGGAACGATTTATTTCGGGGGCGGGGGGGTCGGAGGGCCGAGCACGGGGTTCCTCCTCGTCGAGATGCTGGTGTTCATGGTCATCCTGGCGGTCGGCTACGTGTACGTCTGGAAGCGCGGGGCGTTCGAGTGGAATTGAGACGTCAAGCGAACGCGTCAAGTGAATGCGTAGCACAAGGACGTCGCCCGACGCAGTTGCGCGACGCCTCCGCGAGACGTTTCTGCTAGACGGGGTACCCTGATGAAGCGCGTCAACGAGACCAAGGAAGTCGCCGGCCAGAGCCCCAACTACCTGCTCGCCAAGTTCCAGGCCTTGGTCGATTGGGCCGTGAACGCGTCCCGCGCCAACTCGTTGTGGCCGATGCCGTTCGGCACGGCCTGCTGCGCCATCGAGTTCATGGCCACCGCCGCCAGCCGTTACGACTTCGCCCGCTTCGGGATGGAGCGGCAGGCCTTCTCCCCGCGGCAGGCGGACGTGTTGATCTGCGCCGGCCGGCTGCCCTTCAAGCTCGCCCCGGTCATCCGGCGGATCTACGACCAGATGCCCCAGCCCAAATGGGTCATCTCGATGGGGGCGTGCGCGTCCACCGGCGGCATTTTCGACAACTACGCGATGGTGCAGGGCATCGACACGATCGTCCCGGTGGACGTCTACGTCCCCGGCTGCCCGCCACGCCCGGAAGGGCTGTTGTACGGCGTGCTCCTGCTGCACAAGAAGATCAAAGGCGAGTCGCTGTTCGACCGCGTCCCGCGTCGCGAGGAGCAGCCGCTCGACGACCGCGGCCTGCGACTCCCCCCCGAGCAGATCGACGAGATCTCGGAGCCGTTCGGCAACTCCGTCCACCAGTTCCGCTCGTCGTGAACCCCACCGTCGACGCCCTGCGAGCGACCTTCGGCAACGCGATCGGCCGCGGGCTCGAGTCGTGCGGCGACACCATCGTCTACGTCGCGCGCGAAGCCCTGCTCGACGCGATGACGTGGCTGCGCGATACGCCGGAGCAGGGCTACGACTACCTCGTCGACGTCACGGCGGTCGAGTACCGTGACCGCGAGCGACTGCTCGAGGTGGTGTACCAGCTGCGATCGCTCGCCCGCCGCGCCGACCTGCGTATCAAAGTCGAGCTCGACCCGCACGGCGACCTGACCGTCGATTCCGTCGTGCCGCTGTGGCGGGGCGCCGATTGGCTGGAGCGGGAGACGTACGACATGTTCGGCGTCACCTTCCGCGGTCACCCCGATCTGCGGCGCATTCTCATGTGGGAGACCTACGCCGAAGGCTACCCGCTGCGGAAGGACTTTCCCCTGCGGGGCCGCTTCAGCCGCGCCGAGCAGGTCCGGCAGGCGCTGGGCGCCAACCCCGAGGCGCACTACTCGATGGAGGAGCTGTCGATCGCCGAGGCCTACGACGAGCTCCCGGCCGACATGAAGGAGCGGCTGCGCCACGGCGAGCGCGGTAAGCTCCCCGACACCGAATGAGCAAGCGCACCGTCGAGCTCGACCTTGCGACCCCGGGCCTGGACGCCCGGGGCCAGCCGGTCCGGGTACCCCTCGGGGTCGGCGACGCCCCCGATGCGACGCCCCCGGAGCCCGATCTCACGGGCGAGCACATGTTGATCAACCTCGGGCCTCAGCACCCAGCGACTCACGGGGTGCTGCGGCTCGTGGTCGAGCTCGACGGCGAGACCGTGGTCCGGGTGATCCCCCATCTCGGCTATCTCCATTCCGGCTTCGAAAAGCTGGGGGAGTACCGCCATTACAACCAGATCATCCCGCTCACCGACCGCACCGACTACCTCTCGCCCATGGCGAACAACGTCGGCTTCGCGCTCGCCGCCGAGAAGCTGATGGGCATTGAGATCACGCCGCGCTGCACGGTGCTGCGGGTGATGGCGTGCGAGATGAGCCGGATCATCTCGCACATGGTCTGGCTCGGGACGACGTCGATCGACCTCGGCGCGTTCACGCCGTTTCTCTGGGCGTTTCAGGAGCGCGAGCGGATCTACAACCTCCAGGAGATGTGGACGGGCGCCCGCCTCACCACCAGCGTGACGCGCGTGGGCGGCATGATGGCCGACATCCCCGACGACTTCGTCGCCGGGCTGCGCGAATTCACCCAGACCTTTCCCCGGACGTTGAGCGAGATCGATCGCGTGCTGACGCGGAACGGCGTGTGGGTCGGCCGCACCCAGGGCGTGGGCGCGCTCACCGCAGCGGAGGCGATCAACCACTCGCTGTCGGGCCCGATGCTGCGCGCCTCGGGCGTCCCCTACGACGTGCGCCGGGACCAGCCGTACCTCGACTACGAGACGTACGACTTCGACGTCGTGGTGGGCGAGCACGGCGATGTGTACGACCGCTACCTCGTGCGCCTCGAGGAGTGCTCCCAGTCGAATCGCATCCTGCAGCAGGCGCTCGTGCGGCTCCCCGACGGCCCCGTCAACGTGGCCGACCCGCGGGTGATCCTCCCTCCCAAGTCGCGCGCCATGAACGACATGGAGGCGATGATCTACCATTTCAAGCAGGTCATGGAGGGCGTGAAGGCACCGGTGGGCGAGGCCTACGTCGGGATCGAGAACCCCAAGGGCGAGCTCGGCAACTACCTGGTGTCGGACGGCAGCGCGAAGCCCGTGCGGTGGCGCATCCGGCCACCGTCCTTCATCAACCTCTCGGCGCTGTCCAAGATGGCGGAGGGGCACCTGCTGAGCGACCTGATCGCGATCAACGCGTCGGTCGACATCGTCATGGGCGAGGTGGATCGATGAGCGTCGGCGCGCATCCGACGCCGCAGCCGGGCACGGAAGAATACCAGCCGGTGTTCGTGGGCAAGGCGCTCGAGCAGCTGGGCGAGATCCTGACGCGCTATCCGACCAGGCAGGCGGCCCTCCTGCCCGCGCTGTGGCTCGTGCAGCAGGCCCGCGGCTGGATCTCCGACCGCAACATGGCCGAGGTCGCCGAGGTGCTGGGGTTGACGCCGGCGTACGTGAAGGGTGTCGTGACGTTCTACACCATGTATCACCAGCACCCGGTGGGGCGGCACTTCGTGCAGGTGTGCACGACGTCGCCGTGCAACATCTGCGGCGCCGAGGCGGTCGTGAAGGCGTTCCTCGACGCGACCGGCGCCAAGGAGCTCGGCGCCACCAGCCCCGACGGCAAGTGGACGGTGATCGAGGTGGAATGCCTGGGGGCCTGCGGGTTCGCGACGCCGGTGCTCATCAACGACGACTTCATCGAGTCCGTCACACCGGACAAGGTCTCGGACCTCGTGAGGAAGTACAAATGAGAACCGAACGCGGAAGTCGGAACGCGGAAGTCGGAACACGCTGTTCCGCGTTCCGCGTTCCACGTTCCACCTTCGGGATGGTCTGATGGGCTATCCTCACAAGCCGCATCCCAAAGAGACCCTGGTGCTGTCCAAGCATTTCGGCGAGGCCGACGCCCGCACCTACAAGGGCTGGGTGAAGCGCGGCGGCTACGAGATGCTCGCGCACGCGCTCACGATGGAGCCCGCGAGGATCATCGACAGCGTGAAGGAATCGGGGCTGCGTGGGCGGGGGGGTGCCGGATTCCCGACGGGGCTCAAGTGGTCCTTCATGCCCAAGGAGAAGAAGAAGCCGCACTACCTGTGCGTGAACGCCGACGAATCCGAGCCCGGCACGTTCAAGGACCGCGAGATCATGCGCTGGACGCCCCATGCGCTGCTGGAAGGTGCCGCCATCGCGGCGCACGCGATCCAGGCCGAAGTGGTGTACCTCTACATCCGCGGCGAATTCACCGAGCCCTGGGCGATCATGGAGAAGGCCCTCGCCGAGGCCACCGCCGCCGGCGTGTTTGGCGCCATCAAGCTCTACCTCCACCGCGGCGCGGGCGCCTACATTTGCGGTGAAGAGACGGCCCTCATGAACTCGATCGAGGGCAAGCGCGGCAATCCCCGGATCAAGCCGCCGTTCCCCGCCGCCGCCGGCGTGTTCGGCATGCCGACCACGATCAACAACGTGGAGACCCTCGCCGCCGTGCCGCTCATCCTCAAAAAGGGACCGGCCTGGTACAAGGGACTGTCGCTCGCCTCCCCAAAGAGCACCGGCACCAAGCTGTTCTCCGTGTGCGGACACGTGCAGAGACCCGGCAATTATGAAGTCACGATGGGCTTCCCGCTCAAGGACCTGCTGTACGAGCTGTGCGGCGGGGTGCCGCCCGGCCGGACGCTCAAGGCATGCATCCCCGGGGGCTCGTCGGTGCCGATCCTGAACCGCGAGGAGACCGAGAGCTGCCTCCTCGACTACGAAGGCGTGGTCGAAAAGGGCTCGATGCTCGGCTCAGGCGGCGTGATCGTGTTCGACGACTCGACCGATATGGTCTACCAGATCATGCGGCTCGCCCGCTTCTACGCGCACGAGTCGTGCGCGCAGTGCACCCAGTGTCGCGAAGGCACCGCGTGGACCACCAAGATCCTCGAGCGGATTCTCTCGGGGCAGGGCAAGACGGCCGACCTGGATCTGCTGCTCGATCTGGCGGAGAACATGACCGGCAAGACGATCTGCGTGCTGTCGGATTCGTGCGCCGCCCCGGTCGTGTCCGGGATCAAAAAGTTCAAGCAGGAATTCGAAGACTACATCGCGGGCCGTCGGAAGCCCCTCCTGGTAGCCTGATGGGCGACGAGCTCCTCAACCTGACAATCGATGGCGTCCGCGTGAGCGTTCCCAAGGGGACGCTGGTGATCGAGGCCGCCAAGCAGGCCGGCGTTCTCGTGCCGCACTACTGCTATCACCCGGGGTTGCCGGTGGCAGGCTTGTGCCGCATGTGCCTCGTGGAGATCGAGAAGGCTCCGAAGCTGCAGATCGCCTGCGCCACCCAGGCGGCGGAGGGCATGGTCGTGCGCACCCAGTCGCCTCAGGCAAAGAGTGGCCGCATGGGCGTGCTCGAGCTGCTGCTGATCAATCATCCGCTCGACTGTCCGATCTGCGACCAGGCGGGAGAGTGCGAGCTGCAGGACTTCACGTTCCAGGAAGGCCGCCCCGCCACGCGGTACAGCCCGCACTACGCGAAGCGTTTCAACCCCGTCGAGGACTTCGGCCCCGACGTGCTGTACGTCCCGAACCGTTGCATCCTGTGCACGCGGTGCGTCCGGTTCATGGAAGACGTGGCGAAGGAGCCCGTGCTCAACGTGTCCGAGCGGGGCGACCGCGCCTACATCGGGATCCACTCCGAAGGGCGCCTCGATCATCCGTGGGCAGGCAACGTCGTCGATCTGTGTCCCGTCGGCTCCCTCCTGTCCAAGGATTTCCTTCACAAGGCGCGCGCTTGGGAGCTCGACAAGACCGCCTCCATCTGCACCGGCTGCTCGCAGGGCTGCAACGTCACCCTCGACACCCGCGAGAACGTCATCGTCCGCGTGCGCCCCCGGTCGAATCTCGAGGTGAACCGGTTTTTCATCTGCGACCACGGGCGCATGAACTACCGCTGGATGAACCGCGGAGACCGCATCGAAGCGCCCCTGGTGCGGCGGGGCGGCGAGCTCCACGCCACCGACTGGGACGAGGCGTTGGACTTCGTGGCGAGCCGGATGCGCGGAGCGGGTGGCAGAGCGGTCGCCCTCGTTTCCCCCAGGGTCTCGACGGAGGCGCTGTTCTTCGCACGCGAGCTGTTCCGCGGACTCGAGTGGAGCGGTGCCTTCCAGGTCGTCATGGGTGAGGAAGCGCCGCTCGCAGGCGTCCCGAACCTCGCGCTCCGTGCGGAGCGGGCGCCCAACGCGAGCGGGGCCGAGCTGCTCGGGTACAGCCGGGAGTACGCGGCGGCCGTGGCCACGGCGGAGACCGCCGCCGTGGTGTTGGTGCTCGACGAGCCCGACATCGCCGTCCGCACCGCGGGGGCGCTCATCTATGTCGGAACGGTGCTCCCCGAACGCGCCCGCGACGCCCAGGCGGTCTTGCCGATCGCCAACGTCGCCGAGGAGGAGGGCACGTACGTGAACCGGGACGGCCGCGTGCAGCGCTACTTCCAGGCGAAATCCGCGCCGGGCATGGCGCGGCCCGCGTGGTGGGTGTTCTCCGAGCTGGTCACGGCGCTGAGCGGGGGACCAGGCGGACATGTCGGCACCGCCGCCGAGGCGTTCGACCGTCTGGCGGCGTCGGTGGAGGCGTTTCGCGGGCTCTCCTACGCACAGCTCGGGTTTGGGGGTGCACCGACGCCCGTCGCCACAGTGGTGCCGGCATGACCTTCTTCCTGGTGAGCTCGATCGTCAAGATCGTCGTGGTGTTCACCGTGATCATGGTGGGGGTGGCGCTGCTCACCCTCGCGGAGCGCCGCATTTGCGCGTGGATACAGGACCGGCTCGGTCCGAACCGCGTCGGCCCGCAGGGACTGCTGCAACCCGCGGCGGATGGGCTCAAGAATCTCGTCAAGGAAGAGACGCTTCCCGCCCGCGCCGACAAGGTCTTGTTCATGCTGGCGCCCGCGATGTCGTTCATCCCGGCGCTCCTGACGTTCGCCGTCATTCCCTTCGCCGCGCCCCTCCCCACACCCTGGGGCGACGTGGACATGATGGTGGCGAACCTTCCAGTCGGCTTTCTCTACATCCTCGCGTTCGGCTCGCTCGGCGTCTACGGCATCGTGCTGGCAGGGTGGTCGTCGAACAACAAGTACTCGCTCCTGGGTGGCCTGCGCGCGAGCGCCCAGATGATCTCCTACGAGATCGCCCTCGGCATGAGCACCGTCGCGGTGCTGCTGCTCGCGGGAAACGTGACCCTGACCGATGTGATCGCCAAGCAGGCACAGTCGGTGTTCACGTGGAACGTGTTCCCGCTATCGCTGGCGTTTTTCATCTTTATCGTCGCGGCGTTCGCGGAGACCAACCGCCTGCCGTTCGACCTGCCGGAGGCGGAGGGCGAGCTCATCGCCGGCTACCATACCGAGTACAGCGCGATGAAGTTCTCCATGTTCTACATCGCCGAGTACTCCAACATGGTGACGGCGTCGGCCCTGATGACGACGCTGTTTTTCGGTGGCTGGGACATCCCCATCACGACCTGGGACAACACGCCTCCCTGGACGACCCTCAAGACGCTGGCGACGCTCGCGATGTTTTCGGCCAAGGTGATGTGTTTCCTGTTCCTGTTCATCTGGGTGCGCTGGACCTTGCCGCGCTTCCGCTACGATCAGTTGATGGCGCTCGGCTGGAAGGTCATGCTGCCGCTCGCGCTCGCCTACGTGACCGTGATCGCGACCGCGATCTGGTTCCTGCACGACCGGCTCGGCTGGACCTACGACAGCCGGTTCGCGCTCGCCTTGTTCGCATTGAACCTGGTGCTCGCGGTGCCCCTGTTCTTCGTGCTCGACCGCGGCCACCTCATCGCCGGCTCGGTGGCGGAGCAAGGAGAGCGGGCCTGATGGCGATCGGGGTGAAGGTGATGAAGCGGCCGGGTGCGGAGATCTCCTATCTGCGCGCCACGCTCAAGGGCATGGCGCTCACCTTGAGCCACCTGTGGCGCCCCAAGGTGACGATGCAGTATCCGGAAGAAAAGAGCAGCAAGGACTGGACGCTTTCGCCGCGCTGGCGGGGCACGCACCGCATGCTCACCGACGAGCAGGGGCGTGCCAAGTGCGTCGCCTGCGGCCTGTGCCCCCAGATCTGCCCGGCGAACTGCATCAAGCTCGTGCCCGGGGAGGACGAGCAGGGCAACCGCTATCCGCTGATCTACGAGATCGACGAGTTCCGCTGCGTGTTCTGCGGCTACTGCCAGGAGGTCTGTCCCGAGGAGGCGATCCACGTGGGCGTGCACTACGAGAACTCGGAGTACTCCCGCGACCGGTTCGTGTACGACCTCGAGCGGCTGTGCGCGCAAACGCACCCCGTCTCGACACTGTGGGATCCTTCCGACCCGAAGGGCGAGTAATCGGTGGACGGAACGCTGATCATCTTCTGGGGGTTTGCCGGACTGGCGGTCGTCAGCGCTCTGTCCTGCATCACCCGTCGCAGTCCCGTGGCGAGCGCGCTGTGGCTGGTCGTGACGCTGTTCTCGCTCGCGGCCCTGTTCGTCCTGCTCGACGCGCAGTTCATCGCCGTGCTCCAGGTGCTGGTGTACGCCGGCGCCATCATGGTGCTGTTCCTGTTCGTGATCATGTTGCTCAATCTCGGCCCGGCCGGCCCGACCGACCTCAAGGGCCCGGCGGGCCTCGGCGTGGGGGTGCTGCTCGCGGGGGGGCTCTTCGTGCAGCTCCTGGGGCTCGCCCGGGCGGCGCCGTCACCGGGGCTGGTGCTCCCCCCGGGGGCGGTGGCGCGCGCCGCGGCGGAGCAGGGCATGGTCCCGGCCGTGGCACGACCGCTGTTCGCGGCCTATCTCGTGCCGTTCGAGATCACCAGCATCCTCCTGCTCACCGCAATCGTCGGCGCCGTCGTGCTCGCCAAACGGAAGCTTTGATGCTCCTCGGACCGTCGCTGGCGGTGTCGGCCGTGCTGTTCGCCTTGGGCGTCGCCGGCGTGCTGCTCCGTCGCAACGCCATCGTCATCTTCATGTGCGTCGAGCTCATGCTCAACGCCGTGAACCTGACGTTCGTCGCGCTGGCACAGCAGCTCGGCGTCGCCGGTCAGATCTTCGTCTTCTTCGTGATGGCCGTCGCCGCGGCCGAGGCCGGCGTGGGGCTCGCGATCATGCTGGCCATCTATCGCCACCGGCACACAGTCAATTTGCAGAACATCAACCTGCTCAAGGGCTGATGCCCGCGGTGCCGCTGTCCCTCCTCTGGCTCGTACCCGCGCTGCCGCTGGTGGGCTTCGTCGTGAACGGCACACTCGCGCTCGCCCGGCCGACCGCCAAGCGCGCCGTCTCCATCGTGGGCGTCGGAACGCTCGTGCTGGCATTCGCCGCGGCCGCCATCGCGGTGGCCGGGCTCGCGCGCCACCACGCGACGGCGCCGCTCGTGTTCCGCTACTGGGAGTGGATCCCCGCGGGCGACCTGCAGGTCGCCTTCGCGCTCCAGCTCGACCAGCTCGCGGCCGTAATGATCCTCGTCGTGACCGGGGTGGGCGCGTTGATCCACGTCTTCAGCGTCGGCTACATGCACGAAGACCCGGGGTATGCGCGCTACTTCGCCTACTTGAATCTGTTCGTGTTCTTCATGCTGATTCTCGTCCTGGGCGCGAACTTCCCCGTGATGTTCGTCGGCTGGGAAGGGGTCGGGCTTTGTTCGTATCTGTTGATCGGCTTCTGGTTCAACGAGCAGATCAACGCCGACGCGGGCAAGAAGGCATTCATCGTGAACCGGATCGGGGACTTCGGGTTCCTGGTGGCGATGTTCCTCATCTTCACCCGCTTCGGATCGCTCGATTTCGAGACCGTCTTCGCTAAGGCACCCGCCGTCCTCATGCCCGGCGGGGCGGTCGCCACCACGATCACCTTGTTCCTGTTCCTGGGCTGCACCGGCAAGTCGGCTCAGATCCCCCTTTACACCTGGCTCCCCGACGCGATGCAGGGGCCGACGCCCGTCTCCGCCCTGATCCACGCCGCCACCATGGTCACCGCGGGTGTGTATCTCGTGGCGCGCTGCGGCGTGCTGTTCGCGCTGTCGCCGCTCGGCAGCGCCGTGGTCGCGGGCGTCGGCGCGCTCACGGCGCTCTTCGCCGCCACGATCGCCCTCAAGCAGTGGGACATCAAGCGGGTGCTCGCGTATTCGACCGTGTCCCAACTCGGCTACATGTTTGTCGGCGCCGGCACCGGCGCGTACGCGGCGGGAATATTCCACCTCGTGACCCACGCCTTCTTCAAGGCGCTGCTGTTCCTCGGGTCGGGGAGCGTGATCCACGCCATGCATCACGCCTACCACGCGACCCATACAGACGCGGACGCACAGGACATGCGGAACATGGGTGGGTTGCGACACTACCTGCCGTGGACCGGGGCCCTGATGTGGATCGCGACGCTCGCCATCGCGGGGATCCCACCGTTCGCCGGCTTCTTCTCGAAGGACGAGATCCTCGGGGCGGCGTTTGCGGAGGCGACCATTCGACCGCTGTGGTATGCCTTCTGGGCGATGGGCCTCGCGGCGGCCCTCCTCACCGCATTCTACATGACCCGGCTCATGCTCTATACGTTCCACGGGCCGAACCGCACGGGCGAGCGCGAGCGGGCGCACCTGCACGAGGCGCCGCCCGTGATGACGGGGCCGCTGGCGCTGCTCGGCATCTTGACCGTGCTCGGCGGTGCGCTCAATGTCCCCGAGCTGTTGGGCGGCCACGCCTTCCTCGAGCGCTGGCTCGAGCCCGTGACCGGCGTCGCTCAGCGGCTCCAGCCGGCGGTCGAGGTCGCGCACGCGACGGAGTGGGCGCTCGTGGCGGGGGCGGTCCTGATCGCCGTGCTCGGGATCGTCGGTGCGTTCCGCCTGCTCAAGCCGGAGGCGCTCGTATCGGCGCGGCTCGCGCCGCCCGAGAGGGGCTTGGCCCGACTCCTCTGGAAGAAGTGGTACGTGGACGAGCTCTACGACGCGATCATCGTGCGACCGGTGATGTGGGTCTCCCGTGAAGTGCTCTGGAAGATCGTCGACGCCCGCATCGTAGATGGCGTGCTCGTGAACGGGACCGCCGCCGCATCGCGCGCCGTGGGATGGCTGGGCAGCCGGCTGCAGACGGGCGAGGTGGGGGTGTACGTGGTCTTATTCGTCATCGGCGTCCTCGCCGTGGTCGGCGCGGCGGTGCGGTAGCCGGTGTACCGCCAGTGGGTGCTCACCGCGCTGCTCGCCTGGCCGCTGGGGGCCGCGCTCGTCGTGATGTTGGCTCCGCCGCGCTGGGCCAAGCACATCGCGCTCGCCACGAGCCTCGTCGAATTCGCGATTTCGGTGCCGTTGTGGTGGACGTTCGCGCCGGCGGACGGCATGCAGTGCATCCTGGACGTGCCGTGGATCCCGAGCTGGGGGATCCGCTACACGGTGGGCGTGGACGGAATCTCGCTGTTCATGGTCCTGCTCACCACGTTCCTGGTCCCTCTGTCGGTGCTCGGGAGCTACGCCTACATCACGACGCGGGAGCGCGGGTTTTACGCGCTCCTGCTCGTCCTGACGACGGGGATGATCGGGGTATTCGTAGCCCTCGATCTTTTCCTGTTCTACGTGATGTGGGAGGTGATGCTCATTCCGATGTACTTCATCATCGGAGTGTGGGGCGGGGAGCGCCGCATCTACGCGGCCATCAAGTTCTTCCTGTACACCTTCTTCGGCTCGCTGCTCATGCTGGTGGCGATCCTCGCACTCGTGTACCTCGTGGGCCAGCGCACCGGTGTGTACTCGTTTGCGTACGCGCACCTGACGGCGCACATCGGCGGACTCGGGTCCGTCGCATTCGGGCTGTTCGGCGCGTTCTTCCTCGCGTTCGCGATCAAGGTGCCGATGTTCCCGTTCCACACCTGGCTCCCCGATGCCCATGTGGAGGCCCCCACGGCGGGGTCGGTGCTGCTGGCGGGAGTGCTCCTCAAGATGGGCACCTACGGCTTCCTGCGGTTCGCGCTGCCGCTCTTCCCGGCGGTCGCGGTGCATCCGGCGGTACAGCGGGTCATCGTGGCGCTCTCGCTGATCGGCATCCTGTACGGCGGCCTCGTGGCGATGGTCCAGCCCGACTTCAAGAAGCTGATCGCGTACTCGTCGGTTGCCCACCTCGGCTTCGTGATGCTCGGCATCTGGGCGCTCACGCTCCAGAGCGTCCAGGGCGCCCTCCTGGTGATGATCAACCACGGCATCTCGACCGGCGGGCTGTTCTTCCTGGCCGGTATGCTGTACGAGCGGCGGCATTCGCGCCTGATCGAGGCGTTCGGCGGGATCGCCAAGACCGTGCCGATGCTCGCGGCGGTGCTGACGATCGTCTCGCTGTCGTCCATCGGGCTTCCGGCCACGAACGGCTTCGTCGGGGAGTTCCTGGTGCTGCTCGGCACGTTTCGGACGTACCCCCTGCCGGCCACCATCGCCACGGCCGGCGTGGTCGTCGCCGCGATGTACCTGCTCCCGGCGCTGCAGCGCGTGATTTTCAATCCGCTCGACAAGAGCGTGAACGAGAAGCTTGCCGACCTTTCGCTCCGCGAGATCGCCGTGCTCGTGCCGTTGCTCGCCTGCATCGTGTGGATCGGGGTGTACCCAAAGCCCATCCTCCAACGGATGGAACCGAGCGCCCGGCAGCTCGTTCAGTCGGTGCGGGCGAACGCGGCCTCGTTCACGGCGGTCCGGTGAGCCTCGATCTCGCGACCTCGCGCGACCTGCTGCGGGCATTGCTGCCCGAGCTGGTGCTCACCCTGGTGGGCATGGCGCTCCTGCTCGTCATCGCCTGGCGGCACCGCACGGCTGCCGACCTGCGGGTGGCGGGGTGGGTCACCCTGGCGGGCCTCGCGGCTGCGGGAGCGGCGGCGTGGTGGCTCTGGTGGCACACGGCGCACGCGCTCGGCGCCCCGGCCATGATCGCGGTCGACGACTTCCGCTTCGTCGCGGACGGGCTGCTCCTCGGCACCGCGGGGCTGACCGTGCTGGTCTCGTTCGACTACCTCGAGCGCGAGCGCCTGCTTGCCCCCGAGTACTACGCGCTGCTGCTGTTCGCCACGCTGGGTATGATGCTCATGGTCGGGGGCGAGGATCTGATGGTCGTGTTCCTCGGGCTCGAGCTGATGTCCGTGGCGGTGTACGCGCTCGCCGGCATCAACCGCCACAGCGCCGCCGCGGCGGAGGCGGCGCTCAAGTACTTCCTCCTGGGAGCCTTCGCATCCGCCTTTCTGCTCTACGGAATCGCCCTGGTGTACGGCGCGACCGCCACGACCAACCTGAGCCTGATCGGCGTTCAAATCCGGACGCTGGGACTGGACAACAGTCCGATGCTGCTGATCGGCCTCGGCCTGCTGCTCGTGGGGTTCGGGTTCAAGGTGGCGGCCGTTCCGTTCCACATGTGGGCGCCGGACGTGTACGATGGCTCGCCCACGCCGGTCACCGGCTACATGGCGACGGCCGTCAAGGCCGCGGCGTTCGCGGCGCTGCTCCGCGTCCTGGGCGAAGCATTCGGCGGCGTTCCCGCGTGGCATCACATCGTGTGGTGGCTCGCCGTGGCGACCATGGTGGTGGGGAACCTGGTCGCGCTGGCCCAGCGGACCCTGAAGCGCATGCTCGCGTACTCGTCGATCGCGCACGCGGGATACCTGCTCGTCGCCGTCGCCGCGGGGACGAGCGCCGGCTCCGCGGCCTTCGTGTTCTACCTGGTGGCCTACACGCTGACGACGCTCGCCGCCTTCGCGCTCCTCGCCGCCAAGGGGCGGGATGGCGAGCGCGACGTCTTGATCGACGACCTCGCGGGGCTCGCGAGCGGCCGACCGTGGCTCGCGTTCGCGCTCGCGATCTGCATGTTGTCCCTGCTCGGCTTTCCCGGGACGGCCGGATTCATCGGCAAGTGGTACATCCTCGTCGCCGCCACCGGGGCGCGGCAGCTCCCGCTCGCCGCCATCCTCGTCCTTACGAGCGTGATCTCGGCAGGCTACTATCTCTCCGTGATCATGGCGATGTACATGCAGCCCGAGCCGTTCGAGCGGGCCCACACCGCGATGCGCATCGGTCGGCTCGGTGGCGCGGTGGTGGCGGTGTCGGTTGCCGGCGTGCTCTTCCTCGGCATTCGCCCGAATCGCCTGCTCGACCTGGCAAAGACGAGCGGTGACGGCTTGCGTGCCGGGCCGGCGGTCACCACCCCCGCGCCGCCGTCACCCCCGTCGGTCGGTCGCTGACCCAGGTGCCGCCCATGCAGCTCCCCGGCGCCATCTTTCGCGAGTACGACATCCGCGGTACCGTGGGCGACCAGTTGACACCGGAGGTCGCCCGCGCCATCGGGCAGGCGGTCGCGACACTCGGCTGGGAGCGCCTCGGGCGCGCACCCCGGCTCGCCGTGGGACGGGACAACCGCCCCTCCGCGCACGCGCTCGCGCACGGCCTGCTCTCGGGAATCGAGGCCGTGGGCGGCCACGGCGTGGACGTCGGCGAGCTGCCGACGCCGGCGCTGTACTTCGCAACCCACGTGCTCAACGTGGACGGCGGCGTCCAGGTAACCGGCTCGCACAATCCACCCGAGTTCAACGGCTTCAAGGTCGTCCTCGGTGGCGAGGCGGTGTCCGGGGCGGGCATCCAGCACCTCCGGCGTCTCATCGAAGAGGGACGTACCCCCGGTCGTCCCGGCGGCGGGCGCAGCGAGGACGGGTCCGTGCTGCCGCGCTACCGCGACGCGATTGTGCAGCGCAACGGCCCGCTCCCCCGCAAGGTGAAAGTCGTCGTGGATTGCGGCAATGGCGTCTCGAGCGTCGTCGCCGTGGACACGCTCCAGCGCCTCGGCGCCGACGTCGTTCCGCTGTTCTGCCAGTCCGACGGCACGTTCCCCAACCATCACCCCGATCCCTCGGCGCTGGAAAATCTGCGCGACCTGCAGGCAGTCGTGCGGCGCGAGGGGGGAGAGCTCGGTATCGCCTTCGACGGCGACGGCGACCGCATCGGCGCGGTGGACGAACAGGGACGCCCCGTGTTCGGCGATCAGCTGCTCGTGCTGCTCGGCCGCGACCTCGCGCGCCGCATCGGGCCTGGCCACGCCGTGATCTTCGACGTGAAGTGCTCCGAGGTGCTGCCGCGCGAGCTGACGCGCGCGGGCCTCGTGCCCACCATGTGGAAGACCGGCCACTCCCTCATCAAACAAAAAATGAAGGAGAGTGGCGCGCCGCTCGCGGGCGAGATGAGCGGTCACATGTTCTTTGGCGGCGACTGGTACGGTTTCGACGACGCGTTGTTCGCGGCGGCCCGCTTGCTGCGCTACATCGCGGAGCAGGGGGGGCCGCTCTCGCGGCTCCTTGCCGACCTCCCCGTCACCGTGGCCACCCCTGAGCTGCGCGTCGACTGCCCCGACGATCGGAAATTCGCGATCGTGCAGCGCGCCGCCCGGCACTTCACCGACAAGTACCCGGTGTCCACCCTCGACGGCGTGCGCATCACCTTTCCCCAAGGGTGGGGACTGCTGCGTGCCTCGAATACCCAGCCCGTTCTGGTGCTCCGCTTCGAAGCGGCCACCGCCGAGGCGCTCGCCTCCTACCGCACCGAAATCGAGAGCTGGCTCGCCGCGCAGAGCCCCGGCGCGTGAAGCCCGTCGTCCGCCGGCGAGCGCTGCTCGTCGCAGTCGGACTGCTGGTCGCGGTGCTCGTGGGTGGGCGCTGGCTCGCCTTGGAGACAGCCGAACGCGCCTGGGGGGCCAGCCTGCCCGGCGGCAGCGCGTATCTCACGGCCCGGGACTTCTCCCGGCTCGTGTCGGGGCTCCTGCTCATTGGGGCCGTCGCCTGGGGCACGGCGAATCTCTTGTTCGTGTACCGCTCCATCGGCTCTATGCAGCTGTCTCGCCGGCTCGGTGACCTGGAGATCGTCGAGGCGGTCCCGCAACCCCTGCTCCTCGCCGGCACGATCGCCTGCGGTTTGGTGTTCGGATTCCTCCTGACGCTCGGCACGGGGGACTGGTGGATGGCGGCGGCGCTGGCCTCCCGCCCGCCGATCTTCGGCGTTACGGACCCCGTGCTCCAGCGGGACCTGGGCTACTACTTGGGCCGGTTGCCCTGGAGCGAGCGGCTCCGGGAGCTCGCGCTGGTGGGGGTGTGCTCCGCCACCGTGGTCGTCGCCCTGCTGTACGTCGGGATCGGCTCGCTGCGGTTCCGTCGTTGGTTGCCGTACGCGAACGCGCACGCGCGGGCGCACTTGGGGGTGCTGCTCGCGTTGCTCGCGCTGACGCTCACGTGGGGCGCCGTCCTCGATCCCGCCGAAACCGTCGCCGGACTGCACGGGGCAATCACGCGCCGCGCGCTCGACGCGCGTCTCGCCGCTGCGACGGTCGTCACGGCGCTCGGCGTCGCGGTCGCCGTCGTCAGCCTCGTGTGGGGCTTGCGGGAAAGGCCGCGGCTGCTCGTCACGGCCTGGGGCGCACTCCTCGTCGCGTCGCTATTGGGATTCGCCGTCATTCCCGGCTCGCTCTCGATCGCCGCCCCGCGTGAGCGGGCGGCCGCCGATTCCGACACGGCCCTCGCGGCCGAGCGGCGGCGGCTCGAAGGACTCGCGTTCGGCGTCCCGACGCTCGCGGAGCACGCGCCCCCGGGCTTCCCGAGCCCCGAGGCGGCGGCGGCGACTATGCCCATCTGGGACGCTCCGCGGGTCCTCGCGGCGGCCGGGTCGCGACGGGATCTGGTTCGCCCGCAGTCGACGCCCACGGCCGCGGGACTCTCGCCCCACGCGGCCGGCGAGGGGAGAGCGACGTGGCTCGTGGCCCTCCGGCCCGCGGTCGATAGCGCCGCGCTCCGACCGTCCCTGGGCGGCTGGGCCGCGATCCACCGCGGCCCGACGGCGCGGGTCGGGCGGCCGCTGGCGGTCGTCGAGGACGATACGGTCCTCGCGGTCGCGCCGCTCGCGACCCGCGACTCCACCGCCTGGTTCGGCCCGCGGTTCACGGACTTCGCGGTTGCGACCCCCGACACCTGGCCGGCGCTGCGGCCCTCGGGAATCGCCCTGAGGGGGTGGTGGCGCCGAACCGCACTCGCGTGGGCCCTCCAGAGCCCCGCGCTCGCGCGGCGCGAGACCGACGGCCTGGTGCTCCTGTGGCGACGGGACGTACTGGAGCGGGTCGCGCGGCTCGCCCCGTTCGCCTCATTCGACGACGCCGTTCCCGTGGTGGTCGACAGCGCCCTGTGGTGGGTGGCCTACGGGTACTTCGAGGCGGAGGCGTTCCCGCTCGCCCGGCCGGTGGCCGGCGGCGACCGCGATTCGGTGCGATACCTGCGCGCCGGCCTCGTCGGCGCCGTGAACGCCGCCAGCGGTGACACCCGGCTCTACCTCGCCCCCGGGGCCGATGCGCTCGCCACCGCGTGGGCGCGGCTCCTCGCCCCCCTGATACGACCGCTCGACAGCGTCCCCCCGGCTCTGCGCGCCCAGCTCCCGTTCCCCGGACGAGCCTTCCGCGCCGCTGCGGCGCTCGTGGAGCGCTGGCGCGCCGATACGACGGCGTGGAGCGGGCGACCGCGGGAGCCGTTCGAGATCCTCGCGCCACCCGCGGACGGGGCGACGGAGGCGCCCCGCGTCTGGATGGCTCAAGGGTTCGAAGCGGGAAGCACGCTCGCCGCGCTCGTCGCGGCGACGATGACACCCGACGGGCCTCAGGTGTTGGTGTGGCGGCCCAACCCGGCCGCGCGGCTGCCGCCGGCGCTCGTCGGCTCCCCCAGCACCACGGCGCCGGGCGTGCCCCGACTGTGGAACGTCGCCGGCGGCCTGTTCTTCGAGCAGGCGCTGTTCCGCCAGCCGGCCACTGGGGGTCCGCCCACCGGGATCGACACGGTATTCCTCTCGTGGCGAGAGCACCGTGGCCAGGGGAGGAGTGTGGCCGCGGCGCTGCGAAGCCTGCTCGCCTCGGGAGGCGACGCGCACGGGCCCGCCGACACGGCGCTCGCCGCGCGCTGGCGACGGGCGCAGCAGCTCGCGGCGCAGGCCGACGCAGCCCTCGCCGCCGGCGACCTGGAGCGATTCGGCCAGTTGTACGCGCAATTGAAGGAGCTGCTCGGCCTGGGGCGCCGCAAGCTTGCTCCCGCCCCCGAGCGCCGCTAGGTTGCGCCGCCGTGAACCCGGGCACCATCGTCGTCGCGCTCGGCGGCAACGCCGTGGCCCCGCCGGGCGAGCGGCCCACCATCTCCAACCAGTTCCGCCACACGCGGGCCAGCCTCGCGCCGATCGTGGACCTGGCGCGAGCGGGGTGGCGCATCGCGCTGGTCCACGGCAACGGCCCGCAGGTGGGAGACGAGCTGGCCCGCAACGAAATCGCCGCCGACCAGGTCGAGCCGTTGCCGCTGGGCGTGCTCGTCGCCGCGACCGCCGGCTGGATGGGTTACATGATCCAGCAATCGCTGCAGAACGCGCTCGCGCGCGCCGGCGTCACACGCCAGGTCGTCACGCTCATCACGCAGACGCTGTGCGACCCCCACGACCCGAATCTGCGCAGTCCCACGAAGCCGATCGGCCACGCCCTCGACCCCGTGCGGGTGGCCCGCCTCCACGCGCGCGGCGTTCCGGTGACGGAAGAGCAACAGGGCCGGTGGCGCCGCCTCGCCCCGAGCCCGAGACCGACCGCGGTGGTCGAGCGGGAGATGATTCACCACCTCATCGCGGCCGGGCACATCGTGGTGGCGTGTGGCGGCGGCGGGCCGCCCGTGTACGACGACCCGACCCTCCTCCTCGAGGGGCTGGACGCGGTCGCCGACAAGGACCGTGTGGCGGCGATCCTGGGCCGGGAGATCGACGCCGACGTGCTGCTGATCCTCACCAACGTGGACGCGGTCTACCACGCCTACGGAACGCCGCAACAAACAGCGATCCGCCGCTTGAGCCTCGCCCAGGCGGATCACCTGCTCGCCGGGAAGGAGCTCGGCCTCGGCAGCATGCGTCCGAAAGTCGAAGCGGCGGCCGACTTCGTCCGCACCGGCGGTGCCGGGCGCGGGGAGGAGCAGCGCGCCATTATCGCCGAGCTGGCCCAGGGTCTCGCGGCGTTGCAGGGCGACGCCGGCACCACTCTCACGAGGGACTGAGTGTGAATCTCCACGAATACCAGGCCCGCGACATCCTGCGGCGGCACGGCATTCCGGTGCCGCCCGGCGAGGTCGCGGCGACGGCCGACGAGGCCCGCGCGATCGCGGCGCGGCTCGGGAGCGGGCCTGTGGTGGTGAAGGCGCAGGTGCACGCCGGCGGGCGCGGCAAGGCCGGCGGGGTCAAGCTCGCCGCGAACCCGACCGAGGCCGCCGCACACGCGGCCAAGATCCTGGGCATGACCATCAAGGGCCTCACGGTGCAGCGGGTGCTCGTGGCGCCCGCGGCCGACATTGCGTCCGAGAGCTACGTGGGCATCATCGTCGACCGGACGTCCCAGCGCCCGGTGCTGATGGTGAGCGCCGCCGGCGGCATCGACATCGAGGAGGTGGCCGCCCGAACCCCGGAGAAAATTCAGCGCCTGGCGGTGGACCCGCGCTACGGCCTGCTCGCACACCAGGCGCTGGGCCTCGCGTTGCAGCTGTACCGCGACATCGCGCAGGCCCGCGCCGCGGCGGACATCATGCAACAGCTGTATGCGGCGTTTTACGCCGTCGGCGCATCCCTCACGGAGATTAATCCGCTCGTCACCACACGCGACGGTGCCCTGGCCGCCCTCGACGCGAAGATCGTGATCGACGACAACGAGCTCGACCGCCGGCCCGACATCGCCGCGCTGCGCGACACGAGCGCCGAAGCGCCCTCGGAGGTCGCGGCACGTGAAGCCGGGCTCACCTTCATCAAGCTCGAGGGGACTGTGGGCTGCTGCGTCAACGGCGCCGGGCTCGCGATGGCGACGATGGACCTGGTGAAGTATTACGGCGGCGAGCCCGCCAACTTCCTCGACATCGGCGGCAGCTCGAACCCTCAAAAGGTCGTGAGCGCCCTGCGGATCATCACGGCGGACCCGAGCGTCCGCGCTGTCTTGTTCAACATCTTCGGGGGCATCACCCGGGGGGACGACGTGGCCAACGGGATCGTCCAGGCCACAAAAGTATTGCCGCTCAAGGTACCGCTCGTCATTCGACTCACCGGCACCAATGAGGAGCAGGGGGTTCAGATCCTCAAACAGGCGGGCTTCTCCGCGCTCACCGACATGGACGAGGCGGTGAAGCAAGCCGTCGCCCAAGCCAAGGCCGCGTGAGCATCTTTGTCGATCAGCAGACCCGCCTGGTGGTACAGGGCATCACCGGCCGCGACGGATCGTTCCACACGCGGCAGATGATCGGCTACGGCACCAAGGTGGTGGCGGGTGTCACGCCGGGCAAAGCCGGGCAGGTGTTCGACGGCGTGGTCCCGGTGTTCAATACCGTCGCCGACGCGGTGCGCGAGACTCAGGCGAACACCTCCGTGATCTACGTCCCGGCCGCCGTCGCCGCCTCGGCGATCTTCGAGGCCGCGGACGCCGGCATTCCGCTGATCGTGGGCATCACGGAGGGAATCCCCGTGCTGGACATGACGCGCGTGCTGCCGTATCTGCACGAGCGGGGCGCGCGCCTGATCGGCCCCAACTGCCCTGGCCTCATTTCCCCGGGCAGGAGCAAGGTCGGGATCATCCCCGGCAACATCTGCCGGCCGGGCCGGGTGGGCGTTGTGTCGCGCAGCGGAACGCTCACCTACGAGATCGTGCATCAGCTGTCCACGCAGGGGTTGGGTCAGTCCACCTGCGTGGGGATCGGCGGGGACCCGCTCATCGGCACGAGCTTCATTCACTGCCTCTCGGCCTTTGAGGCGGACGCGGAGACCGACGCGGTCGTCATGATCGGGGAGATCGGGGGCACCGACGAGCAGCAGGCCGCCGACTTCGTGCAGCAGACGATGACGAAGCCTGTGATCGGCTTCATTGCCGGCCAAACCGCGCCGCCGGGGCGCCGCATGGGACACGCCGGCGCGATCATCTCGGGATCGAGCGGGACGGCCGCCGAGAAAATGGCGGCGTTCGCGCGGGCGGGCATCGCCGTCATGAAGCGCCCGGCGGATGTAGTGCCGCTCCTGAAGGAGCGGCTGTGAAGCTCCGTGACGTGCTCAAGCCCGAGCACATCCTCGTGCCCCTCCGCGCCGCCACTGTCAAAGAGGCGACCGAGCGCCTGGCCGAGCGCCTCATCGCCGCAGGGGCGGTGGCCGATCCCCAGCGCCTCAACGCCGTGATCCGGCATACGTGGCCCGAGGACATGGTGAGCGTTGGGGAGCACGCGTTTCTGCCCCACTTCCGTTCGGAGGCCGTGCGCGGCCTCGTCACGGCGGTCGGCATTTCCCCCACGCCGATCCACTGGGAGAAGGATCCGCACCGCACGGCGCGGGTCGTGATCTTCATTGTGGCGCCGATGCGTGACGCGGCCCTCTACCTCCAGGTCGTGGGCGCGTTCGCCCGCACGCTGTCGCATCCCGATACCGTGCTCGGGCTGCTCGCGGCGCGCACGCCGGAGCAGGTCGTCACGCTCGCTGCGCTCGACGCGGTGGAGTTGCCGAGCCAGCTCACGGTGCGCGACGTCATGACCGCCCAGGCGATCACCGTCGGCCCGGAGCGCACACTGGGTGACGTCGCCCGCCTCATGGTGGAGCACGACATCCGCGCACTGCCGGTGGTGGACGACGGCGGCTCGCTCATCGGGATGATCACCCACCGCGAGCTGCTGCGCTTTCTGATCCCTCACTTCGTGCAGCGGACCAAGAGCGGGGAGTTTCACGTACCCACGCGCTCCCAGCTGCAGCGCGGCTCGGCCGACCCGCAGCTCATCCCGGCGAAGGAGGCCATGGCTCGGTCGGTCCTCTGCCTGGCGGAGGACCAGACGCTCGCGGACGTCGCCAATTTGATGAGTTCCAAGGATGTCGACCGCTTCCCGGTGGTCCGGGAGGGGGTCGTCGTCGGATTCCTGACGCGCGCCGACGTGGTTCGCCGCCTCATCGCCCCTTAGCCCCTTAGCCCCTTAGCCCCTTAGCCCCTTAGCCCCTTAGCCCCTTAAGCCCCCTAGCCCCTTAGCCCCTAGCCCCTCCACATGCTCACACTCGCCATCATCAAGCCCGACGCGGTCAAGCGAGGCCTCGCGGGAAAGATCCTTGCCCACCTCGAGGCCGCGGGATTCGTCGTTCGCGCCGCCCGCCTCGTGAAGCTCAGCACGGCGCAGGCCGAGGCCTTTTACGAAGTGCATCGGGAACGCCCCTTCTACCGCTCGCTCGTGACCTTCATGACATCGGGACCCGGGCTGTCCCTCGCGCTCGAGCGGGACGACGCCGTCGCGCATCTGCGGGACGTGATCGGCGCGACCGATCCGGCCGAGGCGAAGCCCGGCACCGTGCGCAAGCTGTACGCGGAGTCCAAGGAGCGGAACGCGATCCACGCCTCTGACTCGCCCGAAACCGCTGCCCGCGAGGTGGCGTTTTTCTTTCCCGAGGGGGAATTACGGGACCTCCGGGGCAGTCGGTAGCAGTTCGCTTGACGCAAGTCCCACAAGGGTTTAGCTTCGGTTGCTCATGTTACAAGTCGACCTGCGGGAGCTCGCCCGTGGTCCGGTCGAAACGCAGGGCCAGTTCACAGGGAGCGATCCCCTGTTCGAGGGCCTGGACGTCGTGCTGGCCGAACCGGTACGCGTGGCAGGCCGTTTGCATGCCGCCGGGGAAGGGCGATTCTACTGGCGCGCCTCGCTCAACACCCGCATGGCGGGGCAGTGCCGGCGCTGTCTCGCCCCCGTACCCGTGCCGGTCGCGGCGACGATCGACGCGCTGTTCTCCGCCGACCCCGATGCCCTGGAGGACCCGAGCTCGTATCCTCTAGCGCCTGATGCAACCGAGATCGATCTCCGCCCCGCGGTGCGGGAAGAACTGCTGCTCGCCGTGCCCCGGTGGGTGGTCTGCCGGGACGACTGCCGCGGGCTGTGCCCGCGCTGTGGGAACGACCTGAACGCGGGCCCGTGTGGCTGCCCACCTGCCGTGGACCAGCGCTGGAAGGGGCTGGCCGGCCTCCAGGACAAGCTCCGCGACTGAAAAGGACGATCTTATGGCCGTACCGAAACGAAGGACTTCCAAGCGGAAGAAGCGGGCGCGCCGCACGCACTACAAGGCGGCCCCGATCGCGCTCCAGCCTTGCCCGCGCTGCGGCGATCTGAAGCGCCCGCATCGGGTCTGCCCCACCTGCGGCTACTACCGGGACGAGCAGCGGGTGCCGGTCGAGGACGCCTGACGGTGATCCGCATCGCGCTGGACGCGATGGGTGGCGACAACGCGCCGCGCGTGGAGGTGGAGGGGGCGGTGCAGGCCCTGCGAGAACTGCCGCCGGCCTTCCGGATCCAGCTCGTCGGACGGACCGCCGACATCGAGGCGGCGCTGAAGGCCCAGGGAGCCGCGAGCGGGGGCAGGGACGTCGATCGCAGCCGGCTCGAGATCGTCGAGGCGCCGGAAGTCGTGGGCATGGGCGAGAAGCCGCTGGCCGCCGTGAAGGGCAAGCCGCGGTCCTCCGTCGCCGTCGGGCTCGGACTGCAGAAGAAGGGAGAATCGGACGCCTTCATATCGGCGGGCAACACCGGCGCGGTGATGGCCGCCGCCACGCTGCTGCTGCGACTGCACGAGGGGGTGCAGCGAGCGGCGATCGGGGCACTGTTCCCGACCGCCGTGCATCCGGTGCTGGTACTCGACGGCGGCGCCACCGTGGACTGCGACGCCCGCGAGCTCGTGGGGTTCGCGCATCTCGGCTCGGTGTATGTGCGCGACGTGCTGGACCGGACGCAGCCGGGCGTCGGTCTGCTCAACGTCGGCGAGGAGGACGAGAAGGGCAACGCGGTGGTCAAGGAAGCGCACCAGCTCCTCACGCAGACACCGGGCATCACGTACGTCGGGAACGTGGAAGGGCGCGACATCCTGGCAGGCCAGTGCAAGAAGGGGCGAATCGACGTCGTCGTGTGCGACGGCTTCGTCGGCAACGTCGTCCTCAAGTTCTACGAGTCCGCCGGCCGGATGTTCATGGGCATGATGAAGCAGGCGTTCCCCGACGTCCTGGGCCGGCCGGAAGCGAAGCAGCTCTTCAAGTTCCTCGACTATTCCGAGTACGGCGGCGCACCGCTCCTGGGCGTCAAGGGCGTGGTCATCATCTGTCACGGTGCCTCGCCCGCGCGCGCGATCGTGAGCGCGGTGCGAGTCGCGGCGCAAATGGTGGAAAGCCATCTCGACCAGGACATCGGCGCCGAGTTTGCGGGCGGGAGCGCGGCCCGGTGAAGCGTCCGATTGCGCAGCTCCAGGGAACGGGTCGCTACACGCCCAAGCGTGTGATGACGAACGACGAGTTCTCGAAGATCCTCGACACGTCGGACCAGTGGATCCGCGAGCGCACCGGGATCCGGGAGCGGCGCGTCGCGGGGCCCGATGAATCCAACGCCTGCATGGCCAAGGCCGCCGCGGAGCAGGTGCTCCAGGAGACGGGCCTCACCCCCCTCGATGTCGACGCCTTGGTGGTGGCCACCTGCTCGCCCGACCGTCTCCTCCCCTCGCAGGCCTGCGATCTCCAGGCTCTGCTGGGCGCCAAGCGCGCCGTCGCATTCGACGTCCAGGCCGCGTGCACCGGCTTCTTGTACGCCCTCAACGTCGCCGAAGGGCTCGTCGCGACGGAGCAGGCGGAGCAGGTGCTCGTCGTCGCCTCCGAGAAACTCACCTCCATCATGGATTGGAGCGACCGGGCGACGGCCGTGCTCTTCGGCGACGGGGCCGGCGCGACCCTGGTACGCAAAAGCACCGGCGGGCGCGGCATCCTGTCGAGCTACATGAAATCCGACGGCACGCTCGCGGAGCTCCTGCACCGGCCCGGGGGGGGCGCCGCGCACCCGCCCGATGCCGCCCTGCTCACGGACCATTCCTACTATATCCAGATGGCGGGGCGGGAGGTGTTCAAGGCCGCCGTCCTCTCGATGGCGGACGCGTGTGACAAGGCACTCGAGCGCGCCGGTCTCACCGGTGCCGACATCGACCTCCTGATTCCCCACCAGGCGAACATTCGGATCATCGAGGCGACGGCCAAGCACGCCGGGCTCTCGATGGACAAGGTGTACGTGAACGTCGACCGTTACGGCAACACGTCGGCGGCGTCGGTCGCGATCGCGCTCGACGAGGCGGTCCGCTGTGGGCGACTCAAACCGGGCATGAAGGTGATGTTCTGCGCATTCGGCGCGGGGTTCACCTGGGCGAGCCTGGTGGTGCAGTGGTAGCGGCGAAGAACACAATTTGGCTCTGCCCCGGGCAGGGCGCACAAAAAGTCGGGATGGCCCAAGACCTCGCCGCTCGGTTCCCCGAGGCGCGGCAAACGCTCCAGGCGATCGACGAGACGCTCCGCTTCCCGCTGAGTCGGCTGATGTTCGAAGGGCCCGAGGATGACCTCACGGCGACCGAGAACGCCCAGCCGGCGATCCTCGCGCACAGCGCAGCCGTGTTCGCCGTCGTGGGACCGAAGATCGACGGCGCCGCGGTGGCGGCGGCGGGACACTCCCTCGGCGAATACTCGGCGTACATCGCGGCGGGCGCGCTCGCGCCGACCGACGGGGCGGCGTTGGTCCGGAGACGCGGCGAGCTGATGCAGCAAGCCGGCACGGAGCGCCCGGGCACCATGGCGGCGGTGCTCGGCCTCGCGACGGCCGAGGTCGAGGCGGCGTGCCGCGCCGCCTCGAGCGGAGGCGCCGTGGTCGTGGCCGCGAACCTGAACGCGCCCGACCAGACCGTGATCTCGGGCGATCCGGACGCCGTGGCGACAGCGGGGGCGGCGTGCAAGGCGCGCGGCGCCAAACGCGTGGTGCCGCTCAACGTGAGCGGCGCGTTCCATTCGTCCCTCATGGCTCCGGCGGCAAACAACCTGCGGGTGGCCCTCGAGCATGCGCCGTTCCGCGATCCGGCGTTCCCGGTGATCGCCAATGCGACGGCCGAGCCCGTGCGGGACGCGACGCGGGCCCGCCGCCTGCTCGCCGACCAGCTCACCGCTCCTGTCCGATGGGTCACGTGCATGCAGCGCGCCGCCGAGCTCGCCGGACCGGACGCTCGGTTCATCGAAGTCGGGCCGGGGAACGTGCTGGCCGCGTTGTTACGGCGCATCGTGCCCGGTGCGAACGTCACCTCGGTGGGAACCGCCGACGAGGTGGCGCGCTTCCTGGAGGCAGCTTAAGAGAATTGGTGGAGATGAAGATCGACTTGTCGGGCAAGGTCGCGGTCGTCACGGGAGGAAGCCGGGGCATCGGGCACGCCATCGCGCAGGCCCTCGCCGTAGCGGGCGCGCGGGTGGCGATCCTGGGGCGCGACGGCCCCAAAGCCCAGGCCGCCGCGCATGCGTTGGCCAACGGCGCGGCGCGCGGCTATGGCTGTGATGTCGGCGACGCCGCGCAGGTGGAGACGACCATTGCCGCCGTCGAGGGGGACTTCGGGCGGATCGACGTGGTCGTGAACAACGCCGGGACGACGCGCGACAACCTGCTGTTCCGCATCGGCGAGGACGATTGGGACACCGTGATCGACACGAATCTCAAGGGCGCGTTCCTCGTGACCAAGCACGCGGCCCGAGGGATGATCAAGCGGCGCTGGGGGCGGATCGTCAACATCTCCAGTGTCGTGGGCATCTACGGCAACAAGGGGCAGTCGAACTACACCGCGTCCAAGGCCGGTCTCATCGGCTTCACCAAGTCCGTCTCCAAAGAGCTGGCCTCACGCAACGTGCTGGTGAACGCGGTGGCTCCGGGCTTCATCGATACGGAGCTCACCCGCGCCATCACCGGCGACGCACGGGAGGCCCTGATCGGGGCGATCCCGCTGGGCCGGCTCGGGCAGGGGTCGGATGTCGCCGCGGCGGTGCTCTTTCTCGTGTCCGACTTCGCGAGCTACATTACGGGTCAGGTGCTGGTCGTCGACGGCGGGATGGTGCTGTGATCGTTTCCCCACACCTCCATTGAGGGGGCCCATGGCAATGGACATGAAGCAGCTCGAGGAGAAGGTCAAGGACATCATCGTCGAGGAGCTGGGGGTCGAGCGCGACAAGCTCACCTCCGATGCGAGCTTCATGGAGGACCTGGGCGCGGACAGCCTCGACACGGTGGAGCTGGTAATGGCCTTCGAGAAGGAATTCGACATCGACATCCCGGACGAGGAAGCCGAGAAGCTACGGACGGTGGGACAGGCGCTGCAGTACCTGCACGAGAAAATGGGGAAATAGGCGCATGACGCGGCGGGTCGCGATCACGGGCCTCGGGTTCGTCACGCCCCTGGGCACGGACGTGCACAGCACCTGGGAGGGCCTGGTCGCGGGCCGCTCGGGTGCCGGGCGGATCACGCGGTTCGACCCGGCGCAGAGTCCCGTGAAGTTCGCCTGCGAGGTGAAGGGCTTCGAGCCGGCGCGGTTCCTCGACAAGAAGGAGATCCGCCGCTACGACCTGTTCGCGCAGTTCGCGCTCGGCGCGGCGGAGCAGGCGGTCACGGACGCGTGCCTCGCGAGCAACTGGGACAAGGTCGACCTGAAGCGCGTCGGCGCCATCGTGGGGACGGGGACCGGCGGGCTCCAGACTTTCGAGGAGAACGCCCGCGCCCTGTTCGAGAAGGGGCCGAGCCGCGTGTCCCCGTTCTTCGTCCCGATGTACATGCCGAACGTCGCCGCGGCGCTGATCTCGATGCGCTACGGGGCCAAGGGGCCGAACTATTGCACGGTGTCGGCGTGCGCGTCGTCGGCCCACAGCGTGGGGGACGCGCTCGAGCTGATCCGCCACGGTCGGGCGGACATCATGATCGCGGGCGGTGCGGAGGCCGCCATCACGCCGCTCGCCGTCGCCAGCTTCGCCAACATGAAAGCGCTGTCCGAGCGCAACGACAGCCCGGAGACCGCCAGCCGCCCGTTCGACAAGGACCGCGACGGGTTCGTGATGGGCGACGGCGCGGGGGTGCTGATCCTCGAGGAGTGGGAGCACGCGCGGCGCCGCGGCGCGAAGATCTACGCCGAGGTCGCGGGCTTCGGCCAGAGCGCGGACGCGCACCACATCACCGCCCCGGCGCCCGACGGCTCCGGCGCCCAGGAAGCCATGCGGCTCGCCATGCGCGACGGGGGAATCCAGCCCGACCAAGTCGGCTACATCAACGCTCACGGGACGTCGACGCCGCACGGCGACGCGGCGGAGACCGCCGCCGTGAAGGCCGTGTTCGGCGACCGGGCCCGGAAGCTCGTCTTCGGATCCACCAAGTCGATGACCGGTCATCTGCTCGGGGCGGCCGGCGCCTTCGAGGCGGGCGTCTGCGCCCTCGTCGTCCAAACGGGCCTCATTCCCCCGACCATCAACCAGTTCACCCCCGATCCGGCCTGTGACCTCGACTCGGCCCCGAACAAGGCCGTGAAGCGGCACGTGGACGTCGCGCTCTCGAACTCCTTCGGGTTCGGCGGGCACAACGTGACGCTCGCCATCCGGCGGGCGGCGTGATGCGAACGCGGAACGGGGAACCCGGAACGCGGAACCGAGGTGCGTGCTCAGCGCTCACGGGCCCGCACCGAAGTGTGCATGGCTGGTCCGCGTTCCGGCTTCCGCGTTCCGCCTTTTTGCCCCCATGACCGCCCGGGATCCAGCACTCGATAGGATCGCCGAGAAGGTCGAGCGGGCGGAGCGTCTGACCCGCGACGACGCACTCGCCCTGTTTCACTCCACCGACCTGCTCACGATCGGACGCCTCGCCGACCAGGCGAACCGCCGGCGCAACGGCGATCGGGTATTCTTCGCCGCGAATCAGCACATCAACCCCACGAACGTGTGCGTCCTCCGCAACACGTGCGTGTTCTGCTCGTTCGCGCGGATGCCGCAGGAGGAAGGGGCCTACACGCGCAGCCTCGACGAGGTCTTCGCCGAGGCCGACGCGGCACGCGACAACCCGACGCGCGAGTTCCACATCGTGGGGGGCCTGCATCCCAAGCTCCGGCTCGCGTACTACGTCGACATGTTCCGCGGCCTCAAAGCGCGCCACCCGGACGTGCACATCAAGGCGCTCACCGCGGTCGAGATCGCGCACCTCGCGCGCATCGAGAAGCTGTCGGTCAGGGACGTCCTCATCGCGCTGAAAGGCGCTGGCGTCACGAGCCTCCCGGGCGGCGGAGCCGAGGTGTTCAGCCCCGCCGCGCGCGCCACCATCGCCGACAAGAAGCTCACCGGCGAGGAATGGCTGGCGGTGCATCGCGAGGCCCATCGGCTCGGCCTGCCGTCGAACTGCACCATGCTGTACGGACACGTGGAGACCATGGCGGACCGCGTAGACCACCTGCTCGCGCTGCGCGCCCTCCAGGACGAAACCGGCGGTTTCCTCACCTACATCCCGCTCGCCTACCATCCCGACCACAACGAGCTGGGCGAGGCGCTCGGCCGGACCGGCACCGCAACGTCGGGCTTCGATGATCTGAAGAACATCGCCGTGGGTCGGCTGGTGCTCGACAACATCCCACATGTGAAGACCCACTGGCCCATGGTGACGCCGTTCATCTCGCAGGTGGCGCTCACGTTCGGGTGCGACGACCTCGAGGGCACGGTCGTGTTCGAGCGCGTGTACCACGAAGCGGGCGCCGGGACGCCGATGTGGCTGTCGTACGATCAGATCGTCGGGCTGATCCGCGGAGCAGGGAGGCAGCCGGTGGAGCGCGACGCCCTGTACCAGACCGTGCGCACGTTCGAGGACTGGGAACCCCGGGCTGTCGCCCGGGGTCAGTGGGCACCACAGGGTCCCGAAGGGCCGACATTCCAGATCTCCCATCGTCCCCGGGCCAGCGCCCGGGGTCAGCGCACGCTGCCCGTGCTGCATGGCGTCGACACTGCAGAGTGAGGGCTCCAACTGACCCCGGGCGCGAGCCCGGGGGGGCGCGGAGGGTGAGCGTCGTGAGACTCGGCCGTATCGGCTACATCAACTGCTATCCGGTGTACGGAGCCATCGACCGCGGGGTCACCCCCCTCGCGGCGGAGCTCGTGACCGGGACGCCGTCGGAGCTGAACGATCTGCTGGCGGCGGGCGAGCTGGACCTCTCCGTGGTCAGCGCGGTGGAATACGCCCGCCATGCGCGCGACTACATCCTGCTCCCCGACCTCGCGATTTCCTGCGACGGCCCCGTGCGGAGTGTGGCGCTGTTCAGTCGGCGGCCGGTCGGGCAGCTGGATGATCGGACCGTGCTGCTCACGGCCTCGTCGCGGACGGCGGTCGACCTGCTGGAGCTCTTGTGTCGCGACGTCTGGAACGTGCGGCCGCGCATGGCCCAGGCTCGGGCGGAGGCGGCCGATCTCGACGGGCTGGCGCATCTGCCGCACGAGGCCGTGCTGGTGATCGGCGACGCCGCGTTGCTCCTGGCCGCGCGGCACGCCTACCCCCACCGCTACGACCTGGGGGAAGAGTGGAAGCGCTGGACCGGCCTGCCGTTCGTCTTCGCCATATGGGCCGCGCGCCGAGCGGCGGACCAGCGCGCCGCGCGCGCCGTCCACCACACCCTGCTCGCCGCCCGCGACTGGGGGCTCGCCCACCTGGACCTGCTCGCCGTGGCGGCCGCCCGCGCCACCGGCGTCGGCATCACCGACTGCCGCAGCTACCTCGCAGGCCTGGACTATGCGTTGACCGACAGGCACCTCGCCGGCCTCACCGACTTCTTTCGCCGGCTGGCGGCGCGGGGCCTGGTCCCCGACGGATCGCTCCAGTTCCTCCAGGTGGCGTGACCGTGGTCGACCGCGCGAGCCGTGAGTTTCGGTCGTATGTCGAGCTGTACGAGCGGGCGTCACTGCTCGAGCTCGGCAGCCTCGCCGACCAGGCGCGGTGGCGGCTGCATCCGAAGAACGAGGTCACCTACATCATCGATCGGAACATCAACTACACCAATGTCTGCGTCGCGGACTGCAAGTTCTGCGCGTTCTACCGGCGGCCGAAGCACGCCGAGGGGTACGTCCTCTCGTTCGAGGAGATCGGTCGCAAGATCGACGAGCTGAAGGCGCTCGGCGGCGTGCAGATCCTCATCCAGGGGGGCCACAATCCCTACATCCCCTTCGCGTGGTACCTGGACCTGATGCGCTACATCAAGCGCCACCATCCGATTCATATCCACGGGTTTTCGCCCTCGGAAGTCGATTTTTTCGCCGGCCGATTCGGGATGTCGATCGAGGAGGTCATCCGCGAGCTCATGGGTGCCGGCCTCGACTCCATCCCGGGCGGAGGCGGGGAGATCCTCGTCCAGGAGATCCGCGACCGCGTCGCGAAAAAGAAGGCGGGCGCGGACCGCTGGCTGGAGGTGATGGAGGTCGCCCATCGGCTCGGGCTCAAGACGTCGGTCACGATGATGTACGGTCTCGGCGAGACACCGGCCGACCGGATCGAGCACCTGTTCCGCGTGCGCGAGGTCCAGGGGAAGAGCGCAGGCTTCACGGCCTTCATCTGCTGGCCGCTCCAGCCCGAGCACACCGAGCTCGCCCACGTCGAGAAGACCGACGCGGTGACCTACCTCCGCACCCAGGCGATCGCGCGCATCGTGCTCGACAACGTGCCCAACATCCAGGCGTCGTGGGTGACGATGGGGCCGAAGATCGGGCAGGTGGCGCTCCGGTTTGGCGCCAACGATTTCGGCTCGCTCATGATGGAGGAGAACGTCGTCTCCGCCGCGGGCACCACGTGGCGAATGAGCCTCCCCGAAATGCGGCGGCTCATCGCCGACGCCGGCTACGTGCCGCGCCAGCGGCGCCAGGACTACACCGTGATCGACGAGGCGGCCTGAGCGTGGCCGATGTGCTGATCATCGTCGGCTCCGAAAGCGACAAGCCGCGTATCGAGCCCGCCTTCGAGGTCCTGAGCAAGGCGGGCGTTTCGTACGAGTTCCACGTCTCCTCCGCCCATCGGCAGCCGGAGCAAACGGGGGACCTGGTCAAAACGGCTAGAAAAAAGGGCTTCAGGGTGGTGATCGCCGGGGCGGGGCTCTCGGCAGCGCTCCCGGGATTTGCCGCCTCGGTGACCGATCTCCCGGTGATCGGGGTGCCGTTCGCGGTCGGGCCGCTGAACGGGCTCGACGCCCTGCTCGCCACCGCGCAGGTGCCGGGCGGCGTGCCGGTGGCCTGCGTCGGGATCGATAACGCCAAGAACGCCGCTCTCCTCGCGATCCGCATTCTCGGAGCCTGAGATGCGGGTCGGGATCGGGTACGACTCGCACCGGTTCGCCGACGGGGAAGGCAAGAAGCTCATCCTCGGTGGCGTGGAGATTCCCTACCCGCGCGGGCTGGTGGGACACTCGGACGCCGATGCGGTGGCGCATGCCCTTACCGACGCCATTCTCGGCGCGGCCGGGCTGGGCGACATCGGACAGATGTTCCCCCCGACGGACCCCCGCTGGCGCGACGCCGATTCCCTCGATCTACTCAAGCGGGCGTACCTGCGCGTGGTCGAGGCGGGGCTCAGCCTCGTGAGCGCCGACATCACGGTCATCGTCGAGCAGCCCCGGCTCGCGCGCTACCTGGACGACATGCGTGAGCGCCTCGCCGGCGCGCTCGTGAGCGGGTACTCCGCCGTCTCGGTCAAAGCGAAGACGAACGAGGGAATGGGGTGGATCGGCAAGGGCGAGGGGATCGCGGTGCTCGCCGTGGCGCTGCTCGAGCAGGCCCGCCCCTGAGCGATCTTCTCGCGTTCCTCGAGCGGCTCCCGCCCGGACTGCTGTACGCCCTGATCACCGCGCTCGCGGCGCTCGAAAACGTCATTCCGCCGCTGCCTGCCGACACCGCCGTGGCGCTGGGGGCGTTCCTCGCGGGGCGCGGCAGGCTCAACTTCTGGACGGTCTTCGGCCTCACATGGGCGGCGAACTTCGCCGCGGCGTCCACCGTGTACTGGATGGCCCGCCGGTATGGACGGGACTTCTTCCGGGGACCCACCGGCCGGCGGTTGCTCCCGCCGCCGGTGCTCGCGCATATCGAGGCGCAATACCAGCGACACGGGACCTACGGGATCTTCGTCTCCCGCTTGCTCCCCGTGTGGCGCGCCGTGGTGCCGCCGTTCGCCGGCATCGCCGGGCTGTCCGCCCCGCGCGCCCTCGTCCCCCTGGGCCTGGCTTCGGCGCTCTGGTACGGCCTGCTGACGCTGTTCGTGGCCACGGTGGGAACGAATCTCGACGCCGTTGTCGGCGTGCTCACCCACGTCAACAGGGTGCTTGGCGCGGCCGCCCTCAGCGTCCTCATATTTCTGGCCGTGTGGGCGGTGCGTCGGCTGAAGCGCTGAGGGACATCCGCCGGGAGGAGTAGCCACTATGAGCGACCCGTCGAGCGACACCTCCGGTGTCGGCTTCCCCCCACCCCTGCTCTACGCCGGCGGGTTCGTCGCCGGGGTCGGCGCACACCGGCTCTTGCCGGTACGCGTGTGGCCGGAGCCGCCGGCGATCACGAGCCTCCTCGGCTGGGGCCTCCTCGTCGCGGGAGTGCTCCTGGTCGCCAGCGCCGCGTACCTGTTCCGCCGGGCGGGTACGACACCGAACCCCACCAAGCCGACCTCGGCGTTGGTGATATGGGGACCATACCGCTTTACGCGCAACCCGATGTACGTGGGGATGGCCGCCCTTTACGTCGGCGGCACGCTGCTGCTGAACGACCCGTGGCCGCTCGCGTTCCTTCCCATCGTCATCACGCTGGTCCAGTGGCGTGTGATCGCCCGGGAAGAAGCGTACCTCGAGCGCCGGTTCGGGGACGAATACCGGACGTACAAGGCTCGCGTGCGTCGGTGGATCTGACGACCGAGGCGGCGTTCCGTATCGAGCAGTTCCGCGACTTCCTGGCCCTGGAAGCGGGCGACAGCGCCCACACGGTCGCGAACTACCTCCGCGACGTCCGACGGCTCGCCGACTACGCCGCGACGAACGGGGCGCGCCGCCCGGAGGACGTGACGAGCGCGCTGCTGCGCGAGTTCGTCTACACGCTCAAGGACCTCGGCCTCGCCCCGGCGACCATCCGCCGCCAGATCTCCGCCGTCCGCTCGTACTACCGCTATCTGGTCGGCGAAGGGCACGCGACGCGCGATCCGACCGAGCGCCTGGAGTCGCCGCGGCAGTGGCGCCGCCTGCCGACGGTACTGTCGGTCACCGAGATCGAGCGCCTGCTCGCGGCCCCCAACGCGGACCAGCCGCTCGCCATTCGCGACGGAGCGCTGCTCGAATTCGCGTACGCGACCGGCGCGCGGGTGTCGGAGCTCGTGGGGCTCAAGCTCCAGGACGTCCTGTACGAGGATGGGCTCGCCCGCATCTTCGGCAAGGGCTCGAAGGAGCGCATCGTGCCCGTGGGCCGGCGTGCGTTGGGCGCCGTGGCGCTGTACGTCCGCGAGATCCGCCCCGGCCTCGACAAGGGGAGGGGACGTGGCCTGGTGTTCCTCAACGCCCGCGGCACACCCCTGTCCCGGGTGGGCGCGTGGTCGATCATCAAGCGCGCAGCCCGGCTCGCCGGACTGACGAAGCGGGTGACGCCGCACACCCTGCGGCACACGTACGCGACACACCTGCTCGAGGGCGGTGCGGACCTGCGCGCCGTCCAGGAAATGCTCGGTCACGCGGACCTCGCGACCACGCAGCTGTACACGCACGTCGACCGCGATTACCTGCGGACCGTGCACAGGACGTATCATCCGCGAGGCTAATGCCCGAGCTGCCGGACATCGCGCTGTACCTCCATGCCCTCACCGCGCGCGTCGTGGGCGCGCGGCTCGAGCGCCTGCGGATCGCCAGCCCGTTCCTGCTCCGGACGGCCGATCCACCCGTGGCGGATCTGTCGGGGCGCACGGTCCACGACGTCCGTCGCCTGGGTAAACGGATCGTCCTGGCGCTCGAGGAAGAGCTGTTCATCGTGCTGCACCTGAGGATCGCCGGCCGGCTCCACTGGAAGCCCCTGGGCGTGCCCATCCCTCGCCGCGCGGGGCTCGCCGCATTCGACTTTCCGCACGGCACCTTGCTGCTCACCGAAGCGGGCACGAAGCATCGGGCGTCACTCCACGTCCTCCGGGGCGGGCGCGCGCTCGCCGCACACGACCCTGGTGGACTGGACGTGCTCGGCGCGACGCTCGAGCAGTTCCGCGCGGCGTTGACCCGGGAATCGCACACACTCAAGCGGGCGCTGACGGACCCAAGATTGCTCGACGGCATCGGCAATGCCTACTCCGATGAGATCCTCCACGCGGCGCGCCTGTCGCCGCTCCGGCTCACGGCCCAGCTCACGCTCGAGGAAAGTGAGCGGCTGTTCCGCGCCGCGCGGGAAACCTTGGCCGCGTGGACGGAGCGACTGCGCGTCGAAACGGGTGATGCGTTCCCGGAGAAGGTGACGGCCTTCCGCGATGGGATGGCCGTCCATGGTCGCTTCCGCAAGCCGTGCCCCGTCTGCGGATCGCCGGTGCAACGCATCCGCTACGCCGAACACGAGGTGAACTACTGTGCCACCTGCCAGACGGGCGGCCGGCTGCTCGCCGACCGGTCGCTCTCTCGGCTCCTCAAACAGGACTGGCCGCGCTCGCTCGATTAGATTCCAGCATGCTCTTCGTCCTCGACAACTACGACTCCTTCACCTACAACCTCGTCCAGCTGTTCGGCGAGCTCGGGGCGGAGCCCGTGGTCTACCGCAACGATGCGCTGACCGTGGAGCAGGTCCTCGCGCTCAAGCCTACCGCCGCGGTGCTGTCGCCGGGGCCAGGCACGCCGGGGAAAGCCGGCATACTGGTGCCGCTCGTGAAGGCGCTGGCCGACAGCGTGCCCGTCCTTGGGGTCTGCCTCGGCCACCAAGCGATCGGCGAGGCGTTCGGCGCTCGCGTGGTGCGGGCGGACCGCCTCATGCACGGCAAGACCTGCGAGGTAATCCATGAAGAGGACGAGCTGTTCGAGGGCATCCCCAGCCCCCTGACGGGCATGCGGTACCACTCCCTGGTGGTCGAGCCCGCTTCGCTTCCCAAGGACCTCGTCATCACCGCGTGGAGCGCGGACCGGCCGAAAGATGCGGAGATCATGGCCATGAAACACCGCCGGCACCCGATCTACGGCGTGCAGTTCCATCCGGAGTCGATCGGGACGGACCACGGGAAGCAGTTGCTCGAAAACTTCCTGCGCATTGCGCACGCCACGGTGTGATGGCTTAACCCGCGGCTGCTCACTCGATTAGGCGAAGGGCTAGACGCCACGGCACGGATTTTGTATGTTCCCCCGTGCCCGTCCTCGGCGTCATTCCGGCGCGGCTGGGCTCCAGCCGCCTTCCTCGCAAACCTCTCCTGTCTCTGGCAGGCGAACCCCTCATCCTCTGGGTCGTCCGGCGAGTCTTGGACGCGGGGGTGTGCGATCGCTTGGTCGTCGCGACCGACGCGCGCGAAGTTGCCGCGGTCGTGGAGCGAGCTGGGTACGAGGCGGTGCTGACCGCTCCCGACCACCAGTCGGGGACGGAGCGGGTCGCAGAAGTCGTTGGGCACAAATCATTTAGCACGTTCGATGTAGTGCTCAACGTGCAGGGCGACGAGCCCCTCGTGGCGCCCGCTGCGCTGCACGGCGCCGTGTCACGCGTACGGGCGGGGGATCCGATCGGCACCGCGGCGGGCGACCTCGATCGCTCGCTGGCGAGTGATCCGAATCGAGTCAAGGTCGTGACAGACGCGCGGGGTCGGGCGGTGTATTTCTCGCGGGCACCGATCCCGTTCGATCGCGACAGCGCGGGCGACGTGATTTACCATCAGCACGTGGGTGTCTACGCCTACACACGGGAAGCGCTGGATCGCTGGGTCCGGCTCGCCCCCGTGCCGGAAGAGCGGTGGGAGCGGCTCGAGCAGCTGCGGCCGCTGCTGCGGGGTCTTCCGATCGGTGTCGCGCTGTTCCCCGGGCCCGCGGCGCCCGGCGTCGACACGGCAGACGACCTGCGGTACGTCGAAACACAGGTGACCCGCCAACTGAAGGAGGTGAGTCCGTGAGCTCGACGAAGTACATCTTCGTGACCGGCGGCGTCGTGTCGTCCCTCGGCAAGGGCATCGCGGCCGCGTCGCTGGGCCGCCTGCTGGTGGAGCGGGGTCTCCGGGTGACGATTCAGAAGTTCGATCCCTACATCAACGTGGACCCCGGCACGATGTCGCCGTTCCAGCACGGCGAGGTGTACGTCACCGACGACGGCGCGGAGACGGATCTCGACCTGGGGCACTACGAGCGGTTCATCGACCGCTCCTTGTCCCAGGTGAACAACGTCACCACCGGGCGGATCTATCTGTCCGTGATCACGAAGGAGCGGCGCGGTGAGTACCTCGGGTCCACCGTGCAGGTGATCCCCCACATCACGGACGAGATCAAAGCCGCCATTCGCCGGCTCGCCCCGGACCACGACGTGGTGATCACGGAGATCGGCGGCACGGTGGGTGACATCGAGTCGCTGCCGTTCCTCGAGGCGATCCGCCAGTTCCGTCAGGAAGTCGGCCGCGACAATACGCTGTTCATCCACCTCACGCTCGTCCCCTTCATCGCCGCCACCGCCGAGCTCAAGACCAAGCCGACCCAACACTCCGTCCGGGAGCTGATGCAGATCGGAATCCAGCCCGACATCCTGGTGTGTCGCACCGAGCGGCCGCTTTCGGAGGAGTTGAAGCGCAAGATCGCGCAGTTCTGCAACGTGGACTTCGGCTGCGTGGTGGAAAGCCCCGATGTGAAGTCGATCTACGAGATCCCGCTCAAGCTGCACGAGCAGGGGCTCGACCGGGAGGTGTGCATGCGGCTGCACCTCGAGACGAAAGAGCCCGACCTGCGCGGCTGGGCGCAGATGGTCGAGAAGATCCTGAACCCGGCGGACCGGGTACGGATCGCCGTCGTGGGGAAGTACACCGAGCTCGCCGACAGCTACAAGAGCATCCACGAGGCGCTGGTGCACGGCGGCATCGCGAACGAGTGCGGGGTGCAGATCGATTGGATCTCGTCCGACCGCTTCACCGACGCCAGCGCCGCGGGCGAGTTGCTCGGCACCTACCACGGCCTGCTCGTGCCGGGCGGGTTCGGCGTCCGTGGCGTGGAGGGAATGCTCGAGGCGATCCGCTGGGCGCGCGAGCACAAGCTGCCGTTCCTCGGCATCTGTCTCGGCCTGCAGGCGGCGATCATCGAGTTCGCACGCGACGTGGTGAAGCTCCCCGATACGAACTCGAGCGAGTTCGCGCCCGCGTGCGAGAATCCGGTGATCGCGTTGATGCACTCCCAGGAAGGCATCCAGGAGATGGGCGGCACGATGCGGCTGGGCGCGTATCCGTGCAAGCTGCGTCCGGGCTCCCGAGTCGCCCAGGTCTACGGAGCGCTCGAGGTGAGCGAGCGGCATCGCCACCGCTACGAAGTGTCGAACGCCTACCGCGACGTGCTCGCCGAATACGGGATGCGCTGCGCCGGGCTCTCGCCTGACGGCTCGCTGGTCGAGATGATCGAGCTGCCCGATCACCCCTGGTTCATCGGCTGCCAGTTCCACCCCGAGCTCAAGTCCCGACCCACCCGGCCGCACCCCCTGTTCGCCGGGTTCGTGGGCGCGGCGCGGCAGCACACCCGCGCGCGGGGCGCGGCGCCCCCCGCCCATGCGGAGCGGTCGTCGCAGCTCGCCGGCCACCGCGACTGACATGGCGCAGCACTTCGGGGGCGGAGCGTCCCCGTTCCTCATCGCGGGGCCATGCGTCGTCGAGTCCGACGACGTGAACCTGCGGGTCGGCGAAGCGCTCGCCGAGCTCGGCGGGAAGCTCGGCATGCACGTCATCTACAAGGCGTCGTACGACAAGGCGAACCGATCGCGGCTGCAAGGCGCGCGGGGGCCGGGCTCCGAGCGCGGGCTCGCCGCGCTCGCGAAGGTGCGGGCCGCAACCGGCCTGCCGATTCTCACCGATGTGCACGAAACCACTCAGGTGGCGGCCGCCGCGCAAGTCGCCGACGTGCTGCAGATCCCCGCATTCCTTTGCCGGCAGACCGACCTGCTCGTCGCGGCCGGTCGCGCCGGCCGCGCCGTGAACGTCAAGAAGGGGCAGTGGATGGCGCCCGCGGGAATGGCGGGGGCCGTGGAGAAGGTCCGCGCGGGCGGAGCACCCGAGATCGCCGTGACCGAGCGGGGCACCTTCTTCGGCTACGGCGACCTCGTGGTCGACATGCGCAACTTCGTGCGGCTCCGGACGACGTGCGGGACGCCGGTGGTGTACGACGGAACGCACGCCGTGCAGCAGCCGGGGCAAGGCCCTGAGGGCTCGAGCGGGGGCCTGCGCGACTTCATCCCGCCGCTGCTCTACGCCGCGGCCGCCGCGGGCGCCGACGGCTTCTTCCTCGAGACGCACCCCGATCCGGACCAGGCGCCGTCCGACGGGCCCAACATGATCCCGCTCGACGACCTGGCGGGGATCGTGACGGTGGCGTTGGACGTGTGGCATTCGGCGCGGGCGGGGGGCACGGCGGCAGCGAGGTCCCAGGGGGGTGGCAGGGCGGTTGTCGAGGACCGAGCGAGAGCCGTGCCCCCTGCCCGCGCCCGGAAGTGACGATGCTCGACGCTGCCGTGGCCCGCCGCTTGAAGCTCGTCGGCCTGGATGTCGACGGCGTGCTCACCGACAACGGGATCTACCTCGGGATGGTCGGCGATCACCCGGTTGAATTCAAGCGGTTTCACATCCAGGACGGCCTCGGCGTCCGGATGCTCCGCACCGCCGGGCTCCTCGTCGTCTGGCTCTCCGGACGGGAATCGGCCGCCACCGCGCTGCGCGCGCGCGAGCTCGAGGTGGACGAGGTGATTCAAGATCCGACCGCGCGCAAGCTCCCCGCCTTCGAGGCGCTGCTGGAGCGGCGCGGGCTGACCTGGGAGGATTGCGCCTTCGTCGGCGACGACCTTGCGGACCTTCCCCTCCTCGACCGCGTGGGGCTGCCGATCAGCGTGGCGAACGGCGTGGCGGAAGTGAAGGCCGCTGCCCGGCTGGTGACGACGGTCCCCGGGGGCGAGGGCGCGGTGCGGGAAGTGGCGGAGCTGATCCTCAAGGCCCGGGGCGAATGGCAGGGCCTGCTTACGAAATATTTCCTGGAGCGTGGCGATGTCCCGCACGGAGCCCGGCGATCTCGCTGAGCGCGGACGCCGCGTGCTGGCACTCGAAGCCGAGGCGATCCGCCGGGCCGGGGAGCGTCTGGGCCCGGCGTTCGCTCGCGCCGTGCGCCTGCTCACGGACGCCAAGGGACGCCTCATCGTCTCGGGACTCGGCAAGTCCGGGTTGATCGCGCGCAAGATCGCCGCCACGTTCACGTCGACCGGCACGCCCGCGTCGTTTCTCCACCCCGTCGACTCGCTGCACGGCGATCTCGGCATCGTCGGGCGGCACGACGTGGCGCTCCTGCTCTCGAAGAGCGGTGCCTCCGACGAGCTCTTCGGGCTCGTCAACCAGCTGAAGCGGCTCGGCGTGCCCATTATCGCGCTGACGGGGGACCCCGACTCGGTGCTCGCGCGCCAGGCGGACGTGGTGCTGGACGGGAGCGTCACCGAAGAGGCGTGTCCCGAGACGCTCGCGCCCACGGCGAGCACGACGGCCGCGCTCGCGCTCGGAGACGCGCTCGCGGTCGCGGTGCTGGAGGAGAAGGGCTTCGGGCGCGGGGACTTCGCCGCGTTGCACCCCGCCGGAGCCTTGGGCAAGAACCTGCTGCTCCGCGTCGCGGACGTGATGCTCGCCGGCGACGTGCCGACCCTCGGGCCCGACCGCCCGATGCGCGAGTGCGTGGTCCTGCTCGCGGAAAAGCGGGGCACGGTCGCGGTGGTGGATGCCGCCGGCAGCCTCGTCGGCGTCGTCACGGCGGGCGACCTGACGCGGCTCATGGAGCGGACCGACCAATTTCTCGACATCCCGGTGCGCGAGATCATGACCCGGACCCCGAAGACCACCACGCCCGACGCGCTGGCGGGAGCGGCGGTGCGGCTCATGGAGCAGCACGGCATCATGGCCCTCCCCGTGCTCGACGGCGGGCGCAGACTCGTCGGCATGGTGCACCTGCATGACCTGATGAAAGCGGGCGCGGCGTGACAGGAAAAAAGACGTCACGCAGGAACGTCACGCAAAGGCGTCGCGCAGAATCGTCACGTCTTTGCGAGACGCCTTCGTGCTACGTCGTTCTGTGCTACGTATTGATGGGTGGGGTTGTGGCAGGGGCCTGCGAAACCGGCATAAAGCCTACGGCGACCATTGCCGCCCCGGATTCGGCCGACCAGGTACTATTTGGCATGTCGCACTACGTCACGAACGCCGGCATTCAGCGCGCCCACGTGCGGGCCGATACGGCATATTTGTATTCCCCGGCGCAGACGTCGGAGCTCCGCAACGTCCACATCACGTTCTACGACCCCCGGGGGGCCGAGACGTCGACGCTCACGTCGCGGGAAGGGACGTACCATTGGCGCGGCGGGGACATGGAGGCCCGAGGCAACGTAGTCGTGGTGCGAACTGACGGCGCGACGCTGCGGACCGAAGTGATACGCTACAGCCAGGCACGGAATCAAGTGAGCTCGGACAAGCCGTTCGTCTTCGACGAGCCGACGCGACACATCAAGGGGCAAGGCTTCACCGCCGACCCGGCCTTCAAGATCGTGACGGCGAACCGGGTGACCGGCGAGGGCGGCAAGTTCACTCTCCCGAACCAATGATGGCCACCGTGCTCCTCTTCGCTCTCGCCCAACAGCAACCTGCGTCGCGTGCCGACACGTCGGGGCGGCCGTGCAAGGTCATCATCGACTCGGTGGGGCGGCAGACCCAGCAGGTGGAGGTCCGCGCCGGAGAGACCAACGTGTTCGCCGGCGGCGGCGTCCTGGCTCATTGTGACGGTACGAGCAGCACGCTCGCTTCGGACAGCGTGGCCTGGTTCGCCGGCGTCGGCCGGTTCGACATGATCGGCCAGCGAAATCCCGTGCACATCCGCGACACCGCGATCACGCTGGACGCCACGACGGCGGCCTATTTTCTCCGGCAGGAGCGGCTCGAGGCCCATAAGAACGTCGTGGCGGTGAATCGCAATTCCGGATCGGTGCTGCGCGGGCCCAACCTGACGTACTACCGCGCGGTGAAGGGCGTGCGCGACACGCTCGAGATGTACGCATCGAGTCGCCCGACCATCGAGTACCGCGCGAGCACGGACTCCGGGGCAGGGGAGCCCTACGTCATTGTCGCCGATCGGGTGCGCTTCAAGGGCAACGACCGCATGTGGGGGGGCGGCCAGGTGACCATCGACCGCAGCGATTTCGCGGCACGCGGCGACTCGATGCAGCTCGACCAGGCCGCCGGATTCGCCGTGCTCGTGGGCAAGCCCCGCGTGGAAGGGAAGAGCGCTCGGCCCTACACCCTCACCGGCATCCGCATCGAGCTCGGGTTGCGGGGCAGGGACATCCGCCTCGTGAAGGCGCTCGGCGACGGCGTGGCCACCGGAGCCGATTGGCGCCTGACGGCGGATACGATCCACCTGCATGTCGACCACAAGAAGCTGCAGCAGGCGTTCGCCTGGGGTCCCAAGGACTCGGTCCGCGCGCACGCGGTGTCCACGCTCAACACGATCCGGGCCGACTCCCTGGCGCTCGACGTCCCGGAGGAGGTGCTCACCGAGGCCCGGGCGTTCGGCCACGCCTACTCGACTTCGAAGAAGGAGCCCGCGAGGAAGGAATCAACGAGGAAGGAGTCTACCAAGAAGGACTCGACAGCGACCTCCGAGGTGAACTGGTTCGCGGGGGATTCCCTCACGGCGCGCTGGACGCAGGTCCCCGACTCGGCCGGGACGCCCCGGAGCAAGCTCGATCGGCTCATCGCTCGGGGCTCGGCCCGCTCGTTCACGTACCTGGCGAGCCAGCACGATACGACCGGCCCGTCGCTCAACTACTCCCGCGGCAAGGTCATCGATTGCGGCCTGAAGGGAGGCACGGTGGACCGGTGCACCGTCACCGGACGGGCCGACGGCGTGCAGCTCGAGCCGCGGCCGCCCGCCCCGGACACGACGAAAAAGGCGGACACGACCGCAACGACGGCCACCACGAAGAAGAAGCCCGGCCCATGACCGCGCCCATCACCTCCCGCCACCTCGCCGATCTGATCGCGGCACGGGATTCGTCGCTCCCGCTCGCCGCAGCCGCGCTGGCCCGCGTGGCGGACGAGCGGGGCCGCGCCGCGTTCAGCGAGCTGGCCATCGCGTACCGCGAGGAGTTCCTCACGCTCCGGGCCCACTCTCGCGAGGCGGGCCTGCCGGAGCTGGGCGGGCTGTCGGTGGAGGAATTTCGGACCAGCTTACGCACGTCGGTGCTGCCCCGGCTCGCCCTCATGAAGGTCGTGACGTACGGGTCGGGCGCTCTCGGGGACGCCGCGCCCATCGCGTTCACGGTCGAGGCGTGGGGCGAAATCGCCGCCGACCGCGCCGCGAGCGCGGACCGCCTGCTCGACGCCGCCGAGCGCGCGCTCGCCCGGGCCGAACCGGCGGGCGGGGATGCCGCCGCGGTCAGTGGCGGCAGCCGTCTCACCGCGACCGGGTTGCTCAAGGTCTACAAGGGGCGCCCCGTGGTGAACGACGTGAATGTGCAGCTCGAGCAGGGCGAGATCGTCGGCCTGCTCGGGCCCAACGGGGCAGGCAAGACCACGACCTTCTACATGATCACCGGCCTGATCCGGCCCGACGGCGGGCACATCGGGCTCGACGGACGGGACATCACCGCGGAGCCGATGTACCGCCGGGCGCGGATGGGGATCGGCTACCTGGCCCAGGAGCCGTCGGTGTTCCGCAAGCTCACCGTCGAGGACAACGTGCGCGCGATCCTCGAGACCTTGCCGCTGGGGGACGCCGAGCGTCGGGAGCGGCTGGAGCGGCTGCTCGACGAGCTGGCGATCAAGCACCTGCGGCGGCAGAAGGGGTTCCAGCTGTCGGGGGGCGAGCGACGCCGCCTCGAGATCACGCGCGCCCTCGTCACCGAGCCGAAGTTCATGTTGCTCGACGAGCCGTTCGCGGGCGTGGACCCGATCGCGGTGCACGACATCCAGACCATTGTGGCCGGATTGCGCCACCGGGGCATCGGCGTCCTGATCACCGATCATAACGTGGAGCAGACGCTCGATATCGTGGACCGCGCCTACATCATGTTCGAAGGCAAGGTGCAGGTGGCGGGCACGGTCCGCGAGCTGGTGTTCGACGACCGCGTGGCGAACCTGTATCTCGGGCCCACCCTCACCGCGCGCCTGCGCGCGCGTCTCACCCAGGCGGCATGAAGACCGGCCTGCAGCAGCACGCGGCGCTGTCGCAGCAGCTGCGGATCAATCCGCGGCTGTACCAGGCGATGGACCTGCTGTACATGCCGCTGCTCGACCTGCAGCAGCATTTGAAGCAGGAGCTGCTCGGCAATCCGTTCCTCGAGCTGGTCGAGCCGGAGGAAGAAACGGAAGTGCCGTTGGCGGAGGAGACCAAGGAGGACAAGAAGGAGGCCGAGAAGAACGACGAGCCCAACTGGGAAGAGATCCTGTTGGACGATGGGGGCGACCAGGGGGCCCCACCGCGGGACATGAGCGAAGCCCGTGAGTACGTCGAGCCGGTGCCGGTCGAGACCAAGGACCTGTCCGATCACCTGCGCGAGCAGATGCGGCTGCTCGACCTCACCCCCCGCCAGCAGCTCCTCGCCGAAGAGTTCATCGGGAACATCGCGGAAGACGGCTACCTCGGCGCCACCCTCGAGGAGATCGTGAACGGCGTGAACCAGGTACTCCAGGCCCACGCCGATGCGGCGGAGCGCGACGTCGCTCCCCAGCTGTATACGCCGGCGGAAGCCGAGGAGATGCTGCGCGTCATCCAGAAGCTCGACCCCCCGGGGGTCGGCGCCCGGGACCTGCGCGAGTGCCTCCTGCTGCAGCTCGAGTCCCGAGGCGAAACCGACACGCTCGCATACCGGCTCGTCCGGGATGCCTTCGACGATCTCAAGGCGCATCGCTGGAGCGATCTCGGCAAGCGCTTCGGCCTCGACGCCGCCGAGGTGCAGAAGGTCGCCGACGAGCTGGCCAAGCTCGACCCCAAGCCCGGCCTGCAGCACTCCTCGGCCAACGACGCGTACATCATCCCCGACCTGGTCGTCGAGAAGATCGACGGGGAATACAAGGTGTTCCTGAACGACTCGGGGCTGCCGCGGCTGCGGATCTCGAAGACCTATCAGGACATCGCGCGCGATAAGAAGAAGTTCCAGGGCGAGAACAAGGACTTCATCAACCAGCGCATGAACAGCGCGCATTGGATGATCCAGGCAATCGAGCAGCGTCGGCAAACGATGCTCAAGGTCATGAACTTCATCGTCGATCGGCAGCGCGAGTTCTTCGAGAAGGGCGTCGAGTACCTGAGGCCGCTCACCCTGCGCGAGGTCGCCGACGTCATCAACATGCACGAGAGCACCGTGAGTCGCGTGACGAACGAGAAGTACGTGCAGACGCCCCGGGGCCTCCTGCCGCTCAAGTTCTTCTTCTCGAGCGGCCTCTCGACCACCACCGGGGAGGACGCCAGCGCCCGCGCCATCCGCGCGCAAATCCAGAAGATGGTGGCCGACGAGGACCCCAGGAACCCGCTCACCGACCAGCAAATCGTGGAGATGTTCGCGCAAAAGGGCGTCAAGATCGCGCGGCGAACGGTCGCGAAGTACCGCGACCAGCTGAGCATCCTCCCGGCCCGCATGCGCAAGCGGCTGTGAGCCTCGCCACCGGCGCGGCCCTCCCGGACGTGAGCGTCTTGGTCCCGGCGAAGGACGAGGCCGAGAATCTGCCGGAGTTCGTGCGGCAGGCGCGTGAGGCCCTCCTCCCGCTCCCGTATCCGTGCGAGATCGTCGTCATCGACGACGGCAGCCGAGACGGCACCGCGGACGCGCTGCGGGACCTCGCGGCCCAGCACCCGTTCCTGCGGATCGTGACCCACCGCAGTCAGCGCGGCATCGCCGACGCCCTCGCGTCCGGCGCCGACGCCGCCCGCGGCCGGGTGCTCGTCTTCTATCCCGCCGACCTGCAGTATCGCCCGAGCGACATTCCCGACCTCGTGCAGCCCATCCTCGACGACGCGGCCGACGTGGTCACCGGCACGAAGCAGGGCCACTACGAGAAACGGTTCGTCTCGTGGGTGTACAACGGGCTGTGCCGCTGGCTGTTCGGCGTCCGGGTCACCGATCTGAACTCGGTCAAGGCGTATCGGCGGGAAGTGATGGACGGCCTCACCACCCGGCCCGACTGGCATCGCTTCATGGTGGTGATCGCCGCGGCCCAGGGCTTCCGCCTCGCCGAGCGGCCAGTGCCGCTCTTGCCGCGCCGGGCGGGGAAGTCGAAGTTCGGGATCGGTCGCATTCCCGTCGGGGTATTGGACCTTCTCTCCGTGTGGTTCCAGCTCCGCTTCGGGCGCAAGCCGATGCTGTTCTTCGGCGTGCCCGGGGCCGTGCTGATCTTCCTCGGCTTCCTGGTCGCCGTCTACGCGCTGATCGAGCGTTTCGTGTTCCAGCAAGGCAACCGGGCGTTTCTCTATCTGGTGTTGTTGCTCGCTCTCGCCGGGCTGATGCTCCTGATGTTCGGGTTCATGGGCGAGATGCTCGCGGGGCTGCGCGAGGAGGTCCGCGCGCTGCGGCGCCCGCCCGACCGACGGGACGGTGGGGACGGAGGCCCTCGAGACACCTAGCGCCGGCGCGCGGCCGCGGCGGCGCCTAACGGGCCCGAGGCACGAGCCCCGCATAGAGATTCAGCCATCGCTGCACGATCGCCTGCCAGCTGAACTGCTCGCGCAACCGTCGCCGGCCGGCTTCCCCCAACCGTCGCGCCAGGGCGGGGTCGTCACGCACCCGCCGCACCGCCGCCGCCAGCGCGTCCGCGTCTCCCGGCGGAACCAACAGCCCCGACACGCCGTCCTCCACGATGTCCGGAATGCCGCCGATCCGGCTCGCGATCACCGGCGTCCCGTGGTTCATCGCTTCCAGCAGCACGACGCCGAGTCCTTCCGTGTCCCCACGAGTGTCGAGCACCGATGGCAGCACGCACACCGCGGCGCGCGCGTAGGTCGCCTGAAGCTCGTCCGGCGGGATCTTTCCGCGGAACACGACACGCTGCGCGACGTCGAGTCGCCGGGCCAGGGCCTCCAACCCGGGACGCTCGGGCCCATCGCCGACGATTTCGAGCCGCGGCGCGGCCTCACCGCCGCCCAGCCGCGCGATCGCTTCGATGAGATGCGCCACTCCCTTCCGCTCCACCAGCCGGCCCACGAACAACACCGGACCGGTGCCGTCCCGGGCCTCCGGCGGGCGGGCCGCTGGCTCGGGAAGCGACGTGGTGTACGGGATGACTTCGATGGGCACGTCGGCGAGCGCCCGCAGCTCGCCGGCCGTATACTGGGAGATCGCGATCACGCGGTCCGAGCGTCGCGCGGCCCACGCGAGAAAGCCCTTGAAGAAGGGCAGGGCGCCCTTCACCCACCGCAACTCCACGCCGTAGAACGTCGTCACCAGGCGCGCGGGGCGCGCGCGCTGCGCCGCCCACCCGAACAGCGCCAGGGGGAGGGGCCAGTGCACGTGAATGACGTCGTACCGCGTCCGGCGGCACAGCCGCCAGATCGCGACGATCCCGGCGACCACGAAGCACGCCGGCATGAGCCGGTAGAGCAGAGACCGCTTCATCCGGTCCGGCGCGGCTTCCTCGTGCGTCAGGTTCTCCCAGCGGCGCGGAAAGTAGCGGAACCGATGCACGGGGATCCCCGCGAACACCTCATCGGGCGCGCCCCGGTACGACGAGGTGAACACTTCCACCTCGTGCCCCGCCGCTCGCAGCCGCTTCAACAGCTCCACCAGCCACGGCACGATCACGTCGTCCGGCGTACGCGGGAAAGCGGTGACCACATGGAGGATGCGCATGACTGCTTCACAAAGCTACGACTTTCCTGGTGTTTCCGGGCATGGTATTTTTCGACCTCATGAACACTCCGATCGCGCCGTCGTCACCCGAGCTCACCGATTTCTATCGTGAGCGCTACAACTGGCGGAACGCCGGCGAGGAACGGATGCGCTTCCGCAAGGCGACGAAGCTCGCCCGGGTTCGTCCGGGGAGCGCCGTGCTCGATATCGGATCTCGCAATGGCGACCTGCGGAAGTATCTCCCGAGCGACGTGAAGTATCAGGGACTCGACATCGCGCCGGAGTTCGCCGCACCCCAGATCCTGATCCACGACATCACCTCCGGCCTGCCGTTCCCCGACGCGTCCTTCGATTACGTCTTCATGATCGAAGTGCTGGAGCATACTCCCACCGCCTATAACACCGCCGGCGAGATCCACCGGGTACTGCGGCCCGGCGGGGTCTGGGTCGTCTCGGTCCCCAATCCCTACCACGTGAAGGAGATCATCTGGAATCTCCTCCGCGTGCCGGACCGGCAGGGGCACATCTACAGCTGGACCCGACAGACCATCACGCGTCTCGGAGAAATGAACGGCTTTCGGCTCGTGGACTGGGGCGGCACCTACTTCTACCCTCCGATCCCCGCGCCGTGGCTCCTCGCGCGGTCGGTCGCCTACAAGTTCGTGAAGACTTGATCGCCCGACGCTGGCTCTGGGCAGTCCAGGGCCTCGTCACACTGGCGGTCGTGGTCTTCGTGAGCCGGTCGATCGCCCATAACTGGTCGGAGTTTCGCTCGCTCCACGTCACGCTCGCGTTCGCCCCGGGGTGGATCGCGGGGTCCGTCGTGATGGTGTTTCTGACCTACGCGATGCAGATCGAGTCCTGGCGCCGCATCCTGGCAGGCTGGAGTCAGCGACTCCCGTTCGGCCCGGCGGCCCGCACCTGGAGCGTCGCCAACCTCGGCCGCTACGTCCCCGGGAAGGTCTGGAGCGTGGCCGGCCTGGTCGTGCTCGCCCAGCAGGCCGGCGTCGCGCCGGGCCCGGCCGCGGCATCCGCGTTCGTGATCCAGGCCGTGTCGCTCGGCAGCGGGGCGGCGGTGGTGGCGGCCGTGACCCCGCACAGCGCGCCGCCGCTGCGTCTCGCCCTCGCCGGCCTCGCGGCCGTCGCCACCATCCTCGTGCTCGTCTGGCGCCCAACCGCCCGCTGGCTGGGTCGCCTGGTGAACGCCATTGCCCCCTTGGAGCCGCTCGCTCCCTCGGCCGTCCTTACCGGGACCATCCTCACCGTGCTCAGCTGGGGCACGTACGGAGCGGCGCTGTGGATGCTCGCTCGAGGGCTCGTCCCCGACGCCCCCATCCCCCTCCCCCTCGCCACCGCTATCGGTGCGTTCGCGCTGGGCTACATTCTCGGCCTGCTGGCCCTGTTCGCGCCCGGCGGCGTAGGGGTCCGCGAGCTTGTGCTCGTCGGGCTGCTCGCGCCCTTCCTCGGGAGCGGTGGCGCGGTCGTCGTGAGTGTCGCCTCGCGCGTGCTTCTCACACTGATGGAGGCTGCGGCCGCCTTGCTGACGCTCCCGCTCCGGCACCGTCCACAGGAGTCCGCCCGGTGAGTTATCCTGCGCCCGCGGCCCCCGTGGGACCGCCTCCCTACGAGCCGAGTCGCCCCACCCTGCTCGCGACGGCCGCATTCACGCTGTGGCCCGTGCTGCTGTCGCTGCCCATGTTCGCAGGGATGTGGCTCGCGAGCCAGTGGAGCGATCAGTACACCGCCGGCCTCCCGTTCCACGCGTGGAGCGCCGAGTGGGTCAAGCGTACCGGCCACCTGCCGCTCTGGAACCCCGAGATTTTCGGCGGGATGCCGTTCGTCGCGGCCGGGAGCGGGGACGTCTTCTATCCGACCTGGCTGCTGCGGTTCGTCGTGCCGGTCACGACGGCGGGCAACCTGAGCTTCTTTCTCCACTACATCCTCGCCGGCCTGTTCACGTACCTGCTGTTGCGACGCCTCGCGGTCGGATGGACGGGATCGGTGATCGGGGGGCTGGCGTACGAGCTGTCCGGACTCATCGCGTCGTATCCTTCGCCGGGGCACGACGGGAAGCTGTTCGCGTCCGCCATGCTGCCGCTGATGCTGCTCGCGCTCGTGCTGGCGCTGCGCGACCGACGCTGGGAAGGCTACCCGATGGTGGGAGTCGCGACCGCGCTCACGCTGCTGGGCCACTTCCAGCTCGCCTACTATTCGCTCATCGCCGCCGGACTGTTCGCGCTCTACCTCACGTTCGAAGCGGCCGGTGACAGCGGGGCAGGGGAGCGCGTGCTGCGGCTCGGCCTGGCGCTCGTCGCCGTGCTGATCGGCTTCGGGATCGCCGCGATTCAGATCCTGCCGTTCTTCGAGTACATCCCGTTCTCGCCGCGCGCCCAGGGCTATCACGGGTTCGAGGGCTCCACCTCATTCGCCATCCCGTGGAACCACGTCCCCGAGTTCTTCCTCAAGAACTTCGTGGGGCGTTCTTGGGACACGTACTGGGGCTCGAACGCGCTCAAGTTTCATTCGGAGTACCTCGGCCTGCCCGTGGTGGTCCTGGCCGCGCTGGGTATTGCCGCGCCCGAACGCCGCCGGCAAGTCCTCTGGCTCGGCGGCATCGGCCTGCTGTTTCTGCTGATCAGCCTCGGCGCCGGCACGCCGTTCTACAAGGCGTGGTGGGCACTCATGCCGCTGGTCAAGAAGACTCGCGCCCCGGGCATGGCGTTCTACGTGGTCGCGCTCGTCACGGCGATGTTCGCGGGTTTGGGCGTCGAGCGCGCACTCAAGGGCGCGGGCAGGCGGGTCATGACGCTCGCGCTGATCATCGGCGGGATCGTGGCCCTGCTCGGGGTGACCGGGGTGTTCGGCCATATCGCTGAGGCGCTCGCCGCCGAGAAGGCAGCCGCCGCGCGCGTCGATGCGGCCGCGATCCTGTGGGGGGCGGTGACGAGCGGACTCGCGCTTGCGGCCGTGGCGGCCGTGCTTGGCCCAGCGCAGGGCCGCCTGACCCCCCGGCTGGGCGCGCTGGCGCTCATCCTCGTCGCCGGGACGGACCTCTGGCTCAACGCGCGCCAGTTCTGGAGCTACACTAAGCCGTACGGGCGGGACCCCGTGATCGACCGCGTGGCCGCGACGCGTTTGCCGTACCGCGTGGTCCAGCCACCGGGCTCGGGGGCCGCCTATCCGGGGTCGATCTTGATGGCGTTCGACATCCCTGAGCTGTTCGGCTACCACGGCAACGAACTGCGGTACTACGACGACTTGTGGGGGGGGAAGAATGAATGGAGGAACCTGGGCGTCCTGCCGCTCTGGGACCTGTGGGCGGTGCGCTACGCGATCCTGCCGGCCGGCGCCCGGACGCTCGAGTCGATCCCCGGCTTCCACCGCGTGCTCGACTCGGTGACGACCTTCGACGGGACGCGCGTCAACCTGTTCGAGCGCACGGCCCCGGCGCCGTACGCCCGCGTCGTCGCGGGCGCCATCAAGACCGATTCGGCGACGATCATCCCGACCCTCGTCGATCCTCGCATGGACTTCTCCAGGATCGTCCTCTTCACCAACGATCAGCCGGTTACGCCCGAGCCGTTGAAGCAGATGCCCCCGCCCAGCCCGTCGCGCGCCGCTGTGACCGCGTGGCAGCCCGGACGCATGACCGTGACGCTCGACCCCGTGCCCCCTCAGCCGAGCTACCTGCTGATCGCCGAGAACTGGTATCCTGACTGGCAAGCCACTGCCGATGGCCGGCCTGCCCAGGTGCTGCGCGGCGACTACAGCCTGATCACCGTCGCGCTGCCGGCAGGGGCCAAGCTCGTGGAGCTCGCGTTCCGCTCGAAGCTCTATGAGACCGGCCGGACACTGAGCCTCGGGTGCCTCGCCGCGCTCCTCGTTGCCCTGCTCGCCGCCGTTATCCTCCCCCGGCGCGCCCGGCATGGGTGAACGAGCGCTGGTCGTCATCCCCACCTACAACGAGGCCGGGAACGTCCCGAGCCTCGTCCCGCAGGTCCTCGCGCAGGACCCACGGCTCGAGGTCCTCGTGGTGGACGACCAGTCCCCGGACGGCACCGGACAGATCGCCGACGTGCTGGCCGCGAAGGAGCCCCGCCTCCACGTGCTGCACCGGGAAGCAAAGCTCGGCCTTGGAACGGCTTACATCACCGGCTTCAAGTGGGCTCTCGGGCGAGGCTATGACTACGTGTTCGAGATGGACGCCGACTTCTCGCACGATCCCGCGCACTTAAAGGAGTTTCTCAAGGCGGTCGCCCAGGCGGACCTGGTGCTCGGGTCGCGTTACCTAAACGGGAGGGTGACGATCGTCAACTGGCCGATGGGGCGCTTGTTGCTATCATATTGTGCGAACATATACGCCCGCTGGATCACCGGCCTGCGGATCTGGGATTTGACGGGGGGGTTCAAGTGCTTTCGCAGGCGGGTGCTGGAGGCGGTCGACCTGTCACGGGTCCGTTCCAATGGGTACGCGTTTCAGATCGAAATGAGCGTGAGGGCATGGCGCAAAGGGTTCACCCTGAAGGAAATCCCGATCGTGTTCGTCGACCGAGCCGAGGGGCAAAGCAAGATGAATCGGGCGATCGTGCGGGAGGCCGTGTGGATGGTCCCGCGGCTCAGGCTGATGGCCTGGTTCGGCCGCATCTAGTCGGCACCACGATCTACAAGATGACGGGGTCGGGCAACGACTTCGTCATGGTCGACGGCCGCCACACGACGCCCGCCGAATGGTCCGTCGATGATATCCGAGCCGTGTGCGCGCGTGGGACCGGCGTCGGGGCCGACGGGCTGGTGTTTGTCGGGCCCGGGTCGGGACCGGAGGGCTCGGGAGGACCCGACATCGTTCGCATGGTCTACTTCAACTCGGATGGTTCGCGCGCAGCGATGTGCGGGAACGCCGCGCTCTGCAGCACACGGCTCGCCGCCCGATTGGGCTTGGCCAGCCCCCAGCGCATGATTCTCGAGACGGACGCCGCCACCTACGAGAGCCGCTGCATGTCCGACGGCGAGCGGGCCGAGCTGCATCTGGCGCCGGTTCGCTCGCCGGCACCCGTGCCGGGCCTCGCGATCGCGCCCGGCGAAGGGCAGGCGGTGCTGGGCACGGTGGGCGTGCCGCACCTCGTGGTCCTCGTGGATGACGTAGAGCGGGTGGACGTGGTGGCGCGCGGCAGACTACTTCGGGCCGACCCGGCCCTGGGGCCCGCCGGGGCGAACGTGAACTTCATCTCCCCGGCCGGCCGCGCGTCGGAATGGCGTATGCGGACCTACGAGCGCGGCGTGGAAGACGAGACATTGGCGTGCGGGACGGGTGCCGTAGCCGCGGCGTGTGCGCTGGCCGACTGGAGCCTGGCCAAGCTCCCCGTCACGTTCTGGACCAGGAGCGCCAGGCGGCTCGAGATCCGGGCGCGCAAGACGGCAGACGGAGCGTATGACGACGTGTGGCTGGGAGGGGAGGCGAGGCTCGTGGTGCGGGGTGTGATTAACTGAGGGGCTTCTCCACATTCAGTCTCGTCCCAACTTAACATAACATATCTTATACGAAGTAACCGTGCGTGAAAGATTACGGATGACCGCTTCCCTTGGTCAACTCGCCGAGCCGGACCTTGGCCTCTCCAGCCGCGCTCGTGGAGTCCAGCTTCGCCACAATCGTCCGGTAGACCGCGAGCGCTTTCGCAGTGTCACCCGCCGCGATCCAGGCTCGCCCCGCGTCGGCGAGAAACTGCGCCCGCAGGAACGGATACAGGGCCGCGGCGGCGGCGGACTCGTAAGCTGTCGCGGCGTCCTTGGGCCGGAGCGCGTTCTCGAACGCCCCACCAAGCAGCCCATACGTCTGGGCTCGGAAGTACTTGTCGGCCTTGGGAGCCGAGCGCTGGAGTACGTCGATCGCCTGCTGCGTCTGGCCCTGCGCGAGCCTGGCTTGGGCGAGCAGGATGCTGGCCTCCTGGGCGGCGTGGGTCCCGGAGAAGTTCTCCACCACTTGGGACAACACGCTGGCGGCGAGCGGGTAGTTCTTCGAATCGAGCGCGAGGCGCCCCTGCGCGATTTGGCGGCCGGCACTGCGCTCCGCTGTCTTTGCCGACAGGAAGTTCCACGCGAACAGCCCCAAAGCAACGACGAGCCCCACTGCAAGGTAGGCCGTTAGCTGCTTGTGGCTCCTGATCCAGGAATTGAGCCACGTCAGCGCGTGGGACTCCCCAACTGCCGCGCGTCCCGCCGTCGTTACCGTCGTCGCCATAAAAGACCGTTGTGGAGGTTGGTGGAGGTTACGGAGGTTGGGGAGGTTGGGGAAGGCTGTGGAGGGCGCAACGGCTGCACCTCCACAACCTCTCCAACCTTCAGAACCTCCCCCAACCTGCTGTTGAGCGTGCCCCTGGGGTGACTCGAACACCCGGCCAACGGTTTAGGAAACCGCTGCTCTATCCACCTGAGCTACAGGGGCTAAACGGTGAAATCTAGAGAGGTTACGCATAGTGCAGCAAGGCCTCGACGCGCTCGCTCCGCAGCCGCTCCCGCCCTTTGAGAAAATCGAGCTCGATCAGGAACGTGAAGCCCACCACGTGCCCGCCGTGTGCCCGCACCAGTTTGGCGGCCGCCTCGGCAGTACCGCCCGTCGCCAGCACGTCATCGACGATCAACACCCGGTCACCCGGACCCACTGCGTCGCGGTGCATCTCGAGTGCGTCGGTGCCGTACTCCAAGGCGTACTCCACCCGACCCCGCGCCGCCGGGAGCTTCCCCGGCTTCCGGATAGGCACCAGTCCCGCGTCGAGCAGCAACGCGATCGGTGCGCCCAGCAGGAAGCCGCGCGATTCGATCGAAACGACGCGCCGCACTTCGGCCCCGCGGAACGGCGCCGCCATCAGCTCGACCGCCCGCCGGAACCGGCCCGGATCGAGCAGCAGCGGTGTGATGTCCTTGAACATGATCCCCGGCTTGGGAAAGTCGGGGACGTCGCGAATCGCCTGATAGATATCCTGGACTGCGGTCGTCGAGGTCACGCTCGACTCCCGCAACTACTTGATATCAAAACCATTGGGGATCGTGACCTCATGTGGAACCTGGGATTTTTCCACACGCTCCACCAGTGCCGCGGGCGGGCCCTGTGCCAGCACCCGCTCGAGGTCCGCCAACCCCGAGTCCGGACCTTCCGCGATCACCTCCACTGACCCGTCGCGCAGGTTGCGGGCCGACCCGCGGAGTCCCATGCGCGTCGCCTGTCGCCACACCCACCAGCGGAACCCCACACCTTGCACGCGACCGTGGACGAGGAAGCGGATGGCGGCCACGGGGCCCTACCCTTGCCGATCCTGCGCGGCCCGCCGGCGATACCACCAAACGTAGACCGCGGCGATACCCGCCAGCACGGGCAAGGCGACGAGTACGGCGCGCCCGGCGTAGCGCTTCGCCTCCTGGTTGAGCACCTCGAGGATCACGTCTTCCCGGCTACCGATGAACCACCCAATCCAGGTTAAAATCGTGCACCAGACGAGCGCACCCAGTCCGGTGAACACCACGAACCGTCCCAGGTGCATGCGCGCGATTCCGGCGGGAATCGAGATGAGGTGGCGTACGACGGGCAGCATTCGACCCAGGAACGTGCTGATCTCGCCGTGGGCCGCGAAATACCGCTCCGACCGATCGAGCGCTCTCTCGGTAATGAGCACATACTTGCCCAGCCGCAGGAAGAAGGCGCGTCCGAGCCAATGGGCGAGGCCGTAGTTTGCGAGCGAGCCGAGGATACTGCCCAGCACGCCGCAGGCGACCGCCACGACGAAGCTCATTTCCCCTTTGGCCGCGAGATAGCCCGCGGGCGGCATCACCAGCTCGCTCGGGAGGGGCAAGATCGACGACTCGACGGCCATCAGCACCACGATGCCGGGGTAGCCCATCCCCCGGAACAGGTTCAGCAACCACTGGATAAACGCCTCAAGCATCGAAGCCGTGTTCTCCCAGCAAGGGGACGAACCGTGCCGCACCGAGGGGCGTGCTGCGGACCTCGGAGCCGGGCCCCTGCCCCACCCGCTCGATCAGGGTGAGCGTTTGGGCGCCGCGCTCGCCCAGCGGAATCAGCAGGCGGCCGCCCGGCGCGAGCTGCTCCACGAGCGGCGGTGGGACTTCCGGGCCGCCGGCGGCGACCAGAATCGCGTCGTAGGGGGCGTACGCGCTCCACCCGAGCGTCCCGTCGCCCAGCAGCACCGAGACGTTCGCGCTCCCGGCGTCGTCCAGCGCCCGCCGGGCCGCGACCGCGAGCGGCTCGACGCGCTCGACCGAGAAGACCGTGCCCGCGAGGGCCCCGAGCAGTGCCGTCTGATATCCCGAGCCGGTCCCGATTTCGAGGACGCGCTCCCTGCCCGTGAGCCGGAGCGCCTCGAGATAGCGCGCCTGTGTGAACGGCTGCGAGATCGTCTGGCCGTTGCCGATCGGCAGCGCCGTGTCCTCATAGGCGCGGTGTCGCACCGCCGGCGGCACGAACAGGTGCCGCGGTGTCTCGGCGAACGCCTTGAGGACGGCGAGATCGCGGATCCCCCTGGCACGCAACGTCTCGACCAACCGCGCGCGATATCCCGCGTAGGTATCCGCCGCCCCGGTCAGTCGCCGGGGAGCCACTTCCGCACCACCTCGATCAAGCCGTAGTTGGTCATGTCCATGTGGAGCGGCGTCACGGAGACATAGCCGTCGCTGGTGGCGCGGAAATCGGAATCCGCATCGCCGCTCCAGGTGATGCGACCGCCCCCGATCCAATAGATCTCCTTGCCCCACGGGTCCTTCATGAGGGCGATTTCCTCACTGAAGACTCGGCTCCCGAGATGCGTCACCTTCACACCCTTCACCTGATCCCCGGGAAGCGCGGGAAGGTTGATATTGAGCAGCGTCTCCGTCGGGAAATCCTTGACTTCCACGATGCGCTGGAGCAGCGACCGCAGCCCGTCTTTGTGCGTTTCGAGCATGTCCAGGTCCGCCCCCGCATACGACACCGCGATACTGGGGATGCCGGCCACGAGGCCCTCCATCGCGGCGGCCACCGTGCCCGAGTAGAACACGTCCTCTCCCATATTCTGGCCGTGGTTGATCCCGGAGATCACGAAGTCCGGCTTCTGCGGCATCAGCATGCCGATGGCGAGGAGCACGCAGTCGGTGGGAGTGCCGTCCACCTGGAAGGCACCGTCCGGCCGTCGCGTCGCGTGCAGCGGGCGATGCAGCGTGAGCGAGTGCGAGGTCCCGCTCTGCTCGCGATCGGGAGCGACCACGGTCACCTGGCCCAGCGCGGCGCACACCTCGCCCAGCACTGCCAGGCCGCGGGCGAGGATGCCGTCGTCGTTCGAGATGAGGATGTTCATCGTGCCCCGAAAATGATCGCCCGCGCGTAGCGCGTGAAGACGCGGGCCTGCCGCCACGTGTCCGCCCAGTGCCGGAAGTGGCTGGGCCGCCCGTGGTACACGGTCGACACCGCCACAAACTGGACCCGCAGACCCCGGGTGAGCGCGGCGAGCAGGAACGCCGTCTCGAAATCGTAGCCCAGCTCCTGCGGGCGGACCGCCTGGGCCGCGCGCCGCGTCAGGGCCCGAAAGCCGGTCTGGGCGTCCGGGACCGCCACGCCTCCGATCCGCGACGCGAGCGCCGCCGATACCCAGTTGGTGCAGCGGCGTCCCCACGGCATCGCGCCGCTCCGGGCCCGGGCGCCCAAAGCCAGGTCCGCCGCGTCACCCAGGACCGGCGCCGCCAGGCGGGGAATCTCCTCCGGCGCGTGTTGCCCGTCGGCGTCCAGGGTGACGATGACCCCCGCCCCGCCGTCGAGGGCCGCCGAGATACCCGTCGCGAGCGCGGCACCTTTACCCCGATTGCGCGGATGGATGAGCACGGTCGCCCCCGCCCCCCGGCCCTCGCCGCCCGTCCCGTCGGTCGATCCATCGTCCACAACGTACACGGTTGCGCCCGGAACGGCACGGGACGTTCGGGCAACGACTCCGGCGATGGTGGCGGCGGCCTGATAGGCGGGGATGACGACCGCGACCGGGCGGTCAGCGCGCCCCGGCATTGGCGGAGGCGTTCCCCTCGAGCAGGGCGAGGATCGACTTGAGCTCGACGCGCAGGTCCTTGACCGTCTGGGTCGCCAGCGCGCGACGCGCCTCCGGCTTGAGCTCCCCGCTGCGCCGATACTGCTCGATCTTCTGGCGCGCGCCCTCGATCGTGTATTTCTCCGTATAGAGCAGGTGCTTCACCAACATGATCAGCTCGATCTCGCGCCGCTGGTACACGCGGTTGCCGGACCGGTTCTTGGCGGGGTTCAAGAAGCGGAACTGGCTCTCCCAGTACCGCAGCACGTGCGGCTTCAGGTCGGTGAGCTGACACACTTCGCCGATCGAAAAGAACTCCTGCACGGGATGGGGCGCGCTCATCGCCAGTGCTCCGGCTTGAGCTCCCGTTCCATCAAGTCGGCGACTGCCTGGCTGGGCGACTTCCGGTGGAAGAGCACCTCGGCCACCTCCCGCGCGATCGGCAGCTCGACACCGTGGCGCTCCGCGAGGGTCACCGCCGAGCGGGCCGTGTTCACCCCTTCGACGACCGCGGCGCGCCCCGCCAGCGCCTCCTCGAGGCGCCTCCCCTCCCCGAGCTCGACCCCCAGCTGGTGGTTGCGCGACAGGGGACCGGTGGCGGTGAGAATAAGGTCGCCCATCCCGGCGAGGCCGGCGAACGTGGCCGGCTCGGCGCCAAGCGCGACGCCCAACCGCGTGATCTCGGCGAGCCCGCGCGTGATCAGCGCGGCGCGCGTGTTGTGGCCCAGCCCGAGGCCTTCCAGGATGCCGGCCGCCAGCGCAATGACGTTCTTGAGCGCTCCCGCGAGCTCGACCCCGAGCACGTCCGTGGCGGAATACACCCGGAAGAACCCCGTCGAGAAGACCTGCTGCACCTGCTGGGCGACCGCGTGCTCCCGCGCCGCCGCCACGACGGCGGTCGGCTGGCGCGCGTACACCTCCCGGGCGAACGACGGGCCCGACAGCACGGCGATCGGGGCCTCCTTCGGAAGCACGTCGGCCAACACACACGACGGCGTGGCGAGTCGCTCCGGGTCGAGGCCCTTGGACACGCTCACCACCAACGCGCCGCGACCGATCTGGCCCCGCGCCCGGGTCATGACCTCGCGCACCGCATGGGATGGGGCTGCCGACACGACGACCTCGGCCCCACGCACCGCGGCCGTGAGGTCACCGTCGGCGGTAAGGCCGGGAGCGAGTGCCGCGCCAGGCAGGAACATGTGGTTCAGGTGCTCCCGATTCACGCTCTCCACCACTTCGGGTTCACGGGCCCAAAGGGAGACGGTGGCGAAGTCCCCCTTACGGGCGAGCAGGTCGGCGAGCGCGGTGCCCCACGCCCCTCCGCCCACCACGGCGATCTTCACCCTGCCCTCCCACCCGACCCAATTTCTCTCACGCAGCCAGGCCCTTTCTCGTGCGAAACCGATTCTCCGTCCCCCCCCGCAAGCGCGCGATGTTGTGCCGATGCGTGTAGACGATCAGCAGCGCCAGGACCACGCCCGCCCAGAACGTATAGGGCTGTTCGGGGGCCGTGACCCGGACCCACAGCGGGAACAGCACGGCCACCGTGATAGAGGCGACCGACACGTAGCCGGAGAGCCACAGGATGACCGCCCACAGGGCGACCGAAATCCCAATCGCGAGTGGGGCGAGGGCGAGGAACACGCCTGCGGCCGTGGCAACCCCCTTGCCGCCCCGGAAGCGCACATACGGCGAGAACATGTGGCCGAGCACCGCCGCCAGTCCCAGGGCCACCGTGAACCACGCAGGCCCGTTGGACCAGGGTCCGAGGATCACCACGGGGGCTGCGCCCTTGACCATATCGATCACGCCGACGGGGATCGCGTACTTCCAGCCGAGCACGCGGTACACGTTGGTTGCCCCGAGATTGTTCGAGCCGTGCTCGCGCAAGTCGATGCCTTTTCCGAGCTTGCCGGCGATGTAGCTCGTCGGCGTGGCGCCGATCAGATAGGCGAGGACCAGCATGACGGCCAGCCCGAAGTCGTTCATCCGCGGGCGGTCTCCCGTCTGCGGCGGAGCTTCAGATTGAGCGGGGAGCCGGTGAACCGCCACGCCTCCCGGAAGCCGTTCACGAGGTAACGCGTGTACGCCTCGGGGATCGCCTCCGGGCGATTGGACACGATGGCGAACCGGGGCGGCGCGGTGCCGATCTGCGACGCGTACAAGAGCCGTACCGACTCTCCCACGGGCTGGGGCGGCTGCTGCCGGTCCACCAGGGCCTCGAGTACCCGGTTGACCTCCGACGTGGGCACCCGCTTGGCGCGCTCGTCCGCGACCTCCAGGATCAGCTCGAGGAGCTTGGGCACCCGCTGGCCGGTCTTGGCGGACAGGTACAGGAATGGGATGAACTGCAGGAACGGCGCTCGCGCCTCGAGCTCGCGCTGGCCCCGCGCCGCCGTGTTCGTCTCCTTCTCCTCGATCAGATCCCACTTGTTCACGGCGACGATGATCGCCGCGCCCCGCTCCCACGCATCGTTGGCGATCTTCAGGTCCTGCACGTGCATCCCATCCTTCGCATCCACCACCAGGACGCACACGTCGGCGCGCTCGATGGCCCGGGCCGTCCGAAGGGTCGAGTAGAACTCGATGTCGTCCTCGACCTTGCTGCGCTTGCGGAGTCCCGCCGTGTCGATGAACACGAGCGTGTGCCCCTGATAGCTGAGCGGGGTATCGATCGCGTCCCGGGTGGTGCCGGGCTCATCCGCCACGACCAGCCGCTCCTCGCCAAGCAACCGGTTCACCAGGCTCGACTTCCCCACGTTGGGCCGGCCGACCACCGCCACCTGGACCTCCCCGGGCTCGCTCCCGGGGTCAGGTACTGACTCCGGACGCAAGTCCGGGGTGCTGAGAGCCTCCACGACGCGGTCCAGCAGGTCCCCCGAGCTCTTGCCGACCGCGGCGGACACGGGGAACGGATCTCCCAGGCCGAGCTCGTAGAACGCGAGGTGCCGCGTGTCGTTGGGCAGCTGGTCGGCCTTGTTGGCGACCAGGATCACCGGGCGGCGGGCTTTCCGCAGGTACCGGGCGATCTCCAAATCCGCGGGCTGCACCCCCGCCTCGACGTCTACGAGGAACAGCACCACATCGCACTCGGCCACCGCCGCCTCGACCTGGGTCCGGATCGCGCGGTTCAGCGCGTCGGGCGCGTCCGGCACCATGCCTCCCGTATCCACCAGCCAAAACCGTCGTCCGTTCCACTCGGTGGCGCCGAAGTGCCGATCGCGCGTGACGCCCGGACGGGCGTCCACGATCGCCTCCCGGCCTCCGATGAGCCGATTGAACAGCGTCGACTTGCCGACGTTGGGGCGGCCGATGATGGCAACGGTGGGAGCGCCGCCCTTCATCCCTGCCCCGCCCCGGACGCGCGGAACGCGGAACCGTGTTCATCTGTTCCGACTTCCGCGTTCCGACTTCCGAGTTCGCTCAACACGTCCGCAAAGTCATATGACAGGCGCACGGGCATCGGTACGCGGCCCGCCAGCTCGTCGGCGCTCAGGTCGTCCACGAACACTAGGTCGTCGTTCACCGCCTCCGCCGGCAGCAGCACGAAGTCCAGGTCCCCTCGATCCCTGAGCGCCCGCTCGACGGCCGCTCCGGGAAGGAGTCCCGCCGTCGTGACCGAAGGCCCGAACAGGGTGTTCTCGACCACGACCAGCTCGAAGCGGCCGCCCGTCGTCGCTGCAACGTCAGCCAGGACTTGTGGCATCAACGGACCCATGGCCCTGCCGGTCACGACCCCGATGCGCCTCCCCCCGAGGTCGGGAAGCCGATCGACGGCCGCCGCGATCCTGGTCTGCAGAAACCGCACCGAGCCGACCCCGTTTTCGCGTTGCTCGAAATCCCCGTACCACGCGGGCTCCGGCAGCCGCTCTCCCGCCTGGAGGTAGAGATCGTCGGCTCCAAAGCACCACGGCGACCCCCGTTGGACGAGCGCTCGGGTCGCCATCCGGTCGACCGCCGCGAGCGCAGCCCGACATTCATCCCGCGTCGGCTCGCGCACCAGGCCATGTTTCGAGAACTCAGTGAGGGCGACGGGGACGACCGAAACGGAGAGCACGGCGGCACCGAGGCCGTACAGGTCGGCGAGCGTGCGCTCGAGCTCGCCTCCGTCGTTCACCCCGGGAACGAGGACGACCTGCGTGTGGAACGCGATCCCCCGCTCGGCAAACCAAGCGAGCTGCGGGATGATGTCCGGCGCCTCGGGGTTGCGGAGCAGCCAGCGGCGGATCGTTGGGTCCGTGGCATGCACCGAGACGTACAGAGGTGACAGCCGATACTCGACGATTCGCTCCAGGTCCCACGGCTTCAGGTTCGTGAGCGTCGCGAAGTTGCCGTAGCGGAACGACAGCCGGTAGTCGTCGTCGCGGATGTACAGGGGCGTGCGCAACCCATCCGGGTTCCCGTCGACGAAGCAGAAGTCGCAGTGGTTCCCGCAGCGCCGGATTCGCGGCGGCTCGAGCGTCACGCCCATCGGGAGCCCCTCAGGGCGCTCGACGTCGTACTCGACCTCCTCGCCCGTCGGGAGGCGCGCGACCAGTAGGAAGCGCTCGTCCGCCGTGAGGAACTCCCAGTCGAGGAAGTCCTCCAGCGCACGGCCGTTGACGGACACGAGCTCGGTTCCCGGGACGAGCCCCAGCTCGCCGCCGAGGGAGTCGGACGCCACCGCTTGCACGCGAATCACTGACCCAATCTGCTCCTTCAAGGACTTTGTGAAGCCTGACGTCGCAACCCCAATGTAGACCGCTACTTCCGTAAGCTTCGCAATATGGCTTCTGAAGCTCGTTAGCGCCAGCCGTAACCCGGCTGCCGTTCACCTTGAAGTCGAGACGGCCCTCCCCCATGCGGCTTCTCATAGACACGCACATAGTCCACCCGCATCGTCTGCGGAAAGACCGTCGTGGAATCAGGAGCGCCGGGCCAGTACCCCCCGACCGCCACGTTGAGAATGATGAAGAAGGGATGATCGTACACCCACCGCCCGGGCAGGTCCTGCGGGGTGACAGTCTTGTATACCGTGTCGTCCACGTACCATCGAATCGCATCCGCCTCCCACTCGATGCCATACACGTGAAAGCTGTCGGCGAAGGCCCCCGTGCGCAGCTCTAATGTGCTGGTGACGCCCTGTGCACCCGAATAGCCGGGGCCATGCACCGTGCCATGCACGCGACGGGGCTCCCTGCCGATATTCTCCATGATGTCGATCTCGCCGCACGCGGGCCAGCCGACGTTCTCGCAGTTGCCGCCCAGCATCCAGAAGGCGGGCCACAAGCCTTGCCCCCGCGGGATTTGAATGCGTGCCTCCGTGCGGCCGTACCGCCACGCGCTCAAACCTTGGGTCTTTAATCGGGCAGACGTGTACTCACGGTTGCCGAACTTCTCCCGGCGGGCCTCGATGATCAGGTTGCCACCTTCGATGCGCGCGTTCTCAGCGCGGTCGGTGTAGAACTCGAGCTCGCCGTTCCCCCAGCCGCCGCCCCCGGTCTGCCGGACCCATTTGCCGCCATCGAGGGCCGTGTTGTCGAACTCGTCATGCCACACGAGCTGCCAACCGGGGAGCGAGGGTGCGGGAGTCCCGGCGACAAGGGAGGACACAGCGACGAAGAGCGCAAACAGGACGGCGTACTTACCTAGGAAGGCAGAGCGGGCGACGGGATTCGAACCCGTGACGTCCAGCTTGGGAAGCTGGCATTCTACCCCTGAATTACGCCCGCGCACGTCTACTTGGGCAGGAAGTGTGCCAAAATCCTGCCACTTTATCAACCTCGCCTTAGGAACGCTTGTAACGCCAGGCTACGATGCCCGGCTGATCAGCCTTCAATTTGAACGACTTGTTCCCTCCTGCACCGACCTCGGGCACGTCCTGTGGCAAAGTTGCTACAACATTACCCTTCCCGTCCAGGAACTCGAACATGAGTTTGAGCGGCCGGGAAGGCTTGGAGTGGAAGTTACTAAACAGGCCCTCGACGCCGGCGCCCTGCTCGGTCGTCGTGAAGCTGCCCACGGTGACTTCGACGGGGAGCGAGTCCGCGAGCGTCAGGTAGTAGAGCACGGAGTCCTTTTTCCCGAGAAGCTGCCACCCCCCCGCGATCTTGGCGAGCGAGGTGCGGTTCAACGGATCCACGGCATACAGCCGCTGGGCGAGTGGCAGCACCTTGCTCGAGTCACCGATCAAGTAAGAGATGCCCGCGAGGTTGTACAGCGCATCCCGAAAGTAGGGGTTCTTCGCGAGGCCTGCCTCGTAGGTCTGGGCGACGAGCCGGTATTGCGGGTCGGCCAGCGCGTGGTACTTGCGCATCGTGTCGACCACCGCGGGCTGACAGCGCGCCGACACCTGTCGCGCCGTCAGTGCGGGGTTTTTCTTCTTTTGCGCCTTGCCGCAGGCGGCCTCCAGATCCGCCGTGTCCGGTGACGACGGAATTCCGCTCAGCACCGCCTGTGCCGCGCCAAACAGCTCCTCCGAGCTCGCCGAATCCGCGTGCCCGACGATGGCAGCGTACAGCGCCATGGCCGAATCCCGCTTGTCGGCAAGCAGGTAGAGTCCCGCGAGACTCGCCATGGCCTGCACGTCGTTGGGGTAAGCGCCGATGTACTCCCTGTACGCCGCCGCCGCTTCGGCGTTGCGCTTCACCGAGTGATACACCCGCGCGACGTTGAAGAACGCATCCCGTCGGTCCTTGGCATACTTCGGATCGGACGCCGCCGGAATCGCCAGGCGGAAATACTTTGCCGCCGAGTCAATGCGGGTCGCGTAGACCAGCGAGTCCGCGTGATACTTGGCGGCATCGGTCTTCCTGCCGGCCGAATCGGGCTCCTCCCGGCTGACGAACAGGTTGGCGATATACACAAATCCGAGCGGCTCGGCCTGGTAGATCTGGTTGGCGCGCCGGAAGCTCGCAATCGCGGAATCGGTGTTCCCGGCCTGCCACGCCTGCACGCCGGCGTTGAAGACCGGCACCCACGCCTGCCGCCGGTACAGCGCGATGTCGTCCTTGCAGGCGGATGCGAGGGCCTGGGCCTTCGTCAAGGCCGAGTCCGCGCCTCCGAGCTCGCCCGCCATCAAATAGTAGCGCCCCAGGTAGTACCAGGCAGCAGGGTTCTTGTCCTGGTTCCCCGTAGTCACCGCCTGTGTAAGGACGCGCTCGGCGTCCTTCAGATCCTTGGCGCGCTGATCCGCGAACTTGGTGCTGGACGCGCTCTTGAGCGACTGCATGCCGCTGTTCACGCGCTGGTCGCCCGGCTTGATGTCGCACGCGGCGGGAAGCCAGATCTGCTGCGCGTGCGCCGCGGCGGGGGCCAGAGCGGCGACCAGGATACACGCCGCAATGCCGAGGGTCTGCTTGACGGTCATGCTCACTCCTTGGATTTGGCAACCAGCGCCTCGGCGTCGCGCTGCGCGACCCGGGCGACCTCAAGCGGCGGCCGGCCAAGTACACGAGCCGCCGCGACAACGTCATCGTACTCCGGCTTGACGCGTACACCTTCCGCACCCGGCTGCTCCAGCACCTTCACTCGCACGGTGACCTCGGGCGCGAGCTCGATGGTCACCTGGCGGCGGGCCAGCGTCGCCCGCTCCGCCAGCCAGCGACGAACCCCGCCCGTCGTGCTGTGCCGGAACAGCGCGGCGGTTACGGGCTCCGCCAATTCCTCGGGCGCCATGACCTCCACGCGGAACCCCGAACGTCCCTTCTTCATTTGCACCGGCCACGTTTGCACGTCCAGCGCTCCGGCGGCGACGAGCGCCTGCCGCAGCGGCTCCACGTACTCCGGGCTCATGTCATCCACGTCGGTCGCGAGCAGCGTGACGCGGCCGGCCTGCGCTGCCTGCTCGGCGAGAAAGATCCGCAACGCGTTGGGATAGTGCTTGGGGTTCCGCTGCCCCGCGCCCCACCCACCCCTCACCAGGCGCCACTGCGCGGGTGGCGGACCCGCAGCGAGCACGCGCACCAGCGCCGCCCCGGTCGGGGTCGTCGCTTCCCCTTCCACCGGGCCTCCCGTCGCCAGCTCGACCCCTTCAAGCAGGATCGCCGTGGCCGGCGCCGGGATCGGGAGCCGGCCGTGCGCCGCCTCCACCCAGCCGCCCCCTACGGCGACGGGCCAGGTGTACACCGCTTCGACTCCGAGCTGCTCGAACCCCTCGATGGCACCCACGATGTCGAGCACGGCATCCACTGCCCCGACTTCGTGGAGATGCACCTGCTCGGGCGCGACGCCGTGCACCCGGCCCTCGGCCTCGCCCACGAGCTGGAACGCGCGTACGGCGCGCTCTCTCACCCAATCGGATACCGGTGCGCGCTCGACGAGGCGCACCAGCTCTCCCACGTGGCGTCCGTGCGGCTGCTCCGGAATCGTGAACTCGACCTGCGTGCACCCCACCCCGCACCGCACGGCGTTCCGAACCGTGACTCCCACTCCGCCGAGCCCCAGCCGGCCCGGCAGTGCCTTGAGCCAGTCCTCCGGCACGCCGAGGGCAAGGAGCGCCCCCAGGGTCATGTCGCCCGAGATGCCGGCTGCCGGGTCGAAGATCGCGATGCGCATAGGTTCCAAGCGACGGAATATAAACAGGTTAAGCCCGGTAGAGCCACCCGGCGCCGGTGTTGAAGATCACCACCCGTTCGTCGGGGTGCAGCTTCCCCCGCGCCTTGAGCTCGACCGCTCCGGCGAGCGCGGCCCCGCCCTCCGGCGACGCGTCGATGCCCTCGAGCGTCTGGAGGTCGCGGGCCGCCGCGGCGAGGAGCGCGTCCGTCACCGCCACCGCGCCACCGCCGCTCTCCCGCAGCGCGCGGAGCATCAAGCGATCTCCGAGTGGCGCCGGGACCCGCAACCCCACGGCGATCGTCCGTGGGTCGGGCCAAGGGGCGCAAGCGTCGGTCCCGGCCTCGAAGGCCCTGACGACCGGTGCGCACCCCGCGGCCTGGACGCTGTACAGGCGCGGCGGTTTGCCTTCGAGCCAGCCGGCGCGCGTGAGTTCGGCGAACGCTTTCCACATGCCGATCAGTCCGGTGCCGCCCCCCGTGGAGTACACGATCGCATCGGGCAGACTCCAGCCGAGCTGCTCCGCGAGCTCGAGGCCCAGCGTCTTCTTGCCCTCGATGCGGTAGGGCTCGCGTAACGTGGACACGTCGACGGCCCCAGTTTCGGCCGCGTACGCGCGGGCCGCTTTTCCGCAGTCGCCGATGTGACCGTCCACCAGCGCCAGGTCCCCGCCGAAGCTGCGGATCTGGCCGAGGATCGCGGGCGGGGTGGTGGCCGGCGCGTACACGCGCGCCGCCAGGCCGGCGCGCGCGGCGTAGGCGGCGAGCGCGACGCCGGCGTTTCCTGCCGTGGGCACGACCAGGCGCTGCGCCCCCGCGAGCGCGGCACGGGTCACGGCGGCGGCGAGTCCGCGAGCCTTGAACGAGCCGGTGGGGTTGGCTCCTTCTTCCTTCACACGCAGCTCGCGAAAGCCGTGCTTCGCGGCGACCCGCGGCACCGCGAGCAGCGGCGTGCCGCCCTCGCCCAGGGTGACCGGCGCCTCCCCGTCGGCGAGCGGCAGCCACTCCCGGTAGCGCCACATGGTCCAACGCCGCTCCGCGAGTCGCGCTCGCGCTTCGGGCGCCGGTGTCGCTCGGTAGCGGACGAGGTACGGCTGGCCGCAGGTGCACACGCCGGGCAATCCGTCCGCGCTACGGGTGGCTCCGCAACCGGAGCATTCGAGCGACCACGGGAGGGGCGTCACGTGGGGTGCCCTTGTAGGGGCGCAGCATGCTGCGCCCCTACGTCACGACCGCTTTGAGCCGCGCACTCACACTCGGGCATGCAACCGATCCAAGATCCGCTCGGCCAGCTTGGTCGAGAACCCGGGCAGCGACGCGATTTCCGCGGGCGTGGCCGTCTTCACGCCCGCGAGCGACCCGAACCGCTCGAGCAGCGCGCGCCGTCGGCCCGGCCCGATGCCCGGTATCGCGAGCAGCTCCGAGGTGATGGTGCGCCGGGCGCGGCGCTGGCGGCTGTAGCTGACCGCGAAGCGGTGCGCCTCGTCGCGGGCGCGCTGCAGCAGCTTGAGCGACGGGCTGCGTCGCGACAGCAGGAGCGCCTCGGCCCGGCCCGGCAGGTAGATCTCTTCCTCCCGCTTCGCCAGGCTCACGATCGGGAGCTGCTCCCGCCCCGCGGCGCGCGCCGCGTCGAGCGCGGCGCCGAGCTGGCCCTTCCCTCCGTCGATCACCATGAGGTCGGGAAGCGGCTGGTCTTCGGCGATCCGCCGCGTGAGGTAGCGCGTCACGACCTCGTGCACCGCCGCGAAATCGTCCTGGGGTGCGCCCTTGATCTTGAACCGCCGGTACTCCGCCTTCTTGGGGCGCCCACCCTCGAACCAGACCAGCGAGCCCACCGTGTCGCGCCCCTGGTTGGTCGAGATGTCGATGCACACGAACGCGCGCGGCACGACCGTGAGCCCGAGGTCGCGCCCCAGCGCGAACACCGGGTCGGCCGCCCGCTCGTCGATGTCGAAGCTCTCGATCTTCAAACTGTCCAGCAGGTGTCGCGCGTTTTGGTCCGCGAGTTGGGCGAGCTTCGCGTTGGTGCCGCGCTGTGGCACGTGCCAATCCACCGCCGGAGCCAGCTGGGTGAGCGAGGCGAGGTCCTCCGGGAGGGGCGCGAACGGCAGCAGCACCGTGCGAGCCCGTACCTCGAGCGGCAGGTAGCACCGGACGAGAAACGTCGAGAGAATGGCTCCTTCGGTCTCGTGCTCCGCGTTCTCGAGGAACCAGTGGTCGCGCGCGATCAGCTTGCCGTCGCGCACTCGCAAGACCACGCCACACACGTCATCGCCATCCCGCGCGAGGCCGACCGCGTCGGCGTCTCCCCCGCCCACGAGCTCGACCGCCTGGGGCTGCTCCAGCTGGTCGAGCCACTTCAGGGCGTCACGCACCTGCGCGGCCCGCTCGAAGTCGAGCTGGCGCGACGCCTGCAGCATCCGTTCGCGGAGCCCGATGCGCACGTCCACGGTCTTGCCTTCGAGGAATACGACCACGTCGTCGATCATCCGCCGATAGTCCGCCGCGCTCTGCAGGGCGACGCACGGCGCCCGGCAGCGCTCGATGTGATAGTCGAGACAGGGCCGGTCCGGGGCCTCGCGCGGCAGATCCCAGTGGCACGAGCGCACCGTGAAGATGCGGCGGATGATCTTCAGGGTCTGCCGCAGCGTGGCGACGTCGGTGTACGGTCCGAAGTAGCGGGCGCCGGGGATGGTGACCCGCCGCGTGACCAGGACGCGCGGAAACGGCTCCCCCAGCGTCACCGCGATCCGGGGATAGCTCTTGTCGTCCGTGAGCCGGATGTTGAAGCGGGGGCGGTGCTCCTTGATGAGGTTGTTCTCGAGCAGCAGCGCCTGCGCCTCGTTCGGGACGACGATCGTCTCGAGATCGGCGATCTGGCACACCAGCGCCGCACGCTCGGGGGTCTCGCCGCCGTCCGGGCCGACGTAGCTCGGGACCCGGGCGCGGAGGCTCTTCGCCTTCCCCACATAGAGGATCTCGCCGGCGGCGTTCTTCCAGAGATAGACGCCGGGCTTGTCGGGAAGGGCCTCTAGTTGGCGCGAAAGGCGGTCAGGGATTGCCATGTCCGGACGGCATCGGGGTGCTTGAGGGCGAGCGTCAGCGCGGCGTAGACGATTCCAAAGATACCCAGGACGGCCCCTCCTCGCGGGACCGGGGCGAGCCCGCCGGCGACGCGCGCCACGCCCACCGCTGCCGCGCCGGCCAGCAACGCCGCGACCAGCGCGATCCCGAACGCCCGCCAATCCGCGCCCAGGAGCACGCTGCCGATGCGACGACTCAGGTCGCGCAAGTGGAGCGTGGTGTTCACGAACGCGCCGATCGACGACCCGAGCGCGATGCCGGGCGTGCCCAGCCAGCGCATGAGCAGCCACGCGAGGCCCGTCGAGACCACGAGTGAAAACGCCGCGATCTTCACCGGCGTGCGGGTGTCGCGCATCGCGTAAAAGCCCGAGGCGAAGAGCCTCACCGTCGCCTGCCCGACGAGCCCAATCCCGTACGCGGCGAGGACGCTGCCGACGAGGGCCGTGTCATCGACCGTGAACCGGCCGGTCTGGTACAGCGCGGCCACGATCTCGCGGCTGAGCGCGATGCACGCAACGGACGACGGCACGACGAAAAACACGATCCGCCGGAATCCGAGGGCGATCCGCGCACGGAGCTGCTCGTTGGGCGCCGCGCCCGGCGCGACCGCATCGCGCGACAGCTCGGGGAGCGCGACCGCGGTGACCGACGCGCCGAACAAGCTGATCGGCAGGACCTGGATGAGCTGCGCGTAGCCGAGTGCTGAGACGCCACCCGGCCCCGTGAAGGAGCCCAGCAAAGTGTCGATGAGCCCCGAGAGCTGGGTGACCCCCGCCCCCAGCACCAGGGGCACCCAGGCGAGCAGGACATTCCGTACTCCCTCGACGCTCAGGGACAGCCGCAGCGTGATGCCGTGGAGCAATCTCCAACACGCGGGAAGCTGCACGGCGATCTGCAACACGCTTCCCGCCACTGTGCCCCAGGCGAGGGCCAGCGCCACCCGATGGAGCTGCTCAGCGAGCGGGAGCGCCCGGTTCGCGAGCCAGGTCCCTGCGGCGAGCATGGCGACGATCCCCGCGATGTTCCACAGCGCGGGCGCCGCGTACGGCAGGAAGAAGCGCCGGTGCGTGTTGAGAATGCCCAGGCACCAGGCTGAAATCACCATCAGCCCCGCCATGGGAAACAGGATGCGCACCAGCGTGATGGTGAGCAGGCGGCGCGGCTCGTCGAAGCCCTGCGCGATCACCGTGGTGATCGCGGGGGCCAGGGCGATCCCGAGCAGGGCCAGCACGCCGGAGGCCAGCACCAGCAACCCGAGAATCGCACCCGCCAGGGCCCGCGCCCCCGCCTTGTCCGACCGCTCGTTGAGGGCCGCGTATACGGGAATGAACGACCCGGCGAGTGTGCCCTCGCTGAGCAGATTGCGGATGGTGTTCGGGATTCGGAGGGCGGCGCGGAAGGCATCCGCAGGGACGCTGTCATTGCCGAAGTAATGCGCGAACACCCGCTCGCGCACATACCCGAGGACCCGCGTCACCAGAATGCCCCCGGCGACCTGCGCCGCGTGACGCCCCCCCCCTCCCCCGCCCGCCCCTCGGCCCTCGCTCAGGAGGGACGCTTCTTCTTGCCGGGGTCTTCCAGCAGGCGCTGGACGAACTGCAGCTCTTCGCGCATGCCAGCGATGGAGCGGCTCAGGTCCTCGAGGTCGGTTTCCAATGCGTCCACCCGCTGCTCCAGCTGCCGCATGCCGGCCCCACTCCCCGACCCCCCTCCGTCACCCTGACCCTCCAGCCGCCGCGCAACCGAGCGCCCGAGCGGCGATTCGAGCAGAATCGCGGTGATGGGAATCATCAGAGCCACGAGCAGCACGACGACGAAGACCCACATGGCAGGATTCTACGAAGCGCCCGTCCAGCGCGCCACCTCCTGCTCCAGCGCGTCGACGAGGCCGGGCCCGTAGCGAATGAGGAACGACGGCAGGGTGAGCACGCGCTCCTGCGGCTGTCCCGTTGGATAGACCGCCGCGCGGGCGCGGGCGATCTGGCGCACCAACGTCTCCCCCTCAAGACGCTTGAGACTGGCCACGAGCTTCTTCTCGATCGTCTGCGCGCCCGCGAGGGCCGCGTTGCGTGCGGACTCGACCGTCCGCTCGAGCGTCGGGTCGATCCTCACGACCGACTGAAGCAGGCGGCCGTACTGCTCCTCGAGACCGCTGCGCAACGCGGCGAGCGTCGCCACGGTCTCCGGCGGCAGCTCGTGTCGAACGAGGCGCGCCTCGAGCTCGCCCGGCCTGCCATCGAACGCCGCGAGATCGATGCCGTGGCGCTCCATCACCTTCTCTACCCGACCCTCCACGATCACTCCCGACCAGCGCGGCACCGCAGGCTGGCGCGTCACGCCCAGCGCCCCGTACAGCGGCGCAGCGTCCTGGAGATACTTCAGCTCCGCCGGGCCCGCCGCGTATGCCGTGGTGGGGAGCAGCGCCGCCTCCACGACGGGTCGGAGCAGCACGTTGGGCGAGAGGCGCTCCGGGGCCTCGACGGCGACGCGCTCAAGCTGCGCGCGGGTGAAGCGCTCCCCGCTCCGGCGGGTCACGAAGGCCTCGCCGTCCCGCTGCAGCCGGTCACGGCCCTGGCGGCCCTCCACGAACACCGGCGTGTAGCCGTCCGAGAGGGTTAAGTCGAGCCCCTTGAGCACCCAGGGGGCGGCCGCCCGCTTGGCGCCCGCGTCGTACGCGCGCAGCACCACGAGCCCGCGGGGCCCGAGCAACGCGTCCAACGCCCCGGCAAACGCGTCCGCGAGCGTGGCCTCGGGGCGGTACCATCGCTCGAGCCATTCGATGACGCCGGGCTTGAATTCCGTCTCGGGCGTGCCGTCCCGGAGCTGGGCCAGCGCCGCGGCGATCTCCGGACCACAGGGCTCGCGCGCGACCGGGACGAGCGGCGCATCCGCCGGACGCTCGCGCAGCACGATCTGCACGAGGTCACCGCCGGCGTTCAGGAACCAGGTGTGGTTCGCCTCGGCGAAGTCGTGGTCGTCCCCCGCCACCCAGAACACCGGTACGACGGGCACCCGCCGCTCCCGCTCGAGGCGGCGCGCCAGCGCGATGGCCGACAGCGCCTTATAGACGGTGTAGAGTGGCCCGGTGAAGAGCCCCGGTTGCTGGCCGGTCGTGACGACCAGCACGTCGCCCGCCGCGAGCCGATCGCGCGCCGCCCCCCCGCCGGGGAGCGTGGCGGCGACCACGTCCGGCGCCACCCGCCGCGGCGCGAGCCGCGACGCGGGGAGCGCGAGCGGTGCGATCGGCGTTGTCACTATCCGCGGAATCACCCTTCCCCTTTCCCGCTTCCCGCTTCCCGGCCTTCTCCGAACACGTCCGCTTGAAACGTGAAGACCTCGGTGGCCGGTTCCCGCCAGGCGTCCGGCGGCAGCCCCGCCTTGTGGCAGGTCGCGGCGAGAAACGCTTCCGGCCCCCAATGATACTCGCGGGCCACCTGCGGGAGGAGCAGCGCCACCAGCTGCTCGCGGCGCACGACCAATCCGTCCCGACCGACCACCACGCGCTCCGCATCCACGGGCGCGGGAATCAGCACAGGCTCGGACAGCACGGAGATCTCGAGCGCCAGGGACGACAGCTCCTCGCGGGTGACGGGAGCGAAGCGCGGATCATCCCGCGCCGCGGCGATCACCATCTCCCGCACCACGGCGCCGAGCTCGCGGTCGGCCGCGATGTGGCCGATGCAGCCACGCAACGCCCCGCGCTCGGTGAGGGTCACGAAGGCCCCGCGCTTCAGCGCCGCCCCGGGCACCTCGCACAGGGGCGGCAGCGGCTGCCCCTCGAGGTGCGCTTGCAGGGTCGCCCGCGCGAGTCCCAGCAGTGCGGCCCGGTCCGCCGCCGTCAGCTCAGGATCCGCGATGGTAGGGTTCCCCACGGCGGATGGTGTACGCGCGGTACAACTGCTCGTACACGATCACGCGGGCCAGCTCGTGCGGGAATGTCAGGCGGGACAGGCTCCAGGTCCGCTCGGCGGACCCCAACACGGCGACGGGGAGCGCGTCCGCGCCGCCGATCGCGAACGCGACATCCCGTCCGTCCAGCTCCCAGCGCGCCGTCCAGTCGGCCAGTTGCTCGGACGTCCACTGCTCTCCCGCTTCCGACAGCGCGACGAGGCGCGAGCCCTCGATCACGCCCTCGAGGAGTCGCGCCTCGTCCTTCACTTCCCGTTCCTCGACCCGAGCGTACCGGCGCAGTCGCTCGAGGTACCCGTCACAGGCCGCGCGGAGCGCCGCGTCCCGCACGCGGCCCACCGCCACGACGCGGTAGCGCATCAGGCATACATCCCACGCAGCCGATGCATCGCCGCCACGCGATCGACGGCGACGATGTAGGAGGCGATGCGGGTGTTCACCTTGTACTTCTCCGTCGTGGCCGCGACCTCGTTGAAGGCGCGCACCATGATGCTCTCGAGGCGCCGGTTCACGGTCTCTTCGTCCCAGAAGTAGCCGCCGCGGTCCTGCACCCATTCGAAGTAGCTCACCGTCACGCCGCCGGCGTTCGCAAGGATGTCGGGAATGACGAAGACGCCCTTCTTCTCGAGGATCTCGTCGGCGGCGGCGGTGGTGGGACCGTTCGCACCTTCGCAAATGATCTTGGCCTTGATGTGCGGGGCGTTCTTGCGCGTGATGACGTTTTCGGTGGCGGCGGGGACCAGGACGTCGCAGTCCACCGTGAGGAGCTGCTCCTTGCTGAACGCCTCGGCTTTGGGATACCCCGCGAGCTGGCGGTGCTCCTTGACCCACTTGATCAGCTCCGCGATGTCGAGCCCCTCGGGGTTGTGCAGCGCGCCGGATTTGTCCGACACCGCGACGATCCTCGCGCCTTCCTTGGCCATGAGGTCTGCGGCCACCGAGCCCACGTTCCCGAACCCCTGCACCGCCACGCGCGCGCCCTTGAGACCCATGCCCAGCTTGGCGAGCGCCTCCCGAGTCACGAACATGCACCCCCGCCCGGTCGCTTCGCGCCGCCCCAACGAGCCTCCCATTGCCACCGGCTTCCCCGTTACCACCGCAGTCACCGTATGTCGGTGGTGCATCGAGTAGGTGTCCATGATCCACGCCATCACCCGCTCGTTGGTGTTCACATCCGGGGCCGGCACGTCCGAGTCGGGGCCAAGGGTCTCGATGATCCCCGCCGTGTACCGGCGCGTCACCCGCTCGAGCTCCCCCATCGACATGGTGGTGGGATCGCACACGACCCCGCCCTTCGACCCACCGAACGGGATGTTCACGAGCGCGCACTTCCACGTCATCCACGCGGCGAGCGCCTTCACTTCCTCGAGGGTCACGTTGAGATCGAACCGGATCCCCCCCTTGGCCGGCCCGCGGGAGGTGTTGTAGAGCACGCGGTAGCCCGTGTACACCTCCAGCTCCCCGGAATCGCGCAGGACCGGGACGGAGACGATGATCTGTTTTTCGGGGTTGCGGAGGACCTTGTACAGCCCGGGATCGAGGTTCAACAGCTGGGCGGCGTGATCGAAGCGCTCCATCATCGCCTCGAACGGGTTTTCCTCCGCGAGGAACGTTTCCTTATCGGGTCGGATCCCGAAATGCCCCGGGGGCTGGATGGCAGGCTCGCTCATGGCGCTCGCTGGTGCGTCGGGTCTCAGGGACGCCGGGCAGAGGCGAGCACGCCGTCCACCGCCTGCTCGAGCGCCCGACCGTTCCGTTCCCACTGGACGGCAAGCACCGCGACAAGGGGCTCGGGCGCACTCCCAGGCCACTGTCGACGGAGCTTTACGGCGTCCTTTTCTGTGACTACAACATAATCCCCTCCGGCGGCGACCCGCACGAGCCGCTCGAGGTCTTCCCTGCGATAGGCGTGATGGTCTTGATACGCCACGAGTTGCACGCTTGCGCCGGCCGTCCCGAGCTGCGCCGCGAAGCTTTCCGGATCAGCGATGCCTGCGGCCGCGGTCACCCGCCGCCCAGCCAGCACTTCGAGCTCCTGCCTCCCTCCGGACCGCATGCCCTCGAGATGCGTAACCGCGAGCCGCGCCGTGCAGACCGGCGGCCCCGGCGGCCCCCCAGCGCTACGCCGACCCAGCCGGTCGGCCAGGGCCCGCGCCGCGTCCACCGACGCGCATCTCCGGGTCACGACGATCAGGTCGGCCCGGCCCAGGGCATCCCGGCCCTCGCGCCACGGGCCCGCCGGCAGTGGCCACGGCGACGCCGCGGCGCTCTCGGCGCTCACGACTGCGATATTCAAATCCCGCTCCACCCCCAGGAGCTGGTAGGCGTCGTCCAACACGAGCACCCCAGCGCCCTGGGCGCGCGCGGCGACCGCGCCCGCCACTCGATCGGCGTTGGCGATCACGACCGCCTGCGGCACGAGTCGCCGATGAACGAGGGGCTCGTCCCCGCCGTAGCCGCGGAGCAGGATGCCCGGCGTGCGCCCCCGCGCCACACAGTAGTCGGCAATCCAGGCCGCGAGGGGCGTTTTCCCCGTCCCGCCCACTGACAGGTTTCCGACCGCGATGGTCGGCAAGGGGAGGCGCACGGCATCAGCGCGTCCCCGGGCGGCACGCAGCTTCATGACGGCCCAGTACGCGCCTGCGAGGGGCAAGAGCGGCAGGCGTGCCATCCGGGCGCCCCAGGAGCCGCCCCACAGCCAACGTCCCACGCGCGCCGCGTTCACCCGTCCCCTCCCCCGGGTCCCGCGTCCCTGCCGTAGGTCACGTCTCTCAGTGCCCGCTCTGCCACGGTCATTCCGCGACGCAACGCCTGCTTTCCCGCCTCCACGGCGAACGGCGCGCTGTACACGATCTCCACCCTCGCGAACGGTCGCGGCAGGCAGAACCGATCCCACGACTCGATCCACCAGGCGGACGAGGCCCGCGCGCCCGCAGCGATCACCATTGCGTTCGCATGCTGCGCGGCAGCCAACGCGCCGGGCTTCATCCGCTCGGCCGGGCCGCGCGGGCCGTCGGGCGTGAGGGCGACCTCCCCACCCAGACGTAGGTAGCGGACGAGCCCCAGCAGACCCACCTCACCCCCCCGCTGGGAGGACCCGCGCACCACCCGGTACCCCCAGCGCTGGCACAGCTCGGCGAGGTAGCCGCCGTCGCGATGACGGCTGATGAGGAGAGCCAGGCGCTCGTCACGCCGGTGGTACAGGAGGGGGAGGATGCGACTGTGCCACAGGACGTAGACCACGGGTCGTCCGCTCGCTCGAGCGGCAGCCACGTGCTCCCACCCCTGCACGCGGTAGCGCCAGGTCGCCGCGAGCAAGCGAACCAGTCCCGCCACGAGCGCCGTCACCAGCGGCTCGGCCCGGCCGAGCTTCACCCCGCCAGCTCCAGGGCGAGCGCGGCCACGCGGTCGGCCGCACCGGGCGGCCCCAGCCGCTGTCGGACGAGCCCGAGGCCCTCCCGTTGGCGGCGGGCGGCGTCGCTGTCGGGGTCGAGGAGCGGGAGCACCGCGTTCGCCAGACCGGCGGGGGTCACCGCACCCTGGAGCAGCTCGGGGCTCACCTCCCGCCCGGCAATCAGGTTCACCAGACCGACGTGGGGCACCTGCAGCATGCGGATGGCGATGGCGAACGACACGGGGTTGAGACGGTAGGCGATGACCATGGGCACGTCGGCGAGCGCGGCCTCGAGGGTGGTCGTGCCCGACTTGCAGAGACCGGCGTCGGCGGCCGCGAAGACGGTGAGCGGATCCCCCACGTGCAAGCGGATGGCGCCGGGCGCGGGGTAGCGCCCGCGCGGCGTTGCGGCGACGACGACCTGTAGGTCGCGGCGCGTGGCGAGGACACGGGCCGCTGCATCGCGGAACGGCGGCCAGAGTCGCTTCACTTCCTGCGCGCGGCTCCCCGGGAAGAGCCCGAGCACGGGCCGCGCGGGGTCGAGTCCGAGGCGGCGCCGGGCGTCGGGCCGCGGGAGCGGCGGCGTCCGATCCTTGAGCGGATGTCCGACGAAGGTCGCCGCAACGCCACGCTCGCGAAAGAACGCTTCTTCGAACGGCAGGATGACCGCGAGCCGTCGCACCGCCGCCAGCTTCCGCACCCGGCCCGGAGCCCAGGCCCACATCTGGGGAGCGATGTAGTACAGGACGGGGATGCCGGCGGCCGCGGCCTCGGCCGCCACGCGCAGGTGGTAGCCCGGATAGTCGACGAGAATCACGAGGTCGTAGCGCCGGGCCCGGAACGCGAGGCGGACGCGCGCGAGCAGTCGCAGGTGGGCCGGCAACTTCCACAGCGCCTCGACAAACCCCACGACGGAGAATCGCTCCATGCGGTCGAGCACGGCGGCACCCGCCGCCTCGAGGTCCGGGCCGCCGAAGGCCTCGACGCTGGCGCCGGGGAGACGGCGCTTCAGCGCGGCCACGACGGCGGCGGCGTGCGCGTCTCCCGACGGTTCGCCCGCCGAGATGTAGATGCAGGGCGCGTGGCTCACGGCCGCGAGGCGGCGAGAGGAGGGGGGGGAGGAGGGGGAGCGAGGGGCGCGGCCTGGACGGCAGCGGCGACGCGAAACGCGAGGGCCAGGGCTTGGGCCCCGGCGGCGCCCGACACGACGACGTCCTCCTCGCCGCGCACGGCGCGCACGAAACTCTCGAGCTCGAGCTTGAGCGGCTCCGCCTCCGGCGCCTCGAGCCGCACGTGGTCCACGATCTGCTCGAGCGTGGTCGCACCGAGGCCCTGCCAGCCCGGCTTCAGCCGGAAGAAGTCCCCGCTCCCTTGCGCCAGGTCGAGCGAGCAGTACCCGGTCGGCTGGAAGATGCGGAGCTTGCGCGTGCGTTCGCGGGACACGCGGCTCGCCGTGAGGTTCGCGATGGCGCCGTTGGCGAACTCGATGCGCGCGTTCACGATGTCCACGTGGGGCGTAAGAATCGCGACCCCCGTCGCGCGCACGTCCGTCGCCGGGGCACGCACCAGCTCCAACACGAGATCCAGGTCGTGGATCATCAGGTCGAGGATCACCGCCACGTCGGTGCCCCGCGGCTGGAAGGGAGCGAGCCGGTCGATTTGCAGAAACCGCGGCTCGTCCAGATAGGGGGCGGCCGCCCGGACTGCGCGATTGAACCGCTCCACGTGTCCCACCTGGAGCACCGCCCCGCGCGCCGCGGCGCGGCGGACCAGCTGCTCCGCCGCCGCGACCGTGTCCGCGAGCGGCTTCTCCATGAGGAGCGCGATCCCTCGCTCCAGCACGGCGATCCCGACCTCCGCGTGCACGGGCGTCGGGACCGCGACCGTCACCGCGTCCACGCGCTCCAGCAGGGCCGTGAGCGCGGGATGCGCCACGGTCTCGAGCTCCGCCGCCACGGCGGCGGCGCGCGCCGGGTTCTTGTCGTAGATCCCTGCGAAGGCGACGCCCGACATCCGCCGCAGCAGCCGCGCGTGATGGAAGCCGAGCGCGCCGGTGCCGATGACCCCCACCCGCACCGGTGGTCCGCTCACACCAGCACTCCCCGCTGCGATCCCTCGATGAACTTGAGGAAGTTCTCGACTTCGGGAATCGGCGGCAGCTCGGCCCGCGCCTTCGCGATCCCCTGACTCACGGTCATGTCGGAGTTGAACAGCAGCCGGTAGGCGCGCTTCAGCGCCAGCTTCACGTCGGGGGAAAACCCGGCGCGCTGCAGGCCCACGGAGTTCAAGCCGTACAGGTGGACCGGGTTGCCCACGGCCTTGGTGTAGGGCGGGACATCCTGGTTCACGCGCGAGCCGCCCCCCACGAACGAAAACGTGCCGATCCGCACGAACTGATGGATCGGCACGAGCCCCGAGATGACCGCGCGGTCCTCGATGGTCACATGCCCGGCCATCTGGACCGCGTTCGCGATGATCACATCGTTGCCCACATGGCAGTCGTGCGCGAGGTGCACGTACGACATCAGGAAGCAGCGTTGCCCGACCGACGTCTTGCCCGTCGCCTGCGTCCCGCGGTTGATGGTACAGTATTCCCGGATCACCGTGGTGTCGCCCACCTCAACCCAGGTGTCTTCACCCTTGTACTTCAGGTCCTGCGGGTCGTTGCCGAGCACGCTGCCGTAGCCGACCTTCACGCCCGTGCCGAGCTTGACGTTCCGCTCGAGGACGGCGTGGGCGGCGATATGACAGCGCTCGCCCACGGTGACGCGCGGCCCGATGATGACGTACGGCCCGACGGTGACGTCGCCGTCGAGGTGGGCCGTCGGGTCGACGAGCGCCGTCCGGTGGATCACCGGTCCACCACCGACGCCATCATGTCCGCCTCGGCCACGATCTGGCCGTCCACGTACCCCGCGCCCTTCATTTTGCATGTCTTGCCGCGGAACTGGACCATCTCGAGCTCGAAGCGAATCTGATCTCCGGGCACGACGGGACGCCGGAACTTCACATTGTCGAGCGACATGAAGTACACGACCTTGTCCTCGACGTTCTGCCCCTCGAAGTAGCTCATCAGGAGCATGCCCCCGACCTGTGCCATCGCCTCGATGATGAGCACCCCGGGCATGATGGGATGTCCCGGAAAGTGCCCCTGGAAGAACGGCTCGTTGATCGTCACGTTCTTGATGCCGACGATCCGCTGCTGCCCTTCCACCTCGATGATCCGGTCCACGAGAAGGAACGGATAGCGATGCGGCAAGACGTCCATGATGCGGCCGATGTCCATCTTGGGCGCGCCGCCGCGCTGCGCCGCGCGCGTCAGCGCCCGTGCGAGGGCGATGTTGCCGCCGTGGCTGGGTCGCGTCGCGACGATGTGCGCGCGCACCCGGGCGCCCGTCAGCGCCAGGTCGCCGAGGATGTCGGCCGCCTTATGGCGCACGAACTCGTCGGGCCACCGGAGCTCGCCCCCGTTGGCGAGACCCCGCTCGTCCAGCACGATCGCGTTGGTGCTCGAGGCCCCCTTGATGAGGCCCTTCGCCTGGAGCGCCGCCACCTCGCTCGTGAACCCGAAGGTCCGGGCCGACGCAAGCTCCCGCGCGAACGCCTGCGGGGTCACCGTGAAGCTCCCCGCCTGGCGTCCGATCAGCGGATGCGGCCACTCGATGCTCACGGTGAGCCGCAGCTCCTTCGCCGGAGCCACGATGTAGCTCGAGTCGCCCTCACTCACCGTGAACGGCGCCGGCACCGTCAGCACCAGCGGCTCGCCGCTCGTCTCCGTCGGGCCCGCCTGCTCGAGCGCGGCGAAGTAGGGCTGGACGCTGCCGTCCAGAATCGGCGGCTCGGGGCCCGAGAGCTCGACGGTGAGATCGTCGATCTCGAGCGCCGCCACCGCGGCGAGCAGGTGCTCCACGGTGTGGATCGTGGACTCACCCTTGCCGATGGCCGTGCGGCGCTCGACCGCCTCGACCTCCGACAAGAGCGCCGGGATTTGCGGCTTCCCGGCGAGGTCGACCCGGCGGAACACGATCCCCTGCCCCGCCGGCGCGGGCAGAAACGCGGCCTCGGTGCGAGCCCCGGTGTGGAGACCCGTGCCCGAGACGGTCGTTTTCTTCCGGATGCCGCGCCTAGCGCTGGGGCTCATCGGTCCGTTGCACGAGCGCCTCGAGGTCGTCCACGATGTGCGCGAGCCGGTACAGCGCGCCCTGGGCCCGCAGGAACTCCCGGTGGGTGCGGGCCGGGTAGCCCGACACCGTGGCGCCCGGCTCGATGTCCCCGATCACCCCCCCCTGCACCGTGACCCGGGCGCCGCGCCCGATCGTCACGTGGTCGGCGAGGCCGGCCTGGCCCGCCAGGAAGACGTCGTCTTCGACATGGGTGCTCCCCGCGATCCCCGCCTGGCCCGCGATGAGGCAGCGCGCGCCGATCCGACAGTTGTGCCCGATCTGCACGAGGTTGTCGATCTTGGTTCCGGGGCCGACCACCGTGTCGTCGACGCTGCCGCGGTCGATCGTCGTGTTGGCCCCGATCTCCACGTCATCCCCGATGATGCAGCGGCCCACCTGAGGAATCTTGCGCGGTGTTTCGCCGTTCTTCCCGGGGACGTAGCCGAATCCGTCCGCACCGAGCCGCACACCGGCGTGCAGGATGACGCGGCTTCCCACGATCGTGCCGCTGTAGCACACGACGTGCGGCAAGAGCTGCACGTCGTCGCCCAGCTCCACGCCGTCCCCCAGCACCGCGGCCGCGCCGATGCGCACGTTCTGGCCGAGCCGTACGCCCCGGCCGAGCACCGCGTAGGGACCGATCGCCACCGGCTCCTGCCACACGACGCCCGCTCCGATCACCGCCGTCCGATGGATTCCCGGCTGCCAGGCGGGCTCGGGGTAGAGCACGGGGATCACCGAGAGCAGCGCGACGTGCGGGTCCCGCACCACCACGCGGCAGGCGGGCCCCGGCGCGCCACCCTCCGGGACGAGGTCCGGCTTGCAGAGCACGATGGCCGCGCTAGACCGTTGAAAGTACTGGAGATAGCGCTTCGCAGCAAGAAACGAGAGATCGTTGGGGCCGGCACGATCGAGTGGCGCCACGCCGGAGACGGTCACGTCGGGGGCGCCGACGAGCCGGCCGTTCGTGAGGGCGGCGATCTCGCGGGCGCTGATGCGCCGCGCGGCGCTCCCCACCCTACTTCGCCTGCTTCAGCCGCTCGATCACCTTGGGGGTGATATCGAGGCTCGGATCGGCGGCGACGATGTTGCTGGCAGGCGAGTCCGCGTCGAAGATGAGCGCGTAGTTTCCCTCGGCGCGCAGCCCCTGGATCACGGCGTTGACACGCGCCTGGATGGGCTGGATCAGCTCGCGCTGACGCTGCTGGCTCTTGTCCTGGAGCTCGGTGGTGCGCTGCTCCAGCCGCTGCTGCAGCTGCTGGAGCTCCTTCTGCTTCGCCGCCTTGGCGCTGGAGGAGAGGGCGATGGACTGCTTCTCGGCCGTCTGGACGGCCGAGTCGAATTGGGCCCGGAGCTTCTGCGCCTCGTCCTGAAACCCCTGATACTCCTTCTTGAACGTGGATTCAGCTGCGGCGTATCCGGGCGTCTGCTCGAGGATCTGCTGCGAGCTGATGAACGCGATCTTGAGCCCCGGCTGCGCTTGAGCGCGCGCCTGGGTTACGGCCGGAGCGGCCACCACCAGCGCGATCCACGCCCACACTGTCACCACACGCCTCATAACGGTCTCCCCAAGAGAAAACTGCCGGTCCCGCCCCCGCGCCGCAGCGCGGGCGCCCCGATCAGAAGAAGTTGCCCAGCTTGAAGTGGAGCTTGAAGCCCGGTGCCGGCCGCCCGAAGGTGTCGGTGCGGTCGAAGCCGTACGCCCAGTCGATGCCGATGGGGCCGAGCGGTGAGATGATGCTCAGGCCCAGTCCCGCGCCCCGGAACAGGCGAGTCGGGTCGAACTCGCCAGCGCGCGCCCACACGTTCCCGGCGTCGAAGAACGCGGACACGTAGAACATCTGCGACAGGCGCGCCCCCACCTCACCGGTCATCACGAGGTACGCCTTGCCGAAGGAGGCGGCGGTCGCCTGGCCGTTCGTGGCGCTCGGGTCGTAGCCGTGCGGCGTGACCGAAAACTCGTCGTATCCGCGGAGGGGGATACCGTACTGCACGCCGCCCATCGTGAACAGCTGATCGAAGAACGGCGAGTTCCCGAACACCAGTCCCGACCGCGTCGAGAGCCCCATGACGAAGCGGACGGGCGACGCGCTCGCCGTGCCGCCCAGCTGGCCGAGCGGGGCGTACCAGCGACCCTCGAGATCCACGCGCTGGAAGTTCCCCGACCCGCCGAGCGGACCGCCCGATTGCGAAATCCCGATCGAGTGCAGCGTTCCGCTCGTCGGGAACGGGAGGTCGATCCGCGTGTCACGCAGCAGCGACACGCCGAAGGTCGACCGGATGCAGTTGTTGCACCGCAGCGCCGCGAGACCGGTGCTCGAACCGGTGAACGACTGGTCGTCGATGCCGTAGGAGACGAACAACCGCGTGTAGCGATCGCTGAAGACCGGGAACCCGAACTGGACGCTCCCTCCCCGGCGACGCAGCGTTCCGAGGTCTGCGATCGTGTACCGCAGCCGCGTATTGTGGACGTCGACCGTTCCCGAGATACGCGACTCGCGAATCGCGGGATCGGTGTAGGTGATGGCGAAGTCGCTGATGTTCTTGCCGAATTGCCACTGGAAATGGCCCTTCTTGCCCTGACCGAACAGGTTCGGCTCGTCCAGCCCGAGGAAGCCGCCCACCCCGGTCCCCTGCCCGACCGAGGCGCCGAAGTTGATGTTGCCGGTGTGCTTCTCGGTCACCCGGAAGATCACGTCCACATCACCCTGATCGTTGGCCGGGCGCGTGTCGGGGAACGGCAGGGGCTGCTGGAAAAAGCCGAGGTTCGAGATGTTCTGGTACGAGCGGATCAGCGCATCCTGGCGGAACACGTCGCCCGGGAGCAGGATGATCGCGTCGCGGATCACCCGCTCGTGGGTGACGTCATTGCCCGAGATCTCGATCTTGTTGACGATGGCCGGCTGCCCCTCGTTGATCGACCAGCGGAGGTCCACCACGGGCTTCCCGTCCGCACCGGTGCGCCGGATCACCTCGGCGCGCGGCTGCATGTAGATGTAGCCGTTGTTGTAGTACAGGGTCCGCATTTGCTGGGTGGCGTCGTCCCACTTCTGCTGGTTGAAGTAGACGGGCCCCTGCTGGGTGCCGCCCAACCCCAGGAACCCTGTCCGGTCCCCGCCCTTGAAAGGGAAGAGCTGTTGCAGATCTTCCGTCGAGAAGCGCCGGTTCCCCACGATCTCGAACGAGCCCACGCGGTACGGCTCCCCCTCGCTCACCCGCAGCCGGAGTGTCGCCTTGCCGGTCGTGTCGTCCACGACCAGCGTGTCGTCGAGCACCTGGAAATCCACGTAGCCACGGTCGCTGTAGAACTTGGGAAGCCGATCCTGGAGGTCCTCGCGCAGCTTTTCGTCGTCAAACTCGCCGGAGCGGAACCACCAGAACCCTTCGGGGCGGGTTTTCATCTGGCCGACCAGCTGGTCCGTGGGCAGGTGGGTATTGCCCTCGAGCTGCACGCGCGCCACGGCGACGCGCCGGCCTTCGTCCACGTCGAAGATGACCCGCACGCGTGCCGAGTCGGCCTCGTACACGTTGACGACCTTCACCTGAGCGAGGTAATAGCCCTGCGCGCGGTACAGCGAATCGATGCGCCCGCGGGCCCGGGCGACGGCGGCGGGGTCGAGCGGCCGGCCTTCGGCCAGCTGGGCCTTGTCGCGCACGCTCCCTTCGGAGACGCGGCTCACGCCGCGCACGGCCCACTTGAGGAGGATGGGATGCTCGTGCAGGCGCACGACGAGCAGCTGGCGTCCGCCGGCCGTGTCCTGCGCCACCCGGATGTCGTCGTACTGCCCGGTGGCGTACAAGGCCTGGATGGCGCGCTGCACGTCGCGGTAGCCCAACGGCCGGCCGGGCATGAGTCCGCTCTGATCGAGCACCTGCTTGCGGTCGACCCGGCGGAGGCCGACGACGACGATGGAGTCGGGGGCGACAGCGGCTGGCCCCTCGCCCTGAGCGCGCGCAAGGCGCGGGGCGAGCACGGCCGAACCCACACAGATGACGGCGGAAAGCTTGCGGATCACGCCTTCGAGCCGGAGAGCGCGCGGAACGCCAGCCGTTCCTTATCGGGGGCCGCGTCTACTTCGATCTCCTCGCCCCGCGCGAACTCGCCAACCAGGATCTTCTCCGACAGCGGATCCTCGACGTACTTTTGAATCGCGCGCTTCAGCGGGCGCGCACCGAAGTGCTCATCGTACCCCCGGTCCACCAGGAAGTCCGAGGCCGCCGGCGTCAGCCGGAGCGTGAGCTCCTCCTCGCCCAGCCGCCGCTGCACCTCTTTGAGCAGAATCGTCACGATCTGGGCGATGTGCTCACGCGTGAGCGGGTGGAACACGATGACGTCGTCCAGCCGGTTCAGAAACTCGGGGTTGAAGGTCTTGTTGATCTCTTCCTTGACCTTCTCCGCCATCTTCTCGAAGGTCGCTCGCGTGTCCGGTTGGGAGAAGCCGAGGGCCTTGCCCTTGACCATGTCCCGGGCGCCGACGTTCGACGTCATGATGACGACCGTGTTCTTGAAGTCGATGACCCGGCCGTAGTTGTCCGTCAGGTGTCCCTCGTCGAGCACCTGCAGCAGGATGTTGAAGACGTCGGGGTGCGCCTTCTCGATCTCGTCGAGCAGCACGACGGAATAGGGCTTGCGCCGCACCGACTTGGTGAGCGTCCCCGAATCCTCATAGCCGACGTAGCCCGGCGGTGCGCCGATCAACCGGCTCACCGAGAACTTCTCCATGTACTCCGACATGTCGACGCGGATCAGGGCGTTCGTGTCGGCGAACAGGAAGCGGGCGAGCCCACGCGCGAGCTCGGTCTTGCCGACGCCCGTGGGCCCGGAGAAGATGAACGACCCGATCGGCCGCTTGGGATCCTTGAGCCCCGCCCGGCTGCGCCGGATGGCGCGCGAGATCACCGCGATCGCCTCGTCCTGGCCGACCACGGTCTCGTGCATCTCGTCCTCCATGCGGAGCAGCCGCGCCGTCTCGGCCTCCTGGAGCCGCGTGACGGGGATCCCCGTCCAGCGCGACACGATGAAGGCGACGCCCTCCTCGTTGATCGTGGGCCGGTGCGTCTGACGCTCCTTTTCCCACGCTTCCTGCTTGCGCCGGATCTCCGCCTGCAGCTCGCGCTCCTGGTCGCGCAGCGCCGCCGCCTTCTCGAAGTTCTGGTCGCGGACCGCGTTCTCCTTGTCCCCGTTGATGTGCTCGAGCTTGCCCTTGAGCGCCGCGACTTCGGGTGGCGGCACCTGCGTGGCGAGCCGCGCCCGCGCCCCGGCTTCGTCGATCACGTCGATCGCCTTGTCGGGCAGGAACCGGTCGGTGATGTAGCGTTCCGACAGCTTCGCCGCCGCATCGAGGGTCTCGTCGGGGATGATGACGCGGTGATGCTCCTCGTAGCGCTTCCGCAACCCTTTGAGGATCTCGATGGTCTCGTCCACCGTCGGCGGGTCGACGATCACGGTCTGGAAGCGGCGCTCGAGCGCGCCGTCCTTCTCGATGTACTTGCGGTACTCGTTCAGCGTCGACGCCCCCACGCACTGCAGCTCCCCCCGGGCCAGCGCCGGTTTGAGCATGTTGGACGCGTCCACGGCGCCCTCCGCCGCCCCCGCGCCCACCAGCGTGTGCAGCTCGTCGATGAACAGGATGATGTTCCGGTTCTGTGCGATCTCGTTGATGATCGCCTTGAGCCGCTCCTCGAACTGGCCGCGGTACTTGGTGCCGGCGATCACCGCCGCCATGTCGAGCGACAGCACGCGGTGGTCCTTCAGCGCATCGGGGCACTGGCCGCTCGCGATCAGCTGGGCCAGTCCTTCGACGATGGCGGTCTTCCCGACCCCCGGCTCGCCGATCAAGACCGGATTGTTCTTCTTGCGGCGCGAGAGGATCTCCATCACCCGCTCGATCTCTTTCTGACGTCCGATCGTGGGGTCGAGCTGACCCTCGGCCGCAAGCTGGGTCAGATCGCGGCAGAAGTGATCGAGCGCGGGAGTCTTCGATTTCTTCTCGCTCTTGGGGCTCGGGGCTTGCGCGCCGGAGCCGGATGGCGCCGGCCCGGACGGCATCTCACTGCCGAGCAGCCGCAGCGTCTCCGCCCGCGCCTGCTCCAGGTTCACGCCCGCGTCGGTCAGCACCTGCGCCGCGATGCCCTTTTCCTCGCGCAGCAGCCCGAGCAGCAGGTGCTCGGTGCCGACGTACGAGTGGTTCAGCTCGCGCGCCTCGCTCATCGCCAGCTCGAGCACCTTCTTCGCCCGCGACGTGTACGGTAAGTCGGGCCCGGCAGCCGCCGCCGCTTTCCCCTTCTTGACCGTCTCTTCGATCTTTTGCTGGATCTCTTCGAGATCGACGTTCAGGTTGGTGAGCACCGCCGCGGCGACCCCTTCGCCTTCGCGGATCAGGCCCAGCAGGATGTGCTCGGTCCCGACGTACTCGTGGTGCAGCCGCGCGGCCTCTTCCCGCGCCATCTGCAGGACCTTGCGGACCCGATCCGTGAAGTTGTACCCGTTCATCGCCCCCCTACCTCCTCCTCACGCCGCCTCGGTCTCCAGCACGCGACGCACATACGTCGCGCGCACCGTGGGCAACTCGGGATCGCCGGTCTGGCGTCCCTCGAGTGCCGCCAGGTGCGCGGGCTGGGTGAAAATCAACAGCTTGTTCAATGTGTATACACTCAAGCTCGGGATCAGATTCAACCCGACGCCCAACCGCACCCCACTCAATAGGTTCATCGTCTCTTCAAACGTCAACTTCCGCGCGTACTTGAGCAGCCCGTATGCCCGCCAGGTCTTGTCGGCCACCTCGTCCGGGGCCGTGCGCAGCAACACGTCGCGCGCCTGCTCCTCGTACTCGATCACCTGCCGGACGATCTTGCCAAGGTGATCGAGCAGCTCATCTTCCGACTTGCCCAGGGTCGTCTGGTTGGATAACTGAAAGAAGTTTCCGACGACCTCGCTCCCTTCCCCGTACAAACCCCGGAAGGTGAGCCCGACCTGGGCGAGTCCCTGCAACACTTTCCCGACTTCCTTCGTCAAGACGAGGCCCGGCAAGTGGATAAGCACGCTCGCCCGGAGTCCGGTCCCGGCGTTGGTGGGACAGGAGGTAAGATAGCCAAATTCCGGGTGAAACGCGAAGGGCAACAACCGCCCCAAATCGGCGTCCAGCCCCTCGAGATCCGCGTAGGCATCCTCCAGGGCGAATCCCGAGCGCATTCCGTGCAATCGTAAGTGGTCTTCCTCGTTCACCATCACGCCCACCGTGCCCTGCACCACCAGCGCCGCGCCGGGTCGGGGCCGCGCCTCGCGGTCCAGTCCCGCGAGCTCCTTGGACACGAGATGCCGCTCGTGCAGCAGCTGGCGGTCGACGCGCTCCAGCTGGTCCAGTCGGATGGTCACGGCACCCTGCAGCAGATCGCTCGCCGCGCCGGCTTCCTCCACCCGCGTGAGCACCGCGGTGCGATCGGCGTCCTTCGCGCGCTGGCTGAACACGTAACCGTCGAGGTTGCGGGCGAGCCGGATGCGGGTCGAGAGGACGATGCTGCCCTTCGGCCCGGACGCGTCGAGCCAGCCCATGCCGCCGTCGGGAAGGAGAGAGAGGTCGATCATTCCAGCACTCGGATGCGGTCGCGCAGCTCGGCGGCGAGCTCGAAGTTTTCGTTCTCGACGGCCCGCCGCAGCTGTTCCTTGAGCTCGAGCAGCTGGAGGCGGGGGTCGCTGGCTCCCTCCGCGCCCGGCGGGGCATACCGCTCGCCCACGTGCTGGCTGGAGCCGTGGAGCCGGCGGAGCAGGTCGCGCAGGTGCGGGGCGAACGAGTCATAGCACTGCGCGCACCCCAGGCGACCCGACTCCCGGAAATCCTTGAGCGTGCTCCCGCAGGCGGCGCAGCGCAGGCCGTCGGCCGGCGTGGGCAGGACGTTTCCGCCCTTCCCGATCATCCCCTGCAGGAAACCGCCGAGGGGCGTCTTGAGCACGGACGCGCCGGTCTCGACGCCCTTCTGCTGGGCACACTGCTCGCACAGGTGGAGTGTGACTTTCGTGTCGTGCTCCACTTGCGTCAGGTTAATGACCGCGTCGCGCTCCTTGCAGTTGTCGCACAGCATCAGGGTATCGCGTCCACGGAGCCGACCGCCATCAGGCGACCGTCCTCGAGCATGAGAATTCGATCCGCCCGCCCGGCGAGCTGCCGATTGTGCGTGACGACCACCACCGCCGTCTCGTACTCTCGCGCCAGCCGGAAGAATACCTCGTGCAGCCGGTCCGAGTTGGCGTGGTCCAGGTTGCCCGAGGGCTCGTCGGCGAGCACCACGCTTGGGTCGTGCACCAGGGCGCGCGCCACGGCACAACGCTGCTGCTCGCCCCCCGACAGCTCGGCCGGGCGATGCGTCATCCGCCCCGCGAGCCCCACGAGGGAGAGCAGCTCCTCGGCGCGGGAGCGGGCCCGGCGCTGCTCCATCTCCCCGATCAAGAGGGGCATCATCACGTTCTCCAAGGCGGAGAATTCCCGCAAGAGATGATGGAACTGAAAGACAAAGCCCAACTTGCGGTTCCGCAACTCGGCGAGGGCGGTCGCGTCCAAGTCGGCGTAGCGCGAGCCGTCGAGCCAGACGTCTCCGCCCGTGGGCCGATCCAACGCGCCGAGCAGGTGCAGCAGGGTGCTCTTCCCGGCTCCCGACGCGCCCACGACGGCGACGAACTCGCCGCGGTGGACCTCGAGCTCCACGGCGCGCAGCACCTCGAGCGGCTGGCCGTCGCCGCCGGCGAATACCTTGCGGACCCCCCGGGCTTCGAGCAGCGCCGTCATTCGTAGCGAATCGCGGTGACGGGATCGAGCCGCGCCGCCTGCATCGACGGATACAGCGGTGCCAGCGTGGCGACCACCAGGCTCGCCCCGATCACGAGCAGCACGTCGAGCGGCTGCGTGTGGACGGGGAGATGGTCGATGAAGTAGATCGACGGATCGATGGGAATCCAGTGACCGCGATTCAACATCCCCCCGAGCACCAGACCGAGCACCACGCCGAGCGCCGTCCCGGTGAGCCCGACCAGGATACCCTGCGCCAGGAAGATCCGGCGGATCGAGCCCTGCCGGAGCCCCATCGCGAGCAGGATGCCGATCTCCCGCGTCTTGTCGCGGACCACCATGGTGAGCGTGCCGACCACGTTGAACGCCGCCACCACGCAGATCAGGAACACCACGAACGCCATCGCGAGTTTCTCGAGCTTCAGGGCCGAGAACAGCGAGGCGTTCTGCGACTGCCAGTCGAGCGCGCGGTAGGGGTAGCCGAGCCGCGCCTCGAGCGCGACGCCGAAGGGCTGCGCCTGCTCCGGAGCGGCGAGCCGGACCTCGAGCCCGGTCACGGCGGTGTCGAGCCCCGCGAAGCGCTGCGCCACGCGTCGATCGAGCGCGACGTAGCTGTTGTCGTACTCGTACATCCCGGTGTCGAAGATCCCCGTCACCTCGTAGCGATGGAACTTGGGCACGTACGCGCCGAGGCTGGGGTTGAACTTGGCGCCGGCCGGTGCGACGAGCGTCACGATGCTGCCCGGGAACGCCGTCAGCTTCGAGGCGAGGCGCGTCCCCAGGGCGATCCCGCCTTCGACGTCGGGATGCGTGGTCCTGAACGTCAGGTCGCCCCGCGTGAAGTGTCGGGCGAAGCTCGTCACGGCGCGGCCGCCGGTGTCGGGATCGACGCCGTACACAATGACGCCCTCGCCGTAGTCGTGCCCCGCGGAGATGAGGCCCTGCGTCAGCACGAAGGGCGCCGCCGCGTCGACGCCGGGCGCCCGGCGCACGTCGCCCAGCACCTTACGCCAGTCGTCGAGCCTGAGGCCCTCGCCGTAGGTGAGGACCCGGAGATGGGGATTCGCGACCAGGATCTTGTCGCGCAGGTCGGCCTGGAGCCCGTTCATCACGCCGAGCACCACGACCAGCGCCATCACGCCCACCGTCACGCCGCCCACGGCGATCACGGTGATGAGCGAGAGCAGCCGCGACGCGCGGCGGCTCCGCAGGTAGCGCAGGGCGATGTGCAGCTCGAACCGGGAGATCATTCGGGCCGGAGCATCGGAAAGAGGATCACATCCCGGATGTGCGACTGGTCCGCGAGAATCATCTGCAGCCGGTCGAGCCCCAGCCCGACGCCGCCCGTGGGCGGCATGCCGTACTCGAGCGCGCGGATGAAGTCTTCGTCGAGCTGCTGCGCCTCCGCGTCGCCCGCCGCACGCAACCGCGCCTGCTGCTCGAACCGGCGGCGCTGCTCCTCGGGATCGTTCAGCTCGCTGAAGGCGTTCGCGATCTCGCGCTTCTGGATGAACAGCTCCCAGCGCTCCACGCGCGTCGGGTCCCCGCGCTTGAGCTTGGCGAGCGGCGACAGCGCCACCGGATAGTCGAGCACGAACGTCGGCTGCACCAGGGTGGGCTCGACGTAGCTCTTGAACACCTCGTCCACGAGCTTCGCGCCCGACAGCTGGTCGGCGTCGGCGACGTCCTTCCGCTTCAGCGCCGCGCGCAGCTCGCCCTCGCCCGCGCTCGCCAGGTCGATCCCGGCCGCCTCGCGCACCAGGGCGTAGTAGTCCTTGCGAGCGAACGGGCGCTTGAAGTCGAGCGTGGCCCCATGCCGCTCGAGCGTCGTGGTGCCGAAGAGCTCCTGTACCATCCCGGACAGCATCTCTTCCGTGAGCTGCAGCATCACCTCGTAGTCGGCGTACGCTTCGTACCACTCGGCCATGGTGAACTCGGGGTTGTGGAATCGCGACAGCCCCTCGTTCCGGAAGTCGTGCCCGATCTCGTACACCTTCTCCAGACCGCCCACGATGCAGCGCTTGAGATACAGCTCATCCGCGATCCGCAGGTAGACGTTCGTGTCGAGCGCCTCGTAGTGCGTGATGAACGGCCGCGCCGACGCGCCGCCGTACACCGGCTGCAGCACCGGCGTCTCCACCTCGAGATAGCCGCGCGCGTCGAGGAACTTCCGGAGGTAGGCGATCGCGCGGGCCCGCAGTTGGAACACGTCCCGCACCTCCGGATGCACCGCCAGGTCGGCGTAGCGCTGGCGGGCGCGCAGCTCGGGATCCGACAACTCCCCGTGCCGTTTGCCCTCCGCGTCCTCCTTGCCCAGCGGGAGCGGGCGCAGCGACTTCGTGAGCAGGGTGAAGCGCTCCACCCGCACGGTCACCTCGCCGGTTTTCGTGCGGAACAGCGGACCCTCCACGCCGATCACATCACCGAGGTCGAGCAGCTTCACCAATTCATACGGCTCGGCGCCGACCGCGTCGATCTTGAAGTACACCTGAATCTTCCCGGAACGATCCTCGAGGTGCCCGAAGGTCGTCTTGCCCATGGACCGGAGCAGAATGAGCCGCCCCGCGAGCCGGTGGACGGTCGGGTCCGCGTCGCGATATCGCTCGAGCGCCGCCTGGATCGAGCCCGTGCGGTCGAACCGGTAGGCGAACGGGACCACGCCGCGCTTGACGAGCTCGGCGAGCTTCTCGCGTCGCGCCGCCTCGACGAAGCTGGTCACGCCGCTTTGCTCCCGAAGCGCTTGAGATACGCTTCGATGAACGGGTCCAAATCGCCGTCCATCACTCTCTGGACGTCCGCCACCTTCAGCTCGGTGCGGTGGTCGTTCACCATGGTGTAGGGCTGGAACACGTAGGAGCGAATCTGACTCCCGAAGGCGATGTCGCTCTTCTGCTTGTCCACTTCCGCCTTCTTGGCGTCGCGCTCCGCGACAGCGCGCTCGTACAGGCGCGCCTTCAGCATCTTGAGCGCCGTCGCTTTGTTCTTGAATTGGCTGCGCTCGTTCTGGCACTGCACGACGATGTTGGTCGGGAGATGCGTGATCCGTACCGCCGAAGAGGTCTTGTTGACGTGCTGCCCGCCCTTTCCCGAGGCGCGGTACACGTCGATCCGCAGGTCGTCGTCGTTGATGGCGATTTCGATGTCCTCGTCCACCACCGGATAGACGAACACCGACGCGAAGGAGGTGTGGCGACGGGACTGCGCGTCGAACGGAGAAATGCGCACCAGCCGGTGGACGCCTTTCTCCGCCTTGAGCAGCCCGTAGGCGTATTGCCCGCTGATCTGGATCTCCGCGGACTTGATGCCGGCTTCTTCTCCCTGGAGCAAATCGAGCACCTCGACTTTGAAACCGTGGCGCTCCGCCCAGCGGGTGTACATCCGCATCAGCATTTCGGCCCAGTCCTGGGATTCCGTGCCGCCCGCGCCCGAGTGGATGGTGAGCAACGCATCGCGCGTGTCGTCGGAGCCGCGCAGCATGTTCTGCAGCTCGAGCGCCTCGAGCTGCGCGGCGATGCCGTCCGCCTCCTGCTCGAGGGACCTACCCTTGAGCATCTCGACGACGAGGCGCGCGTGCTCTTCCGCCGACTCCCCTTCGGAGAGCTCGAGGAGCGCGCGGGCATCATCGATCCGCTTCCGCACCGCGTGGTACGGGTCGACCCAGCGCTTCAGCTCCTTGATCTCTTGCACCGCGTGCCGCGATTTCTCCGGGTCGGCCCAAACGCTGCCGTCGGCCATGGCGTGCTCCAGCTCCGCCAGCCGCCTGGTCTTCCCTTCTATGTCAAAGAAAGCTCCGCAGCTCGGTCAGACGACGGTCGAATTCGGCAAGGCGATCGGATAGGGCCACAGTGCGCTCGTTTCAGGCCAGCAGGAAATGAGCCGCCCGCCGACGGGCGGAGGGCGGCTCTAACTGCTTGGAAAGCTAATAGGTTAGACCCCCCTGCACCAGCCTAGAAGACCTTATTCCCTCCAGCGAGAATCTCGTTCAGCGCCTCCGCCCAAAACGGGGTCGTCTTCGCCAGGTCCGCACCCACCTGCTCGACGTATTCCTGCCAGCTCTTGTCGATCTCGTCCTTGAAAAGCTGGGGGAGCGTGCCGTCGCGGAGTCCCTGTTGGCGCTTCTCCGGATGGTACACGACGAGATCCGACACGAGCGCCCGCGCAAGCCGGCGCGCTTTCTGCTTCGGATCCTGCACCATGAACGGATTCACGGGGCGGAGCGGGCCGGTCATGCGCCCGGGCGTCGCACCGGCTGGCGCAGCCGGCGGAGCGGGGGCGGCGGGAGCGGCGGGCGCGACCGGAGCGCGCGCTGCCGGGGAAGGCGCGGGCCTGGGTGGTGGCGCAGCCGGGGGTGGCGCCGGCGGCGGTGCGGCCTGGCGCAGGATCGGCGCCGCCGGCGGCGGCGCAGCGCGTGGCGCCGGCGGCGGTGCGGCGCGCGCCGGTGCGGCAGGCGGTGTCGGCGCGGAGGTGGGCGCCGCAATGGGGCCCGAGAAGCGGGGCATCGCGGGCGCCCGCGGCGGCGCGGGAGCGGGAGCGGGCGCAGCCGGCGCCACCGGAGGTGGCTTCGGCGCTGGCGACGGGGGGGAGGGGGGGGAGGGGGGGGAAGCGGGGGCCATCGGCCGCGCGGCGACGGCGCCACCCGCGCCTGCAGAGGCATTCACCGGAAACACGTTGCTGCACACCGCACAGCGTGCGCGCACGCCCCCGGCCGGGACCTTGGATGGGTCCACGCGATACACCGTCTCGCACGACGGACAGGTGACGTTCATCTAGCGCCCGCCCCCCTCGTCCTCATCGAGCTCCGGGTCGTGGCGGCGGTCGACCACGAACACCGATCCCGGCTGCGTTTTCGCGTAGCTTTTCATCTCCGTCGCGAGCTCACTCACCTGCGCCGGGTGCGCGAACCGGCGGTGCTGGTTGGTCACGATCCCGATCGACAGCGTCATGAGCGGCACGCGGTGCAGCTGGCCGCGTCGATCCTTGCCGAAGTAGTAGCCGGCCCGGCGGTCCTGCTCGTTGTACTGGTACGGAATCAACGTATCGAACACCTCGAGGACCTCGCCGCACACGTCGGGGATCGCGTCGAAGGGGATGAGGAAGATGAAGTCGTCCCCGCCGATGTGCCCGATGAACCCGCGGCCGCCGAGCAGTCCCTTCACGACGTCGTGCAGGATGCGCGACAGAATGTAGATGACCCGATCGCCGTCGTTGTAGCTGTAGCGATCGTTGTACTCCTTGAAATGATCCAAGTCGGCGTAACATACGGCGAACAGCTCACCGTTTTCCATACGCCGCCGGATCTCGCGCTCGATTTCCGTCGTGCCCGGCAGGCGGGTGGACGGGTTGACGGCGACGTCGCGCTCGGTGCGGGTCATGAGCCCGTCGAGCCGGCTCGCCTGCTCCGTCGGCTCGAACAACGGGCTGATCACCTCGTCCGCCCCCGCCGCGAACCATTCCTGCACGCGGTCGGTCGTGTGCCGGCTCGTCAGGACGGCAAGCGGGACGATGGCCGAGTAGGAGTCGGCCTTGAGGCGGGTGCAGAGGCCGAGGCCCTGCGGACCGCCGTCCGCGTCGATGACGACGAGCTGCGGCAGCGACCGGAGCACCCGCTGCTCCACGTCGGCGGGGTCCGGCACCGGCACGATCGTCAGTCCCTTGCCGTTGACCCAGCGTGTCAGGAAGTCAGGTACTGTGCGACCAGCCGGCGAGAAGAAGAGTATCGTCGGGCGCGTACCGCGCACCTGCCTCCTCGCGTAAGGGTCGAGCGCGCCTAAACTTAGGCCGCGTGTGCGGGGGTTGTCAAACAAGCGCTCCCGAGCGGCGGCTAGAAGTGCTTGGCCTCGTCGATCAGCATGATCGGGATGTCGTCTTCGACGGCGTACACGAGGCGGCAGGCATGACACACCAGGGCTTCGGCCGGTGCGGTGCGGTGCTCGAGCGGGCCTTTGCACTTGGGGCAGACGAGAATTTCGAGCAGGTCGGGCGCGAGACTCATCCCACATACCCCAGACGTTTGAGGGACGCGAGCTGGCGCCGCCACTTGGGCAGCACCTTGGCGTGCAGCTCGAGGAACACGCGCGCGCCCAGCAGGGCTTCGATCTTCCCACGGGCCGTCTGGCCGATCGCCTTGATGGTGCGGCCCCCTTCCCCGATCACGATCCCCTTCTGGCTGGTACGCTCGACGTAGACCACGGCTCGAATATACACCGGCTCCTGACCCTCTCGGAACTCGTCGATCTCGACGGCCACGCTGTAGGGCAGCTCTTCGTGCAGCAGCTCGAACGCCGCCTCGCGCACGAACTCGGCGGCGAAGAAGCGCATCGGCTGCGTCGCCATCGCGTCGGGATCGTAGTGAAAGGGGCTCTCGGGAAGCTGGGCGCGCAACGTACTCAGCAAGTCTTCCAGACCCTGGCCGGTGATCGCTGAAACGGCGACGGTAGAGGTCGGTAGAAGTCGGTAGAGGTCGGTAGAGGATGCGGCGAGATCGGCTTTGGTGTACACCGTCACGACCGGGGCGCGCGGGGGGCGCCCTAGCTTCCCCACCTGCGCGAGCGGCGGCGCAGGATACTCGCTCAAGGGATGCAGGTACGCGATGACTTCGGCGTCCGCGATCGCGCGGAGCGCCGCGGCGCGCATCGCTTCGTGCAGCTGGTACTCGGGCTCGAGCAGCCCGGGAGAGTCGGTGAAGATGAACTGGGTGTCGGCGCGGGTGAGCAGACCGACCACCGGGAGTCGAGTGGACTGCGGCTTGGGGGAGACGATCGCGAGGTGCTCGCCGACCAGGGCATTGAGGAGGGTGGACTTCCCCACGTTGGGCTTCCCGGCCAACGCCACCACGCCGCAGCGCGTCACCGGGTGATCGGCGCCTTCAGGTGCACGGGCGGCGCGGTGCGGGCGAGGCGCAGGTTGAGCGATTCGACGAAGACCGAGAAGCCCATCGCGAAGTACACGTAACCCTTCGAGACGTGCTGGCCGAGGCCGTCGGCGATGAGGGTGACGCCGATCAGCAGCAGGAACGACAACGCGAGCATCTGGAGGGTCGGATGACGGTGGATGAAGTCGCTGATCGCGCCGGCCGCCACGAGCATGACCAGCACCGCGATGACGATGGCCGCGACCATCACGCCCACCTGCCGGGCCATGCCGACCGCCGTGATGACGGAATCGAGCGAGAACACGATGTCGAGCAGCGCGATCTGGACGATCACGCTCGCGAAGGTGGCGCCGGCCTTCACGTTCCGACGTCCTTGCTCGCCCTCGAGCTTGTCGTGAATCTCCCGGGTGCTCTTCCACAGGAGGAACAGGCCGCCCAGGAGCAGGATGACGTCGCGTCCGGAGAACGCGTGGCCGAACGTGGTGAAGAGCGGCCGGGTGAAGCGCATGATGCCGGTCAGGGACAAGAGCAGGAGAATGCGCGTCACCATGGCGAGCGTGAGGCCCACGGTGCGGGCCCGCCGCTGCACGCCCGCGGGCAGCTTCCCGGCGAGGATCGAGATGAAGACGATGTTGTCGATGCCGAGGACGATCTCGAGCACCGTGAGGGTGAGGAGCGCGATCCAGGTCTCGGGTGAGGTGAGCGAATCCATGACTAAAACAACGTCTAGCAAAGACGTTACGCGAGGGCGTAACACAAAGGCGTCACGCAGAACCGTGGTACGGTTTCGCGTGACGCCGCTGTGCTACGGTTCCGCGCGACGTCTTTACTCGACGCCGTTCTGCATTTGAGAAGCTGGCGGCGGCCTACTCTCCCACGACCTCGCAGTCGCAGTACCATCGGCGCTGACAGGCTTAACGACCGTGTTCGGGATGGGAACGGGTGTGGCCCTGTCGCGCTAGTCGCCAGCAAAATGCGTTCTCCGTTGTCCGTCATCCGTCGTCCGTAGCAACGGACAACGGATAACGGATGACGGATGACGAGTAGGTGTGTGATGCCGAGGCTCACCTCGAGACCGAGAAGAGATCAAGCCTCACGGGCAATTAGTACGGCTCGGCTGAAGCGCTCGCGCGCCTTACACCTGCCGCCTATCAACGTGGTAGTCTCCCACGGCCCTTCAGGGGTCTTGCGACCCGGGAGTGTTCATCTTGGG
>QHUK01000059.1 GCA_003222085.1 Gemmatimonadota bacterium
CCAGTCCCTTCGGCAGCGGCCCGAACTTGAGCCGGATCGGCGTTCCCACGACGCGGTGGGTCCAGGCAACCGGATTCCCGGCGGCGTCCAACCCTGCCGCGAAGCGGTTGTAGCTCGCGGGCCGGTAGAACCCGTGCTGGGTGTCGTCCTCCCGCGTCCAGATCACCTTCACCGGCGCGCCGACCGCCTTCGACACGCGCACCGCTTCCGACACGAAATCCGGCTCGAGCCGGCGCCCGAATCCTCCGCCCAGGAAAGTGGTGTGAATCCGGACCTTCTCTTTGGGGAGCCCTGCGAGCTCGGCCGCCACCTCCTGCGCCCGCGTCTGGTTCTGGGTCGGGGCCCATACGTCGCACCCATTCGCCTGCACATGCGCCGTGCAGGTCATCGGCTCCATCGTAGCGTGGTGCAGGAACGGCACCTCGTAAACCGCGTCCAGGCGCTGCGCCGCGCCGGCGAGGGCCGCGACGGGGTCGCCGACCTTCTTCGCCTCGACGCCGGGCTGGTCGGCAAGGCGGGCGAGCTCCGCGCGAATGCCATCCGAGCCGAGTGACGCCGCCTCACCTTCGTTCCATTCGACCTCGAGCGCTTTGCGCCCCTGGAACGCGTGCCAGTAGGTGTCGGCGACGACGGCCACTCCGGCCGCACAACCCACGCCCCAGGCGCCGTCCTTCCCCGTCCACGGGCTGGGCTCGAGCTCGACGACCGCGCGTACGCCCGGCAGTGCTTTCGCCTTCGTTGCGTCGTACCGCTTGATCGTGCCGCCGAACACGGGACACCGCTCGATCGATGCGACCAACAGCCCCGGCATGGTCACGTCGATGCCGTAGACGGCGCTGCCATCGACCTTGGCGGGGGTATCGAGCCGCGTCGTGCGGGTGCCGAGCAGCCGGAACTGCTTCGGGTCTTTGAGCGGGACGTCCGGTGGCACGGGGAGCCGCGCCGCACGCGCCGCGAGCTTGCCGTAGGGGAGCCGGCGTTTCGTGGGCGTGTGGATCACCGCGCCCTGTTCCGCCCGGCAGCCGGCACGATCGACGTCCCACGCCGCGGCGGCGGCGCTGACGAGCATCTCGCGCGCGGTGGCGCCCGCCTTGCGCAGCAGGTCCCATGAGCCGTGAATCGCCGTGCTGCCGCCGGTGGACATGCGGCGCGACCAGCCGGCCGGATTCTCCGGCACCGGGCCGAGCCGGATCGTGGACCAGTCCGCTTCGAGCTCCTCGGCCAGGATCATGGCGAGGCCCGTCTGGGACCCCTGGCCCATCTCGGACTTGTCGAGCGTGAGCGTGACGATGCCGTCGGTGCCGACGCGCAGCCAGGCGTTGGGGGCGAAGGGGGCGTCGCCGGCGGCGGACGCCGCGTCCGCGCGCCACGGCAAGGCGAAGGCGATCACCAGGCCTGTGGTGGTGCTGACGAAGTCTCTGCGGGTGACGGTACTCATGCGATTCTCCCCCTCATGACGACGGCGTGAGAGGTGAGGAGTGAGAGGTGGCCGATGGTCGTGTGGGGCCACCGCTCACCTCTCACTGGTTACCGCTTACGCCAGCTTGCCGATCGGCAACTTTCTGATCCGCTTCCCCGTCAGCGCGAACAACGCGTTGCACACCGCCGGCGCGATCGGCGGCGTGCCCGGCTCACCGACGCCGCCCTGCGCGTCCGTGCTCGGCACGATGTGGACTTCCACCACAGGCATCTCGGCCAGGCGGAGCATGCGGTAATCGTGGAAGTTGCTCTGCTGCACACGACCCTTGTCGATCGAGATCTCGCCCCACAGCGCGGCCGTCAGGCCGTACACGATGGCGCTCTGCATCTGCGCTTCGACGATGTCGGGATTCACGACCGGTCCGCAGTCCACCGCGCAGACGACCCGGTGCACGCGCGGCGCTCCGTCCGATCCCACCGAGACTTCGGCCACTTCGGCCACGAAGCTTTCGAACGACTTGTACACGGCGATACCGCGGGCGCGACCCGCCGGGAGCGGGGTGCCCCAGCCGGATTTGCTCGCGGCGAGGTTCAGCACGCCGAGGTGACGCGGCGCCTTGCCGAGCAGGTCCCGGCGGTACTCGTACGGATCCTTCTTTGCGGCGTGGGCCAGCTCGTCGATGAAGCTCTCGACCACGAACGCGTTGAACGAATTGTTCACCGACCGCCAGAACCCGACCGGAATGCCGGTGTCGGTGAGCACGTAGTCGACGTGCACGTTAGGCACCGCGTACGGCATGCCGACGCCGCCCTCAACGGCCTCTGTGTCGAGCCCGTTCTTCACGAAGTTGGGGAACACGCGGGCCATGATGGACGGCGCGACGATGCGGTGCGTCCATGCCACCGGCTGGCCGGTTCCGTCGAGACCCGCTTGGAACCGGTGGTAACAAGCGGGGCGGTACTGCGCGTTTCGAATGTCGTCCTCGCGGGACCATATCACCTTCACCGGTGCGCCGGTGGCTTTGGAGGTCTCGAGCGCTTCCTTGATGAAGTCGAGCTCGAACCGCCGGCCGAAGCCGCCACCCAGATAGGTCGTGCGCACCTTGACCCTTTCGGGCGGGACGCCCCCGATGCCGGCGCCGAGGCCCTGCGCGCCGGACTGGAACTGGGTCGGCGCCCAGATGTCCACGCCATCGGGTCGAACGTGGGCGGTGCAGTTCATCGGCTCCATGGTCGCGTGGGCGAGGAACGGCAGCTCGTAGGTGGCGTCGAGCTTGGCGGCGGACCCAGGCATCGCGCCCTGAGCGTCGCCGTCGTGTCGCGCGACCGCGCCGGCCTGGTCGGCGTTCTTGCCGAACAGCTGCGTGATCGTCGTGCTCGACACGCTTCCGGTCGGGCCCTCGTCCCACGTGACGGTGAGCGCGTCCCGGCCTTTTTTGGCCGACCAGTAGCCGTCGGCTACGACGGCGATGCCCGTCGAGATCTGAACGACGTGCTTGACGCCCGGCACGGTCTTCGCCTGCGCGGCGTCGAAGCTCTTCACCGTGCCCCCAAAGACGGGCGAGCGCGCGACCACGGCGACGAGCAAGCCCGGCGCCTTCGCGTCGATGCCGAACTGCGCGCTCCCGTCCACCTTGGGCGGCGAATCGAGCCGCTTCACGCGGGTGCCGAGGATCTTCCAGTCCTTAGGGTCCTTGAGCGGGACGTCGCCGGGCAGGGGCACGGTGGCTGCTTTCGCGACCAGCTGGCCGTAGGTGAGGCGCCGGTTGCTGGGCGTGTGGATCACCGCGCCCTTCTCAGCGCGGCAGGCGGCCTTGTCGACCGCCCAGGTTTCCGCGGCCGCGGTGAGGAGCATCTCGCGCGCCGTCGCGCCCGCCTTGCGAAGCGGTGTGTAAGCCGCTCGGACGCTCGTGCTGCCACCGGTTCCTTGCATGCCGAACAACATCGGATTGACGTACGACTTGTCGGCGGGGGCGGACTCGATCCGGACCCTCGACCAGTCGGCTTCGAGCTCTTCCGCGAGCAGCATGGGCAGGGAGGTCGTCACGCCCTGGCCCATCTCGGAGCGGTCGACCACGACGAGCACGCTCTCGTCGGCGCCGATGCGCAGCCAGGCGTTCGGGGCGAACGGCGCCGCGGCGGCGGCGCCCCCCGCTCTCCGGCCGGCTGCGGGCAGATGGAAGCCGATGACGAGGCTGGCGACGCCCGCCGCTTCGAGGAACTCGCGTCGGGTAATCTCTGGAGCGGCGCTCATATCACGCTCCCTGGGCGGCGCGATGGATGGCGGCGCGGATCCGCTGGTAGGTGCCGCAGCGACAGATGTTGGTCATGGCCGTGTCGATGTCGGCGTCCGTGGGATGCGGATTCTTCGCGAGCAGGGCAGCGGCGGCCATGATCTGCCCCGACTGGCAATAGCCGCACTGGGGCACGTCTTCTTCGATCCAGGCGCGCTGCACCGCGTGCGACCGGTTTTTCGACAGGCCTTCGATCGTGGTCACCCGTTTGCCGGCGACGGCCGAGACGGGCAGCACGCAAGTGCGCGTGGCCACGCCGTCCAGGTGGACGGTGCAGGCGCCGCACTGGGCGATCCCGCAGCCGAACTTGGTCCCGGTGAGGCCGAGGGTGTCACGCAGCACCCAGAGGAGCGGCGTGTCGGGCGTGACGTTGACCGTTTCGCGTTTGCCGTTGACGGTGAAAGTGATGGCGGCCATGAAAGAGCATCCTCGCGGAAGTATGGGAAAAAACGTGTAGAGGGGGACGCGCTGATGGAAGGGGGGGCAGGGGGGTTCACGCTATCCGAACAATGTTGCGGGATGCATCTTCCTGCCGCGTGAGCGCATCAGCCGGCGGCGTCACCTACGCGCGCCGCCTCGGCATCTTTTCCGCCACGATGGCGGTCATCGGCGGCATCATCGGGTCCGGCGTGTTTCTCGGGCCCGAGGTGGTGGCCGCGCGGGTCGGCAGCGCCGGGCTCACGCTCGCCGCGTGGATCGCCGGCGGCATCATCGCGCTCGCCGGCGCGCTGACCTTCGGCGAGCTTGGCGCCCGGCGGCCGCGGGCGGGGGGCGGTTACGTCTACCTCCGCGAGGCGTTCGGTCCACTCCCGGCGTTCCTGTACGGTTGGGCGCTCCTGCTGGTGATCGCGACCGGCGCGACCGCTGCGGTCGCCGTGACCTTCGCGAGCTACGCGGTCCCGTTGCTCGGCTTGTCTCCAAGCGCCAGGCTGCCCCTCGCGATCGGTGCGATCGTGGTCGTGTCGGCAGTCAACTACGTGGGCGTGAGGCCGGCGGCGGTCACGCAGAACGTGTTCACAGTCCTGAAGCTCGCCGCGCTCGCCGCGCTCATCGTGGCTGGCCTCTGGTTCTCGCCTTCCACCGCCTTCCACCGTCCTCCACCGCCCTCCACCGCCCCGGTGGGCATGTGGGCGGTGGGGGTAGCGCTGGGTGCCGCCCTCGTACCGGTGCTCTTTGCCTACGGGGGCTGGCAACAGACCAACTTCATCGCCGAGGAGCTCGTCGCGCCCGAGCGGGACCTGCCGCGCGCGCTCGTGCTCGGGGTCGTGGGCGTCGTGGCGGTCTATCTGCTCGTGAACGTCGCGTATCTGCGGGTGCTGGGTGCGGCGGGGCTCGCGGCGAGCACGGCGCCAGCGGCCGACGTGATGGCGCGGGTCGTCGGCCCGGGTGGAACGCGCCTGATCAGCGCCGGGATCGCGGTCTCGACCTTCGGCTTCCTGAACCTGGTCATTCTCGTGACGCCGCGTGTGTTTCAGACGATGGCCGCGGACGGGTTGTTTTTGACCCGCCTGGCGGCGCTCCATCCGATCTACCGTACGCCCGCGGGCGCCATCGTGTTCATGGGGGCGTGGTCCATCGTGCTGGCGCTATCTGGAACGTATGGCCAGCTGCTCGACTACGTCGTGTTCGGGGACTGGATTTTTTTCGGGCTCACCGGGGCCAGTCTCTTCATCTATAGAGCGAGGGATTGGGGAGACGTCGGCTTTCGGGTACCCGCCTATCCCTGGACGGCGGCGCTGTTCGTGCTCGCCGCGGCGTATGTCGTCGCCAGCTCGGCGATCGCCAACCCGCGCAACGCCCTCATCGGGACCGCCCTCCTCGGCCTGGGCGTGCCGGTCTACCTCGCTCAGAAGCGCGGCCGGGCTCCTCTTGACGACTCCACGAGCGGCGGCCATATCTAGCCGCGCAGCCCGTCGCCTCCTCAAAGAGACTCACCCGGAGGAGATCCATGAGCGTGTACGTACGACAGCGCACCGCGATCCGAATCCCGACTCCCTACCCTGCAGAGGGCCGACGTATGCGACTCGTCCGTCACCTCGTTCCCGCGCTGATCGCTGGTTTGTTCTGGGCGGTCCCACTGGGCGCCCAGGAAACTACGGGCGCCGTCACGGGGAAGGTCGTGGACGCCACGACGCAGCAGCCGCTCGCCAACGTCGAAGTGGCGATCGCGGGGACTCCGTACCGCGAGCTGAGCCGCAGCGACGGCAGCTTTACACTGAACGGCGTTCCCGCGGGGGCCTACCGCTTGCGGGCGAGCCGCATCGGGTACGGCTCGCAGATCCAGGAGATCACCGTCACCCCCGGCGGAACCACGACGGCGCAGGTCACGCTTGCGCCGGCGGCCGCGATCCTCGAGCCGGTGGTGGTGACGGGGTACGGCACGCAGCGGCGCGAAGCGATCACCGGCTCCGTCTCGACGGTCAGCGCCGCCGCGGCGAACGTCGGTGTGATCACCAACGTCGACCAGATGATCCAAGCGCGGGCCGCGGGGGTCGAGGTCACGCGTAACAACGGCGAGCCGGGCGCCGGCACGCAGATCCTGATTCGCGGTGGCAGCTCCATCAGCAACAGCAATGATCCCCTCTACGTGATCGACGGCGTGCCGATCTATAACGTGCCCACCGAACCGCCGAGCTACGCGTTCACCGGCACGCCCCCGCTGCCGCGCAACCCGCTGAATCTGCTCAACCCCTCGGATATCGCGTCCATCACGATCCTGAAGGACGCTTCGGCGACCGCGATCTACGGCAGCCGCGCCGCCAACGGCGTCATCCTGGTGGAGACGAAGAAGGGCGCGGCGGCGGGAGGGCCGAGCATCGAGTACGACAGCTATGTGGCCGCGGCCTCCCCGGCCAAGTACCTGAATTTGGTGACCGCGGGTGACTACCGGCAGTATGTGAACCAGCAAGTGCCGATTTTCATCGCGGATACGGCCGCCTGCCTTCCGAAGCCTGTAGATACAAAGGGAGCCTGCTTTACCTCGGCCCGGGGGCTCGATCCGATACACCTTACCTCGTTGGGCAACGCGAACACCGACTGGTACCGCGCCGTGACCCGCACCGCCGTCACGCACAATCACGACCTGTCGTTCTCCGGCGGGAGCGAGGACACCCGCTATCGCGCGTCGCTCAATTACATGAAGCAGCAGGGCGTGGCGATCTCGAACGGCCTCGAGCGGATTCAGGGGCGCTTGAGCGCCACCCACAAGGCGCTCGACAACCGGATGCGCCTCGGCGTGAACGTGACAACGTCGCGCGTCAACGACCAGTATATCCTGTTCGAGAACCGGGCCGGCTTCGAGGGCGGCGTGTTCCAGAACGCCGCCGTCTTCAATCCCACGCTGCCGATCATGGTCAACGATACGACCTACTACGAGGTGCCGGGCTCGCAGTCGTTGCGCAACCCGGTGGCATTGGCGAACCAGGTGAGCAACCTGGGCCAGACCACCCGCACCCTGGCCAACGGGTCGGCGGAGCTCGATATCGTCCCGGGTCTCACGGGGCAGGTGACGGTCGGGCTGGACTATTCCGCCGGGGGGCGGCAGATCTATTTCCCCATCGCAAATCCGCTCGGCCGGACGTTGGGCAACGGGCTCGCGCGCGTGTACAGTCAGGACAATTCGACGAAGACGGTGCAGACCCTGCTGACCTACCGGCGGCAGGTGGGCGAGGCTCACAGCCTCGATGTGGTGGGTGGATATGAGTACAGCAAGTTCACGAAAGACGTGGCGATGGGCCAGGGCAAAGGCTTCGTCACCGACCTGCTCCTGTACAACAGCCTGAACGCCGCCTCAACCCTGCAGGATTCCTCGGACGCGCAGGAGAGTCGGCTCGTGTCCTTCCTGTCCAGGGTCAACTACGGCTTCAAGGATCGGTTCTTCGTCACCGGCGTGCTGCGCTACGACGGATCGTCGAAGTTCGCCGAAGGGCACCAATGGGCGTTGTTCCCGGGGCTGTCGGCGTCGTGGCATTTGACCCAGGAGGAGTTCCTGCGCGGCGGGCCGTTCTCGGACCTGCGCCTGCGCGTCGGCTGGGGGCGTCAGGGCAATCCGGGGATCAAGCCCTATCAGTCGCTGCGAACCCTCGTGGGCGGCACCAGCGCGGCGTATCCGTGGGGCGACGCGTCGCAGGCGGGGGTCATCCCGAACAGCGTCGGCAACCCGAACCTCAAGTGGGAGCAAACGGACCAGTACAACGGAGCCCTCGACTTCGGCTTTTTGAACAACCGTCTGGCCGGGAGCGTCGAGTATTACATCAAGAATACCTCCGACTTGATCCTCGAGGTTCCGGTGCCACAGCCGCAGCCCGCGGCCACGCGGCTCGAGAACGTCGGGAAGCTGCGCAACCGTGGGGTGGAGCTCTCGCTCGACGCCCTGGTCGTGGCGCGGCCGGGTCTGACCTGGCGGTCCGGGCTCGTGTTCGCGGCCGAGCGCAACAAGATCCTGAATCTCGGCCCCCACACCTTCCTCACCTCCGGTATCGTCAGCGGGCAGGGGCAATCCGATACTCGCGCCGAGCGACTGATTCCGGGCCATCCGCTCGGTACGTTCTACGGGCCCGTGTTCGTCGGCGTCGACCCGACGACCGGGTACCAGGTGTTCGCTTGCACGGCGGCCACCTCGGGGTGCGTCAACGGTCTCACGACGAAGCGGGGAGGGCCCGATGCCGCCGACTACCAGGTGATCGGCGATGCCAACCCGGACTTCACCATCGGGCTGCACAACCAGGTGAACTGGGGCAAGTTCGACATCAGCTTCCTGCTGCGGGCATCGGTGGGTCAGGACGTGTTCAACAACACCGCCCTCGTCTGGTCCACGAAGAGCAACGCGCTGCAGGACAAGAACTTCCTGGCGCCGGCCCTGAGCGACGGCACCGATCTCCACGAGCCGGCCATCTACTCGTCCCGCTGGGTGGAGCGGGCGTCGTTCCTCCGCCTCCAGAATCTCACGGTGGAGTACGCGCTCGACCTGCCGGTCCTGACCCGCTCGGCCCGGAGTGCTCGCCTCTACGTGTCGGCCGACAACCTGTTCGTGATCACGGGTTATTCGGGGCTCGACCCCGAGGTATCGAGCTTGAACCAGTCCGACCCGACCGACGTAGGGCTGGCGGCGCGCGGCATCGATTATCTCTCCTATCCCCGCCCCCGGACCATCACGGGGGGCCTCCGTGTCGCGTTCTAAGGAGCTCTGATCCATGAAGCGACTTTTCGTGACGACGTCGATCGGGGCGGTGGGACTCTGCACGCTGCTCCTCGTGCCCATGCAGGGATGCACGGATCTGACGGAGACGCCCATCAGCTCCATCACCCCGAGCCATTTCTTCCACACCGAGGGTGAAGTGCTCTCCGCCCTCGCCGGCGTGTACGCGCAGCTGCGGAACAGCGTGAGCGAAGGCGACTACTGGGGCGTCAGTGAGGTCAGCACCGACGAGATCGTCGTGCCGACGCGCGGCTCGGACTGGTACGATAACGGGACCTGGCTCGAGAGCCACCGCCAGACCTACTCGGCGAACAGCCCGGGCACGCTCACCTTCCTGAACAACGCGTGGAACTCGCCCTTTGCCGGGATTGCGCGGGCCAACGTGCTGCTCGAGGCGCTCCAGGACTCGATTGTCCCGAATCAAACGCGGATCAAAGGCGAGGTCAGGTTCCTGCGCGCATTCTACTACTATCTGTTGATGGACCTGTTCGGCGGCGTGCCGGTCGTCACGTCGACCGAGCTCAAGGCGAACCCGCGCCAGACGCGCGACTCGACCTTCAAGTTCATCGAGTCGGAGCTGTGGGCGATCCGCACGGCGTTGCCGCTGACCTGGGGTGCTGGAGACCGTGGGCGCATCACGAGGGGCGCCGTCGATGCGCTCCTGGCCAACATGTACCTGAACGCCCGGGTGTTCAAGAACGAGGGCGCCGCAGCCGGCATCAGTGCTACGAGCTACAACTCGTGCCTGAATGTAACGGTGAGCGGAGGGGTGACCGGAGGCAAGGATGCCTGCCAGGCGGCGTTCGACGAGGCGGACAGCGTGATCAAGTCCGGCGTCTACCAGCTGGCGGACTCGTTTCCGGAGAACTTCATCCCCGACAACTACCTGTCACCGGAGAACATCTTCGTCGTCAAGTTCGCCGATGCGGATGGCCTGGGGTTCAACTTCGTGATGCGGACGCTGCACTACAACCAGTTCACCCCCTCGCCCTGGAACGGTTTCGCGGCCCTGGCGCAGACCTACAATGCCTTCGATCCGGCGGACAAGCGCCGGAAAATCTTCCTCGTGGGACCGCAGGTGAACCTCGAGACCCTCCAGCCGGCGGAAACCCGGGACCACAAGCCGCTGGACTTCTCGATCACGATCGGCAACGTGACCTCGGCGAACGAGGCCGAGGGCGCGCGGATCTACAAGTGGCCGATCGATAAAGCGCACGTGCAGCAAAACAACGGCAACGACTTCGCTTGGTTCCGTCTTGCCGAAATGTATCTGATCCAGGCCGAGGCGCTGAACGAGCAGACGCCCGGGAGCGGGGCCGCGCTCGCGGCGCTCAACACCGTGCGGGCGCGCACGGTCCCGGTCGCCGGGCCGCTCGCAGGGCCGATCACGCACGACATGATCAAGAACGAGCGCATGTTTGAGTTCTTCAGTGAAGGAAAACGGCGCCAGGATCTGATCCGGCACGGCAAGTACACCGCCTGCTGGGAGTTCAAGGACATAACGACGGGGTCTTGTCCGAGGGCCGACAAACTCGTCCTGATGCCCATTCCGCAGACGCAGATCGACGCCAATGCGCTGATCTCGCAGAACCCCGATTACTGATTGACGGGGGCTGTCACGCGGCGCAGCAGGAGTGTAGGGGCGCAGCATGCTGCGCCCCTACCTCTTTTCGTGCCCATACTCTGCCTGCTCGCCGGCTGCTCCGCACGCTCGGATCCCACGCTCCCTCCGGCCGACAGCCGGCTGTTCACCCGGCTCCCCTCCGGTTACACCGGCGTCCGCTTCGAGAATCGCCTCACCGACACCCGCGAGCTGAACGTCTTCACCTACCGCAACTACTACAATGGCGGCGGGACGGCGCTCGGCGACTTGACGGGCGACGGGCTCCCCGAGATCGTGCTGACCAGGAATCTGGGCGGGCCGCGGCTGTATCTCAACGAGGGCAAGTTCCGCTTCCGCGATGTCACCGAGCAAGCCGGCTTGAGGCACAAGGGATGGACCACCGGCGTCACCCTCGCCGACGTGAACGGCGACGGGCGGCTCGATATCTACATCTGTCACGCCGGCAACGGCGACGGCACGTTGCGCGCCAACGAGCTGTACATCAACCAGGGGCTGAACGCGGACGGCGTCCCGACCTTCGTCGAGGAGGCGGCCGCCTACGGCGTCGCGGACTCGGCATACTCGACGCAGGCGGTGTTCTTCGACTACGATCGCGACGGCGACCTCGATCTATTCGTGATCAACAATTCGCCGCGGCCGGTGGCGAGTTTCCCGGTCACGAACACCCGCGACGTGCGCGACCCGCTCGGCGGCGCGAAGCTGTATCGCAACGACGGGGGACATTTCGTCGACGTGAGCGCGGCCGCCGGCATCTTCGGGAGCGAGATCGGCTTGGGCTTGGGGCTGGTCGTGAGCGACGTGAACCGCGACGGCTGGCCCGACATCTACGTGGCGAACGATTTCTTCGAGCGGGACTATCTCTACATCAACAACGGCGACGGCACGTTCGCCGAGCGGCTCGAGCAGGAGATGCCCTACATCAGCCTGTCGTCGATGGGCCTCGATATCGCGGACGTGAACAACGATGGCTGGCCCGACATCTACGTGGCGGACATGCTGCCCGACGATGAGCGTCGCCTCAAGACCACCTCCTCGTTCGCGACTTGGGACCGCCTGCAGGGCGACGTGCGCAACGGCTTTCATTATCAGTTTACGCGCAACATGCTCCATCTCAACAACGGCAACGGCACGTTCTCGGACATCGGCCAGCTTGCCGGCGTCGCGCGGACCGATTGGAGCTGGAGCGTGCTCATGGCCGACCTCGATCTGGACGGCTACAAGGACATCTACGTCACCAACGGCCTCGCCAAGGACGAGACCTCGCAGGACTACATCGCGTTTCTGGCGAACCGGGAGACCATGGTCCAGGCCACGAGCAGTGGACGCGTGGACTTCCGGCGGCTGATCGATGCGATGAGCTCGACCAAGCTCCCGAACTACGCCTTCCACAACCGGGGCGACCTGACTTTCTCGAATGAGAGCGCGGCCTGGGGCCTGGACACGCTGAGCTTCTCGAACGGCGCGGCCTACGGGGACCTGGACGGCGACGGCGCGCTCGATCTGGTCGTGAACAATGTCAACCAGGAGGCGTTCGTCTACCGCAACAACGCCAGAACGCTCACGCAGAATCGCTTCTTGCAGGTGCGGCTCGAGGGAGCGGGCGCCAACCGGTTCGCCATCGGCGCGAAGGTGACGCTCTGGAGCGGGACGCGGCAGTTCTTCCAGGAGCTCGAGCCGACGCGCGGCTTCCAGTCGAGCGTGGACTACATCCTGACGTTCGGCGTGGGACAGCGCGACACCCTCGACTCCGTGAAAGTGGAGTGGCCGGGTCGGGAGGGCCGGGTGAGCCTCCTCACCAAGGTCGCGACGAATCAGCGGCTCACCGTGCGGCAGTCGGAGGCTGTGGTCCCCCGAGCCCCTAGCCCCCAGTCCCTAACCCCTCTTTTCACCGATGTCACGGACCAGGTCGGGCTCCCGTACACGCACCGCGAGAACGAGTTCGTCGACTTCGATCGCGAGCCCCTGATTCCGAAACTGCTCTCGACCGAAGGGCCGATGGTGGCGGTGGCCGACGTGAACGGCGACGGCCTGGACGACATGTTCATTGGAGGCGCGAAGGGTCAGGCGGGCAGGCTGCTCGTCCAGCAGCCCGACGGCCGATTCGTGAGCACCAACGAGAAGCTGCTCGAGCAGGATCGCCTGTCGGAGGACCTCGGCGCCGTGTTCTTCGATGCCGACGGGGACGGTCGCCCCGACCTGTACGTCGTGAGTGGCGGGAGCGAGTTCGCATCATCGCGCGATCCGGCTCTGCAGGACCGGCTGTACCTGAACGACGGACGGGGCAGGTTCCGGAAGGCCATCGGCAGCCTGCCGCCCGAGGACGTGAGCGGGTCCCGGGTGGTGGCCGCCGATTACGACGGGGACGGCGACGTCGATCTCTTTGTCGGCGGGCGCGTCGTACCATGGCACTACGGTGAAGATCCCCGGAGCCTGCTGCTGCAGAACGATGGCCACGGCCATTTCACCGACGTGACCAAACGCCTCGCGCCGGAGCTCGAGCGCGTCGGCATGGTCACCGATGCCGAGTGGCGGGACGTGGACGGCGACGGCCGCCCGGATCTCATCGTCGTGGGTGAGTGGATGCCGATCACCATCTTCCGGAACGCGGGCGGCGGGAAGCTCGTCCGCCTGAAGACCACGGATCTGGAGCACAGCGAGGGGTGGTGGAACCGCATCGTCGCGGGCGACTTCACGGGCAAGGGTCGTGTCGACTTCATCGTCGGCAACTTGGGCTTGAACACCCGCCTGCACGCCAGCGAGGCGGAGCCCACCACCATGTACGTCAAGGACTTCGACGGGAACGGTGTGACCGACCAGATCGTGTCGGTCTACAACCACGGGACGAGCTATCCGATCGCGCTGCGGGACGAGCTCATCACGGCACTGCCCTATCTGAGGCCGCGCTATCCTCGCTACGCCGACTACGCCGGTCAGACCGTCACCGACATCTTCTCCCCCGCCGAGCTTGCCGGGGCGACCGTCAAGCAAGCACACACGTTCGCAACGGCCCTGGTGAGGAACAACGGCGATGGGTCGTTTACGCTGGTCCCGCTCCCGCTGGAGGCGCAGCTGGCCCCGGTCTACGGCATCCTGGCCCAGGACCTGGACGGCGACGGCAAGCCCGACCTGCTCCTCGCCGGAAACTTCGATGGCGTGCAGCCGGAGATCGGGCGGATGAGCGCGAGCTATGGCCTGGCGCTGCGCGGAGATGGAATGGGGCGGTTCACGCCGCTGCCGGCGGCCCAGAGCGGCTTTGCAGTCCCCGGCCAGGCCCGCGATATCCAGCGGGTCCGGACACGTGGAGGCGATCTCTACCTGGTGGCCCGGAACAACGATCGCCCCCTGATCTTCCGCTCGACCGGGGCGAAGCGGGCGCTAGCGACGCTTGGTCTTGATGACGATCACCCCGTTGGCGCCGCGCACCCCGTACATCGCCGTCTCGGCGGGGTCCTTCAGCACCTGGATCGACGCGATGTCATGCGGATTGATGCCCCTGAGCGCCCCGCCCGCTGCTGCTTCCACCGGGACACCGTCGATCACGTACAGCGGCTCGTTGCTCCCGTGCAACGACGTGACCCCGCGGATGCGAACGGAGATGCCGCCGTCGGACGTGCGCGACACCATCACGCCGGGAAAGCGGTCCATCAGCAACTGCTCGATCGGCCGGCCGGGCGAACGCGCGATCTCTTCCTCCGTCATGACTGACCGGGGAATCTCGGCCGCCGGTGCGACCGCCTCGGTCTTGCCATCACCCGACGCGTTTTTCTGGTGGGAGCAGGCGGCAACGACGCCGAGGAGCAACGCCAGCAGCCGGTCTGCGTGGGCGGAGCACATGAGTGACCTCCTGTGGGTCATGGATGACCCGGCTGCTTGGTCTTGACAATGATGACTCCGTTCGCGCCGCGCACGCCGTACAACGCCGTCTCGGCGGGCTCCTTCAGCACCTCGATCGAAGCGATATCGTTGGGATTGATACCCGTGAGGTATCCGTTGGGGCCCGGCTCGATCACCACGCCGTCGAGCACGTACAGCGGAGTGTTGCCGCTCCTGATGGACGAGCCGCCGCGGATACGCACCGCGAAGCCGCCGTCGGACGTCCGGATCACCTCCACGCCGGGAAAGCGGCCCATGAGCACCTGCTCGACCGATTGCCCGGGCGCCTTGGCGATCTCCTCCGAGGTGACGGTCGAGTTTGGCCCCGATGTGGAGGGGGGCGCGGGGGAGGGGGGAGGCGCGTCAGAGGCCGACGTGTTCCGATGGGCGCAGGCGGAACTCAGTCCGATGAGGATGCTGACCGGCAACAGTGCGCGCATCGAGAACGAGGTCATTGGACTCCTCCCATGGCACGCTGGGACGCAATATACGCTCTGGCGCGCCTCACGGCTAATCCCTCACCGGTGAATCGACATGTTCAGGTGGATGCGCGGTTCGACCTTCTGTCTCACGCTGACCTTCGCGTACACGCTGGGCGCGGCTCAAGGCCGGGTCCGCGTCACGTCCCCCGACGGGCGGAACCAGGTCACGGTCGCGATCCACGACGGCGCCCTCGCGTACAGCGTCGACCGGGATGGTCGCGCGGTGCTCCTCCCCTCGCGACTCGGCTTCGCCTTTCAAGGGGCGCCGCCGCTCGCTGACGGCCTGCGGATGGTCGATACGTCCCGCAGCACGGTGGACGAGACCTGGACCCAACCCTGGGGCGAGGTCGCCCGGGTGCGTGATCACCATAACGAGCTGCGGGTCTCGGTCACCGAAGTCGCACCGCCGGGCCGACGGTTCACGGTGGTGTTCCGCGTCTTCAACGACGGAGTCGGCTTCCGCTACGAGCTGCCGGCGCAGCCCGGTCTCGGCGAGTTCGCCATCAGCGACGAGCTGACCGAATTCACGCTGGCCGACGACGCCCGCGCCTGGTGGATTCCGTCGAACCGTCCCCGCCTCGACCGCTCGGAGATGCTGTTCACGTCTTCTCCGGTGAGCGTGCTCGACAGCGTGCAGACACCGCTCACGATGGAGACGCGGGACGGCCGCACGTTCATCGTCATTCACGAGGCGAATCTGGTCGATTACGCCCGGATGTTCCTCGCCGGGCCCCGCATGCAGGCCCGCACGCTGCGGGCGGCGCTGGCGCCCTACGCCGACGGGACGAAGGTGCACGGCCGAACGCCGTTCGTCACTCCGTGGCGCACGATCCAGCTGGCCGACCGCGCGACCGATCTGGCGCCGTCCGTCCTCGGCCTGAACCTCAATCCGCCGAGCGTCATCGAGAACACGAGCTGGATCAGGCCGATGAAATACGTGGGGATCTGGTGGGGGATGCACATCGGCACCATGACCTGGAGCTCGGGGCCCAAGCACGGCGCCACCACGGTGAACACGAAACGCTACATCGATTTCGCGGCCGCCAACGGATTGGGCGGGGTACTGGTCGAAGGGTGGAACGTCGGCTGGGACGGCGACTGGATCCAGAACCGCAACGCCTTCTCGTTCACGAAAGCCTATCCCGACTACGATCTCGCGGAGGTAGCCCGGTACGCCCATGAGAAGGGCGTAAAGCTGATCGTCCATAACGAGACATCGGGAGGCATCGAGAACTACGAGCGGCAGATGGACAGCGCCTTCGCGCTGTACCATTCGCTCGGGCTGGACGCGATCAAATCGGGGTACGTGACGGACTTCGTCGGCGAGGGGCACTCGCATTACGGCCAGTACATGGTGCGGCACCACCGTCACGTGATCGAGAAGGCGGCCCAGTACGGCATCATGCTCGATGTCCACGAGCCGATCCACGATACGGGGGAGCGTCGCACCTACCCGAACATGATGAGCCGCGAGGGCGCGCGCGGGCAGGAATACAACGCGTGGAGCGCCGAAGGGGGCAATCCCCCCGAGCACGAGACGATCCTGTTCTTCACGCGGCTGCTCGACGGCCCGATGGATTTCACGCCGGGCATCTTCGACATCCTGATCGAGCGGGGTACAGGCAGGCCGCGGCGGCCCGACGAGCCCCGCGTGCGCACCACACTCGCGAAGCAGCTGGCGCTGTACGTCGTGCTCTACTCGCCGCTCCAGATGGCGGCGGACCTCCCCGAGAACTACGAGCACCAGCCCGCCTTCCAGTTCATCCGGGACGTCGCGGTCGACTGGGACACGACGCGCGTGATCGCGGGCAAAATCGGCGACTACGTCGTCGTTGCGCGGCGGGAGAGAAATGGTCCGACCTGGTACCTGGGCGCCATTACCGACGAGGAAGCGCGGACCTTCGATGTCCCCCTCTCCTTCCTCACGCCGGGGCGCAAATACGTCGCCGAGATCTACGCGGACGGACCGGGCGCGAACTGGCTCACGAACCCGCTGCCGGTCGCCATTTCGCAGCGCCCGGTCGACGCGACGTCGCGCCTGCACCTGGTGCTCGCCCCGGGGGGCGGGCAGGCGATCCGGATCCGACCCGCGCGGTAGTGCGTCTCGCGGTCGTGTGTGCGGTTCGGATGAATCGGCTCCGGCGACCGGTGGCCCCTGCGGTTCGGCTCCCTGACAGGGACCCGCCCACCCCCCTGGGAGCCTCACCTCCGGGGCCACCGGTCGCGTCGCCGATTCGACCAGGCGCGATCACCCGGTCGCAGATGCGCCAGCTGCGCCGAGGGGCGGTCCCGGAGGCGAAGACGCAAGGGGTTGGGTGGGGTGGCTGTCAGGCGTCCCGAGCCGGAGGGACCGCCCCTCGGCGCGCGGCAGGCCCTTACGTCGCTCTGACCCTCGCCGCCGTGGCGGCGCTCGTGGGCTGCGGTCGCGCCCGCGAGCCGCAGCTCTTCGAGCCGCTGTCCCCGGAGCGCACCGGTGTGACGTTCGTCAACCGGCTGCCCGACGACACGGCGTTCAACATTCTCACCTACATGTACTTCTACGACGGTGGTGGAGTGGCGGTGGGCGACGTCAACAACGACGGCCTGCCGGACCTCTACTTCACCTCCAACGTCGGACCCAACCGGCTATACCTGAACAAGGGGGATTATCGGTTCGAGGACGTCACCGAGCGGGCCGGCGTGGCCGATCCCGACGGCTGGAAGACCGGCGTCACCATG
>QHUK01000010.1 GCA_003222085.1 Gemmatimonadota bacterium
TTGCGCGCGGGCGCGGCCGACTCGACACGGCCACGGTGCGCGTGATCGAGCGGAACCTGAGAATCATCGACCGGGCGATTCGCGGAGCGCAGAGCGCGCTTGCGGCCGACCCCGCGAATTCATATCTGAACCTGCACCTCGCCCAAGAGATGCGGCGGAAACTGGAGCTCCTGCGCCAAGCGGCGACACTCGCCGGCGCGCGGAGCTAGAGGAGGATAGACCAGCATGCTGACGACCCTGGCGACGCTCGCGGCGCTCGCGCTCGCGCAGCAGACCGACACGACCGTCCCGGTGCGGGCGGGCGCCCGCCTCGAGATCAGCAACTTCGGGGGCGAGATCGCCGTCAAGACGTGGAGCCGCAACGCGGTGCGCGTCGTGGCCGAGCATTCGAGTCGTGACCGGATCAGCGTCGACGCATCCGAACAAGTCGTCCGAGTGAAGACCGAAGCGGGACGGCGGGGGCCGTCCCAGATCGACTACGCCGTCACCGTGCCGGCGTGGATGGCCCTGAACCTCTCCGGGGTCTACACCGACATCAAAGTGGACGGCGCGCAAAACGAGATCACCGCCGAGACGGTGCAGGGCGAGATCACGGTCCTGGGTGGGGCGGGCAACGTCTCGCTCAAGTCCGTCATGGGAGCCGTGACACTCGAGAAGGCGCGCGGTCGTATCGACTTGAGCAGCGTCAACGAAGAGATCCATGCTACGGAGGTCTCGGGAGACCTCACCGCGGAAACGGTGAACGGCGACATCACGCTCATGCAAATCGAATCGGCCAATGCCGAAGCGAACACGGTCAACGGGGACATCACCTACGACGGGACGATCAAGGACGGCGGCCGCTATCGCTTTGGGACGCATGACGGCGACGTGCGGGTGTCGGTTCCCGAAAAAGGGAACGTCTCGGTCTCCGTCTCGACGTTCAATGGTGAGTTCAGCGCCTGCTTCCCCGTGCAGCTGACCGGAAAGACGAAGCACCGCTTCAGCTTCACCATCGGCTCGGGCAGCGCCCGGCTCGAGCTGGAGTCGTTCGGGGGCGACATCAAGATTTGCCGTCCCGGGCAGTTGTCAAAGGGCAAGGATAGAGACAGAGACAAGGACAAAGACGAGGACCACGAGGAGGACTGATCATGCGCGTCTCCCTACCCGCGCTGCTCGCCGGCGCGGCTTGCTTGGCTCTGGTCCCTCGGGCCGCCACCGGCCAGAGCGAATTCCACTGGAAGGGCAAAGTCGCTCCGGGCAAAGCGATCGAAATCAAGGGCGTGAACGGCGACGTCCGCGCCGTCGCCGGCTCGGGGGTTGGCGACGTCGAGGTGACAGCCGTGAAGCACGCGCGCAGGAGCGACCCCGACGAGGTGAAGATCGAGGTCGTGCAGCACGAGGATGGCGTCACGATCTGCGCCGTGTACCCCAGCGACGGCCGCCGGGAGAACAGCTGCGACGCAGGCGATGGCGGTCACATGAGCGTCCGCGACAACGATGTGACGGTCGATTTCACAGTGCGCGTGCCCGCGGGCGTGCGGTTCGTCGGGAGGACGGTTAACGGCGATGTCGGGGCGGCCGACCTCACGGGCGACGTGGAAGCAAACACGGTGAATGGCAGCATCCGCATTTCCACGGCCGGCTACGCCGAGGCGCAGACGGTGAACGGCGAGATCGTGGCGTCGCTCGGCCGCGCCACGTGGAGCAACGCCCTCGAGTTCCGCACGGTCAACGGCGGGATCACCCTCGATCTTCCGGCTGGCCTGTCCACCGAGGTCCGCGCGACGACCGTCAACGGCGACATCCAGACCGATTTCCCGCTCATGGTCACGGGACGACTCGGCCCCCGCAGGCTGCATGGCACGATCGGGAGTGGGGGGCGACGACTCGCCCTCGAGACGGTGAATGGGAGCATAAGGCTCAGAAAAGCCAGTTAGAGGCCCGTGAAAAGCACGTAAAGAACGGTAGCAGTGAGCGGGGAGCGGTACCCGCCGGTGCATCGGAAGGTACCGCTCCCTGCTCCCCGCTCCCGCGGCAATTCGACCCTCCTCGCAATACCCTGGTACCTAATCCGGCAGCGTTTCACCCCAGCTTGGTCGCGTCCGAACCAGGGGTCCCGTGGTGCTGCGGGAACTTCTCGCCCGCACCGAGCAGATCGACGATCTTCGCCACCTCTTTGGGGCGCTCGGGTTTCACGCGGCGTGGGAGCCCGTGCCACCCGGACCCTGGCTCGGTCCGGCGCAGGCGGAAGCGGCGGGGGTGATCCGCGCGGCGCTGGTGGCGCGTCACGAGGCGTTCCGCGTATTCGGGATCGAGGCCCGCGACCCCGAGCGGGCGGTCCGCGCGGCGGCGCAGCGCCTGGCCGCGCAAGCCGAGCGGGGGCTCGCGTGCGCGCTCGGCTCGGGCCCGCGGCGTCTCGTCTGTGCAACCTGGCGCGCGACCGCGCGCGGGGAGCGCGGCGGCAGGGGCGGCCCGGCGGTTCGCCTCGCCACGATTCCCCTGGAGCGACCGCCGGGGGGCTTGCTCGACACCCTGGAGCGGTTCAGCCCCCTCGCGGGTGAAACGTCACTCGCGCTCAGCCTCCGCATCGGCGAGGCGCTCGCCAGCGAAGGCGTGACCCCACGGTTCTTCCGGGCCTTCAGGGCCACATTGGAGCGCCTGACAGATCGCCTACCGACCCCCCGCAGCCGGTCCGATCGGCATGCCCTGACGCTCACCGCGCTCACGCGCGTGTTGTTCCTCTACTTCGTGCAAGCGAAAGGCTGGCTGGACGGGGATCGGCGCTACCTGATTCACCGCTTCGATGAGAGCGTCGTCGGCCGGCGCCACTTCCATCGCCAGGTCTTCGATCCACTGTGCTTCGGCGCCCTCAACCGGCCGGCGGACGCACGCGCCGGCGCAGCGCGCGCGCTGGGCCGTCTGCCGTTTCTGAACGGCGGGCTGTTCGAGCCCACCGCGCTCGAGCGCCGCGACGGCCCGGCCCGCTGGAGCAATACCGATTGGCGCGATGCGTTCGACGAGCTGTTCGAGCGGTTCCACTTCTCAGCGCGCGAGGAGGAAGACGGGGGCAATTGCGTCGCGCCCGACATGCTGGGCCGGGTGTTCGAGGGTGTGATGGACCCCGCCGAGCGGCGCGCGAGCGGCAGCTACTACACCCCGGCCGCCCTGGTGCGTGAGATCGTGCGCGCCGGTCTGACCGCGATCCTCGTGCATCGCTTCGACCTCGCGCCGATGGCCGCGGAGCGCTGGATGCACGACGGCGAGCCGCCCGCCGGGCCGCGGCCCGATCTGCGCCGGGTCGCCGTGCTCGACCCGGCGGTCGGCTCCGGCGCGTTTCTTCTGGGCGCGCTGGAGGAGATCACACACCTGCGTTGCGCCGCGGGCGAGGGACCCGCCGCCACGGTGCGCCGCGACGTGCTGGCGCACTCGCTGTTCGGTGTCGACCTGAAGCTCACCGCCGTACGGCTCGCCGAGCTGCGGCTGTGGCTCGCCCTCGTGGCGGGCCAGGACGAAGCCGACCTCACCCGGCTCGCTCCGCTGCCGAACCTCGACGGGCACGTGCGCCAGGGGGACGCTCTGCTCGACCCGCTCACCCTGGCCCGCGCACTGGGCGGCGCTGCGGCAACTTCGGTCCCGGCGACGGAGGTCGAGCGGCTCAGCGTCGCCCGGTCCGAGCTCTTCGGCCTCGCCGGACCGGCCAAGCGGCAGGCGCTAGGCGAGCTCGCCGGGGCCGAGGGGGCGCTCGCACGACGTTTGTTCGCGGCAGCCGTCAGTGCGCTCGAGCGGCGTGCCGCCGAGCTGGTCGCCGCGGGCAAGGATCGCGATCTGTTCGGACGGCGCCGCGGGCTCCGGCCGGACGAGCGCGCGCTGCTCCGGCGGGTGCGCGCCAGTCGCCGCGAGCTCCGTGCGGCCGCGCGCCGCCTCTCCCGTGAGGGTGGTGCCCCGTTCTTCGCGTTCGAATCGCACTTCGCCGACATCCTGGCACGCGGCGGGTTCGACCTCGTCGCGGGGAACCCGCCCTGGGTCCGCGGCGAGCGCGTGCCCGCCCAGGTGCGGGAGACGCTGGCGACGCGCTATGCCACGTGGCGGCCGGCGCGCGGGCGCGGGTTTGCGCACCTGCCCGACCTCGCGGTCGCGTTCGTGGAGCGCGCGCTCGAGCTCGTCGCTCCCGGTGGTGCGGCGGCGCTCCTCGTCCCCGCGAAGCTGGCCTCGAGCGGCTACGCAGAGCCGTTGCGGCGGCGGCTCGTCGCAAGCACGCGCCTCGAGCGGGTGGCGCCGGTCGACCAGGCGGGAGCCTTCGGCGGGGGAGCCGCGGTTTACCCCATGGCGCTCGTGGCTGCGCGGATCGAGCCGACCGGCCGCGAGCGCGTGGCCACTGCCCTCGGGCCCAAGACCCGAGCCCGGGAGATGCCGCAGCGCGCCCTCGCGACCGACGGGCCCTGGATCCTTGGAGGAGGGGCCACACGGGTCACGCGTCACCTGCGAGCCGTGTGTCCAACGGTGGGCGATCGCTGGACGCCGCAGCTCGGTGTGAAGACCGGAGCGGACGACGTGTTCCTGGTCGCGCGACCGGGACCGGGGACCCGGCCCGTCGTCCGGGGCCGGGACCTGGGGCCGTGGCGCGCGACGCCGCGTGCCCACGTCTTGTGGACCCACGGACCCGACGGCCGGCCGCTCGCCCGCCTCCCGGCCGAGCTGGCCCGCGCGCTGGATCTACATCTCGATCGCCTGCGCCGTCGCAGCGACTACCGCGGCGGTCCGGCCTGGCAACTGTACCGGCTCGCCCTGGCGGACGCTCCACACCGGGTGATCTGGCCCGACCTCGCCCGGCGACTCGCCGCCGTCGTTCCCGACGCCGGGGTGGTTCCCCTGAACACCGTCTACGGGATCGCGACCCGCGTCGCGGACGACGCGTACGCGCTGGCCGCACTGCTGAACTCGCGTTGGCTCACGGCGCTCGCGCGGCTCTATGCCGATCCCGCCCGAGGTGGCTTCCGGCGGTTCAACGCGCGCGTCGTCCGGTCACTGCCGCTTCCGCCCACGGGGGCGACGGCCTGGCGCAGCCTCGCGGACCAAGGCCGCGTGCACGTCTCGGACGACGACGCCATTGCCGACATCTACCAGCTCGACGCCGCGGACCGCCGTGCACTGGATGCATCCGCCACGGATCCTCTCTGAGCATCTCGCCCCGCTCTCCGAGCCGCTCGCCTGCCTCCTCGCGCCGGGGGCGGTCGGCGCGCCGGCGGCGGTCGCGGCGCTCGGGGCGCGCGCGTTGCTCGACCTCACGCCGCTCGCGCTCGAAGGCGAAGCGCCGTGGCCGGCGTGGCTCGCCCCACACCAGCTCCCCGCCGCCGAGCGGCTCGTCGGCATCGTGGCGCGCTACGGCGGCGCCCTGCTCGCCGACGCCGTCGGGCTCGGCAAGTCGTACGTTGCGCTCGCAGTCGCCCTCGCCCTCGGCGAGCCGTTCGCGCTCGTCGTGCCAGCAGTATTGGTGGGCCAGTGGCGCGCGCTCCTCGCGGAGCACGGGACCGAGGCACCTATCCTCACCCATGAGTCGCTGAGTGCACCATCTTACCGCCCTGTACCGCCCTCCGCCGCCCGTTGCCGCCTCTGGATCATCGACGAAGCGCATCGCTTCAGAAACCCCGACACCAACCGCTACCGCGCGCTCGCGAAGATGCTGGTCGGTGCGCGCGTCCTGCTCGTCACGGCCACGCCGGTGCACAACCGGATCGCGGACCTGTTCCATTTGTTCCGCCTCTTCCTACGCGACCACGACCTCACGGCTTGGGGCGTGCCCTCCCTGTGCCGCGCGGCGCGGGGCGACGCCGATCCGCACGCCGTGGCGGCCGTCGCGGCCCGCCTGAGCGTGTCGCGCTCGCGCGAGCGCGTGCACGCGGGCTACGGCACCGGGCCGGCCGTGCTCTCTTTCCCAGAGCGGGCCGTAGACGAGGCGATGCGCTTGGGCACGGCGCCCGACGCGGAGCTCCACCAGCTTGTGACGGGAATCGGTCGGCTCGAAGCGGGCGGCGAGGCGGCGGCGTTGTTTCGCATGCTTCTGCTGTCGCAGCTCGCTTCGAGTCTGCCCGCGTTTCGCGCGAGCCTCGATCGGTACGAAGCGTTCCTCGAGCTGGGTGTCGCGGCCGCGGCGCAAGGGAGGACGCTCGGACGCCGCGACTTCAGGCGCCTGTTCTCCGCCGGGGCGGGCGACCTGCAGCTCGCGTTCTTCCCCCTGGTCCTTCCGCCCGGACCCGCCGCCGCGACCGAGCGTGACCGCGATATGGTGCGGCGGCTGCGTGCGCTGGCTGCGTCACCCCACGATCCCAAGGCGGACGCGCTGGCGCGCCTGCTCGATGGCCGCGCGGCCAAGACGGTCGTCTTCGTCCAGTCCCGCGCCACCGTGCATCACCTGGTGCGCCACCTCCGCGGCCACCGCCTGGCGGCGGTGACGGGAGAGCGGGGCTGGTTCGGGAGCGGGCCCGCCGGGCGGGAGGAAGTGCTGCGCGCATTCGCGCCACAGGCACAGGGCGCTCCACCGCCCGCCCGCGCACTCGAGACCGACGTCCTCGTCGCAACCGATCTCCTGAGTGAAGGCCTCAATCTCCAGGACGCCTCGCGCGTGATCCATTACGACCTGCCCTGGAGCCCCGCCCGGCTGGAGCAGCGCGTTGGCCGGATCGATCGCGCGGGCTCGCCCCATGGCCGGATCGAGACCGTTACGTTCCTCCCGCCGCAGTCGCTCGCCGACGCGCTGACGATGGAGCGCCGCCTGATCGCAAAGCGACGCCTGCAAGCCCGGGCCGGCGCCGGCCCGGACGGGCTCGATTGGTGTGATCGGCTGTACGGTCTCGCCGCCCGGGCCGGGTCTCCCGTCACGCCCGGGGCTTGCGCGGCGGTCCCGTCGACCGAGCCCGCGGTCGTGCTGGTGGTCCGCCTCGGTGGTCTGGTGGAGGGGGTGGTGGTGACGGACGCGGGCGCGCGGGCCGATCCCGCTCGCGCTACCCGACTCCTCGAGCAGGCGGCCGCAGCGGACCCCGCCCCGTTCGACCGCGCGGCCCTGGAGCGGGGGATCAGACGGGCGGCGCCGCTCCTCCGCGGCCGGCTTGCGGCGCTCGAGGACGCGCGCTGGCGCGCGGCCCACCGCGACCGCCTCAGTCGCCGGCTCATCCCCTGGGTGCTGGCAGCCGGGCGCCGCGCCGCCACTCGGCGACGCCACGCCGACCTGGCCCGCCTCGATGCACTCGTGTCACGGCTCGCGCTCGGCATGTCGGCGGGAGAGGAGCTGCTCCTGGAAGAGCTACTGGCTCGCCGCGGGCCGCTGACGGTACGCGACGTGTTGGCGTGGCACGAGCGCCTGCCGCGGCTCGGCACCGGCGCCGAAGCGCCCCAGGTCGAATTGGTGGCGGCGATCGTGCTCGGCTGACCGCTCACTCGTGATGGAGCATCAACTCCTCATAATCGAGGTCACGCTGGATGCGTCGCATCACGGCGTCACCGATCGCGCCGTTGTCACGTAATCGGATCAGCTGGCGCCGCTCCACGGCAAGCAGCTCGCGCGCGAGCCGCAGCTGCGCGATGGACTTGGCTTCTATCGGGCCGTCCAGGACGCCATCGGCGTGGCCGTGCAGATGGCGGGTGCGGAGGCGGTAACGATCGCGGGAGTGCGACAAGGCGTCCGGGTGCATCCACGACTCGGTCGCGAGCTCCTCGAGTCGCGCCAGCGCCGCCTCCGAGGCCTCGATGCGCGCCGCGATCTCCTCACGGCGCTCCTCCTCGCCCGTTTCGCGCACGCCCAGCCAGCGCATCAGCGGCGCCAGCGTGAAGCCCTGGCCCAGCAGCGTCACGACGATCACGACGAACGTGATCGCGATGACTAGGTCGCGGCCGGGGAATGGCGTACCCGCGGCGGTCATGGTGGGAATGGCGGCAGCCAGCACCAGGGACTCCGCGCCGCGCAGGCCAGCCCAGGAAACGACTGCCGGAAACTGCCATGGCGGGTACGGGTCCCGCTTTCGCACACGCGCACTCAGGAACCGAGGGAGGTAGGTCGCGGGGAACACCCACACGAAGCGCGCGACGATGATCGCCAGGCTCACCAGCACCGCTCCCGACACCAGTTCCCGCGCGAACGGACCGTTCCAGCCCCCGAGAATGGGCCGCAACGCCAGTCCGGTGATGATGAAGATGAGCCCTTCGAGCGCGAACACGACCACATCCCACATACCGACGTTCTGTACGCGCGTGTCCGCCGCCACGAAGCGGGGTCCCACGCGCCCCAAATACAGTCCGGTCGCGACGACCGCCAGGATGCCGGAGACCCCGAGCCGTTCGGCGGGCAGATACGCCGCGTACCCGGTCAAGAGCGAGATGGTGTTCTCCACCTCGGGATCGTGGATGTGGCGGCGCACCGCGGCCAGGAGCCACGCCACGGCCAAGCCCACTGCGACCCCGCCCGCACCCACCACGAGGAACCGGCCCGTCGCCGCGGGGAGCGAGAACGACCCCGTGACCCCAGCGGCGACTGCCATGCGGTACGCGACGATCGCGGCCGCGTCGTTGATCATGCTCTCACCCTCGAGGATGGTCACGAGGCGCCGTGGCAGCGGCAGCCGGCGCACGAACGCGGTCGCGGCCGCCACGTCCGGCGGCGAGACGACGGCGCCCAGGGCGAAGGCCGATGCCCACGGCAATCCCGGGACCGCGAGGTGCGCGACCCCGGCGACGACGACCGTCGCGAACAGGACATGCCCGACGCCCAAGAGGAGGATCGGGCGAAGGTTCGCGCGGGCATCGCGGTACGACGCCAGGAGGGACGCGCGATACAACAGCGGCGGGATGAAGACCAGAAAGACGAGCTGCGGGTCGAACTGCACCGCGGGAAGCCCCGGGAGCAACGCGACCAGCACTCCGCCTGCGAGGAGGACCGCGGGCGTGGGAATGCCGAGCCGACGCGCCACCAGTGCCAGGAAGGCGACGCCGACGAGCAGAGTGAGGACGGTTTGGAAATTGTGCATGACGGTTGCGCCCATCAAAGTTACCTTCCGGCGTGTCCCTCTCCACCTTTCTCTTCGACCTCGACGGCACGCTCATCGACTCCATCGAGCTGATCCTCCGCTCGTACCGCCACACCATGCGCCTGCACCGCGGGCATGAGCCGTCGGACGACGTCTGGATGCAGGGGCTGGGCACGCCGTTGTGGGTGCAGTTCCGCCACTTCACCGAGGACCCCGCCGAGATCGAGGCCATGGTGGCGACGTACCGCGCCTACAATCTCGCGCACCACGACGAGCTGGTGCGTCCCTATGCCGGCGTGGTCGAGGCAGTGCTGGCGCTCCGGGACCGGGGGAAGACCCTCGGCCTCGTCACGAGCAAGATGCGGAGCGGCGCCCTCCGCGGGCTCCGCGTCGCGGGGCTCGAGGACGCCTTCCAGGTGATCGTGGGCGCGGACGAGGTCACCCATCCCAAGCCGCACCCCGAGCCGGTGCTCATGGCACTCGAGCGCCTGGGCGCGCCTGCTTCAGGCGCGGTGTTCGCGGGCGACTCGCGTCACGACATCGAGTGCGGCCGCGCGGCGGGCGTGAAGACCGCCGCCGTCCTGTGGGGACCGTTCGACCGCTCCCACCTCGAGGACCTCGAGCCGGATTACTGGCTGGAACGGCCGGAAGACCTCACTTTACTGGCACCCGACACCTAGCACCCGGCACCTGGAGGTTCTTTGCCCTTTGTCCCATTCGAGCTGGAGCGCTGGCAGAGCACCTGGGAGAACCGGGTGCGTTACAACCTGTCCGAGTCGGGGGTGCACCCGCTCTCGATCCAGGAGTTGCTCGACCTGGCGGGGGCGTCCCCGGCGCCGCTGCTCGACGTCCGGCTCGGCTACAGCCAGTCGAACGGCACCGACCTGCTGCGCGAGCGGATCGCGGCGCTGTACCAAGGGGTCTCGCCGGAGCAGATCTTGGTCACCACCGGCAGCGCCGAGGCGAACTTCGTCGTCTGCTGGCGGCTGGTCGAGCCCGGCGACCAGGTCGCCGTGATGCTCCCGAACTACCTCCAGACCTGGGGGCTCGCCCAGAACTTCGGCGCCGTGGTGCGCGGCTTCGCGCTGCGCGCCGAGGCGGAGTGGGAGCCCTCACCGGAGGACGTGCGGCGCGCCATCGCGCCGGGCACGAAGCTGGTCGTCGTCACCAATCCACATAATCCGACGGGGCACGTGCTCTCGCAGGAAATGCGACAGGCCATCGTGGCTCGCGCGGCGGAGGTCGGTGCATGGCTGCTCGCGGATGAGGTCTACCAGGGAGCGGAGCGTGACGGCACGACGACGCCGTCGTTCTGGGGCAGCTATGAGCGCGTGATCGTCGTGAACGGCCTCTCGAAGGCGTACGGCCTGCCGGGTCTGCGGATCGGCTGGGTGCTCGCGCCGCCGGGCTTCGCGGGAGAGGCGTGGGCGCGGCACGACTACACCACGATCGGGCCGGCCGGGGCGAGCGACCATCTCGCCGCCGTGGCGCTCGAGCCGCGGGTGCGGGAGAAGGTGCTGGCGCGCACGCGCGGCATCCTCCGCGCCAACTATCCGGTGATCGAACAGTGGTTGAAGCGGTTCGGCGATGCGTTCAGCTGGCACCCGCCGCAGGCGGGGGCGATCTGTCTCGTGCGCTACCGCCAGGCGATCAGCGCCCTCGACCTGGTGGAGAAGATGCGGGCCGAGCACGACGTGCTGCTCGTGCCGGGCGACCACTTCGAGCTGCCGAACCACATCCGCTTCGGTTTCGGGGAGGAGCTGCACCACTTCCGGGAAGCGCTCGCCGAGACCGAGCGGGGTCTGAAGCGCGTGTTCGCCGATTGAGATGCGGGTCGTCCCGCTCGAGGCGTTCCGGGACAAGATCCCCTTCGCCGTGGCGATCGCCGCCGTCGAACAGGGCTTCCGCGCGCTCGGGCGCGGCGAGGCCGCGCTGCCCGACCCGATGGTGCTGGAGCTGCGCGAGCAGCAGGCCGAAGTGCACGTGAAGGGAGCGCACCTCGCGGGCGCGCGGCACATCGTCCTCAAGGTGGCGACCGGATTCTATCGCAACCGCGCCCGCGGCCTCCCCTCGGGCGACGGCATGTTCCTGCTGCTCGATGCGGACACCGGGGTCCCCGCCGTGCTGCTCGAGGAGCACGGCTACCTCACCGACTTCCGCACGGCGGCGGCGGTGGCGCTCACGCTCAAGTACCTGGCACCCAAGGACGCGCACGACGCGCTGCTCGTGGGCGCGGGTGCGCTCGCCCGGCTCACCGCCCGGGCCATGGTCGCGCAGCTGCCGCTCGCCAGGCTCACCCTGTGGAATCGCACCCGCGAGCGCGCCGAGGGACTCGCCAGGGAGCTGGCGCAGGTGGTCGACACGCGCATCGCCCCGGCGCTCGAGTCCGCGGTCCGTGACCACCGAGTGATCGTCACGGCGACGGCCAGCACGACGCCGCTCGTGATGGCCTCGTGGGTGGGGCCCGGCACACACATCACCTCCGTCGGGACCGGCAGCCCGGAGAAGATCGAGCTCGAGCCGGCCTTGCTCCGGCGGGCCGACAAGCTCGTCGTCGACCGTGTATTCCAGACCGAGCGCTACGGCAACCTGCACCACGCCATGGCGGCCGGAATCGTCACGCGCGACAAGGTCTACGCGGAGCTCGGCGACCTCGCCGCCGGCCGGCTCCCCGGACGAGAAAACGCCAGCGAGATTACCGTCGCGGACTTGACCGGCGTGGGCGTGCAGGATGCCGCGATCGCGCAGGCGGTCGTCGAGGTCCTCGGGCTATGAGTCATCCGTCGACCGTCATCTGTCGTCCGTGGGACCGAGAGCAGGGGAAGACACGGATGACGGATGACTGAAGACGGATGACGTTCTAGATCAGCGCACGCAAGACTAGATACGCGACGCCGGCGATCCCCGCCGCCGCCGGGATCGTGAGCATCCACGCCCACACGATGCGTCCGGCCAGACCCCACCGTACCGCCGAGAGGCGATGCGCGGCGCCCACGCCCGAAATCGCGCCGGTGATCGTGTGAGTCGTGCTGACGGGAATACCGAAATGCGAGGCGATGAACAGTGTGATGGCGCCGCTCGTTTCGGCGCAGAATCCGCCGAACGGCGTGAGCTTCGTGAGCCGCTGTCCCATCGTCTTGACGATGCGCCAGCCGCCGGACATGGTGCCGAGCCCCATGGCCCCGCCGCAGGCGATGATGACCCACGCCGGCACCACGCCCGCGTCCGTCAGATGCAACGCCGGCACCGGGAAGTCGGTGAGGACCTGCCGCTCGGCGACCAGCAACCCGACGATGATCCCCATCGTCTTCTGTGCGTCGTTGGAGCCGTGGCCCAAAGAATACGCGGCCGCCGAGCCCAGCTGCAGCACCCGGAAGACCCGATCCACCCTGCGCGGTAAGGAGCGGCGCAGCGCCCACGACAGCGCGACCGTGAGCACCAAGGCGAGCGTCAGACCCATCACCGGCGCGACGACGATGAAGGCCAGGGTGGAGATCCATTTGCCGGGGAAGAGCAGTGCGGCGAAGCCCGCCTTCGCCACGGCGGCCCCGCCATAGCCGCCGATGAGCGCATGGGAGGACGACGTCGGCAACCCGAGCCACCATGTGATGAGGTCCCACACGATCGCCCCGAGGAGCCCGGCCAAGATCACGGTCGCGTCGACCACCGCGAGATCCACGAGCCCTTTCCCCATCGTCTTCGCGACCGCCGTCCCGAAGATAAAGACGGCGATGAAATTGAACGCCGCCGCCCAGACGACCGCCGCGGACGGCGACAGGACCCGGGTCGAAACGACCGTGGCAATGGAGTTTGCCGCGTCGTGAAAACCGTTAATGAAATCGAAGGCGAGCGCGACCAACACGATCGCGAGGACGAACCAGACGGTGCTCGTCATCACGCGTGCTTGAGCGTGATGGACTCCAGCACGTTGGCGACGTCTTCGCCCTGGTCGAGGGTCATTTCGAGATTGTCGTAGATCTCCTTCCACTTGATGACCTCGAGGGCGTCCCGCTCGGTCTCGAACATCTGGCCGAGGGCATCCTGGTAGATCGCGTCACCCTCTTCTTCCAGCTTCTTCGCCTCGATTGAGCACTTCATCACGTCGTCGCCTTTCTTGAGGCGACCGACGCCCTCGGCGAGCACGCCGACCATCCGCTGAATCACCTCCGTGAGCTGCTTCACGCCCTCCGGCGCGGGACCCAGGTGGAAGATCTGGGAGCGGCGAGCGGTGCCGTCGATCGCGTCCATCACGTCGTCCAGATCGGAGGCGAGCTGATGGATGTCTTCGCGATCGAGCGGCGTGATGAATGTGCGATCGAGCCGGTTCACCACTTCGTGCGTGACCTGGTCGGCCTCGTGCTCCAATCGCTTGATCGCCTCGACGTGGGCGATGCGGCGCTCGGGGGGCGCGTCGAACAGCTCGCGCAGATGCTCGGCCGCGACCGTGTTGCGCTGGGCGACCGCGACGAACAGGTCGAAGAACTCTTCTTCACGGGGCAAGAGGCGCACGGTCGTCCTCGCGTGTTGGGGTTGTCGAGCGCCGGAGAAGATAGCGGCCTTCCGCGGGAGCCACTAGCTTACGTCGCCAATGGCCGCGACCCAGCAGCCGCAGACCGACTTCGTCAAGGCGATCTCCCGGCTCGACGCCACCGCCCTCGTCGTCGGATCGATGATCGGCTCGGGGATCTTCATCGTCTCGGCGGAGATCCTCCGAGAAGTCCAGGCCCCGGGCCTGCTGCTCGTGGTCTGGGCGGCGTCGGGCATCGTCACCCTGATGGGCGCGCTCACCTATGGCGAGCTGGCGGCGATGTTCCCCCGCGCCGGGGGACAGTACGTGTACCTGCGCGAAGGTATCTCCCCGCTGTTCGGCTACCTGTACGGGTGGACCCTGTTCGTCGTGATCCAGACCGGCACCATCGCCGCCGTCGCGGTCGCGTTCGGGCGGTTCACGAGCGTCTTCTGGCCCGGCCTCTCACCAGACGTGTTCTTCGGGTTCACGATGCACTTCCCGAGACCGATCGGGGACATCGCCGTCGGCCTCTCGCCGCAGCGCATCCTCGCCGTCCTGTCCGTCGCCCTGCTCACCTGGATCAACGTTCGCGGCGTGCGCACGGCGGCCTTGATCCAGACGTCGCTCACCGCGATCAAAACCGGCGCGCTCGCGCTGCTGATCCTGCTCGGCGTCACCATCGGCCGGAACGCCGAGGCGCTGGCCGCCAACTTCGGCGGCAACTTCTGGGCAACAGGCGGCGCGGCGGTCGGTCTGGGGACGATCGGCGCCGCCATGGTCGGCTCGCTGTTCTCGATGGACGCGTGGAACAACGTCGGATTCGCGGGAAGCGAGCTCAAGAACGCCCAGCGCGACCTCCCGCTGGCCATGGGGGCGGGCGTGCTGATCGTGACCGTCCTCTACGTGCTCGCCAACGTCGCCTACCTGAACGTCCTGCCCGCAGCCGCGATCGCGACCGCGCCGCAGGACCGGGTCGGCACGGCCGCGCTCCAGGCCATCCTGGGAGAACCCGGCTTGAAGCTCATGGCCGCGGCGATCATGATCTCGACGTTCGGCTGCAACAACGGCCTCATCCTGTCGGGAGCGCGGGTGTACTACGCGATGGCGCGCGACGACCTGTTCTTCAAATCCGCCGGCGTGCTGCACCCGGAATACAAGACGCCGGCAGTCGCCCTCGTCGTCCAAGCCGTGTGGACGAGTCTCCTTTGCCTTTCCGGGACGTACACGCAGCTGTTGAACTTCGTCATCTTCGCAGCGCTGGTCTTCTACGGGCTGACCGCCGTCGGGTTGTTCGCCCTGCGCCGCAAACGCCCGGCGGCAGACCGCCCGGTGCGGGCGCCCGGCTATCCCTGGCTCCCGGCGCTGTACGTGATCGCCACGGCCGTAATCGCCGTCGACCTCCTGGTGCAGGATGCCACCCGGACCTACAGCTTTCTCGGACTGGGCCTCGTGTTGATCGGTGTGCCGGTGTACTTCGGCTGGAGGGCCATGGTGCGGCGCGCCTGAACGGCCCCCTTGCCGGTCTTCTGGAGGGGTGTGATATTGAGCTTCGGACCCGAACAAATACCGAAGCCACCATGGCTCTCTCGACGCCCCACCCTTCCCCCACCCCTCATCCACCGTCGCAGACGTCGTCCTGCCCCGATTGCGGTGGCGGGCTGGTGCGCCAATCGGGTTGCCTGGTGTGCGTGCAGTGCGGTTGGGCGAGGTGCGGGTAGTGAAGCACGACGCCACGACGCCACGACGCTACGACGGACAGTCAACGCCGGGACCGCGGCAACTCGCGCTACCCCTTGCCGTCGTGACGTCGTCACGTCGTTGCGTCGCCCTTCCGATTCTCGACGAGCGTCTTCGCGGCACCAAGTTCGTCTCGCTCGAAGCGAAGTCCGTCCTCAACTCGCCGCTGCAGACCGGCGTCGATTTCTGGTCGCTCAACCCCTACATCGGGTGCGAATTCGGCTGCACGTATTGTTATGCGCGCTACGCGCATCGCTATGCGGTGGAGCGAGCCCACGACGCGGGGCGGCTCTCCGACGAGGAGTTTGTGGAGTTCCGCGGACCGCACGGCTGGGAGGCGTTCGAGCAGCGTGTGTTCGTGAAGCACCAGCTGCTGGGCGCCCTGGAAGGCGATTTGCGCCGCTACTGGCGGTCCCTCGGTCCGACTGCCCGCCCGGCCACCCCCATCGTCATCGGCACCGCGACCGATCCGTACCAGCCGGCCGAGCGGCGGTTCCGGCTCACGCGAGGGATTCTCGAGCGGCTGGCGCGCTGCGAAGGGTTGAACATCGGCATCATCACCAAGAGCCCGCTCATCGCGCGCGACACCGACGTGCTGCTGCGCCTTCAGGAGCGCAGCGATCTCGAGGTCCACATCTCCCTCACCACGGTGGACGTGGCGCTGATCCGGCAGGTCGAGGCGCGCTCCCCGATACCGGCGGTACGGCTCCGGGCGCTCAAGCGACTCGCCGACGCGGGCGTACGTGTGGGCTTGATCGTCGCGCCGGTCCTTCCGGGGATCACCGATGACCTACCCCATCTGGAAGCGCTCTTCCAGGCGGCACGGGAGGCCGGCGCCAGGTTCGTGCATGCCGGTCCGCTGCGTCTCTACTCCGCGGTGCGGGACCGCTTCCTCCCGATGCTCGAAGAGCAGTTCCCCCACCTCGTCGCGCGCTACCGGCGCGCGTACGAGGGCCGGAGCGGGGCGCCGCGCGACTATGCGCGCGCACTGGCCGCGCGCATCCAGAAGCTGCAAGCGCGATTCGGATTTCCGGTGAAGGAGGGGATGGCCGATCGCTGCGGGCGACGGCTGGCACCGGCGCAGCAAGAGCTCGGATTGTGACGGCTCAGGCGACTTCGCTCGCCGCTTTGCCCCGGCGCGGCTGGTAATGCCGCACCAGATCCTGTACCCAGCGAGGGGGGGAGAGCCGACGCGCCTCGTACGAGTCGACGAGCAGCCCGGCGAGAGCCCGTCCCAAGTCGAGCGTGTGCTCGGGGGAGAGGTCAACCGACAGCTCGTTCAGCAGGCGGACGAACTGACCCACGTTCGGCGGTCGCGTGACCTTGCCCTGAGCGGCGAGCCAGCGCTCTAACCTGATTCGGGTGACGCTGCGGGGAAGCGCTCCGATCAGAAAGCCGCGCAGCCCGTTGGGGCTCATGCCCACTTCGCGGGCGACGCGCCGCAGCGAGGAACGCGCCGCCTCGCGCGCAAGTCCGTCCCGCAGCAATGGCACCGGGAGGGTGGGAACGGCCGAGCCAGCGGTCACGTGACGCCCGGGGACGGGGCGCGCTAACGCGCCCGCTTCCGCCCGTAGTAGGCGATCAGCTGTCGGACCCAGCCCGGGACTTTTCCTTGCTTTGCGCGGTACGCGTCTCGTAACAGGTCCGCAATGCCGCGGCCCAGCACGACGCCGTCGTGCGAGCCAACCCCGGTGCTCAGCGCCTCTACCAGGCGGACGATTTCCGCGGCCTTGGGAGACGCGGTCCGCTTGCCACGCTTAGTCGCCACGTCAGCACGCTTCGAAGAGGAACTGCACAAACTTCACAAGAAGATGTAGCGCATGCGCACCGGGGTCGCAAGGCCCCTGGGAACTCACCCTAAGCGACTTCGCTGGCCGCTTTGCCCCGGCGCACCCGGTAATGCCGGAGCAATTCCTGCACCCAGCGAGGTGGGGACAGCCGGCGCGCCTCGTACGCGGCGGCGAGCAGCCCCGCGATGTCGCCTGCGAGTGCCGCCGTCTGCTGGGTGGAGAGGTCGCCCGCCAGCTCATTCAGCAACCGCACGAGCTGACCGACGTTGGGGGGCCGGCTGACGCGCTGTCGCGCGGCGAGCCAGCGCTCGAGCTTGACGCGGGTGGCGCTGCGGGGCACCGAGCCGTTGAGGAAGTTCCGCAGACCGTTGGGACTGATGGAGATCTCGGTTGCGGCGCGCCGCAAGGACAACCGGGCGGCCTCCCGCCCGACGGCGTCACGCAGTACGGGAACCGGCAGCGTGGGAACGCCCCGGCTGCTAGCGCTCACGGGAGCCGTGCACTTTGTGCGGTATTGCAGGCCTTACACGGGAAATAGCCTAGCTCGAGTCGGGAAAGCTCGCAAGCGTGCCGACGCTCCCCCCCCTCTCTGCCATCATCTCCACGAGCGCCCGGATGGTCCCCGGCGCGTTGCCCTCGAGCCGGTTGTTCACGAGGATCAGCGCCTCCAAATGGCGCCGCATGACCTCGGCGACCAGGCGCCGCAGATCGTGTCGCACCTCCGGCTGGGGATCGCGGATGCGGTCGTAGGGCTCGAACAGCCTTACCGCGTCGGCGTACGCCCGCCCGGGGCGGAGCAGCGCGCGCGCCACGGTGAAGCCGGCGGGGAACGCCCACGGCAGCTCGAGCTGCTCGCCGATCGCCGGCATTTCGTTCCACGAATTGAACACATGGGCCACCCCGTGCCGCGCCAGCACCGCACCGTGGGCGTCGGTCAAGAGCTCCCGGTTCCGCAGCTCCACCGCGTAGCGGAAGTCGCGGGGCAGTCGCCGCAGGAAGCCGTCGAGCTCCTCCGCCCACCTGGCCGCCTCGGGGAGATCATGCCCTCGCATCGCCTGAAACTCGAACACGAAGGCGCCGGCATGGTCCGAGAACGCCCGCGCGTACGGCCCGAGCACTGCCTCCTTGAAAAGATCAGCGTTCAAGAAGTCGGGGTTCCGCTGACCCGCGAGGTTGCCCCAGCGCGGGTCCTGCGTGAAGCGCCGCGCCGTGATCCGATCCCACACCTTGCTCACGCACGGAAAGCCGGGGGGCAACGCCCGCGCGTACGCCGTGAGCACCTCTTCTGACGGCGGCTCGTAGAACGCGCTGTCGATCCCCACCGTGCGGAACAAGGGATAGCGCACGTACTCCTCGAGCCGACGGGCCGGCTGGGCGCTGCGATAGGGCCGATGATAGACCTCGCCCGCCCAGCCGTCGTACGTCCACGTGGAGGTACCGAACCGAATGGACGGCGGGATGTGTTGGGCGAGCGAGATCAGGGCGGCGGGCGGTGCAGGCAGCGCGGCGACATCGTCGAAGAGATTCGGCTGATCACGCCTGGACATTAGAAGTTGAAATATATCAATAGCTTACCATCGAAGTAACGGGCCTTGCGATGTCCTTGATCTTCGGGATATATTCGGGTCCCATTTACTACCCGACAATGCCAAAAACTCCCCACCTGACGAGCGAGTCCGCGGCTTGCTGTTGGATGCCGCTGTTCGCGTTGCGCTCCGAACTGGCGCGGCGGCCCGAACTCGCGTCCCACCCCGTGGCGCTCGTCGCACCCGACACCGCTCGCACCCCTCGGGTGTGGCAGGTCGTGCCGCTCGCCCGGCACGCCGGGGTGAAGCCGGGAATGACGGTCAGCCAGGCGATCGGACTCTGTCCCGCGCTCAAGCTGTGCGAGCCCGACCCGGTGCATTACGACGAGCAGTTCGAGCAGCTCATCGCTGCACTTGCCGTGGTAAGCCCCGTCGTGGAGCCGGTGGAGTTGGGGCGGGTGTTCGTGGGCACCGACGGATTGGAAGGGCTGTACGGAGGGCCGGAGGAGATCGTCGAGGCGATCAAACGCGGAACGCGGAAGTGGGAACGCGGAACAGGCGAGCGATCTTCCAGCCCCTGTTCCGCGTTCCGCGTTCCGCGTTTCGCGTTTCGGGTGGGCTGGGGCCGCGGGAAATTCGTTTCCTGGGTGGCCGCGACCCGCGCAAAACCCGGAGCTGCGGTCATAGTGCCGGTGGGAGGGGAGGCGAAGTTTCTCGCTTCCCAGCCGCTCGCCGTGCTCCCGCTCGACCCCGACACACATCGCCGGCTGCAGCAGCTCGGCGTCAAGACGCTGGGCGCGCTCGTCGCGCTTCCGGAGGAAGCCGTCGTGTCGCAATTCGGTGGCCCGGGCCGGCGGCTGTGGCGGCTCGCGGCGGGACTCGTGTCGGAGCCGGTGGTGGGACGGGTCGTGCCCGAGCCGATCGTGGCCGCTCTCACGTTTTTCACCCCGGTCGGCGAGCGGGACCTGCTCGCCCACGCACTGGACAAGCTCGTCGACCGCGCGCTCGGAGATCCGCGTCGCAGCGGCTGGCGCGTGCAGGTCGTCCGGGTGCGCGCCGAGCTCGAGCACGGCGCCTCCTGGCTCGTCACCGCGACCCTCAAAGACCCATCCGCGACGCGGGAGCACATCGCGGCACCGCTCAAGACGCAGCTCGAGCGGTCGCCGCCCGTCGGTGCGGTCGAGCGGCTCGTCGTCGAGTTTACCGCCTTCGCTCCCGGCACCGCCGAGCTGCAGCTGTTCGCGCATGATGCGAGCGCCGCGGCTCGCGCCGGGCGACGGCGTGCGCTCCAAGGCGCCGCCCGGGAGATCGCGCTCCGAATCAGACGGCCGATGCTGTATCACGTCATCGAGGTGCAGCCATGGTCCCGCCTTCCCGAGCGGCGGTACGCGCTGATCGACTATGAACCGTGAACAAACGCGGAAGTTGGAGCGCGGAACGCGGAACAATGCGGACAGGCTTCGGGCGCTCAACGTTCAGCAGCAGGTGAAGGTCGATCTGGATGACGGTGGAGTGCCGGTAGTCGTGACACGGGAAACGGGAGATGGGAAACGTGTTGAGTCGATCGGTGAGACGTGGCGGATCGATGATGAATGGTGGCGATTGCCTATTGTGCGGCGATATGTGGAAGTGATTCTCGAAGGTGGCGGGCGGGTTGTGTTGTTCGAAGATCTGTCGACGGGCGAGTGGTGGATCCAGAAGCCCGCCTGAACGTTCCGCGTTCCGACTTCCGCGTTCCAACTTCCATGTACGTCGAGCTCCACTGCCACTCCGCTTTCTCGTTCCTCGACGGCGCCTCGCTCCCCGAGCAGCTCGCGCTCACCGCGTCGCAGCTCGGCTACCCCGCGCTCGCGCTCACCGACCACAACGGCCTGTACGGCTCGATGGCGTTCGCGCAAGAAGCGAAACAGCTCGGCATCCAGGCGATCACCGGCGCGGAGCTGACCCTACTCGACGGCTCTCACGTGACGATTCTCGCGGAGACGCCTGAGGGGTACGCGAACCTCTGCCGGTTGATTACGGAGGCTCATCTCGGTCGTGAAGACCGGCGCGACCCGCGGCTCGATTTCGCCTCGCTCGAAGCCCGGCACGCAGGGCTCATCGTGCTGTCGGGATGCCGCAACGGGCTGCTCCCTCAGGTGCTGCGGCGCGACGGCCCGGCCGCTGTCCGTCGCGTCGCCGAGCGGTGTCGTGCGGTGTTCGGGAAGGACAACTTTGTCGTCGAGCTGCAGCGCAATTATGTACGGGGCGATCTGGCCCTGACCCGGGCGCTGAAAGCCCTCGCGGACGACGCGCAGCTGGGCGTCGTGGCGTCGGGCAACGTGCATTATCACGCCCGCCCGCGTCACCGTCTGCACGACGTGCTGGTGGCGATCCGGCACCGCACCACGCTCGACGGCTCGCACGACGTGCGGCATGCGAACAGCGAGTTCTTCCTGCGCCCGCACGAAGAGGTCGAGGCGCTGTTTCGTGACTGTCCGAATGCTGTCGCTAATACTCTAGCCCTGGCGGAGCGCTGCCGGGGGTTCGATCTCACGCGGGATCTGGGATATCGGTTTCCCGATTTCAACGGCGCCGAGCGCGCCCCCGCCCCGCGAGCGCTCGCCGAGCTGTGCCGGGCGAGACTGGAAGAGCGCTACCCTCCGGATTCCCCCCACCGCGACGCCGCGGAGCGGCGGCTCGCCGAGGAGCTGCGGCTGGTCGAGCACCATGCGCTCTCGGGGTTCTTTCTCGTCTATCACGACCTGTTCGACCTGGCCCGGGAAGTCGCCGTCGACGTGCGGCGCGGCTCGCGGCGGGCGCAGGGCGGCCTGCTCCCCGGTCGCGGTCGCGGCTCATCGGTCTCCTCCGTCGTGTGCTACCTGCTCGGCCTCTCGCACATCGACCCGGTCGCGACCCGGCTGTTCATCGGGCGGTTCCTGAGCGAGACCCTCGCCTCGGTGCCGGACATCGACCTCGATTTCCCGCGCGAGATCCGCGAGGAGCTGATCCGGCGGGTGTACAAGCGGTACGGCGACGAGCACGTCGGGCTCGTCTGCTCGTTCCCCACCTATCGCCTGCGCTCGACGGTGCGGGAGATCGGCAAGGCGCTCGATCTGCCGCCGGGCGAGATCGAGCAGGTCGCGAAACTGGCGGACCGGCGATCCGGCGGACTGGCGGACGAATTGGACCAGCTTCCCGGATTCGCGGGGCGACGGAGCGCGCCGCTCTGGAAAGAGCTGTGCGAGCTCGCCGAGGAGATCGCGGGGCTGCCGCGGCACATTTCCCAGCACGTGGGCGGGATGGTCATCTCGAGCCGGCCGCTCGTGGAGATCGTGCCGCTCGAGCGCGCCGCCATGGAAGACCGGGTGGTATGCCAGTGGGACAAGGATGCCTGCGACGACGCACGCTTCATCAAGATCGACTTCCTGGCGCTCGGCATGCTGTCGCTCGTGGAAGAGTGTGTCGAGCGGATCGCCGTGCACCAGGGAGCGCCACCCGACCTCTCGCGCATCGACTTCGAGGACCCCGCGGTGTACGACCGCATCTGCCGGGGCGACACGGTTGGACTGTTCCAGATCGAGAGCCGGGCGCAGATCCAGATGATCCGTCGCACCCGACCCACCAACCTCGAAGACCTGGCGGTCGAGGTCGCGATCGTGCGGCCCGGCCCGATCGTGGGAGGAGCGGTGAACCCGTACGTGCGACGCCGCGAGGAGCAGCGCCGCGCCCGGGCCGCCGGTCGCGCCTACGAGCCGCCGCTCGAGCATCCCCTGCTCAAGGAAGCGCTCGACGAAACGCTCGGCGTGATCCTCTATCAGGACCAGGTGCTGCAGGTGTGCCAGGCGCTCGCCGGATTCACGGCGGGCCAGGCCGAGGCCTTGCGGCGGGCGATGAGCCGGCGGCGCAGCCGCGAGTTGATGGCGGGGTTCTGGGAGGAGTTCAAGGAGGGCGCGGCGGCGCGCGGCGTCCCCGAGCAGACAGCAGAGCGCGTGTTCACACAGGTGATCGCGTTCTCGGAGTTCGGTTTCCCCAAGTCGCACGCCGCGGCGTTCGGCCTGCTCGCCTACCAGTCGGCGTGGCTCAGGCATTATCACCCGGCCGAGTACTATTGCGCCCTCTTCAACAACCAGCCGATGGGGTTCTACTCGCTCGACGCGCTGGGACGCGATGCCCAGCGGAACGGCGTCGAGATCCGGCTGCCGGATGTGAATCTGAGTGACGTATGGAGCACGATAGAGCGGGAAAGGGGAAACGGGAAACGGGAAACGGGAGGCGTTCGGATCGGGCTTGGGTTCGTGCGCGACTGGAGCGAGGAGACGGCGACGGCGGTCGTGATCGAGCGCGAGCGGCGCGGGCCGTACGCGAGTATCGGCGACTTCGTGCGCCGGGCGCCGCCCAAGCTCAAGCGCACCGCGATCGAGCATCTCGTGTGGGTGGGAGGATGCGACGGCTTCGGGCTCACCCGGCGCGAGCTCCTGTGGCAGGTGGGGCTGTGGCTGCCTCCGGAATCGGAGCACGGGGTGGACGCGCGCGCACGGCGGCAGCTCGAGCTGGCGCTCAATCATCCCCACGAGGGACTCCGATTCGGCGGCCTCGAGGCGGCCGAGCGGCTGCTCGCGGAGTATGACGTCCTGGGGTTCGCCGCGAGCGGCCATCCGCTCTCGCTGCTCCGCGGGGCGCTGCCGCCGGGTATCGTGCAGAGCGACACGCTCCCCCGGCTCGAGCACGGAGCGTGGGTCGAAGTCGCCGGGCTGGTGGTCGCGCGCCAGCGACCCGAGACGGCGAAGGGATTCATATTTGTGCTGGTCGAGGATGAGGCGGGGATGGTGAACGTGATCGTGCGGCCCGACGTGTACGAGCGCTATCGCACCGCGGTCCGCGGCGAGCCGCTCTTGTGGGTGCGCGGTAAGCTCGCCAAGGACGACGGGACGGTGAACGTGATCGCGGAAGAGGCGAGGGGGCTCAAAGTCGGAACGTGGAACGCGGAAGGCGGAACGGACGGCGGGCCTGCCAGTTCCGCGTTCCCACTTCCGCATTCCGCGTTCGACTTTCTTAAGTCCATGCGTCGCCTCGCGCCGGAGTCCAAGGATTGGGGGTAGCGGCATTGACATCGTCACGGCGCCGGATAGCCTTGCTCCATGCCGATCCCCACCGAACCCATTGGCAGCATCCCCAGACCCCCGGAGCTCGTCGCGGGGATGCAGCAGCTCGCCACCGGTCGCCTCACGCGCGACCAGTTCGCCCGACTCCAGGACGCGGCGATCCACGACACCATCCGGCGGTTCGAAGCGACCGAGTCCCCCGTCATCACCGACGGTGAGCAGGCGAAACCCAGCTTCGCCACCTACCCGATCCACGGGCTCACGAACCTCGCACCCGACGGCGTCACGATCCCGTTCGCCGACGGACACACGCGGCAGCTCCCCCGGCTCACCGCCGGGCCGTTCCGCTATCAGACGTACGCCGACGCATATCTCGCGAGCGCGCGAGCGCACGCCCACGTGCCCGTCAAACAGGCGGTGATCGCGGCCTCGGCGCTCAGCCTGCTCTATCCGGAGGACGGCATCACAGGGTATCCGCGCGAAGCGTTTCTCAAGGATCTCGTGCGCGAGGCGGAGACGGACATCCGCCGGTGTCTCGCGAAGGGTGCCCACGTGGTGCAGCTCGATTTCACCGAAGGCCGGCTCGCGGTGAAGTTCGATCCATCGCTGGGCCTGCTCAGGATGTTCGTGGACCTGAACAATCAGGTACTCGAGCGCTTCACGGCCGACGAGCGCCGCAGGATCGGCGTTCACACCTGTCCGGGCGGCGACCGGGACTCGACGCACAGCGCGGACGTGGACTACGCGGAGCTCCTGCCCACGCTGTTTGAGCTGAAGGCGACGAACTTCTACATCCAGTGCGCGAGTGAGCCGGACCGCGGCAGGGTGCTGCGCCTCATGAAGGAGCACAGCAAGCCCGGCCAGCGGATTTTCGTCGGCGTGATCGATCCGATCGATCCACGGGTTGAGACGCCCGACGAAGTCCGGGACCGGGTCCTGGAGGCGGCGGAGTACATCGCGCTCGACCGGCTCGGCACCACCGACGACTGCGGCTTCGCGCCCTTCGGCGACGACACCTCCACCGACCGCGAGACGGCATTCGCCAAGATCCGCGCACGCGTGGCCGGCACCGCGCTGGCGGCCCGGGCGCTGCGGGCGTGATCACGCCTTGCCGCTCAGGCTAACTTTCGCAAGAACGCGGAAAGGGGATGTGCGGATGCCGCAACGCGAAGTGGCAACCCTCGCCGGCGGGTGCTTCTGGTGTCTGGAAGCCGCCTTCCAGGACTTGAAGGGTGTCGAGAAGGTTCAGTCGGGCTACGCCGGGGGGCGCGTGGCGAACCCGTCGTACGAGGACGTCTGCACCGGCACCACGGGCCACGCCGAGGTCGTGCAGATCACCTTCGACCCCACCGTCGTGTCGTTCAACGACCTGCTCCACATCTTTTTCACGATTCACGATCCGACCACGCTCAACCGCCAGGGCGGGGACGTGGGCACCCAGTACCGCTCGGCCGTCTTCTACCACACCCCGGAGCAGAAGACCGTGACGGAGCAGGTCATCAGGGAGCTCGAGGCGGAGCACATCTGGGACGATCCGATCGTGACCGAGGTGAAGCCGCTCGAGGCCTTCTATCCGGCCGAGGAGTACCACCGCGACTACTATCGCCGCAACCCGAACCAGGGCTACTGCCGCGCGGTGATCGCGCCCAAAGTGGCCAAGGTCCGCAAGCTCTATTTCGACAGGCTGAAGCAATCGGCGAATTGAGGAGACACGATGCGCTGGTCGATATTTGCGCTGCTTGTCGCGGCGCCGGTGTTGGCGGCGGCCCAGGCGCCGCCCGCCGGCGCGAGTGAGCCGTTCGTGGTGGAGTATTACTACAAGACCCGCTGGGGCTTCGCCGACGAGTTCATCCGGCTCTTCAAGAAGAACCACTTCCCGGTATTGAAGCGCGAGATCGAGCTGGGGCACATCCAGCGGGTCACCGCGGAGGCACCGAGGTTCCACGGGACCGAGGAGGGCCGCTGGGACTATCGCATAACGATCGTGTGGAAGAACGCCGCCGCACCGCACGAGCCGTTCCCCGAGGCGGAGCTCAAGCGCCTGTTTCCTGACCAGGACACGTTTCGGCGCGAAGAGCAGCGGCGTTTCGAAATCCTCGCCGCGCACTGGGACCTGCCGGTGGTCAGCGTGGATCTGACGCGGCCGTAAAGGCGGGCCGGCTCTTTCCGAGATACGTCCGCACGAGCGGAGCCACGCGCCCGCGCACCAGAGCGGACTTGAGCCGCTCCCGTTCATCCGGCGCGACCTCCACCAGGTACCGCTCGCCGCTCCCAGCTCCCTCCTTGATCGCGACGGGGATCCCGTCTCGATACAGGATCCGGTTCGTCGCAACCCCGGCGAGCACGTCTCCCGGCGTCACGATCCCTACCAGGTTGAGCGGGTCGGCCCCGCTCACGGCCACCAGCTCCCCGCGGGGCTCCTCGCGCCGCACGCGGCGGAGCAACCCCACGGCTTCCGGCAGGGCGTATTGCTCGCCCGAGAACCCGCCCACGAAGCGCCCGCCGCGAATCTCGCCGCGCGCCTCGAGCCGGCGGTACACCCGCAGGATGTCGCGCCACGGCGTGAGCAATGTCTCGCGCGTCACCAGCCGACGGAACACCACCCCGTAGCGGCGCAGCAGCTGCCACGCGACCGCTTCCGCGACGGCCTCTTCCTGGAGCGGCGCTGCCAGGCGCCGCACCCGCGACCATCGCCCCGCCGTCTCGACCCCGAACGGCGCTACACGCCCCCGTCGCCGGAACCCGCCCCCCCCGATAGGGCGGCGCCGGTCGGACGGCACGAGCAGCGCTCGCAGCCCGGCGAAGCTGTCCGAGGTCACCAGCCCCCACGCGACCAGCTCCCCGAGTCCCTTCTCGACTTCGGTGCGTAACAGTCCGGTCGCGTTCGTGAGGTCGCCAAAGAACGACGCGCCGCGCTCGTCGAGCGCCTCGAGCACGGCCCGGGCCGAGTGTGACAGTGACAGGTGCGCTGGATCGGCCTGCACCGTGAGGGACTGCCAGACCACTCCCCGCTCCCTGCGAAACAGCGCAATCGGCGTGGTGCGAATCGGCCCGGCTTTGTGACCCCCCCCGTTCGACGGCGCCGCCGGCGACAACCGGCCCCAGGCGATCTCCCCGGACAGGCACAGGCCGTCGAGCCACAGAGGGTCGTAGTCGCCGAGCCGCGCGGGGAGCACGTCCGCCTCCCAGGCCGCCGCCGGCGCCTCGTATCCGTCGAGCAGCTCGAGCACTGCACCAAGCCCGTCCGGCCCCTCGGCCCGGGCATCGGGTGCGGCGCGCTGCCACTCGAGCAGGAACCGCATGAAGTCCGCCGCGGTGACCGGCTCGATTTCCTGGCGCAGCCGGTCGAGCGTGTAGCGGTGGATGCGGGCGAGCAGGCGCCGCTCGCACCATTCGAGCTCCACGACGCCGGGAGTGAACCGGCCGCGCAGCACGAAGCCCTCGTGCTCGAGCGCGCCGAGCGCGAAGTCCACGTCCCCGGCCGGGACGCCCAGCGATCGTGCGATGTCGGCGGCCGTCGTGGGACCGACCGCCTCGAGCCGGCCGCGCACCAGCTCGCGCACCGCATCCTCGCGCGTCCATACCTTGGCCCGATCTCGTTCCGGCACCACCAGCGGCGGCTCGCACCGAGCTCCCGGGAACACCGCCTCCAGCATCGGCAGCCGCTCGGCGGCCACGCACAGGTGCGGGTCGTGCGACAGCATCCCCGCTCGTCCAGCTCTCGCCAGCTCCTCGAAATACCCTTGCTGTTCCGCGTTCCGCGTTCCGACTTCCGCGTTGGGAATGGCGCCCATCACGAGCAACGCATCGTGCAGCTCGTCGGCGCTCGCGACCTCCGGCCACGCCTCCTCCTTCACCCGATCAATCGCCGCCTGATCGAGCTTGCCCAGCTCCTCGGCGGTCTTCACGTCAAGGCCGCGCCGTGTGATCACGGCCTGAGTGCGGCGCTCCTCGAGCGGCGCGTCGTCGAGGAAGGCGTAGGGCTTGGCATTGATCACCTCGTGGGCGAGCGGCGACGGCTCCGTCGTGTCGCGCGCCACGAGCGTGAACTGTCCCGCCGCCATCCCCTCGAGCACGCCCTTCAGACCCGGGAAGTCCATCGCTTCCAGCAGACAGTCCGCGATGGTCTGCTGCACCAGCGGATGGTCGGGAATCTCCCGGTCCCCCACGAGGTTCTCGGGGCACGCGAGCTGGTCGGGGAACACGGCGGCCACCAGGTCCTCCGCGTCCATGCGCTGGAGCGGCGTGGGCACCTTCTTCCCGCCTCGCGCGCGCAGCACGGCGAGCGCCCGCGTCGCGTTCCAGCGCCAGCGCGAGCCGAACATCGGCGCGTCCAGCATCGCCTGCACCAGCAGGTGCTCCGCCGTCTCGGGCTTCAGATACTGGAACACGTCCTCGAGCGGGAAGCTGTGCTGGGGCCCGAGCGACAGGACGATCGCGTCCTCGGTGGCCGCGGCCTGGAGCTCGAAGTTGAAGCTGCGGCAGAACCGCTTGCGGAGCGCGAGTCCCCACGCGCGGTTCACCCGACTCCCGAACGGCGCGTGCAGCACCAGCTGCATCCCCCCCGCCTCGTCGAAGAAGCGCTCCAACACGAGCGTCTCCTGGGTCGGGGTGACCCCGAGGATCCTCTTCGAGGCCTCGAGATACTCGACCATCTGCCGGGCCGCGGCCTCGGGGACGCCCGGGATCTCGCGCGCGAGCCACGTATTCGCCTCGCGGACGTCACCTAGCCGGGCGTCGACGTCCCGGCGCAGGCGAGACACCTCTTGCGATAGCTCCGGCGTGCGACCCGGCGCCTCCCCCAGCCAGAACGGGATCGACGGGGGCTGGCCCTGGGCGTCCACGACGCGCACCTGGCCCGACTCGATCCTCTCGATCCGATACGATCGGTTGCCCAGCTGGAAGATGTCGCCGGGCATGCTCTCGATGGCGAAATCCTCGTTGAGCGTTCCGACGAAGGTCTCTGTCGGCTCGAGGATAACGCGGTAGTCGCCGATGTCCGGAATCGCCCCGCCCGACGTGAGCGCGGCGAGTCGGGCGCCGCGCCGCGCGCGCAGCCGGCGATTCACGCCATCGTAGTGGACGTAGGCGCCGCGCCGCCCGCGCCGCGTCGTGAATCCGTCGGCGAGCATCTGCACCACGGCGTCGAAGTCCTTGCGCGACACGTCGCGATACGGGTACGCCCCGCGCACCAAGTCGAACAGGCCGTCCTCCTGCCACTCCTCGCACGCCACCGCGGCCACGATCTGCTGCGCCAGGATGTCGAGCGGGTGCGCCGGGATGATCAAGCGGTCGAGGCGGCGCTCCCGTGCGGCCCGCACCAGCGCGGCGCACTCGATCAGCTCGTCGCGCGACAACGGGAACAGCCGGCCCTTGGGAACGGCGGCGAGATGGTGTCCCGAGCGACCTACGCGCTGCAACAGCGTCGCGATCGAGCGGGTCGAGCCGATCTGACACACCAAGTCCACCGCACCGATGTCGATCCCTAGCTCGAGCGACGCCGTCGCGACCAGCGCCTTGAGCTTTCCCTCCTTGAGCCTGGTCTCCGCGTCGAGGCGCTTTTCCTTGGAGAGGCTGCCGTGGTGCGACGTCACTTGATCCGCGCCCAGCCGCTCGGAGAGATGCAGCGTCAACCGCTCCGCCAGCCGGCGCGTGTTCACGAACACCAGCGTGGTGCGATGCTCGAGGATCAGCTGGACCAGGCGCTCGTAGATCTCCTCCCACACCTCGGCCGCCATGACCGCCTCGAGCGGCGAGGAGGGAATCTCGATCGCCAGGTCGAGCGTGCGGGCGTGGCCGGAGTCGATCACGCTCGGGGCTTGGGACTCGGGGCTGGGGGCTCGTTTGGTGCCCACCAGAAACTGGGCGATGTCCTCGATGGGCTTCTGCGTCGCCGAGAGCCCGATGCGCTGGAGACGCCGCCCGGCGAGGTGCTCGAGCCGTTCGAGCGACAGCGCCAGGTGGCTCCCCCGCTTGTCGCGCGCCACGGCGTGGATCTCGTCCACGATCACGGTGCGCACGCCGCGCAGCATCTCGCGGGCGCGCTCGGACGTGAGGATGAGATAGAGAGACTCGGGCGTGGTGACGAGGATGTGCGGGGGCCGCCGCACCATCTCCTGGCGCTCCGCGCCCGGCGTGTCGCCGGTCCGCACCAGCGTGCGGATCTCCACATCCGGCAGGCACGATGCTTCCAGCGTGCGGCGGATCTCGGCAAGGGGCTCTGCCAGGTTCTTCTGAACGTCGTTCGAGAGCGCTTTGAGCGGCGAGACGTACACGACCTGCGTGCCGTCGGTGAGGGTGCCGTCGAGGCCCTGACGCAGCAGTGAATCGATGGCGGCGAGAAAGGCCGCGAACGTCTTACCGGAGCCGGTGGGCGCGGCGATCAGGGCGTTCCGGCCCGCCTGGATGAGTGGCCACGCGCGCCGCTGTGGCTCGGTGGGCTCGCGGAATCGCGACCCAAACCAGCGCTCGATGACGGGGTGAAAGCCAGACAACGACATACTCAAATATGGCGAAGATTTACCGAAGCAGCGACACCCCTCGCGCCGCGGCGATCCGCTCGACCGTCTCCCCAATCTTGTTGTTCGGGGTCGACGCGCCCGCGGTCACTCCCACGGTCAGGGGCCCCGCAGGGAGCCACCCGCTCACGCGCCGCTCCTGCGTGGCCCCCGGAGGGCGGAACCGGATCGTCCCGGCCTCCGGGTCGATGCAGCTCGCATCCTCGATGTGATAGGTCGGCGCCTTGTCGTGGCAAATGGCGGCGAGGTGCGTCGTGTTGCTCGAGTTGTATCCCCCGATCACGACCATGAGGTCGAGCGGCTCGGCGATGAGCTTCAGCACTGCATCCTGACGGTCCTGCGTGGCCGAGCAGATCGTGTCGAACGTGCGGAAGTGCTCGGGCAGCGCGGCCTCACCGTACCGCTGCGCCATGCTCCGCCGGATCTCGGCCGCGATGGCGAGCGATTCCCCGGAGAGCATCGTGGTCTGATTGGCGACGCCCACGCGGACGAGGTCGCGATCGGGATCGAACCCGGGCGACAACTTGTCCGCAAAGAGCTCAAGGAACCGCTCCCCGCTCCCCGCTCCCTCGATGTAGGCGCAGACTTCACGCGCTTCCGCCATGTCGCGCACGACGAGGTACTTCCCGCCCGGGTATTTGGTGACTTGGCTCGAGGTGGCCTTTGTCTCCTCGTGGTAGTACTTGCCGTGGACGACGGCGGTGAACCCGTCCTTCGCGTAGGAGTCGACGCGCTTCCAGACGTTGAGCACCGATCCGCACGTCGTGTCCACGAGGACGCATCCGACCGCGCGCAGCCGCTCGAAGTCCTTCACGGTGACCCCGAAGGCCGGAAGAATGACGACGTCCGCGGGGGTGATCCCGCGGAAGTCGAACTCACCTTCGTCCGGCCGGTGCAGGAACTCGACCCCCATGCTCTGCAGCTTCTTGTTGACGTGCGGATTGTGGATGATTTCGCCGACCAGGAACACCCGCCGCTCGGGGAACTTGGTGCGGGTTTCGTAGGCGTATTCGACGGCGCGGTCCACTCCGTAGCAGAACCCGAACTCGCGGGCGAGTTTGAACGTGAGGTCGCCCATCGTGAGGACGTAACCCTGGGCGCGAATGCGATCCACCACGCGGCTGTGATAGTCCGCCGTGAGCGCACCCTCGATGTCGCTCTTGAGGCCGAAGCCGCGTCGAAAGTAGGTCTGCTCCACGAGGTCAATCTAACCGCGCGCCCCGCCCGTCGCGCACGGCGTCCATGACGCGCTGCACCGCGAGGCCGTCGTAGAACGTGGCGGGCTCCCCCGCGGCGCGCCGACCGTCGAGCAGGGCCACCAGATCCCGCATCAACCGCACGAACGAGCGGGCCCACATGTTGTTGGGAACCGTCTGCTCCCACAGATCATCGGGGACGCTGGCGTCCTCGAGCGGCCCGCCCGAACGGCCCACCTCGAGCGTCGTCTCGCCCGTCAGCACGAGCGTGCCGTCGCGGCCCGTGACTTGGGCAAAATGCCCGGGCCCGTGCGCCCCCACCGTCGTCAGCGTGATCGTGGCGACCGCGCCGCTCGCGAGCCGCATCACGAAGCTCGCGTATTCGTCGGCGGTCACCGCATGCCGCACCCGCCGCTCGTCGGAGCGCTCGGACACGAACGTGGCCGTCCGGCCGCTCACTTCGACGACCTCACTCCCGGTCCAGAACCGGCACAGGTCGATGAGGTGCGACCCGACCGCGCCCAAGATGCCGCCCCCTCTCGCAGCATCGTACCACCAGCTCCAGGGAGCATCGAACGCCTGCGGCCGCCCGTCACCGCGCACATAGGGCCTGAGCACGAGCTCGAGATGGAGAACCGGGCCGATGGTGCCCACCTGGATCAGCTGCCGCACCTTGCGCCGATTGGGCTCGTAACGCAGCTCGTGGTCGATGCGGGCCAGCCCGCGGCTCCGCTCCGCGACCTCGAGCATCTGCTCCGCCTCCCGGACCGTGAGCGCCATCGGCTTCTCGCACAGCACGTGCTTCCCCGCCTCCAGCGCCGCGATCGTGTGGCGCGCGTGGGCATCGGGCGTCGAGGATACGATGACGAGGTCGACCTCGGGAGCGCGGGCGAGCGCTTCACCGCCCTCGAATGCGTTGGGAACACCGAACTCCGCCGCGACGGCGCGGGCGCGCTCCACGCTCCCGCTCGCGATCGCCGTCACCGCGACACCCGGCACGAGGCGCAGTGCCGGGATCTGCACCCGACGCGCGAACCCCGTGCCGATCAGCCCGACCCGGAGCGTCACGGTCTTGCCCAGCAGGAAACGCTGTCCGTCTCGAGCGGCACCGCGTCGAACGACGCTTCGAGCGCCACGCGCCCCGCGGCCATCGTCTCATGCCCGGTGCCACGCGCGACGACGGTAAAGACGTGGGCGGTCTCCCGCACCTCGACCGCGCCGCTGTCGAGCGGCAGGCCGTGCGCCACGGCGTTCAGCATGTAGCGCACGCCGACCGTCCCGCCGCGCGGCGACAGGGTATCGCCCCGCTGCAACAGCGGCCACGGGCCGCCCGCCAGCGAGTCGGTCTCGCCCCCACGCAGCCAGATGAACACACCGTTGCCGTCGCTCGACCCCTGGAGCACCAGCCCGCTCCGAGGACCGCCGCTGCAGTGGTGCGCGCGAGCCGGAGCTTCGAATCGGATCGTGTCCTTGGGCGGGCGGGCCACGAGAGCGCGGACCCGCCCCGCCTGCTCGGGCGCGCTGCCGCACGCCCCGCCCAGCAGGGCGAGTGGGAGGGCGACGATCTGGGCCGATCTCAGGGGGACGCTCGCGCGCTCGGCGGGGTCGTGATGCCCAGTGTCGCGCGCGCGGCGGCGGGCACCAGGGTGTGCGGAGCGAGCGCCGCGACCAGCCGCGGAGGCAGGGGGTGTGGCTTCAGCCTTTTCCGGTCCACGCAGACCAGCACCATCCACCCCGCCGCCCCGAGCTGCGGCGGGTCGTCGCGCAGCACGTCGAAGTTGAGGGTCATCGACTTGGTGCCGACGCGGCCGACATACGTCGCCACGCGCAGCCGGTCGTCCAGCCGCGCGGGGAGGTAAAACTCGCTGTGCACCGCCTTGCGCGGCAGAAAGATGTCGTAGCGGTCGAACACCTGGGCATAGGCGAGGCCGCAGGCACGAAACAGCTCCGTTTCCGCGATCTCGAAAAAACGGATGTAGGACCCGTAGAAAATGATGCCGGCGAAGTCCACGTCGGACCACCGGACATACTCTTCGATGATGTACGGCGTGGCGGGCATCGCTTCCCGAACGATGAAGCTCGAGCGGGAAGCTAGAGGGGGGCAAACGCCCACGCCAGGACGGCGCGGGGTTAGACGCGTGTGGCCGGTCCCTGGCCTCCCCGCCCGTTGGCCGGCAGCCCATAGGCTCGCAACCGGCGCCACAGCGTGGTACGGCTGATGCCGAGCCGTCGTGCGGTCTCCGCCAGTTTGCCGTGCGTCGCCTCGAGCGTGTCGAGGATGGCCTGGCGCTCGCGCTCGGCCAGCGTCGGACTGTCGCCGCCGTCCGGCAGGAACACTACTTCACCGAGCTCGAGCGAGCCCTGTTTCAGGGTTCGGGCTCGGCCGCCGAACGCCATGAGCCGGTCGCGCAGGTTCTCGCCCCGATGCGGCGTGCCGTCCGCGAGGGCGTCGAGCGTGTGCCGGGCCCGCTGGTTCGCATACAGCATCCGGCCGTAGGGGTCGAACACGACCACACCCTCGCTGAACGTTTCCATCACCGCCTGCCCGAGGGGGGCGAAGCCGGGTGGAGTGGGGAGACTGGGGTTCTTTTCTCTCGCAGCCATAGTCCTTGGATAGCCGAGTTGCTGGGTCAAAGTTCCAGAGAGCACCGCCATAAGCAAGACCCGCAGAGCGTCCAGAAGTCACAGCGCCCGGGCGGAGTCTTAGCGACGCCGACCCCGCCTGCCGCCCCGCGCCAGGCGCTGCCGTTCTCCCCGGGAGAGGCCGCTCAACTGGCGACGCAGGTCCTCCAGCGAGTCCGACCGCACCGCCTCCCGCTTGCCCCGCAGGACCGTGAAGCGGACCGGCCGGTCGAACGGGGGCACATCCCGCGGTTGCAGGCGCCGCGCCTGGCCTTCCTTGAGGCGCAGCCGCACCACGCCGATCCCCTGCTCCACCTCGTAATCGACCGGCACACGGTCTCCGTAGAGGTGGGCAGATGCCGGGAGCGCTTCCAGCGCGTGCCGCTCAGCTTCGGGGACCACTTCGTTTACGTCGAGCACCAGCCGAGCGTTGATGAACTCATCCCACGAGCCGACCCGTGAGAGCTGGGCGCCGAGCCTGGCGCTCAAGTGCTCGGTCGCCGCTTGCGTGAGCCGCCCGCCCGAGCGCCGCCAGTAGAAGCCGAGGCGCTCGAGGGCGCGCCGCACGCGTGCCTGATCCGGGTGTGGCGAGTGCCCGGCGAGCAGCGCCTCGACCAGTGCCGCCCGCGCCGCGTCGGCGAGGTCCGGTGGGAACGGGCTCGGGAGCGGCTCGACGTCGCGCTCGAGCAGGAATCCGAAATAGGTGACCGTCCGGACCCGCATCAAGCCCTCGTGACGGCGTTGCCGCTCGAACACCACGGTGGGCGCGCCGCGCCGTGCGTAGCGGCGAATCGCGCGCTCGCTCAACTCGGTACCCTCTACGCTGGCGCGCGGCACGCCGAAGCGGTCGGCGAAGTAGCGCAGCGTGCCGGCGACGGCGCCCCAGCTCGAGCACACCGACCCGCGGCTCACGCGGGCCTCGCGGCCGTCCGCCGTCTCCTCGTCGATCACCAGGTCGAACGGCTGGATCTTGGCCACGAGATCCGCGAACGCCGCCAGGGTCTTCTCGCCCGCGTGGGGCAGCCGCCCGGGCAGTGGCAATTCGAGCTGGCGGTACACGGACGCCATCCCCAGAGCCACATCCTCGATCGCCTTGACGAGCACGCCGCGGTCTTCGGCCCAGCGATCGATGCTCTCGCGGAACAGGTGGCGGGGCAGCCCGTACACCTCCCCCAGATCACCGTGCTGGTTGACCGCTTCGGCGTAGACATTGTACGCCGTGAGATGATCGCTTCCGGAGACGATCAGGCCCCGCAGGTCTCGCTCCTCGCGGGTCATGCGGTGCAGCGACTCGACACTCGCCGCGACGGCCACCATCGGAACGAGCTCGGGATCGACGTGATAGAGCAGCTCGCCCCAGGGTCGCTCGACCGGCATCGCTTCCACCTCGCGGCCGTAGCGGGTCAGCCGCCCGCGCTCGATCAACCCGCGCTCGGTGAGCAGCGCCACGGCATCGCGGTACGCCTTACGGTCCAGCGGCACAGGCAGATCGAGCTCGCGCGCGTCCACGCCCAGCGCCGCGCAGGTGATTGCCACCCGCTCCGCGTCTCCGGCGAGCTGGAACTCCGGCGCCGTCGGCTCGAGCTGCTCGAATACGAGCTCCCGGTCGCTCAGGATGTAGACCTCGCCGCTCTCCACGCGGCCGTGCACGCGGCCGGCCATCTGGAGGATTTCGTTTGCGCCGAGGTACGCCCTCGTCAGCACGTTGCGACCCCGCTCAACGACATTGGCGTAGCGCGCGTCGTAGATCACCACGGTGTCCAGTCCGCGGATGTTGAGGGCGGACTGACCCGCCGCGGTCATCGCCAGCAGGAACGGGCGGCGCACCTGACCGTCGAGGAACGGTCGAATGACCCGGATCGGCTCGCCCCCGTGGTAGAACGCGGTCGGCAGTCCCTGCCAGCGGTCGCCGAGTTCTTTGGCGATCTGCTCCACTTCGGCGCGGGTGGGCACGAACACCGCCACGCCGCGCCGCTCCCGCAGGACGCGCTTCACGAAGCGATCGTTCAGGAACTCGAGCGGCTGCTGGGGCAGGACGCGCACATCGGCCGCCCGCGCGGGATCGAACGCCCGGGTCTCGAGGACCTCGACCGACCTCAGGTAGCGGGCGTAGAAGGCGGGATCCACGGTGGCGGAGAGCCAGATGAAGCGGCAGCCCGCCCGCTTGCCGAGCGCCAGGCACAGCTCGAGTTCCGCCGACGTCTGGTGGATCTCGTCCACCACCAGCGTGTCCCGCGCCGTGATGAGGCCGTCCTCGAACCAGCGGCGCGCGATCCCGGTCGTCACGATCACGACGTTCCACGTCGGCGTTTCGGGCGTGGCTTCGCGCTCACGGTTCACGACGCCGACCTTGAGCGGCGCCTGCAGAATGGTCGTCGCGATCGACCGGATGGCGAGCGTCTTGCCGGTACCCGTCCCCGCAACGATGCCGAATCCCGGCCCCGACGCCGCCAGGCGGCGGATGTCGTCCCCGTGCTCCCGCGCGAGCAGGGTGTCGATGTCGAGGCTCATCGCCAGCTCGATCGTTTCGCAAGCCGCGCGCGTCGGGGCGATCACCACGACCCGGCCGGTGGCGGGCTCCGCGGCGCGGAAGGCGTTGGGATCGGGGGGAAGGAAGTGGTCTCGGGAGACTCGCACGGTCGCAATATAGATTGGCGGAGCAGGGGAGAGAGGCTCTGCGCGCGACGAAAAGAAAACGGGAGGCGTGCGTGCGCGCCTCCCGTTTCGCGACCTTACCTGCCCACCTCAGTCATTGTCACCGTCGTAATCGTAGTCATAGGCGTGATGATGCCGACGATGCCGGGCCACGTAACCGCGCCGCGCCACGAGCAGCGAGGGCCGGTACCGGTAGACGTGCGGCCTTCCAACGATCACGACGCCAGTCACGTACGTCCGCGGTACGCCGAAACCAACCGCGACGCTGACGCGCGTCTGCCCCGCCATGGGCGCGGCACCGAGCGCGAATGCCAGTCCAACTGCCAAGAGCACCCGTTCCGGGTGCGGAACCGGCGGGAGCGGGGAGTGTCACCTGCCCGGGTCACGACTGTCCTCCGCGCCGGCAACGGATCAACGTGAGGGCGGCGGCGTCGGCTGCCGCATCAGCCCTACGACTTCACCGGGCTCGGCGTGGCGTCCCTGGGCCTTCTTGGAGAAAATGCGGCGACCGTCGACCTCGACCTCGAAGACGCCGCCCGACGACTGGATCAGCTTCACGTCGGCGTGGGGGTAGGTCTTGCGAATTTCGGCCGCCAGACCGGCGGCGCGCGGCTCGTAGTTTCAGACGACGCAGTATTCGATCGTGACCCGCATGCCGTAAACGATAGTCGCGCTTGACAGGTCATGCCAAGGGGCCGACTTTGCTCCCAGCTTCCCCATGGCTGCCCTCTCCCGCCTCAAAGCGTCGCCGGGCCTGCTGGTACGGACGCTCGTCGCGCTCGGTGCCGTCGCAGCGATCGCCGCGGGGCTGGCGGCGTTCGCGACTCGACGGGTGCCGCTCGGCGCGGATGTCGCGGAGGAAATCGTGGTGCTCGTCGTGGTCGGCGCGCTGACCCGCCGCTACGGCATCGCCCTCCCGGGCAACGGGTTCGCCTCGTACATCCTCGGCGTCACGGCGTACGCCATCCTCGACCGTGGCTGGCCTTTCGCCGTCCTCGTCGCGCCGCTCGCGGTGGTCGCGGGCGACCTCGCACTGCGCCGTCTGCCCGTGGCCGCGGCGCTCGACAACGCGGCGCACCTCACGACGGGCGCGGCCCTCGCCGGGCTCGCATACGCGCGACTCGGCGGGGCCAAGGACGCCCAGGCGCTCGCCGCGGGCAACCTCGTGCCCCTCGTCGTGTTCCTCGTCCTGCTTCCTTGCGTCGTGAACGGGACCTTCTACATCGAGTTGGCGCTCGGGCGTACGCTCGCCTGGGTCGACGCCGCACTCACCGCCCGATGGGAGGCCGTCGTCTACGCCTGCTCGGTGGGTCTGGCCCTCGCGTCCGTCGACCTTGCGCACGCGGGCCTCGACATGATCGGGCTTCTGGTGATCGGCGCTCTACTCGTGGGCGCCGCCGTCGCGAGCGTGTCGGTCATCCGGCGGGGGGTTCGCGCCGATGAGCTCGCGCTCATTCAGGGGTTGTCACAGGCGATGGCGCGGGACATCAGCCTGGCGAAGAGCTTCCCGCGGATTCAGGAGCTCGCCCGACGCCTGGTCCCGTGGGAGCACATGGGCTTCGCGCGGTACGACGCGGGGACGAACGAGATGGAGCTCGTCGCGGACACGGCGACGGGCGATCGGGAGGGGCGAACGGTCCGCTTCGACGCGAATGCGGGGCTCGCCGGCGAGGCCGTGCGGCTGCGGCGGCCGGTCGTGGGCCACGCGGTCTCCCCCGAGCACGTGCTCGTGCCGGGGCGGGAACCACCCGGCTCGGAGGTGCTGCTGCCGCTGTACCACGCCGGACAGCTGGTGGGCCTGTGGAGCGTGCGGCACTCGGATCCCACCATGTACCGTGACGCCGACGCCGACTTGCTGGAGCTGTTGGCGCCACAGCTGGCGCTGATGCTCGCGATCGAGGGCTCGGTTCTGCCGGTCGTCGGGGCGTCGGGTCGCACAAGCGCTTACGTGCAGACCCTGACCGCGACGGCCGAGGAGATCCACGCCGCGAGCCAGGAGGTGGCGGCCTCGGCGCGGCGCGCCAGCCAGGGAGCCGCCCAAGCGGCGAGCCTCGTGAGCGCGCTGGCCCGCGACTCGGAGCAGCTGACCCAGCACGCCGGCGAGGTGGCTGCCGCGGGGGCCCAGACCCGCGATTCGGGTGCACAGATGGAGCAGACCACCGAGAAGGTCCGTCTCGCGACCCAGACGGCGGTCCGTCGCCTCACGGATCTCGGTGTGACCACCGAAGAGAGTGCCCGCGAGGTGCGGCGCCTGCGCGACGTGGCAGAGCAGGTCGAGAAGTTCTCGGAAACGATCGGCTTCATCGCGAATCAGACGAACCTGCTCGCGCTCAACGCCACAATCGAAGCGGCGCGGGCCGGCGTGCACGGCCGCGGTTTCGCGGTGGTCGCGGACGAGGTCCACAAACTCGCCGAGGCGAGCGGTCGAGAGGCGCGCAACGTCGGCAAATCCGCCCAAGAGACCCGCCGGGCGCTCGACCGGGCCGCGCAGCTGCTCGAGCGTGTCCGAGGCGACCTCGGAGACGTCGTGCGCTCTTCGACCGACTGGGTGCAGGACCTGACGCGAATCGCGGAGGCAGCGGGCGGCACGGCGCGCGCCGGGAAGCAGGTCGCGGAGCTGGCGCAGGGCATCAGCGAGCGGGCGGGCAGGATCAGTCAGTCACTCGAGCAGGCCAGGGCGGGTGCTCACGCCTCTACTCAGGAAGCCGAAGCCGTCGCCGCCGCCGCCGCGGAACAGCTGCAGGCCATCGAAGGACTCGCTCACGGCGCGACCGAGCTGGCGGCGCTCGCCGACAACCTCGCCAGGGCCGTCCGGTTCGTGCGCGGCGAGAACGGGCGACAGTAGCTCGGTGACCCACGTCACCACGTCCGTTCTCCGGGGTTTCTAACCGGAGCCCGAGTTATTACCGTAGGGCCGGCCCTAGAGGAGAAGCCGGTCCGTGCGGACACTCGCGGTCCTGGGAGTAGCGCTCGCGTGCGGGACCTCCGGCCTCGGTGCGCAGCGCGCGCACGAGTTCGAGTTCGGCGCGTTCGGATCGTTCACACGCTACGACAGAGCCTTCAACCTCGACAACCGGATGGGCGGCGGCGGCCGGCTGGGCTATTTCTTCAGTAACGTCGTCAGCGCGGAGCTCGACGGGGGATATCAGAGCCCCAATCCGAAGACGGGCAGCGCCTCCCCCACACTCGCCCACGGCAGCGCGAGCCTGGTGCTGAATTTCGGCACCGCCCGCAACCTCTTCTATCTGCTCGGCGGCTATTCCCGGCTCGACTTCGAGAAGACGGCGCCATACCGCTTCACCGACGACGCCGTCCACGGCGCGATCGGCGACCGCATCTTTCTGGGCGACCGAGCCGCCCTGCGCCTCGAGGTGCGTGGCGTGTACGCGCCCAGCACGGGATTCGCCGGCGGCGACTGGGCGGGGCACGTCGTCGGCTCCCTCGGCTTGTCCGTCTTCACCCGGGGCGGCCCGGCAGCGGACACGGACACGGACCACGACGGGGTTCCCGACCAGCGGGATGTGTGCCCCGACACGCCCCTCGGCGCAGCGACGGACGCGCGCGGCTGCCCCACTGACTCCGACCACGACGGGGTGTACGACGGCCTCGACCGGTGCCCCGGCACGCCCGCGGGGGCACGCGTCGACTCCAGAGGCTGCCCCGCCGATGCCGACGGCGATGGCGTGCTCGACGGCCTCGACCAGTGCCCCAGCACACCCGCCGGCGCGAGCGTGGACGCCAAGGGCTGCCCCGCCGATGCCGACGGCGACGGCGTGCTCGACGGCCTCGACCAGTGTCCCAGCACGCCCGCCGGCGCGGTGGTCGACGCGGTCGGCTGCCCGCTCGACGCGGACAAGGACGGCGTCCCGGACGGACTCGACAAGTGTCCCAACACGCCGCCCGGGGCGGAGGTGGACGACGTCGGCTGCCAGCGCTTCAAGGACTCGGACGGCGACGGCGTGGACGACACGAAGGACCGCTGCCCGGGCACGCCCACCGGCACGCGCGTGGACGCCGCCGGCTGCCCGATTCTGTTCACGCCGGAGCGGACGCCGGTCATCCTGCGCGGCGTGATCTTCGAGACCGGCAAGTCGGCGCTCAAGCCCGAGTCGTTCACGGTCCTGGATATCGTCGCCCAGTCGCTCAACGCCAATCCGGACATCCGGATCGAAATTGCCGGCTACACCGACAACACCGGCTCGGACGCCACCAACCTCCGCCTGTCGCAGGCCCGGGCGGACGCGGTGCGCGCGTACCTCGGGAGCAAGGGAGTCGCGCCGGGCCGCATGGTGACGAAGGGGTACGGCGCGACGAAACCGATCGCCCCGAATACGACGGTCGCGGGGCGCGCGCAAAACCGGCGCGTCGAACTGCACCAATTACCTTGAGCGCGTTGCGCGCGGGAGCCGACATGAGACGGTTCGGGATGCTGGCGGCGGGGCTGGTGCTCGCCGCAGGACGCCTCGCAGCGCAGCACGCCGGGCAGGTCGAAGTCGGCGCGTTCGGCTCCTATACGCGTTACGACGCCACGTTCGGGCTCGCCCACAAGATCGGGGGCGGCGTCCGGCTGGGATACCTGCTGGGCAACATCGTCGGCGTGGAAGGCGACATCCTGTTTCAACCCGAGTACACCGTCTCACCGGGCGGCACGCCCACCACACTCGAGCCGTTGATCGGCAGCGCGTCCCTCGTGATCAACGCGGTGCATACGAGCCGACTCATGGTCTACGTGCTCGGCGGCTACTCGCTGCTCGACTTCGGCACGCGCGCGCCCTACAGCTTTACCGATAACGGCGCCCACGGCGGCGCCGGTATGCGCCTGTTCCTGACCGAGCGCATCGCGCTGCGCGCGGAGGGGCGGGCCATTTACAGCCCCAGCACCCGGTCGACGTTCGGCCCCAAGACGGCGACGCATTACGTTGCCACCGCGGGGCTCTCCGTGTTCCATCTGGGTACCCCGTCCAAGGATTCCGACCACGACGGCGTCCCCGACGCGAAGGACGCCTGCCCGGACACCCCCGCCGGAGCGGCCGTCGACTCGAAGGGTTGCCCCATCGATTCCGACCATGACGGCGTGTACGATGGGATCGACAAGTGCCCCGGCACGCCGACGGGCGCGCACGTCGATGCGACGGGTTGCCCCACCGATAGCGACGCCGACGGCGTCCCCGACGGGATCGATCAGTGCCCGGCCACGCCGGCGGGCGTGCACGTGGACGCGAAGGGCTGTCCGGTCGACTCCGATGGCGACGGCGTCCCCGATGGCGTCGACCAGTGTCCCAATACGCCCGCGGGCGTAACGGTCGACGCGGCCGGCTGCCCGCTGGACTCGGACAAGGATGGCGTCCCCGACGGCATCGACAAGTGCCCCAACACGCCGGCCGGAGCCACGGTGGACGCGAGCGGGTGCCCGCTGGACGCGGACCTCGATGGCGTACCGGATGGGCTCGACCAATGTCCCAACACGCCGGCGGGCACCAAGGTAGATGCGGCAGGCTGCCCGCTGCCCGTCGGAGCGGTCAAGGCACCGGCGGCGGCGCCGCTCCCCACCCCCACCCCGCCCGGCAAGTGCCCGCCCACCCCGCCGGGGAGTCAGGTGGATGCGAACGGCTGTCTCATTCTGTTCACGCCCGAGGCCGCGCGGTCTGCGACGCCGGGTGCGCCGCCACGGCCCACGCTGATTCTGACCGGTGTGAACTTCGAGACCGGCCGGTCGGCCCTGACGCGCGACTCCTACATGGTGCTCGACGCGGTCGCGGCCTCGCTGCTCGCGAACCCGGACATCCGGATCGAGATCGCCGGATACACCGACAGTACCGGCACGAAATTCATGAACCTCCGGCTGTCGCAGGGGCGCGCCGCCGCCGTGCGCTTCTACCTCGCGCGCAAGGGCGTCGCGCCTGCCCGTATGGTTGCCAAGGGGTACGGCGCGTCGGGCTACATCGCGCCCAACAGGACCGCGGCCGGGCGCGCGCAGAACCGTCGGGTGGAGCTGCACAAGCTGCCGTAGCGGCGGTGGGCGGGGCCTCGGTATGTTCTCCTGCCCCCATGCTCCGCCCGCAGGTGCTCCTGTTCGCGTTGGCGATCACCGTCGCGCCGGCCCCCCCTGGCGCGGCCCAGCAACCGCGCCGCACGCCGCCGGCCCGGCGCCGCCCACCGCCGGTGACCGCCCACCGGATACCAACCCCGCGGTCGATCCTGGGCTTCGAGCCCGGCGACGATCGGAAGCTCGCCGACTGGCCCACCCTCGTCCGGTACTACCAGGCGCTCGCTTCCGCGAGCGATCGGATGCGGTACCGCGAGCTGGGGCACAGCACCCTCGGAGCCCCGCTCATTGCGCTCGCGATCTCGAGCCCGCAGAACCTGCGGGGCCTGGACCGCTACCGTGAGCTCAACGCGAAGCTCGCAGACCCGCGCGGGTTCAAGACCGCCCGGGAGTCGGAGGACGTGCTGCGTGACGGCAAGGCCGTCGTGCTCATCACGTCGGGCATCCATTCGACGGAAGTCGGCGGACACCTGACCCCTGCCGTGCTCGCGTACCGGCTCGCGAGCGACACCAGTCTCGCGACCCGGACGATCCTCGACAACGTGATCCTCTGGCTGGTGCCGTCGCTCAACCCCGATGGGGTCTCGATCGTGACCCGTTGGTACAACCGCACGATCGGCACGGCAGCCGAGGGGACGGATCCACCCGAGCTGTATCATCACTACACCGGGCACGACAACAACCGCGACTGGTACGCGTTCACACAGATCGAGACGCAGGTGGTCGTGGACTCGATCCACAACGTGTGGCACCCGCAGATCGTGCACGACATTCACCAGCAGGACACCGACGGGTCGCGGCTCTTCCTGCCCCCCTACCTCGATCCCATCGAGCCGAACGTCGATCCCCTGCTGGTCGACGGCGTGAACGCCCTCGGCACCGCCATGGCGTGGGCGCTCGCGGGGCAGGGGAAACCGGGGATCGTCATCAATGCCGTCTACGACGCGTGGACGCCCGCCCGCGCCTACCAGCACTACCACGGCGGCGTCCGCATCCTCTCGGAAGCGGCGAGCGCGAACCTCGCGTCGCCCCTCGATCTCGCGGCCGACCAGCTCGCCACGCGCGGCCGGGGCTTCAATCCGCGCGAGCGCTCCTGGAACTTCACGAATCCGTGGCAGGGCGGTCGGTGGACCCTGCGCGACATCGTGGCCTACCAGACGGACGGAGCCTACGCGCTGCTCGAGAACGCGGCCCGCTACCGGGACCGCTGGCTCGCGAACTTCCTGACGGTCGAAGGGCGCGCGGTCCGCGGGTGGAAAGGCTGGCCCTACGCGTACGTCATGCCTCGACAGCATCAGGATTCGGTCGGACTCGCCACGCTGCTTGGCATCCTGCATCGCGGCCAAGTCGAGATTCGCACCGCGCTCCACCCGGTTGCGCTCGGTGGCCAGCGGTTCCCGGCCGGGAGCTACGTCGTGGTGCTGCGGCAGCCGTATGCCGGGTTCGCCAAGACGCTGCTCGAGCCGCAGCGCTATCCCGACCTTCGACTGTTTGCGGGTGGTCCGCCACTCCCGCCGTACGACGTGACCGCCCACACCCTGCCGTTGCTGATGGGCGTGACCGCCGTGCCGGCGCGCGATTCACTGCGCTTCGCCCTGTCCGCCCCGGTCGAGCCGCCCGCCGCGAGCCCTGGGTATCCCGGCTTCGCCGGCCCGGAGGCGCCGCGGATCGGGCTGTACCGCTCGTACGCCGCGCCGATCGACGAGGGGTGGACGCGCTGGGTGTTCGATACGTGGAAGGTGCCCTACGTGTCGGTCGTCGACTCGGTGGTGCGGGCAGGGAAGCTCAGAGACCGTTTCGAAGTGATCGTCCTGCCGGATCAGTCACCCCACGAGCTGTTCGACGGGCTGCCGAGCCAATATCCCGCGCCCTACGCCGGAGGCCTCGGCCAGGAAGGCGTGGAGGCGCTGCGCCAGTTCGTGACCGACGGCGGCACGCTCGTCGCCCTCAATGACGCGAGCCGCTTCGTCGTCCAGCGGCTCCTGCTTCCCGTGCGCAACGTCCTCGAGAGCGTGGCCGACGATGAGTTCTACGCTCCCGGATCGATCTTCCGGCTCGAGCTCGACGCGAGCGACCCGATCGCTCGAGGCTTGCCCCCCCAATCTGTGGCGTGGTACGAAAGCGGTCCCGCGTTCGAGGTGCTCGATTCCAGCGCCGCGCGTATCGTAGGGCGCTATCCGGTTGATGCGGATAAGGTGCTGCTTTCCGGCTGGGCCTTGCATCCCGAGCGGGTGGCAGGTCGCGGCGCCCTGGTGGAAGCCAAGCTCGGCACCGGTCGGGTCGTCCTGTTCGGGTTCCGGCCGCAATACCGAGGGCAAAGCATCGCTACTTACCCATTGCTATTCAACAGCTTGCGGCTGACGCCACGGTAAAGTGACGCCCGTCTCTTGTCCGATTGTCGGGTGATTCCTATCGTGTAGCCCCCTATGATTGTGGTCCGGCAGGCAGGCGTTCTCTTGCTGGCCGCGCTCCTCACGAGTCGCGGCCTTTTTGCGCAAGACAGCGCCGCGGTCGCGACCGCCAGTCCCACCGACCAAGTCGCCAGTCCCGCTGATCAAGTCAAGGTTCTGCTGCGGCCAACCGAGATCCGGTACGTCCACCAGGAGTCCGTGCTGCTCCCGCCGACCGCGAAGATCAAGGGACTGTACGTCAACGCGTGGGCGTTCGGGTCGCCAAAGCTCTGGCAGCTCGTGCGCCTCGCCGACGAAACCGAGATCAATGCCTTCGTCGTCGACGTGAAAGACGACACCGGCTGCCTGCTCTACCCCTCGACCGTGCCCACCGCCGAGCAGATCGGCGCGAACCGGTGCGTGCGTGCGAAAGACGCACGTGCGCGGCTCGATACTCTCGCGAAGCACGGCATCTATGCCATCGCGCGTATCGTGGTCGCCAAGGATCCCCTCCTCGCGGAACGGAAGTCCGGGTGGTCGGTCAAGGAGCGCGGGACGGGTCAACTGTGGCGGGACCGGATCAACATCGCGTGGGTGGACGCCTACAACGACTCCGTCTGGATCTACGCCGCCCAGCTGGCGCAGGAAGCCGCGCAGATGGGATTCCGGGAGGTGCAGTTCGACTACGTGCGGTTCCCGGACGAGCCCCGGGAGCGGATGGCCACCGCCATCTTCCCGGCGCACCGGTCGGGGCAAACCCAGCGCGAAGCGGTGCGCGAGCACGTAGCGCTGCTCAAGGACCGGCTGAAGGCATCGGGCGTACCGGTCACGTTCGACATCTTCGGGCTCACTGCGTCCGCCACGAGCGACCTCGGCATCGGGCAGGTGTGGGAGGACTTCGTCAGCGTGGCCGACGTGGTGCTGCCGATGGTGTATCCGAGTCACTACTACCGAGGCGCCTTCGGGTACGCATGGCCCAACGGCCAGCCGTACCGCGTCGTGCGCCGCGCCCTGACCGAGGCGCTGAAACGCTCAGAACCGCTCCCCGGCTCGGCCGAGATCCGGCCCTTCCTGCAGGCGTTCACGCTCGGGCGCCGGCTCCCCCGCTACACCCCCTTCGAGATCCGCGAGCAGATCCGTGCGGTCGAAGACCTGGGGATCACCTCGTGGGTGCTGTGGAATCCGCGGAGTGTGTACCAGCGCGGCTCGCTGCGACCGAAGCAGGGCGCCGAGTCGGCGGCGGGACAGGGCCTCTCCAGCCGCGGCGGCCGCTAATCGGCCCGACCGTCAAGCCGACGGTTCGGCGAGCGCCATCCCGGGCTGCCACTCGGCGATGTAGCCGGCGATGGCCGACGCGGCGACGGTGTAGGGATTGGCGAGGTAGAGTAGTCCGGGCCCCGAGCGACCCGGGAAGTTGCGGTTGATCGCGCTGATCGTGACTTCGTCCTTGGTCTTTGAGACCCCGGGCCCCGCGTTGATGCACGCGCCGCAGGAGGGCTCGAGGAACGTGGCACCCACCTTCCGGAACAGCTCCAGGTACCCCCGCTCCTCACAATACCGCTTCACGTCCTGCGACCCGCACTGGATGTAGAAGCGCACCCAGGGCGCCACGCGCTCGCCGCGCTCAGCCGCCTCCTCGAGGACGCGGGCGTACATATCCATGTCTTCCTTCTTGCCTGCGGTGCAGGAGCCGGCGTACGCGATGTCCACCCTCACCCGCTCCGCCGCCTCGGCGATATAGCGTCCATTCCCCGGATCGCCGGGCAGCGCGATCAGCGGTCGGATTGCGGCTGCGTCGATCTCGATCACTTCGCAATACTCCGCATCCGCATCGCTCGCGAGGCCCCGACACAGCCGCTCTGCCGCTGCGCGGGCCATCCCGCGGTACGCCATCAGGTACGCGACGGTCTTCTCGTCGGGAGCGACGTAGCCGGTGAAGCCGCCCACCTCGGCCGTCATGTTGGTCATAGTCGCGCGCTCGTCTACCGACAGCGACTCGACAGCATCACCACAGTATTCCACCAGTTTCCCGATCGCGCGGCCGCTCTTCACGTACGGGTGGCGCAGGATCTCGAGCATGAAGTCCTTCGCCGTCACATTGTCGGGCTTCCTGCCGCGCACGACGACCTTGACGGTCTCGGGCACCGTGAGCCGCACGTCCTTCGTGATCCAGGAGTTGAAGACCGCCGTCGTGCCGACCCCGAAGGCGACGCACCCCACGGCGCCGGCATGCGGCGTGTGGGAGTCGCTGCCGATGATCACCATTCCCGGCTCGGCGTGTCCCTCGAGGATCTTGGAATGGCAAATCGCCTCGGACCCGTGGTGGCCCAGCCGCAGCTCGCCGTACAGCCGGATCCCTTGCTTCTGCGCGAAGGCGCGCTGCTTCTTCTCCAGCTCGAGGGCGACGTCGAGCAGGCCCTCTTTCACGCGCTCGGGCGTCATGGCGTCGCCGAGGAAGGTGAGGTGATCGCGGAACATCAGGATCGAGCCCGGGTCGAGCACCTTCTCGTCCGGTCCCACGAGCTGCTCGAAAAAGATCGCCGCCATAGGGGTGACGTACTCGTGGCTGAACCGGACATCGGTGACCACGAACCCTTCGTCTCCCGGCTTGACCGCCGGGACGCCGATCGTCCCCTTGGAGGGATCCACGACCCAATGGCGGGCGATGATCTTCTCGCCGAGCGTCATGGGGCGAGGCGGGGTGGCAGGGGGTGAGAGCACGACGTTCCCCTGGAGTCGAGCCACGTTGAAGTTGAACAGCCCGCCGTACTCGATGATGCCGCGGGTGATCTCGCCTTCGCCCGCCGTGAACGCGCTCAGCGGGATCGTCTCGCCGCGCCGCACCCTGTCGATGATGGAGAAGTCCGTGGTGGTCAAGACGCCCAGGTTCTGACAGTTCTCCCGGTAGATGCGCTCGATGTTCTGCGCGACCACGAGCTTGATCCCGGCGCACATCTCGGCGTAGGGAGACTGCTCACGCGACGAGCCCTTGCCCCGGCGCTGGCCGCTCACCGAGGCGACGAAGCCCGCGCGCTTCACCGCGCCGCGGGTGATGGGAAACTCGTCGCCGCATTTCAGCCCCAGGTAGGGAAAGTCGCCCAGGGTTTCGTCGTAGTAGTAGCAGATGTACGCGGGGGTGATTTCGTCGGTGGAGATGTTGTCGCGGAGCTTGGTTGCGGGCTGCCAGTCGATATCCTGCCCGTCGAGCTGTCGGCGCACCAGCGCCGCGTCCTCCGTCAGAAACAGGATCCGCCCCCGGAGCATCACTTGATCCGGCAGCTTCTCGACGCGACGGGAGCGCAACGCAGCGAGCATCGGCCGAAAGATTACCCCTTGCCTAGTCCCGAGCAAGCGGATTTCCTTGGGGGCCGTGCTCCTCCTCCTCTTCACACTGCAAGGCATCCCCAGCGTCGCGCTGACGGCCACGTTTCACAGTCCGCGCGTGAGGGAGAGCTCGGGCATTGCCGTGAGCCGCGCGCACCGCGGCGTCCTGTGGACCCACAATGATTCGGGCGATGATGCCTACGTGTACGCCACGGACCTCGCCGGCACGGATCGCGGCGTCGTCCGAATCCGCGGCGCCCGTGCGGTAGACTGGGAGGACATCGCTCTCGGCTCCTGCCCCACGCAGGAAGGTGCATGCCTCTACATCGCGGACACGGGCGATAACGACAGGACCCGCAAATCCGTAGTGATTTACGCCGTGCCCGAGCCCGATCCGCCTGCCAGGGGCGGGGGTCCGGGGCGCTCCGCGGCGGCCGCGACGCTACGCCTCAGATACCCTGGGGGCCCAGATGACGTGGAGGCGATTTACGTCTCGCCTCGGGACAGCGCGCTCTACCTCGTGACCAAGGGACGCTCCGGTGTCATTCGATTGTACCGCGTATCGCGCCAGGCCTGGGGCGGCGACACGGTGGTCACCGCCACGCCGCTCCAGCAACTGCCGGTCGCTCCGTTCGCGCCCGTCGGGCGCCTCGTGACCGGCGCTGCGATTCGACCGGATGGCCGCCTGGTCGCGATCCGCACATACACCGAGATCTATACCTTCGTCCCCGGTGCGGGGGGGCTCCTGACCCCCAGCGGGTGGCCCGTGTGCAATGTCTCCGGGCTCGAGCCGCAGGGTGAGGCGATCGCTTTCCTCGACGACTCGACGTTCGTGCTCACAAGCGAAGCCGCCCCCACACGGCGCGGGCTCATCCACGCGGTGCGCTGCCCCAGCCGACTTCGAAAGGAGTGACCACACGTGTCCCGGAAATGGTCGATCACCGTCGCGATGATATCCGTCGGCTGCGCCGGCGCGTCACGGCCCGGCGGCACGCCGGCGACCCGCGCTGCCCCCCTCCCGGCCGTGAGCACCACGGCGATGGACGCCCACCTGAAATATCTGGCCGACGACCTGCTCGAGGGCCGCGCGCCTGCGACGCGCGGCGGCCTCCTGGCCGCGAGGTACATCGCGGCCCAATTCGAGGCGCTCGGCCTCGAGCCCGCGGCGAGGGACGGATCGTACTTCCAATCGGTGGCACTCGTCGGCATGACGCCGCACCCGTCCCTCGTGTTGGGCAAGGGCGGGGCGACCCGCCCGCTCACCTATCTCGACGATTTCGTAGCCTGGGCGGAGCGGCCGGAGCGTCATATCGTCGCCGACGGCGAGGTCGTGTTCGTCGGCTACGGCGTCGCAGCGGCGGAGTGGCGGTGGGACGATTACAAGGACATGGACGTTCGCGGCAAAGTGCTCTTGATGCTCGTGAACGATCCCGGCCTCCAGGACTCGACCGTCTTCAACGGGCGGGCCCTGACCTACTACGGCCGCTGGACCTACAAGCTCGAAGAAGCGGCGCGTCGTGGCGCGGTGGGCGCGATCCTGCTCCACACCGCCGAGAGCGCCACGTACGGATGGGACGTGGTGCGCGGGTCCTGGTCGGTGGAGCAATTCAAGCTCGACCAGCCGGTGGCGCAGAGCATCGCGTTCGCGGCGTGGGTGACCCACGACGCCGCGCAGGCCGCCCTCGCCCGGGCCGGCCTCAACCTCGACTCCTTGACGCGGGCGGCGGCGCACCGCGAGTTCCGTCCCGTCGCGACCGGGATCAACGTTGCGGTCGAGGTCACGAGCGCGCTGCGTCACGTCCGCTCGGAGAACGTCGTGGCGAGGATCCCCGGGAGCGACCCCGCGGTGGCCCGCCAGGCGGTGCTGTTCACGGCGCACTGGGATCACAAGGGGATCGGCCCGGTCGCGAACGGCGACTCGATTTACAACGGCGCGGAGGACAACGCGTCGGGCGTCGCGGCGATGCTCGGGGCCGCCGAGGCGCTGGTTCAGGTACAGCCCCGCCCCCGGCGCACGCTGCTGTTCGTGGCGACCACGGCCGAGGAGAGCGGCTTGCTCGGCAGCGAGGCGTACACGCGAGACCCGCTCGTCCCGCTGGACCAGACGGCGGCGGTGCTGAATCTCGATGTCGCCAACGTGCGGGGGGCGACGCGCGACATCGACGCCCTGGGCCTGGACCGGTCGACCTTGGGCGCCGCGTTCGAGGAGGCCGCTCGTGCCGAATCGCTGGCGGTGGTGCACGAGCCCGACGTGCGCGGCTCGTTCTACCGGTCGGACCACTTCCCGTTTTCCAGAGCGGGCGTGCCGGCGCTGTCGATCGAGCCCGGGAGGGACTTCGTCGGTCGACCCCCTGGCTGGGGCGAGCAGGAAGCCGCCCGCTACAACCGCGAGCGCTACCATCAGCCGAGCGACGAATACCGCCCGACGTTCAGCTACGCGGGGATGGCGCAGGAGGTACGAGTGGCGATGCGAGTCGCGCTGGCGGTCGCGAACGCGCCGGCGCTGCCCGAGTGGCTGCCGAATTCAGAATTCCAGCGACCGAGCGGGCGGGCTCACCCCTGAGTGCAACACATTGCAGTAGACGTAAGATGCTGTGAATAACCAATATACAAATATTGGGAGAGTTGCTCGTGGGTGCCTCTGGCCGATTGGGAGGCACCCACATAAGTTTGCGCCCGCCTTGCGGCAGTCGCATCTCCCGCACTCCGGAGTGGGCACCTGGACCTCCCCACATCGCATCGGCTGCCGCTATCCTGGCTCGCGGAGGCAGCGAGCCCGCCGATCGTCTATCGAGCCTACAGCGAAGTCGTGCCGGAGGGCCAGCGGGATCCGGCGCGCCTCGAGGCGCTGCGCCAGTCTGTGTCGCAATACAAGGCGGCTCAGGCAATTGCTCGCAAGCAGAAGACCACGGGGCTGTGGGGGGGGAACCTGCTCGCGCCCGCGGCGTCCAAAGCGTACGGCTGGACCGATCCAGGCACGGTGTACCAGTACCGGCGCCTGCTCGAGCTGGGGTGGCCGCCATCGGAGCGGGTGTTTCGCAACGCCGACCGATTCCTGTTTCAGCTGCTGTCGCGCATCGAGCCAGACGATCCCGATCGCACGGTCGCCCAGCGGGCGCTCGAGCTGCTGGTCGAGTTCCAAAGGGCTGCCAAGACAGACCCCGGGCTGGGGCGCTGGGCGCGCCGTATGGGGCGCGAGGGAGCGGCCTGCGCACTGGCGCGTGGCGGGCACAGCGACGATCCGCGGGTGCGCGGCACGGCGCATACCATCGCCAGCAACATCTCGCAATACTTGCGCAGCGAGCTTGCCGCCAACCCCTTCAAGCGGGCGCAGGGGAGGACCGTGCTCGATCCCCATGCGTGCCCCCCGACCATCTTCGCCGTGGAGATGCTCGCATTCCTGCCCTCCGTACAGCGGGAGCGGGCCGGCTTCATCGAGCGGCTGGGGCACTACTTCTCCTCGCCCGCGCCACGACGGGCGTTTTTCATCCTCGCTGGCAAGAAGCTCCTGAAGCCGCTATTCGAGATCCTCGGCGACCCCCTGCGATCCGACGCCCAAGGCCACATCACCGACGTCCCGCTCGCGCTCTACTGGATCGAGCTTCTGGCTCGACTCGGTCTCGTACGCCAAATCCCGAGCGCCAGCCGCGTGCTGGCGCGGCTGTTCAATGAATGCGACGATCGGGGGATCTGGAGCCCAAAGAGCCTGCGCGCGATGCCTAAGGCGACGAGCCCCCTCACGGCTCACTACTTTCCGCTCGAGGGCCCGGGGAAGAGCCCGGCGCAACGGCAAACAGACGCAACGTTCCGGCTCGGGCTCATCGCGCGGTTGCTGGGGATTCCGGTCGAAATCCTCTAGGTTTCCCATTGCTTATGGGGACGTCTTTACGTAGTAGTAATTACTACTACGCACATGCCCATCGAGATCGATCTCACGCCTTTCGGGTTCACGGCCACTGAGTCCGAGGCGTACGCCGCGCTTCTCAGGCTCGGTCCCTCGACGGGCTACGCGGTCGCCCATGCCACGCGGGTGGCGCGCGCCAACACCTACGGTGCCCTGGAGGGTCTGGTAGGCCGCACCGCGGCGCTGCGGCTGCCGGGGCGTCCCGCCCGCTATCGGGCGACGGACCCTGCGGCACTGATCGTCCAGCTGGCGGCACAGCAGGGCGAGGCCCTCGACCGCCTCAGCCGGTCCCTGCGCGACGCCGCTGGTCCCGCCGAGCCGGAAACCCGGAGCGTCACGGGCGGGCGGGCCGTTGCCAACTTGATCATCCAGGTCGTCGCCCGGGCCGAACGACGCGTGGAGGGCGTGCTCTCGGCCGAGCTGCTTCGCCCTACGCTGCCTGCCTGGCGCCGCGCCAAGGAACGCGCGGCACTCGAGCTGCGGGTCGCGGGGGACGTGCCCGCAGAAGCGAGCCCAATCCTCAGCGGGACCGTGTCGGCGGACGCACCCATCGTGCTGCTGATCGACGACGTGCAAACGCTGGTCGTGGCGGGGAGCGGCGAAACAGCCGCAGGGATGTGGAGTTCGCACCCGGCGGTCGCCGCCCTGGCCCGCGCGTGGATCCGGGGCCCCGCGTGAGGCGCCTGCTTCTGCTGCTCCTTTGCGCCGTCGGCGCATGCCGGGCCGCCGCCCTGCCGGAGGCTCAGCTGTTTCCCACCGGGACTCAGTTTACCGCCCGCTACCTCCGGGTCGAGGGGACGAGGATCCGCTACATCGACGCTGGGCGCGGCGCCCCAGTCGTCTTTCTACACGGCCTCGGCGCCTCGATGTACGCCTGGCGCAACAACCTCGGAGCCGTGGCCGCGGCGGGCTTTCGGGTGATCGCGTTCGACAACCGCGGATTCGGTCTGTCCGACAAGCCACCGGCCCCCTACGACAACGCCGCCTATGCTCGCCTCGCGATCGCCTTCATGGACTCGCTCGGTCTCCCGGATGCTGTGCTCGTCGGGCACTCTATGGGCGGCGCGATTGCCGCGGAGGTCGCGATCGAGCATCCACAACGGGTGCGGGGGCTCGTACTGGTTGGCTCGGCCGGGCTGGGCACCCGCGAGCCGCTTCTGTTCCGGCTGGTCCGGTGGCCAGTGCTCGGACCGGCAGTACTCGCGTTCCGCGGGCGAGGCCTCACCGCCCGTCTCCTCAAGTCCACGTATTTCGATCCTCGCAAGGTGACCGAGGCCGACGTGGATCAGTATTACGCCCCTGTCGCGCTGCCCGACTACGGACGGGCTCTCCGGGGTGCGCTCCGGCAGTTCCGCTTCGACGATCTCGGCGGCCGGCTCGATCGCATCGCGGCTCCGACTCTGGTGCTGTGGGGGGAAGAGGACCGCTGGGCGCCTCTGGGACTGGGCCGTGCCCTCGCGGGCGGAATCACCCGCTCCGCCTTCCTCAGCGTGCCGCACGCTGGCCACTCGGTCCAGGAGGAGGCGCCAGACGAAGTGAACCACCTCTTCATCGCGTTCCTGAGGGACGGCCTGCCACGGATCCCCGCGGATCTGGCGCTCGCGCGGTAGTCGCCTATATTTCTCAACCGGCCGGTTGAGGAATCATCACATGAAGCCTAAGCTCAGCAATTCCAGTGCATTGCGGATCATCGCCGCGGCCCGCGAGGAGTTCTCGCGCCGCGGTTTCGACGGGGCGCGAGTCGAACAGATCGCGCGTCGGGCGGGAGTGAACAAGCAGTTGCTCTTTTACTATTTCCACTCCAAGCGTGGCTTGTTCACCGCCGTGCTCGCGCGTGGTGCGGCTGAGCTCGAACAGGCACTGGCCGGCCCGCCGACCGGGGGCGAGCGCCCGCTGGACCGGATCCGCCTGGCACTCGGCGCGCAATTCGACTTCCTCGCTGCGCACCCTGACCTCGTGACGTTACTCACCCAGGCCGGCCGCTCCGACGCGCGCCCCTTCGCGCCCGCGATCAAGCGGCTGGTCGTGCTCCTCGCCGAGGGCCAGGGGCGCGGGCAGGTGCGGGACGATCTCGACCCACATCTTGCGGCCGCCCAGGCGCTCGTGCTCATGGTGGCCTATCTCGGTCTCGAGTCGCTCATCGCGATGAGCGCGGCCCCGCTCGGCGCCGACGAGCCGGCGCTCCGCGAGCGCTGGAAAGAGGCTGCGGTGAGGCTGGTGCTGGATGGCGTGGCGGCGCACTGATGCCCTACCAGTTGATCCAGTAGGATGCTTTCACGAGGAACGTGTTCTCCGGATGCAGGTCGAAGAGGTCACGGAAGTCGCCGCCCATGGAGCGCGGCCCTTCGGCGCCGTCGCGATGTTGCCGTCCCTGCGTCCAGACGAGGAACAGAGCGGAGCCGGGTCGGTACTCCCAGCGCAGCACGGCGGTCGAGTTGAATGCCTTCTTGTTGAACCCGTCGGAGGCGGCCGGGTACGGCTGGTAACGATCGTCAAAGGCGGCGGCGTTGGGATCGGCGAGCTCGCGCACATCTGAGAACGTGCCCTTACTGACGAACGGCTGCGCATACAATTGGAGGGTGAGGGTGGTCGACAGCGTGTAGTCGACCCGGCCGGTGAGCGACACCTCCTTCTGATTCAGATGAGCGAACGTGTAGTGCGTCGCGAACGGCGGGGTCGGGTCGGTGATGACGCCGTGCGGCTGGACGTCCTTCACGTTGTGCGTGGCGCTCAAGGTCAGGGACGTTCTGAACTGGGATGCGATGCGAAACGCGACCTGGACGTTGCCGTTGAACCGCTCGGACCGTCCCACGTCACCGCGCCGGTAGTTGAACCACACGTACGGCGTGAACGCGGGACGTTCATCCCCGTCCACCTCCCCCCAGGCCGACAGGTAGGGATCGACGCGCACGGCCGGCCCGCCGCGAGTGCAGTCGCGATCACAGAAGGTGGCGCCGAGCTGGCCCGCCGTCACGCCGCCGTGCACCCACCACCGGTTGTTGAGCTGAGCGTGCACGTTGGTGTTGGCGGCGCGCTCGACGGCGGTGCCCGCAGCCGTCCAGAATTGCCACCAGTTGAAGTTCCAGAACGCGGTCTGATAAAACGAGCTGGGGTGCCGGGACTGAAACGCGAACCACGTGTTCCAGCTCTGCTGGTCCGCCTGCAACAGGAAGCCGAGGTCGTTCACCTCGAAGCCCTGAGAGCGGCGCTGGTAGCTGGTCTCGAACCGCGTGATACCACCACCGACTTTTCCGAACTTGAGCTCTTCGGCGTCGCCCGCGAGCGAGGTCCGGGTCGAGTCGTAGGAGACCCCGGCGCCGGGCCGCTGATAGTAGTGCACCGGATCTTGCTGGGTGGCGGCGATCGCGGACGGCGTCCCGGCGACGCGGCTCAGGTCCAACGATCCCGAGATCTGGTAGCGGCGGCCGAAAAAGCGGTGCCGGAAGTCGACGGCCCCCACGTAGGCGCTACCGTGTAACAAGCCTTCGGTCCACTGGTCGAGGTCGCGGTTCACCGCCGTCCCCATGGCGCCGATGCCGCTCTCGCCGTTCCGGAAGTCCTGTTGGGCCCGCACTGCCGCATAGTTGGTGGTCGGCTCCATGGTGCGGTCCAGCGAACCGACCTCGCGCCCAGTCACCGCGTCCAGCACGCCCACCGTTTGGCCGCCGGGAAGGCGTCCCGTCAGCTTCGCCGCGCCATCGATCGTCGTGGCGGTGGGGGGGTTGGGGTCGCCGTAGTCCAGCTGCGGGGCGCGCCCGATCCGCCGCGAGTAGAACAGGCCCTCGCCGGTGTTGCAGTCGTTCACGGCGCTGCAATTCACGTCGAACCGAAAGATTCCCGCCCCCTGGACGAAGAAGGGGCGCCGTTCCTGAAAGAATGTCTCGAACGCGGTCAGGTTGAGGACCGCCGGATCCGCTTCGACCTGCCCGAAATCGGGGTTGATCGTGGCATCGAGCGTGAGACTCGGCGTGAGCCCGTACTTCAAGTCGGCGCCGCCCGTCACCTTCTGGGAGCGGTCGAACCTGGTGCCGGTCGGCACCGACACGTTCTTCGTCACCACGTAGGGCGCAATCTCGGGCCGGCGCGGCGACGGCAGCCCCTCGAGGCCGGTGAGCTCGCCCAGCTGCGACGAGATTCCCGCCTGGGAGTTTCGGTACAGCGGCCAGCTGACCCGCTCGGAGTAGCGCTGGATGTCACGCCACACCGCGAACCCGAAGGTGTTCACGGCGCGGGGGACGTAGCGTAGCTGCGAGAGCGGAATCCGGAACTCGGCGGTCCACCCGAGCGAGTCGACCTGCGTGCCGACGTCCCAGACCGCGTCCCAGGCGTCGTCCTCCTGCGCGTCGTTGTACATCGCGTAGTCACGCTTCACGCCGGCCGGGTTCACGGCGAACTCGAAGCCGGAGCGGCGGTCGTGGTACGAGTCCACCATGATTTTGAGCTGATCGGTGGCGGCGCGCACGTCCCGCCGCGCAAGCAGCTTCAGAATGCTGTCCGGATGCGGGTCGAAGGCCCGGATAAAGACGTAGAAGTAGCGGTCGTCGTAGGCGACCCGGGCTTCGGTCGGAAAGCGGGGATCCCCGTCCTCTTTCGGTTGGAACTCCCGGAACTGGGTGATCGGCTGGGCGATGCGCCAGACTTCATCGTCGTCCCGGCCGTCGATCACCACGGGGACGGCCGCTCGCACGGCGGTTGCCCGAGTGGTGCTGGCGGGTTGGGGCGCGGCGACACCACCGGCGGCGGAAGGTGGTGTGGCGGTTTGCAGGACGATCGCGAGCAGGACGGCAGCCGGCATGACGGGATCCCCCGTGGCCTGGTCGGACGGTTAGACAGGTCTTACGGGGAAAGGGTTGGGCGGGTTCCGGCCGTGACAAAAACCGAACAAGCCCCCGGGGGGCCTTAGTTGTGCCTCGCGAGCAGGCTTGGCTCGACCGGTGCTTCGCCGTCGAACACGAGGTGACCGGCCTCGAAGCGCGCGCCGCGCAGCGCCAATGTCAGGACTTCGTCCAGATCTTCCACGAGGTGCACGTCGAGTGACGAGCGGACGTCCTCTGGAAGATCCTCCAGGTCGGGGCCGTTCTCCTTCGGCAGCACGATGGTGTGGATGCCCGCCCGCACCGCGCCGAGCACCTTTTCCTTTACGCCGCCGATCGGCAGGACCCGGCCCCGTAGGGTGATCTCACCGGTCATGGCGAGGTCGTGGCGCACCGGCCGGCGGGACAGCGCCGACACCAGCGCCGTCGCCATGGTCACGCCCGCCGATGGGCCGTCCTTGGGGATGGCGCCTGCGGGGACGTGGATATGGACGTCGGTGCCGGCGAAGGCCTCCTCCTGAATCCCGAGCTGATCGGCGTGGGACTTCGCGTAGGTGAGCGCAGCCCGGGCCGACTCCTTCATGACGTCGCCCAGCTGGCCCGTGAGCACGAGCTCGCCCTTGCCGCGCATCACGCTCGCCTCGGCGAACATGATATCCCCGCCGACCGGCGTATAGTACATGCCCGTGGCCACGCCGACCTGGTCCTCGCCCTCCTTGTGCTCCGGATGGACCTTGGGGCGCCCGAGCAGGTCGTCAACGTCCTTGGCGTCGACCGTGACGCGCTCGAGCTCGCCGCCGGCGATTTGGCGCGCGACCTTGCGCCCGAGCTTCCCGATCTCCCGCTCCAGCTGGCGGACGCCCGCCTCACGCGTGTAGCTCGTGATGATCTCGCCGAGCGCAGCGTCCGTGACCGTGAGCTGCTCCAGCGTGAGGCCGTTCTCACGCACCTGCCGCGGGACCAAATAGCGCTTCGCGATCTCCAGCTTTTCACGCTCGGTGTAGCCCGCGAAGGTCACGGTCTCCAGCCGGTCGAGCAGCGGGCCGGGGATGCTCTGCGGAAAGTTCGCGGTCGCGACGAACAACACTTCCGACAGGTCGAAGGGCACTCCCAGGTAGTGATCCGTGAACGAATCGTTCTGCGCCGGATCGAGCACCTCGAGTAACGCCGCCGCCGGGTCTCCCTGGAACGAGACGCCAAGCTTGTCGAGCTCGTCGAGCAGGAACACCGGGTTCTTGGCGCCCGCCTGCTTCATGCCCTGGATGATCCGGCCGGGCATGGCGCCGACGTACGTGCGCCGGTGGCCGCGGATGTCCGCCTCGTCGCGGGCGCCGCCCAGCGAAATGCGAACGTACGGCCGGCCCATAGCGCGCGCGATGGACTTGGCGATCGAGGTCTTGCCGACGCCCGGAGGGCCGACGAACAGCAAGATCTGGCCCCGCGCCTGCTTGTCGTCTTCGTTGCCCTGCGCCACCGCGTCGGGCGAGCGCTGGCGGAGCTGCCGCACGGCCAGGAACTCGAGGACCTGATCCTTCACGTCCTTGAGGCCGTAGTGATCCTGCTCGAGGATCTCCGCCGCCCGCTTCAAGTCGAGCGACTCCTCCGCCCGCTTGTTCCACGGCAATTCCGCCATGTTCTCGAGGTAGGTCCGAATCACCTGGCCTTCCATCGAGTCGCGGTTCGCCCGCTCCAGGCGGTCGAGCTCGCGGTCGACTTCTTTGCGCGCGGCCTCGGGGAGCCCGAGGGCCTCGAACCGCTTCCGCAGCTGCTCCACCTCGGTCCCTTCGTCCTCTTCGCCGAGCTCCTTGCGGATCGCCTTCATCTGCTCCCGCAGGAACATCTCGCGCTGACGCTCGCCCAGCTCTTCCTGCACCTGCGACTTGATGTGCTCCTGGGCGTCGAGCACGCCGATCTGGCGCTGGACGTGAATGAGGACGCGCCGCAGCCGCTCCTCCACGGACAACGTCTCGAGCAACCCCTGCCGCTCCGCCGGTTGGATCTCAAGGTAGCCGGCCACAAGATCCGCGAGCCTGCCGGGGTCGGTGACCTCTTCGAGCACCTGCCGGACGACGTCCTCGGGGAGTCCTGATTTCTGGCCCAGCTCCGCGGCCCGCTCGCGCGCCTCGCGGTGCAGGCCGACGAACGCTGGATCCTCGGCGTTCAGTGGCGGCATATCGTCGACCTCGTGGACCACCGCCTCGAGGTAGCGGCCGTTATCCCGGTAGTGCAGCGCGGCGCCCCGGCGCTCGCCGTGCAGCAGCAGCTGCACGCCGCCGAGGCCCCGCTGGATCTGGCTGATCTTGGCGATCGTGCCCGTCGTGTATAGCACCTCGGGGCTGACCGCATCGACGTTCTCGCGCTGCGCGACGGCAAAAATCAGGCGGGAATCGCTCTTCAGCGCCGCCTCGATGGCACGCAGCGTGGTGGGGCGTCCGGCGCCGACCGGCGCCGACACGCCCGGAAACAGCACGACCTCCCGGAGCGGAAGCACGGGAAGGGTCAGGCGTTCAGACATGGACCTCAACTCTGATGAGGGTAAGCATGCACATAGTTCACACAGGCCTAAGCATCGTCCGTGCCACTACAAAACGCTCCCCTGAGCACGCGCGTTCCGGCGACCGGCGGCCAATAAGGCAGATGCTGCCGAATAGCCACCGCGCGGGCGCCAACCCGGCTACCGAAGCGTAAGTCAAAAGCCGCTTACAGGTTGCACGCTCGTCGCCCTGCGGCTAATCTATCCGCGCGCACTTCACGCGACGCTCGATGAACGACGCAGACAAGGCACTCGCCACCCGCCTCAGCCAAGCCCTCGGCAGCTCCTACACGCTCGAGGGAGAGATCGGCCGGGGCGGAATGGGCGTGGTGTTCAACGCCCGCGACGAGCGGTTGAAGCGTCAGGTCGCCGTCAAAGTGCTCCCGCCGGAGCTCGCGTTCCGGGAAGAAATCCGGCTGCGCTTCCTGCGCGAAGCCGAGACGGCGGCGCGGCTGTCGCACCCGCATATCGTGCCGATCCACTCCGTCGGCGAGGGACGAGACGGGCTGGTCTACTTCGTCATGGCCTACGTGGACGGCGAGTCGCTCGGCGCGAAGCTCAAGCGGCGCGGGAGGCTGCCACCGGACGAATCGCGTCGCATCATGCAAGAGACCGCCGATGCACTGGGAGCCGCGCACGCGTTTGGGATCATCCACCGCGACGTGAAGCCCGACAACATCCTGCTGGAGGGAAGTCGCGGCCGCGTGGTCGTCACCGACTTCGGGATCGCCAAGGCGCTATCCTCGACGACCGGCGGAGCGACACTCACCGCCACGGGTGTGGCGATCGGCACGCCGCACTACATGAGCCCGGAGCAGGCGGCGGGAGACCGCGAGATCGACGGACGGTCCGACATCTATAGTCTGGGTGTGGTGACCTACCAGATGCTCGCGGGGGAGCTGCCCTTCCAAGCCCCCACGGTCCCCGGGATCCTGATGAAGCACATCACGGAGCGGGCGCCACTGATCACCGACCGGCGGCCGGAGGTGCCCGAGGACCTCGCGGCCTGCGTGATGCGATCGCTCGAAAAGGATCCGGAGGACCGCTGGCCCACCGCGGACGCGCTGCGGCGTGCGCTCGAGGCCCGGAGCGCGACCATGTACAAGCCGCGTCGCTCGAGCGGCCCCTCGCCGTCGCGCGGGGTGCGAGCGCCGCCCCTACCCCCACCGCCGCCGTTGCGGGGGCGGCCGGACGTGCTCGCTCAGCGTGCCCGGCGGGTCGACCGGATGAGCGACCGACCGACACTCGCCCCCAGCGGCGAGCCCGAGATCGTGCGCGAGCTGCGCAGCCGATTCGTCACCTGGGCCTCGGTGTGCGGATCCCTGTTCATCATCGATGTCGCCACGGGCAACCATACGCCCGGGTGGTCGCTCTTCGTGGCGGCGGTCTGGGGTGGCACCGCGCTCGTCCCCCGCTACATCCGGCTGTGGCACGCCGGCTATTCGTGGCGCGACGTCTTCGCCCGGCCACCGGCGCCGGACGCGATGGAAGCCCGTCTCGCCGCGGTGGGGAGCCGCCCCGTCGACCTGCCGCGCGCGACGACCGACGAGTTCGGCGGCCACGCCGAGCCGATCCAGCAGGCCCGCAGCGATCGCAAGGCCATTCTGCGGGTCGTGGATCGTCTCCCCAAGTCGGAGCGGAAGCTGCTGCCCGACGTGATCGCGACCGCGGATGCGCTCCTGAATCGGGCTGAAGACCTAGCGCGGACCCTGCACTCCATGAGCGGGAGCGTGGACCGGGGCGCCCTCGCACGCCTCGAGGAAAAGATCCAGGCGACCAAGCATCAAGGGGCCAGCACGGAACGGGATCGACAGGTAGGCCTGCTCGAGCGCCAGCGCCAAGCGGTCACGGATCTCCTGACCAAGCGTCAGCTCGTCGCGGACCAGCTCGAGTCGTGCGTGCTGGCAATGCAGAATGTTCGGTTCGACCTGCTGCGCCTCCGCTCCGCGGGTGTGGCGGTGGCCCTCGATGATCTCACCCGTGCCACCCAGCAGGCCCGCGCGCTGTCGCGCGACGTCGATCACGTAATCGCAGCGGCGGGTGAGGTCAAAGCGATCCTGGGCGAGCAAAGCGGTGTCTAGCGCGCCTTAGGGGCGGGCCGCGCTAGAACGCATGCAGGTCGCGCATCGCCCCCGCGAGATCCTCCACCTGCGGCAGGATGAAATCTTCGAGCCTGGGCGCGTAGCCGACGAAGGTGTCGGTCGAGGCCACCCGCTTCACGGGCGCGTCCAGCCACGGAAAGCACTCGTCGGCGATCCGGGCGGCGAGCTCGGCGCCGTAACCCCATGACCGCGCGTCCTCGTACGCGACGAGCACCTTGCTCGTCTTGGTCACCGACGCCGTGATGGCTTCCCAATCGACGGGCGAGAGGCTGCGCAGGTCGATCACCTCGACGCTCACGCCGTCCCGCTCCTCGAGCTCCTTCGCCGCAACGAGCGCGCGCTGCACCACGGCGCCGTAGGTCACCACGGTGAGGTCCCGGCCTTGCCGGACGACCTTCGCCTTGCCGAAGGGGATCATGAAGTTCGGCCCGGGATTGGGCGCCTTGTTGTACGTCTGGCGATAGAGGTGTTTGTGCTCGAGGAACAACACCGGGTCGTCACACCGAATCGCCGTGCGCAACAGGCCGTTGGCGTCGAGCGCCGTACTGGGGCAGATGACGCGGAGCCCGGGAACGGCCGTGAACACCACGGCCCCCGTCTGGGAGTGGTAGATCGAGCCGCCCTTCAGATAGCCGCCGTAGGTGACGCGCACCACGACCGGGCACGAGAACGCGTTGCTGGAGCGCCACCGCAGGGTGGCGAGCTCGTTGCGCAGCTGATGATAGGCGGGCCAGATATAGTCGAAGAATTGAATCTCGACGACCGGTTTCAGGCCGCGGGTCGCGAGACCGATCGCGCGGCCCACGATGTTCGCCTCGGCGAGGGGTGAGTTGTAGACCCGATCACTTCCGAACTGGCGCTGGAGCCCCCACGTGACCTTGAAAACGCCGCCTTTCCCCTTCACGTGCTCCAGGTGCTGCTCGCGGCTGACGTCGGCCACATCTTCGCCGAACACCACGATGCGGGGATCACGCCCCATTTCGTCTTTCAGACAGGCGTTGAGCAGGTCCACCATCGTGGTGGGATCGCCCCCGAATTGCGGATCGTCCTCCGTATCAAACTGCTCGGACGTGGGGTCCACCTCGGGGGAGTACACGTACAACAGTGCCGTCTCCGGCTCGGGCTGAGGCGAGGCCAGCGCCATGTCGGCAGCGACGCCGACTTCCTCATCCACCTGGCGCTGGATGGCCTCGATCTCGGCTGCGGTGGCCGCGCCGTCGGCGATGAGCCGTTTCGGGAACAGGGTGAGGCAGTCCCGGCGTGCCTCCTCTTCCCGCTCTTTGGGCGGCTTGTACAACACTTCGTCGTCCGAGAGGGAGTGCGAGTAGGGCCGGGTCACGTGGGCGTGCACCAGAGCCGGGCCCTTGCGCTGGCGGACGTACTCCGCGGCCCGCAACAGGACGTCATAAGCGGCGATCGGATCGCAGCCGTCTACTTCCTCGACCAGGAGGCCGGGGAAGCTCCGGACGAGCTTCGACACCGAGCCACCCGCGGTCTGCACCTCGACCGGCACCGAGATCGCGTACTTGTTGTCCTCGATGAGGAACAGCACGGGCAGCTTCAGGTTGCTGGCGGTGTTGAGCGCTTCCCAGAACTCGCCTTCGCTCGTCGTACCATCCCCGGCCGAGACGTACACGAGCTCGTCGCCGTGGACCGGTTTCTCCGCGATGGCGTCGATCCGGGTGTAACGGAGCCACGCCTCCGCGCAGCCCACGGCTTGGAGCAGCTGTGTACCGGTCGGGCTCGACTGACTGACGATGTTAAGCGCCTTGTGGCCCCAGTGGGACGGCATTTGGCGGCCCCCCGAGTTGGGATCCTCGGCCGCACCGACCGCGGAGAGGAGCATCTCGGTGGGGGTCATGCCGAGGCTGAGGCAGAGGGCGCGGTCGCGATAGTACGGATAGAACCAGTCGTATGCAGGACGGAGCACTCTCCCGGCGGCGACCAGGACGCCCTCGTGGCCGGCCCCGGAGATCTGGAAGAAAATCTTGTTTTGCCGCTTGAGCTGAATCTCCTTATCGTCGATGCGCCGCGACAGGAACATCAGCCGATACATATCCAGCAGGTCGGCCTTCGACAGGGACTTGGCGGCCCGGGGCCGGGGTTGAGCGCGCGTCGCCATGGGACAAAGATAGTATCATATTCCCTCCCCATGAACGTAGCCGCCAAACAGACGGTCCTCCGGCATTTCACGTACGGCCTGTACGCGCTCACCGTGAAGCGTGAGGGCGATGAGCACGGCATAACGGCCAATTGGGTCAGCCAGGCCTCGTTCGATCCGCCCATGGTGGTCGTAGCGGTCGAAAGCACGTCCAAGATGATCGAGATGATCCGCGACGCGCATCACTTTGCCATCAGTATCTTTCACGAGCGGCAACGCGACCTGGCCGACAAGCTGGGGCGGGGGTCGGCGGGCGCGTCGTCGAAGCTAAAGGGGATCAAGACCAGGCCGGGGCCGATCTCCGGTGTTCCGGTGCTCGCCGAGGCGCTCGGCTGGCTGGAGTGTCGCGTCGTCGCAACCCTGCCAAGCGGAGACCATACACTGGTGCTGGGTGAGGTGGTCGAGGCAGGCGTGGAGCACGAGGGAGCGCAGCCCCTCACGCTTCAGGAGTCGGGGCTCAAGTACTCCGGCTAGCGCCGGTAGACCACCCTGCCACCCACGATCGTGTACCGCACCCTTGCCTGATCGAGCGAATCGGCCGGCGTCGTGAAGAGATTGCGGTCCAGCACGACAAGATCCGCATCAGCGCCCGGTGTGAGCGTGCCTCGTCTGGCCTCGTCGAACGTCGCATAGGCGTTGCCCGCCGTGTAGGCACGCAGCGCCTCTGCCACCGAGATCTTCTGCTCCGGTACCCACCCATCAGGATGCCTGCCGTCGAGCGTGCGGCGAGTGACGGCCGCGTACACGCCGAGGATCGGGTCGAGCGGCGCGACCGTCCAATCCGACCCGAAGGCGAGCCTGGCGCCCGTGTCGAGCAGCGTGCGGAACGGGTAGGTCGTCTTGATGCGGACCGGCCCGATGCGCTGCTCCACCCAGCGCCCGTCGTCAATGGCGTGATAGGGCTGCACCGACGCGATCACGCCGAGCTTTCCGAACAGGGGGATGTCCTGTGGGCGCAGGTGCTGGGCGTGCTCGACCCGGAAACGTCGGTCGCGCGGCCCGTGTGCCCGCGCCACGCTGTCGTAGATCGACAGGAGAACCGCGTTGGCGCGATCGCCGATCGCGTGGACGGCGATCTGGAGACCCGCCGAGTCGGCGCCGCCGATCCAGCGGCGCATGTCCGCCTCCGGATGCTGCAACAGCCCTTGATAGCCTGCCGAGTCGCTGTAGGGTTCGAAAAAGTAGGCGGTGCGGGACCCCGCCGAACCGTCCATGTAGCCTTTGAGCCCGCCGATCTTCACCCAATCGTCGCCGTGCCCCGAGCGGCTCACCGTCTCCGCGACGGCCTGCCATGACTCGAGCGGGAGATAGAGCGCCACCCGCACGGTGAGCCGGCCCGCCCGCTCGAGGCGGTGGTAGGTCTCGAGATCGGCCCACGACGCGGACACGTGGGACGTGGCCGTGACGCCCAACGACGCGGCGTACGCGAGCGCGCGAGCGAGGGCCGAATCACGCTGGGCGGGAGATGGGTCCGGGATCGCACGGCCGACGAGGTCGAGCGCACGGTCTTTGAAGATGCCCGTCGGCTCGTCGGTCCTCGGATCCCGCAGGATCTCACCACCTGAGGGAGTAGGGATGGCCTTCGTGACCGCAGCAGCGCGCATGGCTGCTGCGTTCGCCAGCGCCTCATGGCCATCCAGCCGGTTCACGAATACCGGATTGCTCGGCGTGACCGAATCGATCCACTCGTGATGGGGGAGCGGCTGGCCGGGCCACAGCGTATGGTCCCAATCACCGCCGGTGATCCATTCGCCGGGCTTCAGGGTCTTGGCGTAGTCCTTGATGCGCCGGATGAACTCCTTGGGCGTCGCCGCATTCCTGAGATCCACCGAGGCGAGCTGGAAACCGCCATCGACGAAGTGCGTGTGTCCGTCGGTGAAGCCGGGCAGGACGAGCCCACCGTTGGCCTGAATCCATTGCGTCTTGGGGCCCGCGTACCGCCCGACCTGCGCGCTGTCGCCGATCGCGAGGATCTTGGCGTCGGCGATGGCAACCGCGCCCCGCTGGGGTGCGCCGGTCGAAAGGCCGGTCCAGACCATCCCGTCGGAGATGATGATGTCCGCCTTCCGGGCGCAGGCCGCGAGGGTCAGGCAGAGGAGTCCCAGAGACAAACGCAGGCGCATGCGGTTCCCTCAGCGCAGTCTCGTGATGCGGTGGATGGTCTCGAGCGCGGTGATCGGGTCGGGTCCGGGGGTCTTCCCGGTGCCTGGCTCGGCAACCGCCGGAAGGGACGTGAGCGCGTCGCGGATGTCGAGCAACACCTCGAGGAGGAGCTGCTCGCGCTGGTAAGCGGCGTCGAGATCCGCCATGCGCACCTGGTCGCTCGCGGCCTTGGCGCGCTCGTAGGCCTCGCGGTAGATGGACTCGAGATTGCCGAGGATGCGGTCGCGGGAGCGGGGGGAGGCGGAAGGAGACATGGGGAGAAAATATAGAGGCGACGGCCTGCCGCCGCCTTCTAGACCGCCCGGATCACCAATCCACTCGGCACCTTCGGCACGAAGTACGTCGACTTGGGCGGCATCACCTCCCCCGCGTCGGCGACGGCGAACACGTCCCGCACTTTCGTGGGATTGAGGAGGACCGCGGCGGCCGCCCGGCCGTTCCGGACCGCATCGAAGGCCGCTCGTGGATCGGGCGTGTAGGCGAGCGACGGCGTCGCCGTGCCGGCCCCGAGGATGCGCTGCACGACGAGCGATTCGATGCGGGCCACGTCCAGGGCGCGGACCGCGGGGGTCTTTCCCAGGTCCGGGACCTTGTCGAGGGCCGCGTCGTTCTTCAGCACGAGCGTAACGTCGTAGGCGTCGGGGAACGCCACGATGCACGCGGTGCGCTCCCGCCCGAGCTCGGCAAGCCGCTCGACTCGGTCCATGCACGGTGCTACCCGCCCGACCTCGAACCACTCCCGCCAGGCCGCGACCAGCTTCGCCGCATCGCGCCCCGCGCCGAAGATGATGCGGTGGGTAGGGAGGACCGTAAGGCCGGGATCGCCCGCGGACACGATGAACGAGAGCACGCGGTCGGCGCTGGGGTGCTCCCGCGCATACGCCACGGCGGTCTCGTAGCGGTGATGGCCGTCCGCGATGTAGAGCTGCGCCCGGCCCGCCAGCCGGGCGAGCTCCGCCGCCTGATCACCCGACATGATCCAGAGGCGGGTCCCCACGCCGTCGAGCTCCGCGCGCGCGGCCGGCACGCCGGAGGCGCCCTTCACCAGGGCTTGCGCGAGCGTCCGGTCGGGGTCCGGGGCGAGCAGGAAAATCGACTCGAGGTTCGCACCGGTGGCGCGCAGCAGGGCGAGCCGGTCGGCCTTGGGCGCCGAGTGCGTCTGCTCGTGCGGCCGCACGCGCCGCGTCGCAAACGGCTCGGCGCGCACGGCGGCCAGCATCCCGATGCGCGTCCGGCGTTCGCCCGACGGCACGGCGTAGTCCTGCGCGACGATGTACACCGACTCCGCCGGATCCGGTCGCACTACCCCTCCCTCCCGCCACGTCGCGAGCAGCGTCGCGGCGTGCGCGTAGCGGTCCCCGCCTGCGCCCGACGGCGCTTCCGGCAGAATGAGATGCACGATATTGTGGAGATCGCGCGCCGCGTAGCGGGTGCGGTCCTCGTGAGAAATGACATCGTAGGGGGGCGCGATGAGGGCGCTCAACTCTCTCGCGGTGTACCGCTCTCCGCGGAACGGCGCGACGAGCGGCGGCAGCTCGGCGTTCACGATTGCCCGGAGCCTCCCGTGTCCCTGCGCGAAACCCAGCAGACGGTCGATCGGTGGATCGGCCAATATAAGGAAGGATACTTCCCCCCGCTCACGAACCTCGCCCGGCTCACGGAGGAAGTGGGAGAGCTGGCGCGGGAAATGAACCACCGGTTCGGCGAGAAGACGAAGAAGGCCGAGGAGCCGGAGGGCTCGATCGCCATGGAGCTCGCCGACATCCTGTTCGTCGTCATCTGCCTCGCCAACTCACAGGGGATCGACTTGGACGACGCATTCGCGCAGATGATGCGAAAGGTCACCTCCCGCGACGCCGATCGCTGGACCAGGAAGGCACGCTGACTTCCTCGTAGATGCGCTGGTAGGACACGAGGCGATCGGGGTCGAACGCGCCGCGCTCCGCCGCCTGCCGCACGCCGCAGCCGGGCTCGACGAGATGCCGGCAGTTGTCGAAGCGGCACTCGTCGAGGAAGGGCTGGAACTCGGCGAAATAGACGCCCAGGCGCTCGGGATCGATCCCCCAGGTGCCCAGCTCGCGCAGCCCCGGCGTGTCCACGACATAGCCGCCCGTGGCGATCGGCACGACGAGGGCGGCGCGGGTCGTGTGCTTCCCGGTGTCCCACTTCGCGCTGATCGCGCCGATGCGGAGGTTCAAGCCCGGGTCGAGCGCGTTCAGGAGGCTCGACTTTCCGACCCCCGATTGACCGGCAAGCACCGACGCCCGCCCTCGCAAGAGTTCGCGCAGCGCCGCCAGGCCCTCCGGCTGCGTCACCGAGGTGCCGAGCACCTGGTAGCCCGCCGGGCCGTACCGCCGCCGCAGGGGGTCGAGCGCGGTCCGGCCGAGGTCGATCTTGTTGAGGACGAGCACGGCGGGGATGCGGTTCGCCGCCGCGATCACCAGGAATCGATCGAGCATACGGGGGCTCGACTCCGGGCTCCGAGCCGACGCGACGACCACGACCTGATCGACGTTGGCCGCGATCGGATGCGCCCGCGGGCTCCGCTCACCGGCGGCGCGGCGCGCGAGCACGCTCCTGCGCGGCCGCACGGCGGCGATCGTGGCACGCCCGTGGGCGTGCAGCTCGAGCTCCACCATGTCTCCGGCCACCACGCGGTCGTCGTCGCGATGCTTGAGCTTGCCGCGAAGCGTCGCCACAACTTCGCCACCATCGGTATGCACCCGATACGCAGAGCCGGTGCGCGCGAGCACGACGCCGGTGGTGATCACACGCGTCCCTCGTTCTCCGTCCTTGGTTCCTGCCGTTGGATGCACGCGTCGAGATGCCGCTTCACGTCCTGCAACGTCAGGGCGAGAAGTGGGGCGAGCGCGTCGGCGGGCGTCGCGCCTCGGAACAGGTAGTCCGTCTCTAGATGGCCGACCGGACGATCTCCCGCGTCGGACCAGCGCACGAACAACAGCGCCGCACCATAGCCGCCCCGGGCGTCCGGGGCGTCGTCCACGTAGGTCCCGACCGAGTAGGACTGGCCGTCGCTCCCGGAGAACGCGGGCGCGCGCTCGTGCACTCGCTGATAGCCGCCCAGCGTACCGTCCGTCAGCTCCGCCGTAGGGACTCCCGTAGCATGTTACCGACGAGGAACGCCACGTTCGCCGGCCGCTCGGCGAGCCGGCGCATGAGATAGGGATACCATTGGGTGCCGAACGGGACGTACACGCGCACATTGTATCCCTGGCGCCGCAGTCCGAGCTGCAGGTCGCGTCGCACCCCGTACAACATCTGGAACTCGAAGCGCGTGGGCTGGATGCCCTTGTCGCGCGCGAACGCCTTGGCGCGCTCGATGATGCGGGCGTCGTGGGTCGCGAAGCCGGGGTAGGTGCCCTTGAGCATGAGGCGCTGCATGCAGCGCACGTAGGTTGCATCCACATCGCGCTTGTCGGGAAAGGCGACCGTGTCGGGCTCCTGATACGCGCCCTTGCACAACCGCACACGGGCGCCGAGCGCGATCACTTGCTCCACATCCTGCTCCGTGCGCCGCAGGTACGACTGCAGCACCACGCCGACCGCGTTCCCGAACTCCGGGTAGAACGTACGCCTGAATAGCCGTAGTGTGCGCTCGGTGTAGTCGGACTGCTCCATGTCGATCCGGACGAAGGAGCCGTACGCCTTCGCCCGGGCGATGATGGCGCGCATGTTCTCGACGCACACCGCCTCGTCGGTGTCGAGACCCATCTGGGTGAGTTTCACCGAGACGTTGGCATCGGCTCCGGCGACCTTGATCCGGTCGAGCGTCTCGAGATACGTGTCCCGGGCGGCCTGCGCCTCGGCGGCGTTGTGCACCGACTCGCCCAGCAGGTCGAGGCTCGCGGAGAGCCCGGCGGCGTTCAGGTCCTTCAACGCCGCGACTCCCGCGTCCACCGTCTCGCCCGCGACGAAGCGCTTGGCGAAGCGCCGGGCAAACCCGTTGCCGCGGATGAACTGGAAGACTCGGGATTGCTCGCTGAGCCACAGCAGGGCAGCGCGGAACATCTAGGGGCTAGGGATGGAACTTCGCGTTGCGTTGCGCCTGCTCGCGCAGCACGTCGCACGGCGCGAAGCGCGCACCGTAGCGCTCGGCGAGCCGCTCGAGCTCGCTCACGATGCGCGCGGCGCCGAGGTCGTCGGCGTGGCGCAACGGGCCGCCGCGGAACGCCGGGAACCCGAAGCCGAAAATGGCGCCGACGTCGCCGTCGCGGGGGCTGCGCACGATCCCCTCCCCCACCCCGCGCGCGGCTTCGTTCAGCATCACGAGGACCAGCCGCTGGATGATCTCCGCGGGCCTGGGGCCCCCGTTGGGATGAGCACCGATCAGTTCGTACACGGCGGAATCCACGCTCCGCTTCTTGCCGCCTGCGTACTGGTAAAATCCCTTCCCCACCTTGCGGCCGAGTCGGCCGCTCTTGACCATGCCGGCGAACGCGGGAACCGGCGCGAACCGCTCGCCGAACGCCTCGTGCATGACCCCGACCACCTTCTCTCCCACGTCCATCCCTACCTCGTCCATCAGTGTGATCGGCCCGACGGGGAAGCCGAACTCGACCATCAGCCGGTCGATCTCTTCGATTGCCACGCCCTCGACCAGCAGATGGCCCGCCTCGTTCATATAGGGCGTGAGAATCCGGTTGATCCAGAATCCGGGACTGTCCTTCACGACAATGGCAGTCTTGCCCATGCGGCGGCCGAACCCGACGGCCGTGCTGACGACCTGCGGCGCGGTCCGCCCCGACGGAATCACCTCGAGCAGCGGCATCCGGGCGACCGGCGAGAAAAAGTGCATCCCGATGACCTGCTCCGGCCGGCTCGCGGCCTCGGCGATCCGGTGTATCAGGATGGTCGATGTGTTGGACGCGAACACGGCGTCCGGCGCGGTCACCGTCTCGACCTCATGCAGCACCTGCTGCTTGACCTGGAGATCCTCGAACACGGCCTCGATCACGAGCTCGGCGCGGCCGAACCCGGTGTAGTGATCACTCCCCGAGAGCAGCGCGATGAGCCGGGCGTGCTCGTAGGGCGTGATGCGACGTCGCTTGAGCCGGTCGTCGAGGATCTCGCGCGCGGCGGCCAGCCCCTTCGCAACGCGCGGCAGATCGGCGTCTTTTATGCGCACGTCGACCGCCGCTTGCGCGATCGCGGTGCCCGCAATCCCCGACCCCATGAACCCAGCGCCCACGACGCCGAGGCGGCTCACCACGGTGGGAGGCGGCGGGTTGGGGATCCCGAAGTCCTTCTTGAGGGCGGTGGTGGCGAAGAAAATCTGGACCAGCTTGCGCGAGACGTCGGTGACGGCCAGCTGGCCGAACAGCTGCGCCTCGCGCTTCAGCCCCGCCGTCATGCCGTGCCGGAGCCCGTGCTCAACCGCTTCGAGCGCGGCGAGCGGCGCTGGATAGTTGCCGTGCGTCTGCCCGAGGACTTGCTTCCGGGCGGCCCGGAAGACCAGCCGCCGGCCCAGCGGGTTGCCGTCGAGCAGCCACCCCCGGAAGCCACCCGGTCGCTTGCGCCGGGGGCGCCAGCCGCCCGCCATGCGCTGCGCCGCGGCCATGGTGACGTCCCGGAGGATCGCGGGATGCACCAGCTCGTCGACGATCCCCAGGCGGAACGCCTTCCGGGCGCTCTCGACCTTGCCCGCGAGGATGATGTCGAGCGCCGCGCGGGCGCCGATCAACCGGGGGAGCCGCTGGCAGCCGCCGGCCCCCGGAAGAATGCCGAGCTGCACTTCCGGGAGGCCCAGCTGGGTCCGGGGGTGATCGGAGGCCACGCGGTACCCGCAGGCGAGAGCGAACTCGAGCCCGCCGCCGAGGCACGCGCCGTGGATCCCGACGGCGAGGGGCTTAGGAGAACGGGCGACGCGCCCCAGCAGCTCCTGCCCCTCGGCGGAGAGCCGCTCGGCTTCGGCGGCGGTGGTGAGCCGGACGAACTCTTCGATATCGGCCCCCGCGATGAAGTTCTCCGGCTTCCCGGAGAAGAACGCGACGGCCCGCACGGCGGTGTCGTGCTCCAACGCCTCGAACGTCGCCAGCAGGTCCTGCTTCACGGCAGCCGAAATCTTGTTGACCGGTTCGTTTTTCAAATCGAAAGTGACGACGGCCACACCGTCATCGGCGAGCTCCCACGTGAGCGCCGCCCCCGGAGCCATCAGCGGCGCTCCAGCACCATGGCAAAACCCATCCCGCCCTGCGCGCAGATCGACAGGAGGCCGAACTGCACGTCCCGGCGGGCCATTTCGTTCGCGAGTGTCGCGACGAGCCGGGTGCCGGTCGCACCGAACGGATGGCCGATGGCGATGGAGCCGCCCATGACGTTGATGACGTCCTCGTTGATCTCCCAGCCCAGCGCCCCCCATCCCTGCATGTTTGAGAGCACCTGCGCGGCGAATGCCTCGTGCACCTCGATCACCCCGAGGTCCTTCCACTTGATGCCCGCGCGCTCGAGCGCCTTGGGGACGGCGAAGATGGGTGCCTGGAGCAGCTGCCACCCGGGATCCACCGCCGCGACTGCGTAGGAGCGTACGTAGGCGAGCGGGGTGTAGCCGAGCGCGCGCGCCGCCGAGTCGCTCATGAGCAATACTGCGGACGCCCCGTCGGTGAGCGGCGAGGAGTTGGCGGCCGTGACGCTGCCGTAGCGGCGGTCGAAGACCGGCTTGAGCTTGGCCATCTGCTCGAGCGACGTGTCCCGGCGGATCCCGTTATCCTGGGTCACCACTCCGTCGCCCGCGCGTCCCGGTGCGAACCACGGCACGATTTCCGCCGGGATACGACCGTCGTCCGTTCCCCGAGCCGCGAGCTCGTGGCTCCGGAGCGCCCAGCGATCCTGTGCGGCGCGCGAGATGTGGTTCTCCTTGGCCATCTTCTCCGCCGACTGGCCCATTGTCTCGCCGGTCGACGGCTCGGCGATGGCGGGTGACACGGGGACGAGGTCGCGCGGCCGGATCCGACTGATGGTGCGGAGACGCGCGCCGAGGGACTTGGCCTTGTTCGCCTCCACCAGGATGTCCGCGAGGCGCCGCGAGGCGAGGATCGGAATGTCGGAGAGCGACTCCACCCCCCCCGCGAGCACGACTTCGGCATCCCCGAGCACGATCTCGTCGTACGCATTCGCGACGGCTTGTCCGGAGGACGCGCAGGCGCGGTTCAGGGAGTATGCGGGGATCTCCTTGGGGAACTGCGGCAGGAGGCTCACCTCGCGGGCGACGTTCGGGACGAGCGCCGACGGCACCACCTGCCCGAAGATCACCGCATTCACGTCGGCGCCGTCCAGGTTTGTGCGCTCGAGCAGCTCGCGTGCCACGAACCGGGCCAGATCGACGGCGCGGGCATCCTTCAACAGCGTCCCTGACCTGCAGAACGGCGTGCGGCAGCCCGCGATCACCGCAACACGGCGTCCATTGGCAACCGGCATTACATTCTCCTCCCGTTGGACCTCACCCCTGTCGGCGGTGAAGTCCCGAAACCTACCCCGAGCCTGCTGCCGGGCCAAGCTGGAGACCCTCGACGAGCGAGACGCCGTTTTCCCATCGCACGCGCGCCGCGGCACTCGCATCCCTGGCCGCCGAACCGGTCGACGTTCTCGTCATCGGGGGCGGGATCACGGGCGCCGGGATCGCCCGCGATGCGGCACTGCGAGGCTTTCGCACGGCTGTCGTCGACAAGGGCGACTTCGGCGGCGGGACGTCGTCGGTTTCTTCGCGGCTCATCCACGGTGGGATCCGCTACCTCGAACAGGGCGAGTTCCGCCTCGTGTTCGAGGCGAGCCGCGAGCGTCGTGTGTTGCTCGGGATCGCGCCGCACTTGGTGCATCCGCTGCCGTTCCTGTTCCCGGTGTACCGCGGGGCGCGGGTCCCCGCCTGGAAACTCCGCGCGGGGATGTGGCTGTACGATCTGCTGGCGGCCTTCCACAACGTGAAGGCGCACCGCTGGCTGGGACGCAAGGCCACTCAGCGTCTCGAGCCCGGACTGCGCGACAAGGAATTGAGGGGCGCCGCCCTGTACTACGACGCACAGACGGACGACGCCCGTCTCGTCATCGCGACCATGCGCAGCGCCGCGCAGGCGGGCGCCATGGTCGCGAACTACGTCGAAGTCACGGCGCTCATCAAGCCAGACGGCCGGGTGGGCGGCGCGACGGTGCGGGATGCACTGACGGGCCGCGTCTCGACGGTACGCGCGCTCGTGGTCGTGAACGCAACCGGGCCGTGGGTCGACCGCGTGCGGCGCCTCGACGACGCCGGGGCGGAGCCGTTGCTGCGGCCCACCAAAGGCGCGCACGTGGCGGTCCCCCGCAAGCGCGTGGGGCACACGCTGGCGGTCACGCTCACATCACCAATCGATGGGCGCGTGATGTTCGTGCTGCCGTGGGGTGATCTGAGCTACATCGGAACGACGGACACCGACGAGGACGCGTCGCCCGACGAGGTGCGCGCGACGGCGCAGGACGTCGTCTACCTGCTGCGGTCGGTCAACGCGTTTTTTCCGCACGCGCGTCTCTCGCCGTCGGACGTCATCGCCAGCTGGGCCGGCTTACGACCCCTGCTGCGACCACCGCGGCACCTCGCGCCCTCGGCGGCCTCGCGCGAGCACCGCGTGATCGAGAGCCCGAGCGGCCTGTGGACGATCGCCGGCGGGAAGCTCACCACCTATCGTGTCATGGCCCGCGACGTGGTGGATCGGGTCGCGGCCCGCCTGCGCGAGCTGGACGGCCGTCCCCGCGCCTCCCGCGCTCCGACCGAGCGGCTGCCGCTCCCGGGCGGCGAGACGGCCGACCTGGACGGACTCGTCAAGGCGGCCGTCGACCGGGGGGCGCCGGAGCGGACGGCCCGCCATTTGGTCGCGAGCTATGGCAGCGAGTCGGCCGCGGTCTTGAACCTCGTGGACCGGGACCGCGCGCTGGGACGACCCATCGTCGCCGGGCGTCCGGTGCTGTGGGCCGAGGTGGCGCACGCGGTAGAGCGCGAGATGGCCGTTCGCCTCTCGGACGTGCTGGTGCGACGCCTGCATCTGTTCTACGCGAGCCGCGACCGGGGCGTCCCGGCCGCGAACGCGGTCGCGGATTGGCTGGCGGAGGCGCTCGGCTGGGACACGACGCGCCGTACGGAGGAGGTGGCGGCCTACCTGGAGCTGGTGGAGCGATCCCGCGCCTTCGCCAAGGAAGCGGCGGCGGTGGTCGAAACTTGACCGGTTAGCTACGGCCGTGGGACCTGACGAAGTGCTCAAGATTCTCGCGAGTGATCACCGTCAGCTCGCGTGGAACCTGGCTGGGGGCGAACCAGCCGATTGCGGAGCACTTCTCGGGCTCCCGGATGACCGGCTCGCCCGAAGCAATGCGACAGATGAAGGTGGGCGACACCCAGTGCTGGCCCTCGTCCGGGAGGATGTGGTCCACGACGTCGAGCAGCTCACCGACCTCGATCTCGACGCCGTACTCCTCGCGTATCTCACGCCTCAGCGCATCCGCGAGCCGCTCACCAAACTCCACTGAGCCTCCGGGGAACTCCCACAAACCACGCTCGTTCTTCGCGCTCGGGCCGCGGCGAGCGAGGAACAACCGGCCGCGCTCGTCGACGATGATGGCGCCGACGCCGACACCGATGTAGTCCACGCCGCGCTTCATCTCCTAGCTCAGCGCCATCCTCTGAGGCTCCGGATGAAGTCGTGCAGCACGAGGAACTTCTCGAACACGGGCACGCCCTTGCGTTTCCGGCCGAACTCGGCGAACAGCTCGCGCAGCCGCCCCCGCCGCGCGACATAGAACCGGAACGTCTCGGCGAAATCCTCCTGCGGGTGCGTCGCCGCGTAGGCGGTAACGTAGTTCGGGAGGGTGGTAGTGACCCCCCGGCGCTCGAAGTCGACCCACTTCGAGTCGGCGACGCGATACGCCTTGCGCACCTCCCCGAAGGCCCGACGGAACCGCCCGGTTCGGGTGAACGACCAATTGTGGTACAGGAACGAATGGCCCAGCTCGTGCAGGATCAGCCCGCTCAGCATGTTCCACGAGATCTCGTCGCGCCGCCGCCGTTTGCCGGTAACGTAGCGGCGCTCGATCTCGATGATCTTGGGCGTCCGGTGCGTCACGCCGGAAACGCCCGGTCGCAGCAGCACCCGGTAGTTCCAGTCCTTGAGGCGACCGACGACCAAGAGCTGCCGCACGCGGCGCAGCGCCTGGCGGATCAGGTCGCGCCCGGTGGCGTCTTTGCCGCACCACGGGCAGACGTCCATCCAGTCGTTCACGCCCTTGTTGCAGTGCGGGCAGATGTTCTGGAACTCCTGGTAGCGCCACCTCTGGGGGCGCCCGCACCAGGGGCACGAGCGCATGGGGTACATCACGCCGCCACCGCAACCCCACTGGCAGCGCCGATGGTACTTGAAACCCTTCGGGGCCTTGAGCGGCTCGGGGCTCGAGTCCCGGTCGGCGATGTCGCGACCGCACCAGGGGCAAAATGAGAAGCTGTCCGATACGACCCAGCCGCAGTAGTAGCACTCCGCACCGGTCTCCTTGGTGGTGTCGCGCCATTCGAGCCGGCGGCCGCAGTTCGAGCAGTTCGCCCAGAACGGTTGCACCTCGGCCGCGCACGTGGGACAGCGCAGCTCGGGCGTCGGGACCTCGCGCTTACGTTGCGCCACGTGCCAGGGCCTCTTCCACGATCCGCTGGATGAAGGCGTTGTAGCTCATGCCGGCCTTCTCGGCCGCGTCCGCCATCTCGTTCTCCTGTGCGAGAAACGGGTTGGGGTTGACCTCCAGGACGTAGACGGCGTCGTCATGCGTCAGCCGCAGGTCCACGCGTCCATAGTCGTGGAGCCACAACGCGTGGAACGCCGTGGTGCAGGTATCGGCGATCTTGACCGCGACCTCGTCCGACAGCCCCTTCGCAAACACGTTCTTGATCTTCTTTCGCTTGCGGTACTCTTCGTCCCACTTGGCCTTGTACGTCGCGATGCGATGCTCGCCGTCGGACTCGCCGAACGTCAGCTCGACGATCGGCAGGACCTGAAGGGTGTCGTTGCCGATCAGCCCGACGTACAGCTCCCGTCCCTCGATCAGCTCTTCGACGATCGCCGCCTGGTGGAACTTCTCGTGAATGAACTTCACCCGTACCCCGAGGTCTTCGTCGTCCTTCACCACCGAGGCCTGCGCGATGCCCACGGAGGCGTCCTCCAAGAGCGGCTTCACGATGAGCGGGAACCGCAGCTCCGACGGACGCACGGGCTTCTCCCCCGGACGAAACTCGGCGAACGCCGGCACGCGGATCTCGTGGTGCGCGAGGATCTTCTTGGTGAGCGACTTGTTGCGCGCGACCAGCAACCCCGTCGGAGACGAGCCCGTGTAGCGATAGCCGTGCATCTCCAGCACCGTCGCGAGCGCGTACTCGTGCCGGGCGTGCCCGCGGAACGACTCGCAGCCGTTGAAGACGAGCTTTGGCTGGAACTTGGCCAACCGCTCGAGCACCGGCGCCAACTGGTCGGCGACGCCGACCATCAGCACGTCGTGTTCCTGGGACATCAGTGCCCGGGCCACGTCGTACTCCGCCTCCTCGACCTTCGCCTCGACTTCCTTCTTGTAGTCGGCGTCCTCCCAGTCGGGATGCAGCGTGTCGAACACGACGGCGATCTTCACCGGGCCCCTCCCCCACCCCGAACGCGGAACGGGGAACGCGGAATGCGGAACAGAAGGGTAAGGTCGCTCGCAGCATGACGCTCCCCCCCATGTTCCGCGTTCCGCGTTCCGCCTTCCGCGTTCACACCCGCACCCTGGCCATGTCCCGCCCTACCGTAGTGAGTGCAATGAGGATGAGGAGTCCCCCCACCGCGCCGGCCGTCGGTAACAGCAGCATCGCGGGCCGGAGGCCGAAGCGGTCGGACAGATATCCGATGAGCGGTGGGGCGATCGCATCGCCGGCGAGGTGCGAGAACAGCACATAGGCGCCGAGCACCGACGCGCGGACGGCCGCCGGCACGACGTCGAGGATCACGGCCGACAGGGGCCCGTTATACCACGAGTAGAGGAAGAACGTCCCGAACAAGAGCGGAACGAAGAGCCGGAGCTCGTCGATCAGGAGCAATGCGGCGCAGACCGGCCCACCGAGCACGAACCCCGCGCCGGATACGACGACCCGCCCTCCGCTCCACCGCGTCAGCAGCCAGTCCCCCGTCCGGCCGCCGAACAACCCGCCCAGCGCGCCGCCGGCGAGTCCCCACACGCCGAACTCTCGTCCCACGGCGGCTACCGGAAGCCCATGGGTGCGCTCCAGGAAGCTCGGCGCCCAGGCGATCAAGCCGTTGACGGCGAAGGTGACGAGCGCGCCCCCCACGAACATCCAGATCAGCGTCGGCGTGCGGAGCACGGTCCCGGCGGCTTGGAGGAAGTCGCCGAATGCCGTGGCCGCGACTTCGGACGCTTCGGTCGTGCCACGCACGGCCACCGGCACGAGCCGGAGCACCGTCCACACGATGCCGATGCTCACGCAGGCGGCGAACAGCGCGGTATCGAGACCGCGCGGCAGTCCCTCGATCAGATCGAGCACGCCGGAGAGCGCCGCACCCGCGAGCGTCAGCCAGATGAGCGGCGTGCCGAGTCGCAGCCCTTCGCGGGCGCCCACACGACCGCGCGCGTACCAGCTCTCCACGGTGGCCCGGATCGTCGGGGGCGGACGGCGGCGCGGCTCGCGCAGGCGGGAGGCGAGCAATGCGAAGAGAAAGCCGGGGACGCCGAGGGCGACGAAGGCGGCGCGCCAGCCGTACCGCCCCGCGAGGACGCCACCCAGCCAGATCCCGAGCACGCCACCGAACGCCATCCCTACGGAGTAGATCCCGAGCGCAAACGCGCGGCGCTTGCCCTGGAAGAATTCGGCGAGCAACGCCTGAGCCGCCGGCCCGTAGCCCGCCTCCCCCACGCCCACCAGCGAGCGGCACATCAGTAGCTGCCAGAAACGGCTCACCGTCGCGCCCAGCGCCGTGAAGGCGCTCCACAGCCCCACGCCGAACGCGATCACGGCGCGCCGGGACTTCAAGTCCCCGAGCACCCCGAGCGGTAGCGCTGCGAGCGAGAGGACGATCACGTAGGCGGACCCAAGCCAGCCGAGCTGCTGGTCTGACAGGACGAGCTCCCGCTTGATCGGCTCGAACAGCGCGAAAACGACGTTCCGGTCCGTGTAGTTGAGGAGATTGATGAGCGTCAAGAGCCCCAGGGCGTACGCCGCGTAAGCCCGGGACGTGCCCGTGGGAGGGGGGGCGCCGAGGGCGCCACGCTCAGTGTCTGCGCCCGACAGTCGTCGCCTCCGCGCGCGCGTCGCGGTCCGCCTTCGCCTCCTGGTACGCCTCGGTGAGTTGCCGCATCATCTCCTCGCGCCGGTCGTACAGTCGCTTGAGCCGCCGCTTCTTGCGTTTGGCCAGCGCGTATGCGGCGAGGATGGGGAAGCCGACGGTATTGTCGAGATAGCACACCACCGTGCCGGGCAGCTTGTCGGGGTCCACCTTCCCCCAGCTCACGGCTTCGGCCGGCGTCGCCCCGGACAGGCCGCCCGTATCGGCGCGGGCGTCGGTCATCTGGAGGTAGTAGTCATGCCCCTTCTCGCTGATGCCCAGCACCTCCTGGATCTGCGGCTCCGTCTGCAGCACGAAGTTCTTCGGGCTGCCGCCGCCGATGATCAGGATGCCGCTCTTGCCCCCGTGCGTCTTGGCGTCGAAGACGATCGCCGAGGTCTCGTTCACGTCCGCGCTGGGGTCGAAGCGCAGCTGCGATCCGGTGAGCGCCTGCTCGGCCACGTTCATCCCGATGGACGAGTCCCCCGGGGACGACGTGTACATCGGCACGGCGCACTGATGCGCCACGCCGAGCACCGATTTTCGCGAGATCCCCAGCGCCTTCTCGCGCTCGAGGATGTAACCGCCCAACAGGTAGTGGTACTCCGCCGTGCTCATGGGGCGCTGGAACTCCGGAGCCGCGGACACTTCCCGGATGTAGGCGTCGGTCGACAGGAGCACCTCGTAGTCGAAGAAGATGTCGTAGATGCGAACGACACCCTGCTCGCGCAGCTCGACGTCGTCTGCGAAGGGCGTCCCCCGGTGCATCGTCAAGCCCAACCCGAAGTGCGCGTCGTGATACAGGTTCGCACCGGTCGAGACGATCCAATCGATGAACCCCGCCTCGAGGACCGGAATGATCGTCGACATCCCGAGTCCTGCGGGCGTCATGGCGCCGGTGAGGCTCATGCCGACGGTGACGTCGTCTTCGAGCATCAGCTCCGTGAACAAGCGGCACCCGTCGGCGAGGCGGCCCGCGTTGTAGGCGAGGAAGGCATTGTCTACCAGCTCGGGGACGGTCTCGCGGCCGGTGATGGGCTTCGGATCGATGCGCTGGCCGCGCAAGAAGTCTTTGCGTGTGGTCATGGCACCTCCGCGTCGCGTTGAGTCTCGACGGGAAGGGCGATGCTGCGCCGCTCCCGTGCCTGCCGTACCGTCGCGACGGCCTCTCGTGGGCTGTCGGTGACGGTGAAGAGGCGGAGATCGGTGGTGGCGATCTTGCCCTCCCCCGCCACTCGGTCCCGCAGCCACTCCGCGAGGCCGCCCCAGTATTCCGCTCCGAACAGGATCACCGGGAAGTGTTTCACCTTCCCGGTCTGGATCAGCGTAAGCGCCTCGAACAACTCGTCCATCGTCCCGTAACCCCCGGGGAAGACGATGAACGCGGTCGAGTATTTGACGAACATCGTCTTGCGGACGAAAAAGTAGCGGAAGTTGATCGCGCGCTCGACATACGGATTGAGCCCCTGCTCGAACGGCAGCTCGATGTTGCAGCCGATCGACAGGCCGTTTCCCTCCTGGGCCCCGCGGTTCGCGGCCTCCATGATCCCCGGGCCGCCTCCCGTGATGATGGGGAATCCCTCCTCCGCGAGCATGCGCGCGGTTTCCACGGCCCTCTCGTAGTAGGGGTCCTCCGGCTTGGTGCGCGCCGACCCGAACACCGTGACGGCGTTGTAGACGTCGGAGAGGGTGTCAAACCCTTCGACAAACTCCCCCATGATCCGCAGGACCCGCCACGAATCCGACTTGACGAACGGCCGTCGCTCGCGGGGAACCTGGGCGAGAAGGCGTTCGTCCTCAGTGACCGGTGTGCCTTGCGAGCCGCTCGAGCGCTGAGACATGGTCGTCCTGCACGTTATAGAAGAAAGGAGAGAGACGGACGTGTCCCGGTCGGGCGTCCGCGATGATGCGGCCGGCGGCGAGATGTCGCACGCCGGCAGCCGGGTCGGCCGCCGGGAGCATCACAATCGCCGAGCGATCCTCGGCGCGGGACGCCACCTTGGGCTGGAAGCCGTATTCGCGCGCCCGCGCAACCAGGTCCTCGGTGAGCGCCGACGTCACGCGGCGAATGGCCGGGACGCCGATCTCGTCGATGTAATCGAGGCCCCCGAGCTGGGCGTAGACCGCTGCCAGCGCCGGGGTCCCGAGCTCGAAGCGCCGGGCGTCGTCGTGCAGCTCGAGCGCGCGGGGGTCGAAGGCGAACTGGTCCTTGTGCCCGAACCACCCGGCAATGGCCGGTGCGAGCCGCCGCGCGAGCTCGTCACGAACGTACAGCAGCACGATCCCCGGCCCGCCAAGCAGCCACTTGAGCCCGCCGGCGGTGAGAAAGTCCACGCCCGCGGCCTTCACGTCGACGGGGACCTGTCCCACCGACTGGTAGGCGTCGACCAAGGTCAAGGCGCCGCGGGCGCGTGCGACGTCCGCCACGCGCTGGATGTCCTGGATTGCGCCGCTCGTGAAGTACACGTGCGACGTCGCGACGAGGGCGGTCCGGTCATCCACCGCCCGCGCGATGGCCTCCACCGGCACCGAGACCTGGTCCGGGCTCTCGACCACCACGAGCTCGACGCCACGAGCGCGCTTCGCGAGCCACTGGTAGGCGACCGTGGGAAAATCGAGCGACGTGACGACGACCCTGGGACGGCGCCGGTAGTCCAGGGCCTCCGCCACCGCGGACAACGCCACCGAAATGCTGGGCGCGAGGGCGATCTCCTCCGGACTCGCGCCGACGATCCGCGCGTAGCGCGCCCGCAACTCCCCCAGGGCCGCCCACCACACGTCGTACCAGGCGGCCGCCCCGCGCGCCTGCCACACATCGACGAACTGCGCGATGCGGCGGCGCGCGCGCTCGCCGAGCGCGCCGAGCGAGCAGGTGTTCAAGTACACCGTCTCCCGAAAGATCGGGAACTCGCTCCGATAGCGGGCGAGGGCGTGAAGCCCGGGGGATGCGCCGGCGTCGAGACCGCTGGCGAGCGTCATAGGCGGTCAATATACCGAAGGGAAAGCGCGCTGGGCACGCCTCGCGAGTAAATTCACCGGCATGAGCGCCTCCGCCGGCTGGCCGACGCTCGCGGCGCGCCTCGCCCTGCGGGGCCTCCTGAGCCCGCGGCTCGCGCTCGACCTCGTCCGCCTCACCTGGAGCTTTCGGGCACGCGACTGGTACCGACGCCCACCGTTCCTGCCGCTGCCGCCGCGCGACTATGTGCGGTGGCGCATGTTCACCGCCTACGGCGACGAGGACGCGGTGCCGCCGCTCGAGGACGTGGTGCGGTTCGCACGATGGCGGCGAGAGACGATGCACGTATGAAAAAAAACGTCGAGCAGACGCGTCGCGCAGATGCGTCAGGCAGAAGCGTCGAGGTGAAGCGTCGAGCTCTCGAACTGGGGTTCGATGCCGTCGGGATCGCAACGCTAGAGGCAAATGCCCACGCCGCCGAGCTCGATCGCTGGCTGGCCGCAGGCTACGCCGGGACCATGACATACCTCCACCGGCAGGCGGACAAGCGAAAACACCCTGTCCGGATCATGCCCGGCGCGCGAGTCGCGGTGGTGACGCTCACCAATTACTTCCATGGCTCGACTGACCCGGGGCGCAAGCCCGGGGAGCGTCGCGGCCGGGTTGCCCAGTACGCGTGGTCCTCCGACTACCATCTCGTCCTCGGTCGCCGCCTGGAGCGCCTTGCCACCGCCATCCGCGAGATCGTCCCCGGCGCGAAATCCCGCTGCTATGTCGATGCGGGACCCGTCCCCGAGCGCGAGCTGGCGCAGCGGGCCGGGCTCGGCTGGATCGGGAAAAACATGATGCTGATCGACCCCGACCGGGGCTCGTTCACCTTCATCGGCGTCGTGTTGACCGACGCGGATCTCGCCCCCGACCTGCCCTTCGAGGCGGATCGCTGCGGCACCTGCCGCGCCTGTCTCGACGCCTGTCCAACCAGCGCATTCGTCGCACCGGGCGTGCTCGACGCGCGGCGCTGCATCTCCTACCTCACCATCGAGCATGCCGGTGAGTTCGACGAGGCCGACCGACGCAACGTGGGCGACTGGCTGTTCGGCTGCGACGTGTGCCAGGACGTCTGTCCGTGGAACGTGAAGTTCGCGCGCCCGACGAGCGACGCCGAGCTCGGCGTGCGCCACGAGATCGCCGAGCCGGATCTCGCGGCGCTGCTCGAGAGGGAGCCGGAGTCGTTCGCGCGCCGCTTCGGCGACACGCCGTTCGAGCGCCCGGGAGTGGAGGGCATGCGCCGGAACGCGACGGCCGTGCTCGCGAACCGCCCGGGCTCCCGTCCATGATCGACACGCCCGCGCCGCAGCACGCCCAGGCCGCCGCGATTCAGCACCGGCTGAGCGAGGGCCTCGGCCGGATCGACCCGCATCACCGCCTGCTCGGACGCCCCGTGGCCTACCGGATCATCGACGGCACGACGCTCGAGATCACGTATCGGGACGTGCCGGGGATCGCGGAGGCGGAGGTACTGGGTGTCAAGCGCCTGATCGGCGTCGAGTGCTTCTGCACGGTCGCGCCCCAGACCGCGGAAACCGTCCTCGTGCGGTTCGTCGTTTCCCTCAGGTAGCCGTCGTCAGCCGTATCACCGGGAGCTCGGGAGGGTTCCGCCAGCGGGGGATCCACGCGCTGCCCACGCCCGCCGAGACACACAGCCAGCACTGCCCCACGCGCTTCAGCCCGTGCAGGTATTTCCGGCCGAACTGCGACGGTGCCGTGATCGGGCCCAGGAGCGGCAGGTGCGCCTGGCCGTTGTGCGTGTGGCCCGATAGCATCACGTCCACCCGTAAGCCCGGGGGCAAGTATTCGATGAGATCGGGATTGTGCGAGATGAGCACGCGCGGCACGTCCGGTGCGACGCCGGAGAACGCCTCGTCGGGGCGGACGGCTCCGTGAGTGAAGTCGTCCACGCCGCCCACGGCCAGCACCGCCGCTCCGCGACGGATGAGCCGGTGCCGGTTGTGGAGCAACGTCGCGCCGCTGCGCTCGACCGCGGCACCGACGTCGTCGGGGTCCACCCAGTGGTCGTGGTTCCCCAGCACGGCCACCACGCCGTCGCGCCCGCGGAAGCGCGCCAGGACCCGCTCGAGGCCGTCCATGTCGCTGCGGGCGTGGCTGACGAAATCGCCGCCCAGCGCCACGAGATCGGTGTCGAGCTCCCGGACCCGGTCGGCCATGCGCTCGAGCCACCACGTGGGCACGGCGGGACCATGGTGCAGATCCGTGACCAGCGCCAGGCGGTAGCCCACGAACTCGCGGGGGAGGCCCTCCACGGGGACCGCGATGTCCGGCGTGTCGAGTCGGGCGCGATCCCAGCGCATGAGCGGACGCGCCAACCGCTCGGCCACCCACCCGAGCGGTTGCTTGGTGAGGCGCTCGAATAGCGGCGGGCGCCGCTCCCGCGCGGGCGGGTAACGGCGGGGATGGAGGAACAGCCCGATCACTTCGCCGCGATGCGCGCGACGACGTCGTACATGAAGTGGACCCCGAACGCGAGGTCGTCGAGGCTCACCCGTTCATCGTTGCCGTGCACGCCGCGTGATTCGGCCTGATTCAGCGGAAACGGTGAGATGCCGTAGCTCACGATGCCCAGGCGCCGGAAATAGTGACTGTCCGTGAAACCGGCGAGGGGCGGCGTGGTGACGAGCGCGTCGGGCGTGCGCTCGCGCGCTGCGGTCACGATGGCGCGAAACAGCTCCGTCTCGGTGGGGCTTTCGGTGGCAGGCCAGCTCGGACCCTGTGGCGTGATCTCCACCCCCGAGTCACCCACGACCCGCACGAGGTCGGCGAGAAACGCTTGCGGCTCCTGGCCCGGCAGGAGCCGGACGTCCAGCGTGGCGCGCGCCAGCGGCGGAATGACGTTCGTCTTGTCACTGCCCTGAAGCCCGGTGATGGAGATGGTGTTGCGAAGGAGCGCGTTGTAGGTCAGATCGCCGGTGAGGAAGCGAACCGCAGCCGAGTCGCGCAGGGCAGCGCGGACGTCCGCCAACGCCGCCCGTCGTGCCTGGTCCGTCTCGATGGTCGACAGGTCGCGGAAGTAGCGCTCTACTGCGGGCGTGACGACCAGGGGTGTCTGATAGGCGGCGATGCGCGACAGGGCCCGCACCAACCGGTGGACAGGATTGTCCGGCGTGGGACGTGACCCGTGGCCCGGGGTGCCGTGCGCCGTCAGGTTCAGCCAGAAGGGTGACTTTTCCGTCGTGCCCACGCCGTAGTACTCGATCCGCCCGTTCGTATCCGTGCGGATCGTGCCGCCTTCGTTGAGGAGGAACTCGGCGTCCCGCACCAGCTCCGGGTGGTGCTCCACGAACCAGCCCGCCCCAACGCCCCCGCCGATTTCTTCGTCCGCCGTCGCGAGGAAGATCACGTCGCGCTTGAGCGGCACGCCCGCGCGCTTCAGCGTGAGCAGGCTCAGGAGCTGGGTGATCGCCTCTCCCTTCATGTCGAGCGCACCGCGCCCCCAGAGGTAGCCGTCCTGCACGGCGCCCAAGAACGGGTCGACTTTCCAGTACTCCGGGCTCGCGAGCACCACGTCCATGTGATTGAGCAGAATGAGGGGCCGGGCGCTGCCGTCTCCCTTGAGACGGGCGAACAGGTTTGCCTTCCCTCTTCGGGGCTCGAACACCTCGGCCTCGATCCCTTCACGCGCGAGCACCGCCTTCAGCCAGTTCGCCGTCTGGAGCTCGTTGCCGGGCGGATTCGTGGTGTTGATCGCGACGTACTGCGACAGCAGGTCCGCCGCCTCGCGGCCGACGGCACGCCATTGGGCATCGGTGCGTGGTACGTCCGGCTCGAACTGCCGCGGCGGCAAGAGGACGGGTTGAGATGAGGGGCCGAACAGGCCGGGCTGAGGAGGCGCGGCCGCACGCGGCGGGCGCGCACAGGCCGCCCCCATCGCCAACGCCAACAACGGTACCAGACGCACGCTACCTCCGGTCATAGACGGGGAACCGGCAAGCTAAGAGCGTGCCGCCCTGGCCGGAAGGCTCAGTGCACGGTGATACTCGCCTGGCCTGTCTTGCCTTCGCTCGACGCCCGGAGGAACGCGCTGCCGACCCCTACCGGTCGGACGATGGCAATCGGGTTCGTGCCGCCCTGGAATTGGATGACGAACACCGAGGTGTCGGTGCTGAACCAGGAGACCTGTCGCCCGGAGAGCAGCGTGCCATCGACGTCGCGGAGCTCCGCCGTGAAGTACACGCTGTCGCCGACCGAAAGGCTGGCCGTCGAGGCTTGCACCGTCACCGTCGCCACGGGAGCCCCGGGCGAGCCGACGACCTCGATGGTGATCGCGTCGCTCAACGCGCCGCTCGCGGCCGTGATCGTCGCACGTCCTGCCTGACGGCCCGTCACGCTCGTCACCGAGTCGGTTCCGGACGAGACCTCCGCGATCGCGGGGGCGTCGCTCGTCCACGTGACCACCGGGTTTAGGACCGGGCGGCCGCTCGCGTCCCCCACGGCGACTCTCAGCAAGATCGTTCCGCCGACGCCGACCGACGTGGGCCCCGAAATCTTGATGTAGGCGCCCCCTGATCCTGCCCTCGGAAGGACCACGGACAGGGTCGCGGTGTCCCCGGTGGTCACCTGGACGGCTGGGCTGATCACGGCGTCGAGCCACGGATGATCGGCCCGCTCGATCCGCACGAGGTAAGTGCCCGCGCGTACGAACGCCACCTTGTAGCGTCCTGCGTTGTCGCTGCGACCGCTGGCGACAACGTTGGTCGCGCTCTGTGAATCGCAAGGACTACGGGAGCACACCGTGACGCTTGCGTTCGGGACCGGCTCCACCGGTCCGTTGTCATCGGTCGTGACCGTGCCCGCGATAGTGCCGGTCGCTGCAGTGCTGATCGCCCGCAGCCAGGGGAAGAGCGTGAACATCTGCGTGCCGTACAGGTCCCACAGGAAGCTCCGGCCGAGGTCGAAATCGATGACGATCTCCGCGCCCTCGCTCGAGACGTTCACCGGATAGTCCACCGAGGCGTACAGCGGCATTTCGTTCGACGCCGAGTAGTTGTTCCAGTTCACGGGCACCTCGCCGCCGAAGCCCTGGATGGACGACAGGCTCGTGTCGATCGTCATCCGGATCGCGTGGTACTGACCCGCCGGGATCTCCCCTTCGCCCAGGATTGCCGTCGTTCCCTGCTGCAGCTGGAGCAAGTCGAACGTCCGCCGCGGCTCGGCGATCACGATCCAGTCTCCGCCCGTCGCGTCCATCTGGGTGCTCGCCTCGATCCGGACGACGTACAGGTTTACGCTCGTGACCGAGTCATACGGGAAGGGGGCGTCGGTGAGCAACACTTTGGCGAGGGGCTTCCGGGACGCCGGCCCGTTGCTGGAGTCGTCCTGATAGCACGCGCTCCCGCCTGCGAGCAGTACGGCGGCGATCACCGGCAAGGCTACGCGTCGCGACATCATCGCTCCTTGAGGAATGGTGGCGGCTCTGCCTCAGATACCCAGCCTCCCCTGGCCCGCGTCACCCGAGCAGGGTAGTGTGACGTGGGGATCGTCTCGATGGGTATACACAGCGTGGGGACGAGCGACGCCGCTCTGGTGCGCCGTGTGCAGGCCGGCGACACCGGTGCCTACGCCGATCTCGTCGCGCGGTATCGCGATCGCCTGGGCCGGTACGCGCTGCACATGCTCGGAAATCGGGAGGACGCGGAAGAGGTGCTGCAGGACGCCTTCGTCCGTGCCTATCGCTCGCTCGCGCGCTGCGACGATCCCGAGCGCTTCGGCGCATGGCTGTACGGCATTCTGGTGAACCGGTGCCGCACGGCGGGCGCGCGCGCCGCGCGCCGGGCTCAGCGATTCGTGTACGACCCCGCCGCCCTCGAGGGCGCGCCGTTGCCCGGACCGGACGGACGGACCGAGTGGGACGACGTCGTCCGGTGGGCGCTGGCGCGTCTTCCATCCGAGTCGCGTGAGGCGTTCCTCCTCAAGCACGTCGAGGAGCTCGAGTACGAGGACATGGCCCGGCTCACCGGCGCGGGCGTCTCCGCGCTGAAGATGCGCGTGAAGCGGGCGCGGGAGCAGCTCCAAGCGATGCTGAAAGAGGTCGAGCGTGTTTGAACCCGTGGACGACGCGATCGAACGGATCGCGCGGCACCTTCGACGGCCGGTGCGGATCGACCCGGCGCTCGACTCGCGGGTGATGCGCGAGATCACCACGGTCCCACAGCCCGGCGGCGCGACGCTGCTGGGAGCGACGTGGCGCTGGCTCAGGCGCCCACACCGGGTCACGCTCACACCGCTCGGCGGACTTGCGGCGGCTGCCGCCCTCGCCGTCGTCGTCCTCCTCTCCCGGACGGACTCCCAATCGCCCGCTCCCCCGCAGACGGAGTCGCGCGCCTTTCAGTTCGTCCTCGTCGCTCCCCGCGCGACGCACGTATCGCTCGTCGGGGACTTCAACGACTGGGATGCGACCCGCACACCGATGCGCCGGGCCGGAAGCGAAGCGCTGTGGACCGTGGTGGTGCCGCTCGCTCCCGGGCGCTATCACTACGCGTTCTTCGTGGACGGCGCGCGCTGGCTGGCCGACCCCTCGGCGCCCGTGGCCCGCGACGAGGATTACGGCGCACCCAGCTCGGTGCTGACCGTGGGCGGAGGGGGCTCATGACGTCCGCCCTCACCCGCACGGCGCTCCCGCTGCTTGGGGCGATACTGTTGGCAGGAGCTGCAGCTTCCCAACAGACCGATCCACGACTCGAGCGGCTGGACGCCGGCACGCGGCCGACCGTGGCGGCGCTCGTCGATTCGGCGCATCGAGCCTTGCTCCCCACGGAGCCCCTCGTGCAGCGCGCGCTCGAGGGCGCGACCAAGCGTGCGTCGGGGGACCTGATCGTCGCCGCCGTGCGGCGTCTCGCCGTGGACCTGGGCCGGGCCCGTGACGCGCTTGGGTCGACAGCCTCGGCTGCCGAGCTCAGCGCCGGCGCAGCAGCGCTGCACGCCGGGGCGTCGCAGACGATCCTCGCCGAGCTGCGGCACGCTCGGCGCGAGCCCCTGACCGTGCCGCTCGCCGTGCTGGCCGATCTCGTGGCCAGCGGAGTTCCCGTCGATAGCGCCGCTGGCGCCGTCCTTTCCCTCGCGGGACGGGCCAGAGACGCGGACTTGGTCGAATTCCGACGCGCCGTCGAGCGTGATATCGCGCTCGGGGCGCCTCCCGCGGCCGCCACCGCAGCGGCGGCGACGGCGACGGCGCAGATCGTCGACGTGAACGCGGGGGCCCGCCAGCAGCGCCCCGGCCGCCCCTAACTCTGTGCGGCCAGCGGCGGCCGCCCGACATGTCTGGACCGCGTCCCTCACCGCGGCAACGTCTCTGTTACCCGTTCGCGCCCCCGTCGCGCAGACCACCGGGACCGTCGACCTCGGCGTCTCCATTGTGCGCTACGACGGCTTCCTTCCCTCCGGCGCCGTATCCCTCACCCCGACCCTCACTTGGGAGCGGCCCGGCACCGCCGTCACGGCTCGCGGCACCTACCTCCGCTTCGAAAGCGGCCGCCGGAGTGTGCAGGGACTCATCGCCGCTTCGCTCTTCACGCCACCCAGCTTCCTCCGGCACCGCTGGCGTGGCGAGCTCTTCCTCTCGGCGGGCGGAAGCAGCTACGCCGACTTCGCGAGCTTCTGGCACGCGACCGGTGAGGCCCGGGTGCATTTGGTGACGGCGAACCGGGGAGCGTGGATCGCCGGCACCGGAGGCCGCACCTCGTACGGCATCGCGCCCCGCTCCGTCGCGGTCGCTGGTTTCGGCGTGTGGGCGCGGCGCGCCTGGGTGACGGTCGCCACGTCCGTCACCCGATCGTTCGTCGGCGACACGGCGTATAGCGATGTCGGGTCGACGATCCACGCGAGCCGGGGCCGCTTCGAGCTCAATGCGTCGTTCGCCGCGAGGGTGTCGAGTCGCGGTGGCGGTCACGGCGTGTACGGCGAAGCGGGCAGCACCTTCATACTGGGGGAGCGCACCGCCCTCTTCATCTCGGGGGGCCGCTATCCGACCGATCCCGTCAGCGGCAGCGTGGCGGGGCGCTACGCGAGCGCAGGGCTACGCCTGAGGACGGCGCTGCCCCGACCACGCGTCATTCGCGATCCGCAGCCGCTCAGTCGCTCGCCTGCCGACGGTGACGGTGGCGCGGGGTTCACCGCACGACTCGAAATCCAGCCGGCGGGCGACGGCACCGTCCGGGTCGTCCTCTACGCTCCTGCGGCGGCGACAGTCGACGTGGCGGGTGATTTCACGGACTGGCGGGCGGTTGCGCTCCGCCGCGCGGGCGAGAGCACGTGGGAATGCCTGCTCCCCATGTCGAGCGGCGTGCACCGGATCAACGTGCGGGTCGACGGTGGGAGCTGGACTGCGCCGGGGGGGACGACGCGCGTGGCCGACGAGTTCGGTGGCGAAGTGGGAATCGTCGCCGTGCCCTAACCGCGCCCACCGGCGAGTGCGGCCGCCTCGGGCCGGCGCCGCAGGGCCAGCATCGCCCACACACCACCCGCGGGCCCGAGCGCCAGGAGGCTCATGCTCCAGCGCCACCCCACCCGCGCCGCCACCCACGGCAACAAATAGATCGTGAGACAGGTCAGGAGGAACCCCAGACTCGTCTGGAGCGTGAGAGCGGTCCCCACGAGCTCACGAGGAGCCAGCTCACTCACCGCAGCGGAGAACTGGGCCGAGTCCGCCACCACGGTGACACCCCAGACGAGGAGCAGCGGGACCAGCACGACGAGCGGGCGCCCGAATGCGAGGCCCGCCGCGAGCGCGCACGCGCCCGAAAGCATCATTGCCATGCTGGTGATCAGGGTGCGGCCCCAGCGGTCGCCGAACTTCCCCCCCAGCCAGCACCCCAGCGCGCCGCTGCCGACCACCGCGAACGTGACGAGGGCCGGCGCGCGCGCTCCACCCGCCGCCGGATCGCCACCGGTGCGGGCCAGTTCGCTCGCCGCGACGAACGCGGCCAACCACGTCCACATTGCGTACAGCTCCCACATATGGCCGAGGTAACCGAGGTTCGCGAGCGACACCGCGTGGTCCGCGAGGATGCGCGGCGCCGCCCGCCAGCTGAACGGCGGCGCCGCAGCGGCGAATGGGCCGTCATGCGGCACGAGCAGGACCAGCAGCCCCCCGACGACCGCCGCCGCCGCCGCGATGACGAGCACGGGCCGCCAGTGCTCGGCCGGGACCGCCCAGCGAACGAGATGGGGAAGCGCCGAGCCCAGCGTCAACGCCCCGACGAGGACACCGATCGCGAGTCCCCGACCTTCGCGATACCACCCGGCGACGATCTTCATGCCCGGCGGATACACCCCCGCCAGCGCCGCGCCGGTGAGCATCCGCAGCGCGATCCCTGCTACGGGGCCCGGCGCCCACGCCACACCGACGGTCGCGAGACCGGCGAGCCAGGCGCAGCCCGCGACCAGACGGCGGGCGGACCAGCGGTCGGAGAGGGTGAGCAGCGCCGACACGAGCGCGCCCGCGACAAAGCCGAGCTGCACCGAGATCGTCAGCCACGCCGCGCCCACGGTGTCGAGGCGCCACAGGCGCGAGAGCGTAGGTGCGACGGCGGACGCGGAAAACCACGGCGCCATGCCGCACAGCTCAGACGCCGCGAGCAGGGCCAGCACGCGGCGCGCGCTCAAAGACCGGTCGGATGATCGAGAAACGTCCAAGGCAAATGAAACCGGGCGTGGAGGTGCTCGGCGAGCGCCTTGACGCCCACCGTCTCGGTGGCGTAGTGCCCTGCGTAGAACACGTTCACCTTCAGCTCTTCGGCGTCGAAAAACGTGTGGTGGGGACCCTCGCCCGTGACGAAGGTGTCGAGCCCGGCGCCGGCGGCCTGCGCGATCATCGAGCCGGCCGCCCCCGTCACGATCCCCACGCGCTGCACCCGCTCCGGCCCGAACGCCATCAGTCGCGGTGCGCTTCCCATGAGGGTCGCCAACCGGCGCTCGAGCACCGGCCGGGAGACGTCGATCTCTCCCCACACGCCGATCCGCACCCCGTATTGCTCGCCGAACTCGCCGCGCAGCGAAACGCCGAGCTGCCGCGCGAGCACCGCGTTGTTGCCGACTTCGGGATGCAGATCGAGCGGAAGATGGGCGCTGTACAGCGCGATGTCGTTCGCGATCAGACTCGCTACCCGTCGATAGGCGCGTCCCGTCAGCGGCTGGAGCCCGCCCCAGAACAGGCCGTGATGCACGAGCAGCAAGTCGGCCCCCTGCTCCGCCGCCAGGCGCACGGTCGCTTCGCACAGATCGACAGCCACCGCCACGCGGCTCACCGTCCCCCTGTTCGCGACCTGCAGCCCGTTGACCGCATGGGGAGCGTCGGGAACGGCGGCGACCCGAAGGTAGCCATCGAGGTACGAGACCAGCTCGGTGAGTTCCATCGAGCCTCTCACCTCTGGCAGTATGGAGACATTATCTCACCAGATTATCGACAGTGAGGCGGGACTCCCACACCACAGTGGTAGCTAAAGTACTACAGCATATAGAGATAAACAATCCACACGCGGAGGGGCGAGTGTGTGGATATCTAGCACGTTAGTAGGTCCGCTGCGCCCCCGCCTTCTCGACGGTCTCCGCTTCGAGGGCGGCTTCGCCCATGCGCACGACGCCGTTGATCTCGCCACCCTCCTGTACCAGGAGGCGTTTCGCCGCGATGTCGCCGTGCACGACGCTGGTGGACTGGATCTCGATGCGCTCGTCGGCGCGGATCGAGCCACGCACTTCGCCCCCGATGATCGCCTCGCGCGAGATGACGTCGCCTTCCACTTCCCCACCCTTCCCGACCAGCACCTGCCGGCCGGCGCGCACCGTGCCCACCACGGTGCCTTCGATTTTCACGACACCGTCCGCGCTGATGTCGCCCACGACGCGCATGCCGGTCCCGATGATGGACAGTCCGGATTCCGACTCGAGCCCCCCCTGCCCCTTCTCGGTGAACATCGCCATGTCAGTTCTCCTGTTTCACGACCGTGAGGGGATCGAGCGACTTGCCCTCCCGGCGGATCTCGAAGTGGAGGTGCGGCGCCGTGGATCGCCCGGAGTTGCCGGAAAGGGCGATCACCTGGCCCGCCTGCACCGAGTCGCCTTCTCGCACCAGAAGGCGCGAGGCATGCCCATACATCGTTTCATACCCGCTCGAGTGTCGCAAGAGCACGAATAGTCCGTACGCCAGGTCGGTACCCGCCGCCTCGACCGACCCGCCGCCGGCGGCACGAACCGGCGTTCCGGGGGGCACGGCGATGTCGATGCCGGGATGGGACTCGGCCACATCGCCTGGCCGCACCTGGCCCCGCGTGACAAAGCCTGCGATGTCGAGGGGCCAGTGCGTGGGCTCCGCCGGGCCCGGCTCGTAGCGCAGCGGCGCCGACGGTGGACGGGCGCGGACCGCGATGGCGCGCACGAGGTCTCCGGTCGGGGCCGCCGCCCCCTTTTCCCGCGGCCCTCGCACGCCCAGCATGGTGCGCAGCTCCTGGTAGTTCGCCTCGGCTCGGTTCAGCGCCGCGGCGAGCTGCTGCACGCGGCTGTTCTCCTCTTCGAGTCGCGCCACCTGGCGCTCGAGGCCGGGCACGCGGGCCGCCGCGCGACCGATCGGTCCGGCGAACGCGAAGAACAGCACGACCAACAGGCCGACGAGGAGCGCGCTCCACTTCCCCGCCTCGAACGCCCACACCGGGACACGGTACTGTCGGGAGGCGAGGTCTCCATCGGTGTGGAGGACGATGGTGACGTGGCGATCTTTCCGCTTCGTCATCCGTCGAACGGCGCGCCGAGAATCAGCTCCAGGAGCCGCGCGAGATCGTCGTTTGAGTAGAAGTTGAGATGGATCTGTCCCTTGCCCTTGGCGCGGAGCGTGACCCGCACGTCGGTGCCGAGGCGGCGGCGCAGCGCCTCTTCGATGCGACGCACCTCCGGCGCCTGTCCCACGCCCTTCTTGAGGCGCGGGCGGCGGACCGGCGCACGGCCGCCGCGCACCCGGTCCTCCACCTCGCGCACCGAGAGCCCGAGGTCCACCGCCTCCTTGGCCAGCGAGGTGGCGACCCGCGCGTCCGCGAGCGCGAGCAACGCGCGCGCGTGCCCGACGGAGAGCCCGCCTTCGTGCAGGAGGGCGAGCACTGTTGCGGGAAGCTTGAGCAGGCGAAGCGCATTGGCCACTGTGGAGCGGTCGCGCCCCACCGCGTCCGCGACGTCTTGCTGCGTCAGGCTGAATTCCGCGATGAGGCGCTCGTAGCCGCGGGCCTCGTCCACGGGCGAGAGGTCGTCGCGCTGCAGGTTCTCGACCAGCGCGAGCGTCAGCACGGTGCGGTCGTCCACTTCGCGCTTCACCGCGGGGATCTTCTCCCACCCGAGGGCCTGGCACGCCCGCAGCCGCCGCTCGCCGGCGATGAGCTCGAAGCTGCCGTTGCCGCCGGGGACGGGGCGCACCACGACGGGCTGCAGCAGACCGGCCTTGCGGATGGACGCCTGGAGCTCCTCGAGCGCTGCGGGGTCGACGTCGCGGCGTGGCTGATAGGGGTTGGGGCGGATATCGGCGATCGCCAGCTCGACCAGACTGCCCTCGCGCTCGGCTTCCTCGCGCGTAGGCCCGAGGAGGGCTTCGAGGCCGCGGCCGAGACGACGGCGACCTGCGATGGTTTCCGTCATGCGGGCACCTCCGGCAACGGTTCAGCAGCGGGCGGGGCAGGGGGGTGGGAGGGCACGGCGCCGTGCTCCACGCGCCCGATCAGCTCCTGCGCCACCGCCAGGTAGCTCTTCGCGCCTACCGATTGCACATCGTACAACAGGATCGGCTTCCCAAAACTCGGCGCCTCGGCGAGGCGCACGTTGCGCGGGATCGTAATACCGAACATCTGCGAGCCGAAGTATTCCTTGGCCTCGTCGGCCACCTGCTTCGAGAGATTCAGCCGCGCGTCGTACATCGTCAGCAGCACGCCATCGATGGCGAGCGCGGGGTTGAAGTTGCGTTGCACCAGCTTGACGGTGTTGAGGAGCTGCGAGAGACCCTCGAGCGCGTAGTACTCGCACTGGATGGGAATCAGCACGCTGTCGGCGGCCGTCAGCATGTTGAGCGTCAAGAGGCCGAGCGAGGGCGGACAATCGATCACGATGTACTGATACTGGTCGCGGAAATCCCGCAGGGCGCGTCGCATCATTGTCTCGCGCCCTTGCTTGGTGACGAGCTCGAGCTCGGCCCCCACGAGGTCCTGCGTGGCCGGCACGACGTCGAGATAGGGAAAGTGCACGTGGGTGAATCGCGCGTCGGAGAGGGAGCGACCATCGAGCAACGCATCGTACAGCGAGTGGCGGATGCGGTCGCGCTCGATGCCGACGCCGCTCGTCGAGTTGGCCTGCGGATCGGCGTCGACGAGCAGCGTCTTGCGCTCCGCCGTGGCGAGCGACGCGGCGAGGTTCACCGCCGTCGTCGTCTTTCCGACGCCGCCCTTCTGGTTGGCGATTGCGATGACGCGCGACATCTAAGTTATTGTATACAAATATGTTATATTGTTACTCGGCTCTGAGGGTCCCAATATAGGGGCTTGGTACCCCCAATGCAAAGAGTGAGTTTCACGTGAAACCGCCGCGAGTTTCACGTGAAACACCGGTTGCGGGGCTGTTCGGCCTAGGCCACCCGTCGGCGCCAGCGGGCCGTTTCGACGACGAGATTGTGCAGATCGCTCGGCGACACGCCGGGAATTCGCGCCGCTTGAGAGAGGGAGGTCGGTCGAATCCGATCGAGCTTCTGGCGCGCTTCGGTGGCGAGACTCTGGAGCTCGAGGTAGGGAAGGTCTGCCGGGAGCGCAAACGCCGCGAGCTCGGCCAGCCGTGCCGCCGCCTCCCGCTCGCGCGCCAGATATCCCTCGTATTTCAAGTCGATCGCGGCGCTCACCACGGCGGCGTCGTCCGCCGCCACGGTCACGCCGGCCGCCTCGAGCAGCGCGCGCAGCGACACGCCCGGCCGCCGGGCCACGCTCGCGACTCGCTCAGGCTCTCCCAGCGTCGTGCCCGTGTCCGCCAGCACGGCCGCGGCAGCGGCCGGCGTGATCGTCGTCATGCGCGCCACGCGCAGCAACTCCTCCTCTTCCTCGAAACGGCGCGCTGCCACCCGCCACTCCGCCGCACTCAGTAACCCCAGGCGCTCGGCGAGCGGCGCCAGCCGCCGCAGGGCGTTGTCCTGCCGGAGCGATAGCCGAAACTCGGAGCGCGACGTGAACAGCCGGTACGGCTCGTCCACCCCACGGGTCACGAGATCATCGACGAGGACGCCGATGTAGGCAGCGTCGCGTCCCAGGATCACCGGCTCCGCGCCACGGATCCGGCGCACGGCGTTGATCCCCGCCACGACGCCCTGGCCGGCTGCCTCCTCGTATCCGGTCGTGCCGTTGATTTGCCCCGCGAAGAACAGGTGCTCCACGGCCTTCGTCTCGAGCCACGGCGTGAGCTGAGTCGGCGGATAATAGTCGTACTCGATGGCGTAACCCGGCCGGGTCATCTTGGCTCGCTCGAGACCCGGTACGGCGCGCAGGAACTCGAGCTGCACCGGGACGGGCAGGGAAGTGGACAGCCCGTTCACGTACAGCTCGTGCGTGTCGAGCCCCTCCGGTTCGAGGAACACCTGGTGCCGCTTAGCATCGGGGAACTTCACGATCTTGTCTTCGACCGAGGGACAATAGCGCGGGCCCCGTCCGCTGATCGCGCCGCCGTACAGCGCCGATTCCTTGAGATGCGCGCGGATGATCTCCTTCACTTCTTCCCCGGCCCATGTGATCCAGCAGGGCAGCTGACGTGGCAGCTCGACGCGGTCGTAGAACGAGAAGCGGTAGGGAGTGGCGTCTCCGTCCTGGCGCTCAAGCCTGGACCAATCGACGGTGCGGCCGTCCACTCGCGGCGGTGTACCGGTCTTGAAGCGGGACACTGTAAGTCCAAGTTCCTCAACGTGTTGTGCGATATCGACGGCCGGCTGATCGCCGGCGCGCCCGGCGGGGATCTGGGTGTCGGTCCCCAGGTGGATGCGACCGCGGAGGAACGTGCCGGCGGTGAGCACGACGGCGTGCGCGCGGAAGCTGCGCCCGTCGGCTGTCACGACACCCGCGGCGCGCGTGCCGTCCGTGAGCAGACGCGTGACCATTCCCTGCGTGAGGTCCAGCTGCGAAAACCCTTCGAGCAGTGACCGCACGGCGCGGCGGTACAGCGTGCGGTCGCACTGGGCTCGGGGCGCCCAAACGGCGGGACCCTTGGAGCGATTGAGCATCCGGAACTGGATCGTCGCGCGATCGGTCGCCCGCCCCATGATCCCGCCGAGGGCATCGATCTCGCGCACGACGGTACCCTTCGCGATCCCGCCGATGGCGGGATTGCAGGACATCTGCCCAATCGTGTCGAGGTTCGACGTCAGCAGGAGGGTCCGGGCGCCCAAGCGAGCAGCCATGACCGACGCTTCGGTACCGGCGTGGCCGGCACCTACAACAACCACGTCATAGTCGTAGGACATGCGGACAAAGTACGTGAATGGGCAAGGCTAAGGCTAGACGCACAGACGCAGCAGGGGAGAACAGTTAACGGGGCTTGGAGTCTCTCGATGAAGAATCGCTGATCTTCCGGAGCAATCCGTAGAGAGTCTTGCTGGTCTCAATGGCAAGCGCCTCAAGCCGCCCATAGTCAGCGGGTTCTACGTACCCAACGTCACGGGCGATCTCCAAAGCGGTCTGCACTTCGGCGAGCGATGCCCACGCTGTGTCTAGATAGCGTCGATATTCTCGCGTGCCTCGCCGTGTACTCCCCTCGGCGATGTTCAGCGGAACGCTGTAGCAAGCGCGCCGTAGTTGATCGCCGAGGACTTCCTGTTCGTAGTCGGGAAAGCTACGCGCTGCCTTGACACATTCGACGGCGAGCCGCTGGGCATGCTGCCAGGCCTTCAGCTTCTGGTGCAGTGGCATGGGGGCAAGTTAGGGAACGCGAAGCGCTCCAGGGCATCGTTTCTACGCGGCGAGTACCTCTTTCCTGCCAACCCCAACCTGTTCTCCCCAGTGCGTCTGCTGCGTCTGTGCGTCTAGCCTATCGTGCGTCTACTGCGCCTGGTGCGTCTAGCCTTTCGCGCTTCGGCGTCTCCCTCAACGTCTATGCTCTAACCCAGCGTATTAATTCGCGGAGATTCGGCCGTTTCCCCGTCATGAGGATCCCGACCCTGTATATCCTGGCAGCGATCCAGGTGACCGCCCCGATCCCCACCCCGAGCAGCGCCAGTGACATGACTAGCTCGCTTACGCTCACACTGCCCGCCGCCCAGCGCACGGGCATGGCGATCGGTGACGTGAATGGGACGAGCGACAACGCGACCGCGTAGGGAGAGCCCGGATCGTTCGCGAGCGCGAACACCGACAGGTAGGCGATCATGAGGAGGAAGACGACCGGCTGCTGCGCCTGGCGCGCCTCCTGCTCGCTGGAGGACATGGCGCCCACCGCCGCGAACATCGCCGAGTAGAGGAAAAAGCCGCCCAGGAAGTACCCGAGGAAGACCGCGACCGTCGTCGCCGGGACCGGCGGGAGCTGGAACGCCGCCTCCTGCCCGACATCCGCGGGCGCCACGTTGCCGATGAGCGCGGCGCGCTGCGACAGGACCAGCCGCCCACCCAGACCCCAGATCGCGAATTGGAAGATCGACACGGCCCCGACCCCGACGACCTTGCCGAGCATCAGCTCGAACGGCCGCAGCGATGACACCAGGACTTCGACGATCCGCGTCGTCTTCTCCTCCAGCACGGAGCTCATCACGTTCACGCCGTAGACGGCGATCACGATGAACAACACGATCGACATGACGTACGCGAGCCAGAACGATTGTGCCGAGCTTTCCCCCGTGGTGGCCGATCCTGAGATCTTCTTGGTCCGGAGGTCGATCCTGAGCTGCGCCCGGCCGACGGTGGCAGGATCCACACCCGCGCGCTCGAGCCGTGCGTTCACCGCGAGTCGACCGAGCACGCCCCGTAGCTCGTCGATGTCGCGGAACGAAGACACGTTCGCCGCGCGATACTCGGCCGCGCCCGTCTCCACCGTCCGGTCCGCCAGAATGAGGAGCCCATCCAGCCGGTTGAGGCCGACTTCGCGGGTCAAAGAATCCAACAGCCCCGCGCGCGGAGCGGATCGGGCGACGATCATGAAGGTCTTGCCTCGCGCCAGCGAGTCTGCCACACGGGCGCCGAACCCCGACGTCGTGCCGTCCACCACGACGATGGCCTTGGTACCGCCGGCGGCGGCAAAGTGCAGGGGGATGATGATGATCGCGGCAAAGAAGAGGGGGCCCAGGATGGCCGAGACCCAGAACCATTTGCTCCGTACGCGCTCGACAAACTCGCGCCGGATTACCGCCCGGATCTTACGCACGCACCGCCTCCGCCCCGACCAGGTCGATGAAGATCTTGTTCAACGACGCCTCTTGCAGCTCGAACCTGGACAGCCGCGCCCCCGATGCCACGAGTCGCTGGAGGATCTGCTGGGGGTCGGCGCCGGCCGCGAGCTCGACCTCGGCATATTGCCCATAGTTGTCCACGTTGCTCACCAGGGTCTGGTCGGCGAACACTTGCGCCGCCCCGCCCAGGCTCCCATCGAACCCGAGGACGAGATGGTGCCCACCATGTGTCCGCTTGATGTCCGCGAGCGCGCCGTCCACCAGCTTCCGTCCGCGCGCGATGATGCACAACTGCTCGCACAGCTTCTCGGCCTGCTCCATGATGTGGGTCGAGAACAGGATCGTCTTCCCGCGATGGCGCAAGTCGAGCACCGTGTCCTTCATCACCTGAGTATTGACGGGATCGAGCCCCGAGAAGGGCTCGTCGAGAACCAGGAGATCCGGGTCGTGGAGCACGGTCGAAATGAACTGCACCTTTTGTTGCATCCCCTTGGACAACTCGTCGATCCGTCGCAGTCGCCACTCGGTGAGGCCGAGTCGCGCGAGCCATTCCTCAGCCCGCTGACGCGCCCGCCGTCGATCGGTGCCTTTCATCTCGCCGAGAAAGACGAGAACGTCGAGCACCCGCATCTTGCGGTACAGGCCGCGCTCCTCGGGGAGGTAGCCGATCCGCTCCGCGTGGGCTCGCCCCCCGCCCGGCTCGCCGAATACGCGCACGGTGCCGCCGTCGGGCTCCAGGATGTCCATGATCATGCGAAGCGTGGTCGTTTTCCCGGCGCCGTTCGGCCCGAGCAGGCCGTAAATCACGCCACTGGGCACGGACAACGACAACTCATCGACGGCGGTGTGACCGGCGAAGCGTTTGCTGACCCGATCGAGGATCAGGATCGGGGTAGGGGAGGGAGAGGGGGAGGGGGAGGGCGCCGTCATGTGCGCGGCGCTAATCTAGCCCCGTGGGGGCTGGACTGCGTCGGTCAGGGCGTTCCAGGGAAGCAGAGCGCACTTGATGCGGACGGGGAACTTCGACACGCCGGCCAGGGCACGGAGCTCGCCCAGCGTCTTATCCCGCGCGGCGCCCTCGTCCCCCTGCATCATGGCGCCCATCCGATCGGCCAGGGCGAGTGCCTGGGGGATCGACTTGTCCTTGACGAGCTGGGTCATCATCGAGGCCGCCGCCTGACTGATGGAGCAGCCCCGGCCGATGAAGCGTGCTTCCTTGATGACGTCGCCGTCGACACGCAGCTGCAGGTCGATCTCGTCCCCACACAGCGGGTTGTTCAGCGACACCGCGTGGGTCGCCTGCTCCAGCGTCCCCTTGTTGCGGGGCCGCCGGTAGTGATCGAGGATCAGCTCCTGGTAGAGGGCGCTGAGCTGCGGATCAGGCGGGGACGTATCCAAACAGGGCTCCCGCCTTGACGAGCGCGCCGGCGAGGGCGTCCACCTCGTCCAGCCCGTTGTAGAGATAAAAGGATGCGCGGGCGGTGGCGGTCACGTTCAGCCGGCGCATCAGCGGCTGAGCGCAGTGGTGACCGGCGCGGATACAGATGCCGTCCTGGTCGAGAATGGTCGCGATGTCGTGCGGGTGAATATCCCCGTACGTGAACGATACCACGCCGGCGCGGTCGCTCTTTCCGGGCGGGCCGTACACCGTCACGCCCTCGATCTGCGTCAGCTTGGCGATCGCGGCCGCCGCGAGGGCCTGCTCGTGCTCGGCGATCCGCTCCCGGCCGATGCGCTCGAGGTAGGTGATCGCGGCCGCGAGTCCGACCGCTCCTTCGACGTTCGGCGTCCCCGCCTCGAACTTGTGCGGAATCTTGTTGTAGCTGGAGTGGTCGTCCCACACCCGCGAGATCATCTCGCCGCCTCCATGATACGGCGGCATCGCCTCGAGCAGCTCCGGCCTCGCCACCAGCGCCCCGGAGCCCATCGGCCCGAGCATCTTGTGACCCGACAGGGCGTAGAAGTCGCAGTCGAGCGCCTGCACGTCGACCTTCAGATGCGGCGTCGACTGGGCCCCGTCCACTACGACGACCGCGCCGACGGCATGGGCGAGCTTCGTGAGCTGGGCCACCGGATTCACGGTGCCGAGTGCGTTGGACACGTACGGGAACGCAACGATCTTGGGCCGCCGCTCGAGCGCCCGGCCGAAGTCGGAAAGATCGATCCGCCCGTCCGCGGTGAGCTCGACCATCCGGAGCGTGGCCCCCTTTTCCTGACACAGGATCTGCCACGGCACGAGGTTCGAGTGGTGGTCCATGGCCGTGACCACCACGCCGTCGCCGGCCTTCACGCTGGCACGACCGTAGGACCCCGCCACCAGGTTGATCGCCTCGGTCGTGCCCCGGGTGAATACGACGCCCTCCGGCGCCCAGGCGTTCACGAACGCGGCGAGCTTCGCTCGCGCCGCCTCGTACGCCTCGGTGGCGCGAATGGCGAGGTCGTACGCCCCGCGATGCACGTTCGCGTTGGTGGTCCGGTAATAGTCCGCAATGGCGTCGAGCACCACCTGCGGCTTCTGGGTCGTCGCGGCGTTGTCGAGGTAGACCAGCGGGTGGCCGTTCTCCCGCTGCGCGAGCAGGGGGAAGTCGGCGCGAAGGCGGGCGACGTCGAGCATCAGGCGAGCCGCTCGCGCACCAGGCGGTCGAGGCGGTCGCGCACGACCGGGTGCCGCATCCGGTCGAGGATCTCCGCGCCGAAGCCGTACGTGAGGATGCTCCGGGCGGCCTCGGGCGTGAGCCCGCGGCTGCGGAGATAGTAGAGCTGCATCTGGTCGATCGGGCCCACCGTCGAGCCGTGGGTGCATTTCACGTCGTCGGCGTAGATCTCGAGCTGCGGCTGGCTGTCGGCGCGCGCTTCGGTCGAGAGCAGCAGGTTGTTGTTGGTCTGCTTCGAGTCCGTGCGCTGCGCCCCGGGCCGGACGATGATGCGTCCGGTAAAGACGCCGTGCGAGCGCTCCGCCAGCACGCCGTTGAAGAACTCGTGGCTCGCGCAGTGCGGCTGGGCGTGGTCGATCACCGTGTGATGATCCGCGTGCTGCGCGCCGCCCAGCAGGTACAGCCCGTTGAGGATCAGCTCCGCCCCGGCTCCGTCGAGGACCGCGTCGATGTCATGCCGGGCGAGCGCCGCGCCCAGGGTCACGACGTGGAGACCCAGATAGCTGTCGCGATCCTGTCGCGAATGTGTCGTTGCCACTTGGAAGCTGTGCGGACCTTCCCGCTGCACACGGTACAGCTCGGCCCACGCGCCAGCTCCCACGACGACCTCGGTGACGGCGTTGGTCCAATACACGCCGTCCGACAATGCGGCGTAGGTCTCCACGACCGCGGCGCGGGCACCCCGCTCGACCACGATGAGGCTGCGCGGATGGGAAACGAGCGGGCCCTCGGACCGCGCGCGACCGGTGGAGACGAAGACCACCTCGAGCGGTCGCTCGAGCGTCACGTCGGCGGGAACGTGCACGAACGCTCCGTCCGCGAGGAACGCGGTGTTGAGCGCCGCGAAGGCGCTGTCGCGCCAGCGCGCGTGCCGCGCGAGGTGGGCACGGGCCAGCTCGCCGCCCGCGTCGGTCCGCAGCGCGGCGGCGAGGCTCCCCGCCCGCGCGCCGCCGACCAGGTCCGCCGGCGTGGAGAGGGTCGGGGCGTGACGCCCGTCCACGAAGACGACGCGCGGGCCCGCCCCGAGGCACAGGCGCTCGATGTCTGAGGGAGCGGGGAGCCCTACAGGAGTCCCTGACGGTCCCGGGGAGCCGGGAGCATGGGCAAGGATGAATCGCTGGTCCGCGATCGGCGCGACGCTCGTGAAGCGCCACTCCTCCTGCTTCATCGTGGGGAAGCCGAGCTCGGCGAACCGCCCGATCGCCCCCTCGCGGAGCTCCTTCAGCCAGTCGGGCGCGCCCGAGGCGCCGTTTCGCGCGAACGCCTCGAAGTCGGCGACGTACGGTGCTGTCCTGTCGGGGACATCGGTCATGTGACGACCGCCTCTTCGCGCAGCCAGTCGTATCCCTTCTCTTCCAGCTCGCGCGCGAGCTCCTTGCCGCCCGACTTGACGATTCGCCCGCCAGCCAGGACATGCACGACGTCGGGCTCGATGTGCGTGAGGATGCGGTCATAATGCGTCACGAGCACCGTGGCGTTGTCGGGCCGCCGCAGCTTATCCACGGTCTGGGCCACGGTCTTCAGTGCGTCGATGTCGAGCCCGGAATCGGTCTCGTCCAGGATCGCGAGCTTGGGATCGAGCACGGCGAGCTGGAGGATCTCGTTGCGCTTCTTCTCGCCGCCCGAAAACCCTTCGTTCACCGGGCGGCTCAGGTAGCTCGAGTCCCAGCCAATCGCCTTGAGCTTCTCTTCGAGGGCGTCCATGAACTCGACGGGCCCGAGCTCCTCAACCCCCTTGTGCTTGCGGATCGCATTCACCGCGGAGCGGAGAAAGTAGGCGTTGGTGATGCCGCGGATGGCCACCGGGTACTGGAAGGCGAGGAACACGCCCTCGCGCGCCCGCGCCTCGGGCGCCATGCCGAGGAGATCGTGCCCTTCGTAGAGCACTCGACCGGCAGTGACGGTGTACGCCGGGTGTCCCGCGAGCACCTGGGCGAGCGTGCTCTTCCCCGAGCCGTTCGGCCCCATGATCGCGTGCACCTCACCGGCGCGTACCGTGAGATCGATGCCGCGCAAAATCTCCCGGCCCTCGACCGAAGCGTGGAGGTCCCTGACTTCGAGCAGCACCTTTCCCCTTTCCCGTTTCCCCTTTCCCGTCATCCCACGCTCCCTTCGAGGCTGATCCCGAGCAGGCGCTGCGCCTCGACCGCGAACTCCATGGGCAGCTCCTTGAAGACTTCCTTGCAGAAGCCGTTCACGATCATCGAGACGGCGTCCTCGGCCGAGAGGCCGCGTTGTTTCGCGTAAAAGATCTGGTCCTCGCCGATCTTGGAGGTCGAGGCCTCGTGCTCCATGATGGCGGAGCTGTTGCGCACGTCGATGTACGGGAACGTATGCGCCCCACACCGGTCGCCAATCAGCATCGAGTCGCACTGCGAGTAATTGCGAGCGTGCTCCGCGCCCTTCAGGATCTTCACGAGACCGCGGTAGGTGTTCTGCCCGCGGCCGGCCGAGATTCCCTTCGAGACGATCGTCGAGCGGGTGTTCTTGCCCATGTGAATCATCTTGGTGCCCGTATCCGCCTGCTGGCGGTGGTTGGTCACGGCCACCGAATAGAACTCGCCGATCGAGTCGTCGCCCTGCAGGATGCAGCCGGGGTATTTCCAGGTGATCGCCGAGCCCGTCTCCACCTGTGTCCACGAGATCTTGGAGCTCCGGCCACGACAGGCGCCCCGCTTGGTCACGAAATTGTAGATCCCGCCTCGCCCCTCTTCGTCGCCCGGGTACCAGTTCTGGATGGTCGAGTACTTGATGGTCGCCCGGTCGAGCGCGACCAGCTCCACCACGGCCGCGTGCAGCTGGTTCTCATCGCGCACCGGAGCCGAGCAGCCCTCGAGGTAGCTCACGTAGCTTCCCTCGTCCGCAACGATCAGCGTCCGCTCGAACTGGCCCGTGGACTCCGCGTTGATCCGGAAGTAGGTGGACAGCTCCATGGGACAACGCACGCCCTTCGGGACGTACACGAACGAGCCGTCCGTGAACACGGCCGAGTTGAGGGCGGCGAAGAAGTTGTCGTTGTAGGGCACCACGGAACCGAGGTATTGCTGCACCAGCTCGGGATACTCCCGGATCGCGTCCGAGATGGCGCAGAAGATCACGCCGTGCTTCTTGAGCTCCTCGCGAAACGTCGTCGCGACGGAGACCGAGTCGAACACCGCGTCCACCGCCACGCCCGCGAGCCGCTTCCGCTCCTCGATCGGGATCCCGAGCTTCTCGAACGTCTCGAGCAGCTTCGGGTCGACCTGCTCCAGGCTGTCCAGCTTGGGGCGCTGCTTGGGAGCCGCGTAGTAGCTGATGGCCTGATAGTCGATCGGGCCATACTGCACGTTCGCCCAATGCGGCTCGGGGCTTTTCAGCCAGTTACGGTAGGCCTTGAGCCGCCAGTCGACCATCCAGGCCGGCTCGCCCTTCTTCTCTGAGATCAGACGGATGACGTCCTCGCTCAGACCGGGGGGGACGGTCTCCGACTCGATATCCGTGACGAAGCCGTACTTGTACGGCTGGAGGACCTGGGCTTCGATGCCGCTGCTCATTGAGACTCCCGAAGTCCTTTGTGCATCGCAAGTTGCGAAGGGGTGACCATGGCGCAGGCGAATCCTACAGGATTTACTCGGGATTGTCAACGAGTTAGTAGATGTCCCTATTCACCTCCCGGACGAGCCTCTCATAGTCCTCCGGCGTATTCAGATCGTCGATCACTGCCGGGTCGTCGACTGCCACGGTCAGGACGTCCTGCTCGTGGGCAGCGAGCACCGCTCGCGCGCCGTGTCGGGTCGCGGCCGCGCTGGTCACGAGCTCTGGAAATAGCGCCTGGTCCCAGACCACCGGCTGCCCGCGCCGCTCGGCGAAGGTCGGCACGACGGCGGGCGCGCCGGTCCGCCGATGCGCCTCGAGCAGGCGCTCGAGGGTGGCGACGCGTACGTGCGGGAGATCCACGGGCCACGCCACTATGCCCGAAGGACGGATCGGCTCGAGGGCGGCGAGGGCGGCGCGCAGCGACCCAATCGCCTCGGCGGCGAGATCGGGGTTTTCGACGATGAGGCACTCGTGGGTGGCGAGCGAGGGGCGGACCCGCGCGGCGTCGGGGCCGAGCACCACGACGCGAGACTTTACGTCCAGCGCCTCCAAGGCCTCGAGGATGCGGACGGCGAAGGGCCGACCCCGGAAGTCCAAGAGTGCCTTGGGCCTACCCATTCGTTCCGAGGCCCCGGCAGCGAGCACCACCCCGGCGAGACCCATGCAGTGACGTTATCGCGAGTTGCACCCCGCCGCCAAACCCCCAAATTGGCGGCCCATGGCCGTACGACGCATCCGCCAGCTGGGCGACCCGATCCTGCGGATCCGCTGCGAGCGGGTCCAGAACCCGAAATCCGCCGCGACGCGGCTCGTCGCGGACGATTTGCGGGATTCACTCGCCGTCGCCAGGAAGAAATACAAGATGGGACGGGCGCTCGCGGCGCCCCAGATCGGCGCGCCGGTGCGGATCGTGTTCGTCCAGATGGACAAGCAGCGCTGGACCATGATCAACCCGGAGATCACGGACGTCGGACCGCATGACTTTCTGGTGTGGGATGATTGCTTCTCGTTTCCCAACCTGCTCGTTCGCGTGACCCGGGCCTACCAGATCACGGTGAGCTACACCGACCCGAAGGGTAAGCAGCACACGATGGAGCTCGAGGGACCGATGGCGGAGCTGCTGCAGCACGAGATCGACCACCTGGATGGCATCCTCGCGCTCGATCGCGCGAGCGGGGTCGATCCCTTTGCGTTCCGTTCCGAGTGGGAGAAGCTGCGGGAGGCCGCCGAGCGCTACGGCCCCCCCAAGCCGCGGGAGGTGTGACGGAGCCGCGGCCCGGTTAGGTTAGATTGACGTATGCGGGGAGCGGGGAGCAGGGAGCGGTTCACTCCGGTGCGCAGCGGCAGCGCGGTTTGCACCGTCGGGTACCGCTCCCCGCTCCCCGCTCCCGTTTCGGTCAAGGAGACTCGTGTATGAGCTGCGTCACCCAGATGCACTTCGCCCGCCAGGGCACGATGACTCCCCAGATGGAACGCGTCGCGGAGCGCGAGCAGCTCCCGGTTGAGCTGGTGCGCGACGAGGTCGCCCGGGGGCGGTTGATCATTCCCGCGAACCTGAATCACCTCGCAAAGCGACTCGATCCCATGGCGATCGGCAAGGTGACCCGCGTGAAGATCAACGCCAACATCGGCAACTCGGCGGTCGAGTCGAACATCGACCAGGAGCTCGAGAAGCTGCACCACGCTGTGCACTACGGCGCCGACACGGTGATGGACCTCTCGACCGGCGGCGACATCGACGCGATCCGGCAGGCGATCCTCGAAGCCTCACCGGTGCCGATCGGAACAGTGCCGATCTACCAGGCGGTCACCGACGTGAAGCAGGTCGAGGACCTCACGGAGGACGACCTGCTCGACATGGTCGAGCATCAGGCGCAGCAGGGGGTGGATTACGTGACGGTCCACTGCGGGATCCTGCGCGAGTACGTGGGGCTCGCGCTCGGGCGGGTGACGGGGATCGTGTCGCGCGGCGGGTCGCTGCACGCCTACTGGATGATGCACCACAACAAGCAGAACCCGTTCTACGAGCATTTCGACCGCATCCTCGAGATCGCCCGCAAGTACGACGTGACGCTCTCGTTGGGAGACGCGCTGCGGCCCGGCTCAGTCGCCGACGCGAACGACCGCGCCCAGTTCGCCGAGCTCGAGACGCTGGGGGAGCTCACCACACGTGCGTGGGAGCAGGACGTGCAGGTGATGATCGAGGGGCCGGGCCACATCCCGATGCACCTGATCGAGGAGAACGTGCGCAAGGAGAAGCAGATCTGCCACGAGGCGCCGTTCTACACGCTCGGGCCGCTCGTGACCGACGTCGCGCCGGGCTACGATCACATCACGTCGGCGATCGGCGCGGCCATGATCGGCTGGTACGGCGCGGACATGCTGTGCTACGTGACCCGCAAGGAGCACCTGGGCCTTCCGAACGCCGAGGAAGTGCGGGAAGGGGTGATCGCCTACAAGATCGCCGCCCACGCCGCCGACATCGCGCGCGGCCGGCCCGGTGCCCGGGACCGCGACGACGCGCTATCGCGCGCGCGGTACGCGTTCGACTGGAACGAACAGTTCCGGCTGTCGCTCGATCCCGCGCGGGCGCGTGAGCTGCACGACGAAGCGCTGCCCGCCGAGTACTTCAAGAGCGCCGAGTTCTGCGCGATGTGTGGGCCCAAGTTCTGCTCGATGCACATCACGCGGGAGATCGAGCGGAAGCTCGGGACGAGGGACGCGGTGCCCGCCCGTTAACGAGCACGGTGTCAATAAACTGTCACGATGATGTGCTGATGCTGCTCGACGAAACCGGGACGGTCGACTAGGTGACGCGCGGGAAGCTTTGGGCCGTCGGGCGCGTGAAGTGGGCCTCCTGGGTCGTGATCTCGATCGCGCTCTCGGTGACCGTGACCGAATAGCGATCGGTGAGGCCGTGACGCGTGAACTCGAGTGTGTAGGCGCCGACCGTCACCGGGAGCGCCACCTTGTACTGCGCGGGGCCGATCGCCGTCAGGCAGATCTCCGGTTTTCTGACCCTGTCCGACACGCTCACCCGTAGGATGTTGTCTACGACATCGAGCTCGCTCTCCAACCAATAGTTCATGCAGGGATACTGCGTCTCTGTCGCGACCAACAGGGCAATGTGCGGCGGCGGGGGCGGTGGGTCGACGAAGTAGCCTTCACGGATTGCAAAGGTCAGCGGGCTCGCGTCCCGGACGGCGTCCCAATCGCACGCCCAGAACGCGATGAGGGCCACCGCTGTGAGGAGGAACGGTCGACGAGCCATCAACACTGAATACCTACCGATCCGGGCTCCGCGTCACCACGCGATTCCGTAGTCCTCCCCGTGGTTCGAGGAGCCGCCCCAAAAGGAGCCGTGCTTCCAGTCGAAGAAGATGGCGTTGATGGGGCCCGAGGTGCGCTCCTGGAAGTCGAGCCGGTAGCCCATCTGGCGCAGGTCACGGCGCACCCAGGGCGGCGTGTCGGACCGCAGGGTGAGCCGGCCGGGCTGCGACTCGTGGTCGCCGAACGAGTTCCGCATCTGGTAGCTCGTGATGTTCGCCGCCTCGACCGCCTCCTGCACGGTCATCCCGAACTCGACCATGTCGAGAAAGCACTGCAGCAGGTTCTGATCCTGCGTGTCGCCCCCCTGCACCGCGGACGCCAGGAACGGCTTCCCGTCCTTGAGCGCGAGGCCCGGCGTGAGCGTGACCCGCGGGCGCTTCCCCGGCGCGATCACATTGAAGGGATTGTCGAGGGAATCGACGACGAACTGCTGCGCCCGCTGGCTCACGCCGATCCCGGTGCGGCCGGCGATGACGGCCGGGATCCACCCCCCCGACGGCGTGATCGACACGACCCATCCCGAGGTGTCCGCGGCCTCGATGGACGTCGTGCCGCGCGTGAACGCTTCGTCGAACGCCGCCAGCGCGGCTCCCTCCAGCTGCTGCTGCTCCGTCTGGCTTCCCCCGCCCGACGTCGCTGGAGCCCGGGTCGACGGGGGCGGGGGCCAGCCACGGAGCAAGTCCAGGTACGGGTTCGTCCCGCCCTGGAAGGGATAGGGATCGCCCGGCTTGATCCCCGGATCGTTGCGGTCCGGATTGATCAAGCGCGCGCGCTGCCGGGCGTAGTCCTTCGACAGCAAGCCGCGGATGGGCTCCTCCGGCGGGAACGCGGGGTCGCCGTAATAGAAGTCGCGGTCCGCGAACGCGAGGTTCATCGCCTGGTAGACGGTGTGGACGTAGCGCGCGCTGTTGTAGCCCATTGCCTTGAGATCGAAATTCTCGAGGATATTCAGCGCCTCGAGCATCGCCGGGCCCTGCGACCACGGCTGGAGCTTGTAGACGTCGATCCCGCGATAGGTCGTCATGACGGGTTCTTCGATTTTGACTTTCCAGCTCGCCAGGTCCTGCAGCGTGATGAGGCCCCCTTCCTCCCGTACGCCGCGGACGAATTCCTGTGCAATGTCGCCCGTGTAGAACCGGGCGTAGGCGGCCATGATCGCGTCCCGTCTGCTCTTTCCCTGGCGCAGCGCCTGCTGCTCGGCGTCGACGAGCTTGCGCAGGGTGGCCGCCAGGTCCGTCTGCCGGAAGATCTCTCCCGCCTCGGGCGCTTCGCGCGCTTCACCCGGGTGCGGCAGCATGACCGCGCGCGAATAACGCCATTGTTTGAGCCAGCCCTTGTTTCGCTCGATCGAGTTGGCCGTTTCTTCTTCGATCGCGTAGCCGTCGGCCATCCGGATCGCCGGCTCGAGCACGTCGCGCAGGCTCAGCTTCCCGTACTCGGCGAGCATCGTCATGAGGCCGCCGGGCGTGCCGGGGGTGATGGCGGCGAGCGGGCCGTACTCCGGCGGGAAGCGCATGCCCTTGGAGCGGTAGAAGGCCGGCGTCGCGCCGGTGGGTGCGACGCCGAGGGCGTTGATCGCGATGACCTTCTTGGTCTGCGGGTTGTAAATCAGCGCCTGGGTTTCGCCGCCCCAGGACAGCACGTCCCACATCGTCGTGACGGCGGCGAGCATGGCGCAGGCGGCGTCGACGGGGTTGCCGCCCTTCTGGAAGATCATGGCTCCCGCCGTGGCGGCGAGCGGCTTGCCGGTGATCGCGACCCAGTGGCGCCCGTGCAGTGGGGGCTTCTGGGTGCGCTGCCCCACGAGCGCGACCGGCGAGAGGAGGAGGACGAGCGTGAGGAAACGGACCGGCATATGTGCTCCGACTGAGATCGAATTCGGGAACATATCGTTCCATCTTGCGGCTCGCCATCGTGCGAGAACGGCCCGCGCCCTTGCGACGTTTCCCGGTGCCGGTAGTATAGGCAGCCTCTTCTCTCTACGGGGGCGCGGCATGCGATGCTCTTCGGTCCGTTTAACTCTCGCCCTTGTCGTCGGCCTCCCGGTGGCGCCCGCGCTCTTCGCACAGGGCGGCTCAATCGCCGGCGTGGTGGTAAGCCGGTCGTCCGGCGCACCGATCGGGGACGTCCAGGTCACGGTGACAGGGACGCCCGAGCGCGTTTTCACGGACGCTCGAGGCCGGTTTCGTTTCGACGACCTCGCCGGCACGACCGTGGTTCTCCAGGTGCGCAGGATCGGATTCCGCGGCGTCACCGACACCGTGAACGTCGGCGATACGAACCTGCGCGTGGCGCTTGAGCAAAAGGTGCTCGAGTTGTCGCAGGTGGTGGTGACGGGGACGTCGAGCGCCACGGAGATCGGCCGGGTTGGCAACGCGGTCTCTAGGATCAACGCCGCCGACCTCACGCAGAAGGCTCCCATCGATGGTGTGCAGGACCTGCTCAACGCCCGCGCCGCCGGCGTGGTCATACAGCGCGCTACGGGTGCCGTGGGGAGCGGCTCGCGCATCCGCATCCGGGGCGCTTCGAGCTTCTCGCTTTCAAACCAGCCGCTGATGTACGTGGACGGCGTGCGGGTCGATGCGGATCCAGCGACGGGACCGGCGAACCAGGCGTTCGGCTCGGCGTCCATCTCGCGCTACAACGACTTCAACCCCGACGACATCGAGAGCATCGAGATCCTTAAGGGACCGGCGGCGACGACCCTGTACGGCACCGAGGCCTCGAGTGGAGTGATGCAGGTCATCACCAAGCAGGGCACCCCGGGCCCGGCGCGGTGGAACCTCATTGTGCGCCAGGGCGCGAACTTCTTGAGCAACCCCGAAGGACGGTTCCCGACCAACTATCAGCGAGATGCCCTGGGGAACATCATTTCCGTCAACATGAGGGATCTCGAATCGCAGCTGGGTGGATCGATTTTCCGCACCGGACATGCAGCCGATTACCAGTTGAGCGTGAGCGGTGGCTCGAGCGCCGTCCGCTACTACGCCGCCGGCGGGACGGAGCTGCAGGGCGGGGCGGAGCCGAACAATGACATCCGGCATACGACCGGGCGCGCCAACCTCACGATTACGCCGAGCGACAAGGTCACGCTGTCGGCGCGCGTCGGCTATGTCTCGGGGCCGACCCACCTGAGCGCCGAAGCGGGCTTCGGCGGACGCATCTGGAGCACGGTCCTGGCCGATCCCCGCAACCTGGGCACACCGCAGCTCGGCTTTTTCAGCGGCCTCCCGCCTGAATACGACGAGGTGTATCACTTCACGCAGGACCTGGATCGGTTCACGGGCTCCGTGCAGCTGCAGCACCACCCCGTGAAATGGTTCACGCACCGGGTCACGTTCGGCGTCGACCGCACACGCGAAGTGAACACGTTGTACCAGCCGCGGATCGATTCGCTCGTGGCCAACCCGACGTTCGGGTCGGACGCGCTTGGCTTCATCTCCATCGAGAACCACAACGTCGATTACACGACGGTCGATTACGCAGCCACCGCGGCGTTCGACCTGTCGCCCACGCTGCACTCGAGCTCCTCGGCCGGGCTCCAGTTTTACCACACGCTGGGAGACACCGTCTATGCCGACGGCTTGTTCTTCCCGGCCCCGGGCCTGTCGGCGATCAGCGCGACGACGGGTCCGCGCTCGAATTCGAACGGGACTGAGGAAACCAAGAGCATCGGCGCCTACGGCCAAGAACAGATCTCCTGGCGTGATCGGCTGTTCTTGACCGCGGGACTTCGGTCCGACAATCACAGCACCTTTGGCGCCAATTTCAACCGCGTGTACTACCCGAAGTTCAGCGCGAGCTGGATCATGAGCGAGGAGCCGTTCTGGAAGTACCGGTTCGTGAGCCAGCTGCGGCTGCGGGCCGCGTATGGGGAGTCGGGACGGGCACCCCCCCAGAACGCCGCCGTTCGGTCTGATCAGCCGGTCACCGGCCCGAACGACGTGGATGCCGTGACGCCGCTGTTCATCGGCAACCCCGATCTCGGACCGGAGCGTGGCAAAGAGATCGAACTGGGTTTCGACGCGGGGCTGTGGAACGATCGAGCGGGCATCGAGTTCACGTATTACCGCAAGAAGACGGTCGACGAGATCCTGTTGCGCGAGGTCGCGCCATCGATCGGATTTCCGCCGGTGCCCCCGGGCGGGCAGTACTTCAACGCCGGCGCAGTGCTGAATCAGGGGATTGAGCTGCTGGCACGCGCCCGCCCTTACGACAAAGGCCCGGTGAGCGTGGACATGACGCTCAACCTCGGCACGAACAGCAACAAGATCCTGAGCCTGAGCCCGGGCGTGACCTTCGTGACGGCAGGGACCAACCTGCAGCACCGCGTCGGCTATCCCGTCGGCTCTTGGTTCACGAAGAAGGTGGTGAGTGCCGAGTTCGACTCGACCACCGGACAGGCGATCAACATCATGTGCGACGACGGGAAGGGCGGCGCGATGGCGTGCGCCAACGCCCCGGTCGTCTACATCGGCAGGACCACGCCGAGCTTCGAGGGGGGGTTCTCCACCACGCTGACGCTGTGGAACCGCCTGCGCGTGTACGGCCTGCTCGACTTCAAGACGGGCTATCGGAAGCTCGACGGCACGACGCGAGTGCGCTGCACGTTCTTCGGCCAAGTCTGCCGCGAGAACTTCTTCCCACTCGAGTTCGACCCGAAGCGCATCGCGGGAGTTCAGTCGAACCGCAGCCTGGTCGATTTTCTGATCGCCGACGCGAAGTTCATGAAGCTGCGTGAAGTTTCGGTCGTGTACACGCTCCCGGACGCCTGGGCGACCGCCCTCCGCACGAGCCAGGCGACGGTTTCCCTCGCCGGACGCAACCTGCATACGTGGACCGGTTACACCGGTCTCGACCCGGAGGCGATGTTCCTCGGCGGCAGCCGCGGCGGCAACTTCAGCCAGTGGGAGCAAGCGGACCTGCCGCAGCTGACCCAATGGATCGTCACCGTCAACCTGGCATTCTGAAAGGCGGACCGATGAGACACACAGCGATGGTCGTGCTGGTGGGGCTCGTGGCCGCCGCCGGGTGCGACTTGTTCAACAACGCGCTCGAAGTTCAGAGCACCAGCACCATCCCGGCGGCCGGGCTCGAGGTCCCCGGGAACGCGGGACTGCTCGTGAACGGGGCCATCGGGGACTTCGAGTGCGCCGCGGGGGCGTACGCCGTGATGAGCGGCTTGATCACCGATGAGCTCGTCGATGCGACCCAAACCGCTGACCGTTACCCATACGAGCTGCGGACGATGCTTTCGAGCGACCGCCGCTACGCGGTCAACGACTGCGTCGCACTCGGCGTCTACACCCCCCTCCAGACTGCGCGGTTCTCGGCCGCGAACGTGCTCTCCCTCCTGAATGGCTGGACCGTCGCTCAGGTGCCGGCTCGTGACAGCTTGATCGCCACGGCCTCGGCCTACGAGGGCTATAGCCTCGTCCTGCTCGGCGAAGGCTTCTGCACCATGGTCGTGTCCGGCCTCGACGCGAACCGTCAGATCGTGTACGGGGGCGAGATCTCACGGGACAGCGTGTTCAAGCTCGCGGTCGTCGCATTCTCCGATGCGATCGCGGGCGGCAATGCCGATATCGTCAACATGGCCCGGGTGGGGCGGGCCCGCGCCTACCTCGACCTCGGTCAACCGGCTTTGGCGAGGGCGGACGCGCAGCTCGTCCCCGCCGCGTACCTGAAGGTGGTGAGTGCGTCGGGGATCAACTCGCGCCGCAACAACCGCGTGTGGCAGGAGAACAGCGCAACGAGCGACAATACCTCCCTCGACGCGGTGTATCGCGCCATGGCCGACCCCCGCGTTCCATTCGCCGACAAGGTCAAGAACAGCGTGACCGGCATCCACCTCTACCGGCAGCTCAAAGACACAAGTGCCGGCACCTCGATCCGACTCGCCTCCGGTGACGAGGCGCGGCTCATCAACGCGGAAGCCTATATCAGGATGGGCACCTTCGGAGCGGCAGACAGCATCATCAACAGCTTCCGCGCGCGCGGCGGCCAAGGCGCGATTACCAGCCCGGACTCGGCGACGGCGTCGGACTCGTTGTTCGATCAACGGAGGCGGGAGCTGTTCCTGGAGGGGCAGCACCTGTTCGACCTCGTCCGGTTCGGCAAGACGCCGGGTCCGGCGGCAGGAACTCCGTACGCGGGCGGTGGGGTGTACGGATCGCAGTTGTGCCTGCCCCTGCCGGACGTGGAGAAGCAAAACAACCCGAACTTCCCGTAGCCTCGGAATCGTGTATTGGTAACAGTTGAGGGCCCGGCAAAGCGCCGGGCCCTCTGGTCTTGTCAGCACGCGTGTCGGGATGCTGTACGCTTACTGTCACTCCTCCAGGACGGCAAACGCCCGCACCGGGAAGCTCCCCATTCCCTTCACTCGCGGGGGAACGGCGTAGAACCGGAATCCCGCGTTCGGCAGCTCGTCCAAGCTGCACAAGTGCTCCACGATGGGGATCCCCGCCGCGAGCAGGATCGAGTGCACGGGGCGCGCGCCGTCGGCCGCGTCGTCGATGTTGAGCGAGTCGATCCCCACGAGTGCCGCGCCGGCGGCGACGAGATGCTCCGCCGCGCCGCGCGTCAGGAACGGATGGCCGGTGCCATACCGCTCGGTCCGCCAGTGGACGTCCCACCCGGTGTGCACGAGCACCGCCTTCCCTTTCAGTTCCCACCCCCGGAATACCTCCGAGTCGAGCGCCCGGCCGGCGCGCCCCATTGCCCGGACCACGACGCCCTCGAGGTTCGCCACGGCTTGCAACGGATAGTCGGCAACGTCCTTACCGCCGTCGTACCGATGAAACGGCGCATCGATGTAGGTGCCGGTGTTGGCCAGGAGCTCGATCTTCCCTATCTGGAAGGTCGTGCCCGGGGCGTAGCGGGCCTGGGACGCATCGCGCGGCAGCCAGTCGCTGACCACGGGCACGGGGAGGCCGGGATAGGTGACCATCCCGTGCTCGATCGTATGGCTCACATCGATCAGCCGGCGGGGCGTCGATGTCACGGAGCGGCTCGCCGCGCTGGATCCTGGCGGTAGAACTGCCGCAGCTGCGTGTACAGCGCCGGATGCTCGCGCTCGAGCTGGACCGGCTTCTCGAAGAACGCCTCCGTCGCGACGGCGAAGAACTCGGCCTTGTTCGTCGCCCCATAGTCGTCCAGCGCGGACCGCCGATCATCGGCGGCGTCCCGGCGCAACCGCTCGTACTCCTCCGAGAGCACGCCCCCCCACGTGCGCAGGGCGCCCGGCGGCAGGATCGGCGCGCCGTCCGCGGCGCCGTCTTCCGCATCCAGCTGGTGCGCGAACTCGTGCAGCACGACGTTGTCCCCGTCCACGGGATTGCGCGCCCCGCGGACTGCGTCGTCCCACGAGATCACGACGACGCCGTCGCCCCACGATTCGCCGATCAGCGGCACGGGGGACCGCGCGATCTCACCCGTTCCGGGAGACCCGGCAAACTTCGGAACGAATCCATGAGGATACACGAGCACCGTCCGGAGCGTCGGATAGCACGGACCCTCGAGATTGAGCACCAACAGGCACGCCTCCGCCGCGATCCTGATTTTCATCTCCTCGGTCACGGTGAGTCCCCCGCATCCCTCGAAGTGCTTCTCGGTCAGAAATACCTGCACCAGACGTAGCAGGCGCTCCCGCTCTTCCGCGCTCAACCATCGTGCGAGCGGGACGTCGTGCTCCACCACTCCGTACCACGAGTCCGGGATCGGGCCAGTCGGGAGCCGCGGCGACGTCACCGGAATGCGGCGCAGCACCGCCGACAGGCCGAGGTATGACACCACAATGAGAACGAAGGCCGCGCCCAAGACTGCGAGCCCTTCCATCAGGTCTCCCCCTCGCGACTCACTAGTCCCACCAACAATAGAGCCGCTGTGGCAGCCCCTGCCACGTCATGACCCACGCACTCGTGAACGTGGGCCGGAACACGCCGGCGCGATCGTCGAGCCGCCACTTCCCCGCATCGACCTGCTCCATCAGCTCGCGCACCATCGCCTCGCTCAAAAACCGAGCGGGCTCAGTACGGGACGAGCAGGATGACGAGCCCAGCGAGATAGCCCACGGGAGCCACGGCCGGCTGTTTACGGCGCCTGGACCGGGGAAGGTCCGGCGGGCGGCAGCACGCGCCCGAGCGCCTTGAGCAGCTGCCCGTCGGACGTGCCGCCGTCAGGAGCCTCCGCCAGCACGATGGCGAAGCGCCGCCGGAGCAACGGATCGCGCATGGCGTGGGCGGCGAATTGCAGGGTGAGAGGGATGAACCATGATGCCTGGCGCGCTCCGGCCCCGGCCCGCGCCACAGCGGCGTACTGCTCGAACACCGCGAGGAGAAACGCGCCCTTCGAGGGGAACTGCCGGTAGACGGCACCCTTGGTGAACCCCGCCGTCTGAGCGACCTCATCGAGCGTTGCGAACTCAATGCCGCGCTCCGCGACGACGGTCAGCCCCGCCTCAAGGAGCAGGGCTTTGGTCTCTGCCTTCCGCCTCTGACGGACGATACCCATGGGAATCTATGATACCCATTGAAACCGCATCCGCCAACCCAATACCACAAAAAGCCAAGTTTGGATACCGGATGGTATCTGAACTGGGACAAAGTCCATTACCGGCAAGGCCTTCCCACCCCCGGGTCGTTTCTCACTGCAACCCGCCCCGTGCGCTTCCAAGATAGGGGCCGCGCCCGCCCCATACCGGTTTCCAGGAGGCATTTGTGACTCAACCATCAGCTGGCGCTCCCGTCGGGAGTCTCCAGTTCGAGCGCGCCGAGCGCGACGCCGCTGCGTCCAGCCTCACCTGCGGGGGGTGTGGCCAGCCGGTTACCACCTCGTATTACGAGGTCAACGGCAAGGTTACGTGCCAGCGGTGCCGCAATCGGATCATGGCAGGATGGAACCGCGGTTCTTCGGGCGGGCGGTTTGCGAAGGCGCTGGGACTCGGATTGGGCGCTGCCGTGTTAGGAGCGGGGATCTATTTCGGCATCGCGGCGCTGACCGGGTACGAATTCGGCCTCGTGGCGATCGTCGTCGGCGTCCTCGTGGGCGGAGCAGTGCGCACGGGTTCGAACGGCCGCGGGGGCCGGCGCTACCAGCTGCTCGCCATGTTCCTGACGTACACGGCCGTCGTGGTGACTGACTCGACGCTCATTGCCCGCGAATTGAAGAAGCAGTGGCGAGCGCGGGGAGACTCGGCTCAGGCGGCGGCCGGCTCGCCGGCCGCAGTGGCCCCTGGGCTCAACGCCGCCGCCGCCGAGACGCCGAGGACTTCGCATCTGCCGCGACCGCTCGCGGTCGCCGTCGCTCTCGGGCTGATCGTCGTGCTCGCGTACGCGGCCCCCATCATGATCGGCATTACGAGTCCGATCCACCTGCTGATCGCCGGCTTCGCGCTGTATGAGGCGTGGAAGCTCAACCGGGGTGTCGCGTTCCAGGTCACCGGACCGTACCAGGCCGCGGCTCGCCCGGCGGCCTAGTTCATCGCCGATGGTCGCCGACGTCCAGGGGCGGGCGCCGCGCGGCTGCCCGCACTGCGGCACACAGATCGCACCCGTCCTGCTGGCCTGCCCATCCTGCCAGAGCCTGGTCCATTCCGACGACCTCAATCGCCTCGCCGCGGAGGCAGCGCGGGCCATTCAGGCCGGCGACGTGAGCGCCGCCCTGGCCGCGTGGCGGCAAGCGCTCGATCTCCTCCCGCCCGACTCGACGCAGCACAAGGTCGTCTCTGCCCACATTCTCGACCTCAGCCGCGCCTTGGATAGCCGGCGGAGCGGGACGAAACACCCCTCGCCCTGGGCCAAGGGGGCGACCGGCCTCGGTGCACTCGGCGCTCTCCTCTTCAAGCTCAAGTTCGCGCTGACGTTCGTACTCACGAAAGCCAAGCTGCTGCTGTTCGGCCTGACGAAGGGTGGGACGCTCTTCAGTATGCTCCTCTCGGCGGGCGTGTACTGGACGATCTGGGGCTGGAAGTTCGCGTTCGGCATCGTCCTTTCCATCTATATCCACGAAATGGGGCACGTGCAGGCGCTGCAACGCTACGGCATCAAAGCCACGGCACCCATGTTCATTCCCGGGATCGGCGCCGTGATCCGGCTGAAGCAGTACCCGACCGATGCGCGGGAGGACGCGCGGGTCGGGCTAGCCGGTCCACTCTGGGGGCTGGTTGCCGCGCTTGCGGTCTACGCGATCTATCGCATCACCAATGTCGCGGTGTGGGGCGCCATCGCGCACTTCGGCGCCTGGGTCAACCTCTTCAATCTGGTCCCGGTGTGGCAGCTCGACGGCGCGCGCGGCTTCCGGGCCCTGACCCGTCGACAACGCTGGATCGCTGTAGCCGTCATCGCGGTGATGTGGTTCGCGACCTCCGAGGGACTGCTGGTGCTGCTCGGCGTCGCCGCCGCAGCGACGCTCGGCTTTGGTCGCGCGGCAGATGAACCGGATGACACCGCACTGCTCCAGTATGCGTTCCTCGTGGGCATCCTGTCGCTCATGACCCGGATCGCGGTGCCGGCCACCAGGCCTTGAATGGGCGTGGGGCCCCTTCTATGTTTGCGATTCGGCGCGAGTCTGGTGGCGCCTGAGCGACGCGGGATGCCTGGAGCCTGAATGCCGTACATCATCGCAGAGCCCTGCATCAATGTGAAGGATCGGTCGTGCGTGGATGTCTGCCCCGTGGACTGCATCTACGAGGGTGAGGATCAACTGTATATCCACCCGGACGAATGCATCGATTGCGGCGCCTGCGAGCCGGAGTGCCCCGTCACTGCGATTTTCCCGGAGGAAGACACGCCCCCGCAGTGGAAGTCGTATATCGCCAAGAATCGGGACGTGTTCCAGAGCGCGAGCCCGCCCGGCAAGCCGCAGCGCAAGGGATCATAACGGAAGCCCCGGGGTCGTCACCCCGGGGTTCTCGCTTCAGGAGGGAAGCACCCTCAGAAAGTCGGCCAGCAACCGGCCGGTCGCCAGGGGCTGTTCGAGGGGGGCCATGTGTCCTGCCGCGGGCACGACGTGACACTGGGCGCCGGGGATGAGCTGCGCCATGGCGCGCGCCGTATCGGGGGGCGCGATCTCGTCGTCGCTCCCCACCAGCACGAGCGTCGGCACGCGCACACCCCGGAGGGTCTCGGTGGAGTCGGGTCGGTCGCGCAACGTCCGCAACGCCCCGACGAGTCCGGGCACCGACCAACGGCGCGCCATCTCTCGCACCTGTCCGACCACCTCGGGCTGGGTGGCCTGCGTGGCCGGCGCGAGTAGCCGAGGGAGCAGCTGCTCGATCACGGCGTCCTGGCCCTCCTGCTCCGCCACTCGAGTGAGCTCCTCGCGCCCCCGCTTCGCCTCGACCGAGTCCGCCTGAGGCTTGGTATCGGCAAGGATCATCGCTTTCACCCGTCCTGGATGTCGACGCAACAGCTCGAAGATGACGTAGCCACCCATCGAGAGCCCGCACAGCACGGCCTCCCGCACTCCGAGGGCGTCGAGCACGGCCACGAGGTCGTCGGCGTACCGCGCCAGGGAATACCCGTCCGCCGCGGATGGCGTCCCCGAGCCGCCCACTCCGCGCAAGTCCGGCGCGATGCGCCGAACCCGAGACAGCGTGGCGAGCTGGTGCCGCCACACCGTGCGATCGAACGGGAAGCCATGCACGAACAGCACCGGCACGCCGTCGCCGCGCACATCGACGGCGAGCTCGACGTCGCCCACCGACACCCGGATCGGCTGATGCCCGCCCCCGCCCCCGCCCCCGCCCCCGGCCGACGGGCGAGGTCCGAGAAATCGGGCGATCTCGTCCGGAATCGGCGTGGCGCGACCCAATCGATCGATGCACACGAAGACCATCTCGGCCTCCGCCACCGCGGCATCGTCCGAGACCCGCCGCACCACGTGGCGCAGGGTCAGGCTGGTGGTGCCGCGCCCCACGACCGTCGTCTCCACGCGCAGGACATCGCGCGCGAACGCCGGCGCTCGGTATTCGATCGTCGCCTTGCGCACCGCGGGCCACACGCCGTTCCGGTCGAACAGGTCCATCCCCGGACCACGAGCGAGTGCGTCCCATCGGGCGCGCTCGAGCAACGTGAGGAGCGCCGCCTGGTTCAAGTGACCGAACGCGTCGCATTCGTATGGGTACACGGTCAGCTCGACCAGCCCGAAGGGCGTCACGGTGCGGGCTCCGGCTGCGGAACAGGCACCGCAAACGTATGCCAAAAAACCACGCGTTGCACGTTGCGCGTTGCACGACGCATGAGAAAGGCGAAGGCTTTAGCGCCGTAGGTGGCATCCAAGACGAGGCCATGCTGCAACGCAAGCCGGCCGGCGGCCTCGCCCTCCGGTGTTGGGTGGCCGTAGCCCGGCCCCAACCCGTCCACTACGACCAGCGGGATGCGGGATGCGGGAAGCGGGATGCGGATGTCGTGACGCGCGAGGAGCCGCCGTGCGGCGTACGCGAGCCACGTCGTCCGCCAGCGGTTGGCGACGAAGATCGGCGCGACGCGGACGCCCACGATCCGGGTCGGCCAGCCCAGCGCGGCGACGGCGAGGGCGAGGCCCGCCGCCGTCCCGCCGGTACCGAGCGGGAGAACGATCGCGTCCGGCGGCGCGGCGACCTGCGAGGCGAGCTCCAACCCCCCGAGCAGCTGGCCCACCACCGCGCGGGGATGCGCGCCCCCGCCCGGAATCCAGCGACGCGGGCCGAGTGCACCTGCGCGACGCCACGCGGCGAGCACCGCGAGCGGCAGCGATCCCCTCACCCGAGCGCGAACGACGAGCGCCGCCTGCGCCCGGCAGGCGGCGGCCACGGCGCGGCTCGCGGGAGTGTCGTGCTGCGGGAACTGCGCCAGCACCGCGCGGCCGCCGACGGCGGCGGCGTGCACGGCGGTCGCGAGGCAGTGAGTCGAGCCGGTGCCGCCCAGGGTGACGAATACCGTGTCGGGCGGCGCGCCCGCAAACAAGAACTCGAGCCCGCGCACCTTGTTCCCCCCACAGGACGCGGACGCGCGATCCTCCCGCTTCAGGGCGAGCTCGGCCACGCCGATGGCGCTGGCGAGCCCAGGAGCCGGCTCGAGCGGCGTAGGCCAGTCACCCAGGCTACAAGGCGCCAGCGTCGCACGTATCTTTTCAATCAGCTGTGCCGGATCCGACACCCGAAACCCCGATCCCGAGGACGCCGATGCGGGTTGCCACCGACTACATCCGTCACGCCGCGCGCGCCGCCCGCAAGTGCGTGGGCGATCCGCTGGGCGGCGCCCCCCAGCCGCCGGACGCTGAATTCTACAAGACGCTCGCCAAGGCGCTCGAGGAGATCGCCGCCGGCCTGGAAGCGCTCAGCAAGGAAGAGTGAGCTACATCCGCACGCCCGAAGCGCTGGCCGAAGCGATCGCGGCGCTCTCGCGGGAGCCGCTCGTCGCCGCCGATACCGAGGCGGCGAGCTTCCACCGCTACCGCGACCGGATCTTCCTGATCCAGCTGTCGAGCCCGTCTCGAACCGAGATCATCGACCCCCTGGCGGTGGCGGACCTCTCGCCCGTCGGCCAGCTGCTCGCCGATGCGAAAGTCGAGAAGATCTTCCACGACGCGGACTACGACCTGCGAATTCTCGACCGTGACTACGGATTCCGGGCGCGGCGGCTGTTTGACACGCGCATCGCGGCCCAGCTCGCCGGCGAGCCGGCGGTCGGCCTCGCCGCGCTCCTGGAAAAGTACGCCGGCGTGAAGCTCGCCAAGGAGCACCAGAAGGCCGACTGGTCGCGCCGCCCGCTCCCCCCCGCGATGCTCGCCTATGCGGCGGCCGATACCGCGCACCTACCGGCGCTGCGCGAGCAGCTGCGCGCCAGGCTCATCGCGCTCGGCCGGCTGATATGGGCGGAGGAGGAATTCACGCGGCTCGAAGACCTCCGTTGGACGGGCGGGGGAGGGGGGGCGCCCGACGGAGCCGGTGGAGGAGGGGCCGGAGGACCGGACGCGTTCTTGCGCGTGAAAGGGGCCAAGGCGCTCACACCCCGACAACTGGCGGCGCTGCGGGAGCTGTACCTGTGGCGCGAGGCCCTGGCCGCCGAGCAGGATCGGGCCACGTTCCGCATCATCGGGAACGATGCCCTCCTCGCCGTGGCCAAGGCCCTGCCTGGTGCACCTCCTGAGCTGAGCGGGATCGCCGCACTTCCGGCCAGCCTGGCTGCACGGTACGGCCCCGCCTTGCTCGATGGTGTGCGCCGCGCCGTCGCGCTCCCGGAGACCGAGCTGCCCCGCGTGGAGCGCGTCCCCCGCCAGGCGCGCGATCCGGCGCTCGAGGCGCGGGTCGAGCGGCTCAAGGCTGCCCGCAATCGTGCCGCGGCGGACCTGGGGCTCGATCCCGGGGTGCTCTGCGGGCGCTCGACCCTCGAAGCCGTCGCCCGCGCCCAACCGCCCCCAAACGATCGCGCCGGGCTGTCCCGTATCGGGGAGCTCCGGCGCTGGCAAATCGAGGCGTTCGGCGATGCGCTCCTCGCGGCGCTTGGTTAGGCACCCAGGCCGAAATGAGGCGAGAACGCAACGGAGGCCGGCGGCGCGACCGGGCGTCCGTAGGATGCGAGTGGGGTAGAGTCTCCTATGCCGTCGTCCAACTCCGCACCACGGATGAGCGCGGCGCGGCGCACGGGCCCCGCCGTCCTCGTGTGCGTGATCGTCTTCGCATGCGAGCGTCACCTCGAGCAGGCCACCCCCGGCGCCCGAGTGGCGACGGTGGAGGTCACGCCGCCGACGGCGACGGTGCCGGTGGGGCAGACGGTCCAGCTCACGGCGACCCCGCAGGACTCGACCGACGCGCCCCTGCCCGACCGCCCCGTCACCTGGACGAGCGACAACCCCGCCATCGTGAGCGTGGACGTCAACGGGCTCGCGACGGGGAAGACCCCGGGCTCGGCGACGATCACGGCGACGAGCGAGGGGAAGAGCGGCGTCTCCTACATTAGCGTGACCGAGATCCCCTCGGTGCCAGTGGCGTCCGTGACCGTGAGCCCGCCCACGGCCACGGTCGAGGTGGACCAAACTGTTCAGCTGACGGCGACGCCCAAGGACGCGAACGGGAGTCCGCTCACGGGCCGGACGGTCACCTGGTCGAGCAGCGCCACGGCGGTCGCGATCGTCAACGGGAGCGGACTCGTGACAGGAAGGGCCTCGGGCGCAGCGACGATCACGGCCACGAGTGAAGGACAGCGGGGGACGGCGGAGGTGACGGTGACCGCGCGGCCGCCGGGCAGGGGCGAGGTGCTGGTGGGGGCAGGTGACATCGCCGACTGCGGCTCGAGCGGGGCCGAGGCGACGGCGGCGCTGCTCGATGCGATCCCGGGGACGGTGTTCACCGCCGGAGACAACGCGTACTCGAGCGGCACGGCTTCGGAGTACGCAAACTGCTACGATCCGACGTGGGGCCGGCACAAGGCGCGGACGCGCCCAGCGCCCGGAAACCACGAGTACAACACCAGTGACGCGGCGCCCTACTACGCCTACTTCGGCGCGAACGCCGGCCCGTCAGGGCGCGGGTACTACAGCTACGACCTGGGCGACTGGCACCTCATCTCGCTAAACTCGAACATCGACATGAGCGCCGGGTCCGCCCAGGAGCTGTGGCTGCGCGCCGATCTGGCGGCCACCACAAAGACCTGCGTCCTGGCCTATTGGCACCATCCGCGCTTCAGCTCCGGGAGTCACGGGAGCTCGACCGAGTCGCAGCCGCTGTGGCAGGCGCTCTACGACTACAACGCCGATGTCGTAGTGGTGGGTCACGACCACAACTACCAGCGGTTCGCGCCGCAGACGCCGAGCGGCGCGCCGGATCCCGTCCGAGGAATGCGGGAGTTCGTGGCCGGGACGGGCGGGCGAAGCCACTACAGCTTCTCCACGCCGATCGCGAATACGGAAGCCTACAATACCGACACGTGGGGCGTGCTCAAGCTGACGCTCGATGCCGCCTCGTACTCGTGGGAGTTCATCCCGATCGCGGGCGGCACGTACCGCGACTCGGGGACGGGGGCCTGCCATTAGGAGGGATCGGCTACAGCCCCTACAGTCCCATCAACGCCCGCACTTTGGGATCCATCCGCTCGGGCGTCCAATACGGCTCCCACACGATCTCGATGTCGACGTCCTTCACGCCTTCGAGCCCGCGCAGCACGCGGTAGGCGTCGTTCGTGATCATCGGACCCGCGGGGCAGCCGGGCGACGTGAGGGTCATTTTCACGCGCACCTCGCCGTCGGCGATCTCGACGTCGTACACGAGGCCGAGGTCGATGATGTTCATGTCGAGCTCCGGATCCTTGACCTGCCGGAGCGCGTTGCGCGCCGCCTCTGGATTGAGCGCCACGGGTGCCGTCATCACCGACTCCTCTCCGCCATCCTGTTTCGGAACCTAGCCGACGCCTGAGCCCCGCACCAGGCAGTGCCGTCGCCGCGCGATCCAGGCGTACACACGCCGCGCGATGGGCCGCACGCCCGGGATGCGGAAGCCCCAGGCCAACCAGCCCTTTCCGGGCAGCCGTTGCAGGAGCTCCGGGACCGCGTCCGCGCCGGAGAGGACCCGGCCGTCGGGGGGGGGGAGCACGAGATGCATCGCCGCCGCCAGAGCCGGAAGCGGGATGTTGAACGCCGCCACGCGAGCCCGATCCTGGAACGGGACCAGCGCGATGCGATGTTCCCGGTCCCAGCGCTGGACCCAGTCGACCGAGCGTCGGCAGAAGCCGCACTCGCCATCGTAGATGAGCGTCGGGCGAGTCCGGTCAGCGCGCATCGGACGCCCGCGCCGCCGCGTCGGCGACGCCGCCGCGCACCTGTTTCAGGAGCGTGAACGGGCGGCGGGCGCGCGGCGCGTACGCGCGGTTGGTGAGCAGCACCACGAACAGGTCGCGATCGGGGTCGATCCAAAGCGACGTTCCCGTCCAGCCGGTGTGGCCGTAGCTCCTCGGGCCGAACAGCGTTCCCGCGCTCGAGACGCTCTCCCCGGTCGGGACCGCCTGCCACCCCAGGGCCCGGGCTTCGGTCCCGGCTGTGAACGTCGTCGCCTTGGACGTGAACAGACGCAGCGTCTCCTCACCGAGGAGGCGGGAGCCGTCGCGACTCGTCCCGCCGCGGAGCATGAACTGGGCGAATCGTGCCACGTCCGACGCCGTGGAGAACAACCCGGCGTTGCCCGACACGCCTCGGAGTTTGAACGCGCTTCCGTCATTCACGGTGCCGGCGACGGGATGCCCGCGCCACAGCCCGGTCGGTGCGATGCGGGTGCGCAGCCGTGACGGCGGCCGGAACATCGTTTGGTGAAGGCCCAAGGGCACGAACACTTCCCGCGTCGCGAAGGCGTCCAGCGGCTCGCCCGCCACGCGCCGCACGACTTCGCCGAGCAGGATCGCGTTCAGATCGCTGTAGATGACGCGGGTGCCGGGCGGGACGCGGGGGGTCTCGCGCAGGACGCGCGTCATGAGCGCCGCACTGTCGGGAATTGCTTTGAGCTCCGGGTCCGGGATGTCGGCCCGGAGCCCGGACGTGTGCGTGAGGAGCTGGCGCACGGTGATCCCCGCGGTCGCCGACCCTTTGAGCTCCGCGATGTACGCCGAGGCAGGTTCATCGAGGCGCACCTGGCCCCGCTCCACGAGCAGCATCAGCGACGTCGTGGTCGCGATGACTTTGGTAAGCGACGCCAGATCGTAGATCGTGCTGTCGGGATCGACGGCCGGGCTCGACGCCGACCACGTGAGGTGCCCGTAGCCTCGGGCGAACAAGATCGTGTCGCGCCGCCCGACGACCAGCGCCGCGCCCGGATACGCACCTTGGCGAATGCCGTCCCGAACGAGGGGGTCGAAGCGGGCGGCGGAAAAGGCGGCAGGCCCGGACGCGCTCGCCGTCTGCGCGACCAGCAGCAACGCTAGCACCACACACCCGGGATCCGGCGACCGCACTCCGGGCAGGCCCCCGGGGCGCCGATCCGCTGTTGCTGGATCACATATCCGTAGCGCTCGATCAGCAACTCGCCGCAGTCCGGGCACCACGTATGCTCCCAGCGCCCGACCCGGCCGGGGAGATTGCCCGCGTAGACGAACTTGAGGCCGGCCGCCGCCCCGATCTCGCACGCCCGCACCAGCGTCTCGGCCGACGTGTTGTCGGGGTCGGTCATCCGGTAGTCCTTGTGGAACGCGGTGACGTGCCACGGGATCTCCGGGCTCACCGACGCGATGTAATCGGCGGCGCGGCGCAGCTGGGCGTCGTCATCGTTGAATCCCGGGACCACGAGGGTCACCAGCTCGAGCCAGAATCCGCGCTCGTACACCATCCGGATCGCATCGAGCACGTGCTGGAGCACGCCGCCCAGCTCCCGGTAGCGGCGATCCTCCATCGCCTTGAAGTCGATCTTGTAACAGTCGGTCCAGGGGCGGATGAAATCGAGCACCTCGGGCGTCGCATTGCCGTTCGAAATAAACGCGGTCTTCAAGCCATGGCCGCGCGCCACCTTGAACACGTCGAGCGCCCACTCGGCGGTGATGAGCGGCTCGTTGTAGGACGACCCGACGAGCTTCGCTCCCTGTCGCAGCGCGAGCCGAACCAGGTCGTCCGGGGTGACGTCCGTCGGGACTACGCCGGCGGCGTCGTCGCGCAGCGCCTGGCTCGTGAGCCAGTTCTGGCAATACCCACAGTGGAAATCGCATCCCAGCATACCGAAGGTGAGTGTGTCGGAGCCGGGGAGGGCGTGGAAGAACGGCTTCTTCTCGGTCGGATCGCACTGCAGGGCGGCGACGTAGCCGGCGGGGACGTACAGCGTCCCGTCCTTGTTGAAGCGGACCTTGCAGATCCCCCGGCGCCCGGGCTTGACGAGGCAACGGTGCCCGCACGCGAAGCAGCGCACCGCGTGGTCGGGAAGCCGCTCGATCAGCTCCCCCTCGCGGACCCGGGCGTCCAGCGCCTGGGCGAGGGTCGCCGCCCCGCCGTCCCGGGGGAGGGGAGCTTCGTGGGTGAGGAACGAGATGATGCTGCGCTGCGCCATGGAATCCGCCGACTGCGGCCTTTCCTCAATATAGCGCGACGCCCCCGGGCTCAGCCGCCGACGCGAAGCGGGCCCGGGGCGAGGTCGTAGAGGAGCGCGGCCGTGCGGACGTCGCGGGGCGAGAGCTCACGCACCTTGGGCTGGGCGTACATGATGTCGCCCGGATCGGGCGAGTGGTCGAGGCCGATCAGGTGCCCGATCTCGTGCAGTGCCAGCACCCGGACGTCGTCGGGTGCGAACGGTTGCCCCTTGGCATCGAAGGTGGCGAGGGTGACAACGCCGCCGGTCAGGCGTCCATCCTCGTCCCATTGCACATCCGTCTGCCCCGAGCGCTCTCCTTCGAACTGGATGCGCCACTGCACCCGCACTTCGGCGGAGCTGGAGTCGGCGTCGAGGTTGAACCGTACCGGCACGACCTCCTGCCAGCGCTGGAAGGCGCTGCGCACGGCGTCGAGGAAGCTGGGCTGGAAGTTGGCGACGGTGGTGGGAGGAAAAAACACGCGCACGGGCGTCGACACGCGGCCGTCCCAGCGGTGCAGGATCGAATCCGCGTTCTGCGTCAAATTGTCGTTCAGATACGTGCTTCCGGCACTGGCGCGGATCCGGCGGCGGATCTCGGAGCGAGCGAGGAGCACGATGTAACTCGGGCCTCCGGCGCCGACCGGGGGCACGACCGTTGGCGGAGGTGTGGGTGCCGCGGCCGCGTGGGCCGTGTCCCGCGCCGAGTCGATCGCCGAGCCCGCCGTGCGCACCACGGTCTGCACGGGCGCGGTATCGGGGGTCGCGCCGGCCGACGCCCGCGCGGGCGGTCGCACGAAGGCATTCCACAGTGCGGCCGACGCGAGCAAGACAACCAGCGCGGCGACGAGAATGAACATGCGACGCTCGAACATGCGCGCAATATGCGAACGGACGGCGTCGCGCCGCTAGCTTTGGCCTGCTGGCGTCTCTATGATTGTGGCCTGCTTATGCTTGGCACGTAAGTGTTCGCGTTACCCGCGGCACCCATCATTCGCCGGCGTGGGTGGGCCATCGTGGCATGGGCGGCCCTCGCGCTGCTGTTCGGGCCGCGGGCCTGCCACGTCCAACAGGTGCTCGCGCTCCGGGGCTCCGGGGCCGAGGCCACGGAATCGAGCCGCGCGACCGAGCTCCTCAAGCAGGCGTTTCCGACGCCGTTCGCCGACTACGTGGCGATCGTCGTCCATGGCCAGGTCCGCTGGACCAACGCCCGGTTCGAAGCCGTGCTCGACACGCTCAAAGCCGTGGTCGAACGCCGCCCCTACGTGGAAGAGGTGATCTCGGCCCGCTCGATCGGGGAGTCGAGCTTCGTCAGTCAAGACCGCCGCACGACGTTCCTCATTGCGGCGCTCACCCGAGAGTCCACCAGCGACTTGAGCGCCAGTTTCGTCCCCGACCTGCGCGCGTCGATCCGGGACGCGCTGACACGAGTCCCCGGCTCGGAAGGGTTCGCGGTGATGGTGACCGGATTTCCCGCGCTGGACCACGACGTGCGCACCATCAGCGCGGAGGACACCGAGCGGGGCGAGCAACGCGCCCTGCCCCTCACGTTGGCGGTGCTGATCGTCGCGTTCGGCGCCCTGGTCGCCGCGTCGCTGCCGGTCCTGGTGGGCGTCCTCGCGATCACCATCGCGCTCGGCCTGGTCGCCATCGCGGCACGGTATACGCCCATGTCCGTGTTCGTGCTGAACATCACCACCATGGTGGGGCTGGGCGTGGGCATCGACTACTCGCTGCTCATCGTCACCCGGTTCCGCGAGGAGCTGAACCGCGGTCTCTCGCCGGCGGACGCCGCCATCCGGACGGTCGAGACCGCAGGGTCGGCGGTCGTCACATCGGGACTGACGGTGGTCGTCGGGTTCGCGGCGCTGGTCACGACACCGCTCTCGGACACGCGCTCCGTGGGCGTGGGGGGGCTGTTGGTGGTCGGCGTCGCCGTCCTCCTCGCCACCACGTTCCTTCCGGCCGTCCTCGCCATCCTGGGACGCAACATCGACCGCCCCAAGTGGCTCGCCCGTCCGCTCGCGCGATTTCACGCGCCGACCGGCTGGGAGCGCTGGGCACGGTGGTTGGGCCATCGGCCGTGGCGCGCGGTCGCGGTCGGGGGCGCGGCGATCGCGCTGCTCACCTTCCCACTCAGCCAGATCCGCCTGGGTCTTCCCGCCACCAATTGGTTTCCGCCGGAGTCCGAGTCGGGCCAGGGTCTCCAGGCGCTGCGCGAGATGGGCGCCAGCGGCGTGATCCAACCCGTGCGTGTCGTGGTACAGCTTCCGGAAGGAGAATCGGCGCTCTCCGCCCGCCGCCTCCCGGGACTCAAAGCCCTGACTGACTCGATCCGGCAGGACCCGCGCGTGCGCGAGGTCCGAGGCGTCGCGAGCATCAAATCGAGAATGTCGACGCTGCAGCTCGCCATCTACTACAGCGATCCGGCCGCGGTGCGCGCCAAGAATCCGAGGTTCTTCGACGCGTATCTGAGCGCCGACAATCGCGTCACGCTCCTCGACGTGATTCCGGGGGACACCGTCTCCCTCACGGGGCTGATGGACGTGGTGCGACGGGTGCGGGCCCTGGTGGCCCGCGACGTCCGGGGCCTCGCCGGGGCGGAGATCCTGATCGCCGGCTTCGCCGCGTCGAACGTGGATACTCAGCAAGCGCTCATGAAACGCTTTCCGGACACGGTCGCCCTGGTCCTCGGCATCACCGCCATCATGCTGTTCGCCGCATTCCGCTCGCTGCTCGTTCCGATCAAAGCCGTCCTCCTGAACCTCTTATCGGTGGGCGGGGCATTCGGCCTCACCGTGCTCGTCTTTCAGCACGGCTATGGCGGTCGCGTGTTCGGGCTCGAGGGGCCGACGCAGGCGATCTGGGCCGTCGTGCCGGTGCTGGTGTTCGCCATCGTGTTCGGCCTGTCCATGGATTACGAGGTGTTTCTGTTGACGCGGGTCAAAGAAGTCTTCGACAAGACCGGTCGGAACGACCACGCCACGATGGAGGGTCTGTCGGCCACGGCGTCCACGATCACGAGCGCCGCCCTCATCATGATTCTGGTGTTCGGCACGTTCGCGTTTACGCGCGTGCTCGCGGTCCAGCTCATCGGCTTCGGTCTCGCCGCCGCCGTCCTGCTCGACGCGACCTTGATTCGGATGGTCCTGGTCCCGGCGATCATGCACATTGCGGGAAGGTGGAACTGGTGGCCGGGGGTGAGGGCGCCCAAACTGGAGAGAGAGAACAGCGACTAGGATGCAGGAAGGCAACACCTAGACGCACAGACGCACAGGGGTGAACAGTGAGAGTGAACAGGTAGTCCCATTCACTGCGTTCTGTTCTCCTCTGCGCGTCTGCTGCGTCTGTGCGTCTAGTCTACCGCGTCTGTGCGTCTAGGTGTTGCCTGTCCTGCCTCCAACTGCCTCAGCCGTGCTCCCCACACGTCCCAATGCCATGCCGCCACCCTGACTCCTGTCCTGGGATCTTTCAGCGGCTTGTATTGCAGCCACTCCGGCTCGAGCCCGAGCGCCGGGCCGAGCGCGAGCAGCCGTTGCTGGTCAGCGCTCACGAGGTGCACCATCGGCTCGCCGCGCAGCGTGTGGCGATGAAGCCACACGCCGCCGTCGAGGGCGAAGCACATCCCCTCGCGGCGGCGCGTGAATTCACGGTACGGCGGGTCTACTGACAGGTAATGCGGCCCTCCACCGTCGCCGGAGACAGTGGCGCCGCGTTCCCCGAAAACAGGGCGCATTGCCGGGCCGGCGCGAAGGCGCTCGTGGTCGACGCCGACCACCCCGACGCCGTGGCGTTGAGGGACATGGTCACGCCCGCCGACGGCTTGAAGTTGTTCATCAGCGCGAAGTTGGTCGTGTATTTCGCACTGTCGTAAAAGAAGGCTTCCTCCGCAGTCGCGAGGTTCCGAAGATCGGACTTCATCGCGCCGACGTAAGCCTTCTCCTTCGTGTTGGAGAACTTCGGGATGGCGATGGTCGCCAACAGCCCGATGATCACCACCACGATGAGCAGCTCGATCAGGGTGAAGCCGTTTCGAGACATCGCTTCCGATCCTCCAGGCGCCAACGGGCCCCGAGCCCGTAAGTCCCTGGCTCGGTGCCACATATAGTGAGCGCCAAGGGGCGTTCCTGCAAGAGCCATGCTTACCCTTTGGCGTCGACCCAATTCATTCCCATGCCGACACTTACGACCAGGGGGACCCGCAGCTCGGCGGCGCCCTCCATATGGCGTTTTACCAGCTCTGTGGCAGCTTCCTCCTCCCCGTGTGGCACCTCAAATACAAGCTCGTCATGGACTTGCAGGATCATGCGAGACACAAGTCCCCGCTCCTTCAGGGCCCGTGCGATGCGGATCATCGCGATCTTGATCAAGTCAGCCGCCGATCCCTGAAGCGGGGAGTTCGTCGCGGTCCGCTCCCCGAACGCACGGATGTTGTAGTTGCGGTCCTTGAGCTCCGGGACATAGCGCCGCCTTCCGAACAGTGTCTCGACATACCCCTTCTCCCGAGCCTGGGCCACGGTGCCATCGAGCCAGGCCCGGACACCGGCGAAGCGCGTGAAGTACTGCTCGATGAACCGCTTCGCGTCATCCTGGGTGATGCCGAGCTGGCGGGACAGTGCGAACGGCCCCTGGCCATAGATCGTGGCGAAGTTGATCGTCTTGGCGCGCGCGCGCATTTCCGCAGTGACGTGATCGTGCGCCACGCCGAAGATGATCGCCGCCGTTTGGCGGTGAATGTCCCCGCCCTGCTCGAAGGCCGCGACGAACGCCGGGTCGCCCGACAGATGGGCCAGGAGGCGCAGCTCGATCTGGGAATAGTCGGCCGTGACCAGCATCGCGCCGGGCGGGGCGACGAAGGCACGGCGAATGGCCTCGCCGCGCGGCGTGCGCACGGGGATGTTCTGCAGGTTCGGGTCCGAGGACGACAACCGTCCCGTGGCCGCCCCGGTCTGATTGAAGCTCGTGTGGATGCGCCCGGTCACCGGGTTGATGAACGCCGGCAAGGCATCGACGTAGGTGGATTTGAGCTTCGACAGCTCGCGGTATTCGATCAGCAACCGGGGCACCTCGTGCCCCATCGCGGCGAGCTGCTCCAGCACCTCGTAGTCGGTCGAGGGGCCGGTTTTCGTCTTCTTGAGGATCGGAAGCTGATGCTTCTCGAACAGCACGTGCCGGAGCTGCGGCGTCGAGTTGAGGTTGAACTCGGTTCCCGCGGCGTGATAGATCGCGCGCTCGAGCGCGGTCAGCTCGCCGGCGAAGGTCAGTGAGATCTCGCGCAGTCGTGTCTGGTCGATGCACACCCCTCGCGCTTCCATGTCCACGAGCACCGGCATGAGGGGCAGCTCGATCGTTTCCAGCAGACGAATCAACTGGTGGTCTTCGAGCTCCGGCTGGAACGCGGCGTGCAGGCGCAGCACGATCTCGCTGCCCACGGCACAATAGCGCGCCGCGTCTGCCAGGGGCACCGCGGCGAACGGGCGCTCCGCCTTTCCCCGGCCCACGAGCTCGGCATGTGTCCGCAGCGCGAGGGACAGCCGCTCTCGCGCCAGGTCGTCGAGGGCGTGTGAGCGTCGCCCGGGATCGAGCACGAAGCTCGCGAGCATCGAGTCGAACGACACACCCGCGAGCTCCACCCCGGCCCGGCGCAAGACGAGCCAATCGTACTTCACGTCGTGGCCCGCCTTCGGCACGCGCGCATCGGCGAGCAGCTCCCGCAACGGCGCGAGCGCCTCGCTGGTGAGCGGCGGGAGGTTCCGCGGCACGGCCCCGCCGGCGAGCTCCCCGTCGGGCGCCACGTGCGCGAACGGGAGGTACCACGACCGCCCGGGCGCCACCGCGAGCGACAGACCTACCAGCTCCGCCCGCATCGGGTCGAGCGAGGAGGCCTCGGTGTCGAGCGCCAGCAGCTGTGCGCGACGGCATTCGGCCACCACATCCGCCAGTTGCCCCGCGTCCTCGACGATTACGGGCTCCGCGCCCGCGGCAACGAGCGTCGCGGGTGCCGGGGGCCCCGCGACGGGGGGTGCCCGCTGGGCTGCCGGAGCGGCGCTCGCCGCGACCGCGACCTCCAGCGACGACAGCTTGGGGATCAGCGACCGGAACTCGAGCTCGGTGAACAGCTCGGTGAGCCGCGCGACGTCAGGCGGGCGGACCCGCAGCCGGTCGAGGTCGAGCGGCACCGGCACGTCGCGCCGGATGGTCACGAGCTCCCGCGACAGCCGCGCCAGATCGGCGTACTGCCGCACCGCCTCTCGCGCCCGCTTGCCGGGAATCCGGTCCGCGTTCGTCAGGATCGCATCGAGGTCGCCGAACGTCTTGAGCAGCTCGAGCGCGGTCTTCTCCCCCACACCCTTCACCCCCGGCACGTTGTCCGAGCTGTCGCCCACGAGCGCCAGGTAGTCCACCACCCGCTCGGGCGGCACTCCCAGACGCTCGCTCGCGTTGGCTTGGTCCACCCAGTGCTCTTCGACGGCTGCAGGGCCGCCGCGACCCGGGTTCAGGAGCGCGATGCCCGGCCCGATCAGCTGGTAGAAGTCCTTGTCGCCCGATACGATCACGATCTGCAGTCCACGCGCCGCCGAGGCGAGCGTGCCGATCACATCGTCGGCTTCGTAGCCCTCCACGCCGACCAAAGGCACGTGGAACGCTTCGAGGATCTCCTCGATCCGCTCGACCGACCGGTCGAACTCCTGCTGCAGCTCCTGGGTGAGCTTCTCGCGCGTCGCCTTGTACTGGGGGTAGGCCTGGTGCCGGAATGACACGCCCACGTCGTGCACCCAGGCGAGATAGTCGGGACGCCGCTGCTCCAGGAGGCGCAGCAGAAAGTTGGTGATCCCCCAGGCCGCCGAGGTGTTTTCGCCGCGGCGCGTGGTGAGGGGGCGGGCGATCATCGCGAAGAAGGCACGGTAGATGAGCGCGTAGCCATCAACGAGATAGAGCGTGGCGGGGGGTGTCGAACCGGGGCCGGGCATGTGCCGAAGAAAAATAGCGAGGCCGGAGCGGGCGGGGGAATGAAAAACCCCGCCCGAAGACGCGGGCGGGGGGAACGCCGAATGGCGCGAGGCCGGTTAGCCGCGAACGACGTTCGCGGCGTGCAGGCCTTTCTCGCCAGCCTTCACCTCGAACTCCACGACCTGACCCTCGGCGAGGGTCTTGAACCCGTCCATCTGGATGGCTGAGAAGTGTACGAACACGTCCTCGCCGCCTTCCTGCTCAATGAAGCCGTAGCCCTTGGCGTCATTGAACCACTTCACTTTTCCCTTAGGCATTCGGTCTGCCTCCTGCAGAGTCATACATGGGGCGCGGAGCACCCGGCCCGGCACCGTGTCGGTCGCGATAGATTTGACACGCGGCGGAAAGGTTGTCAAGAAACCCCGGCGGCACCCCGACCAGCACCCATAAAGCGAGCCCAGTCAATTGGTTGGCGCGACGTACAGGGCGTGGTACAGCTCTCGATTGCGCAGGACCGCGCGCACGTAGCCGCGCGTCTCCTGGTACGGAATCAGCTCGATGAATTCGTCGGGATCGTCGGCGCCGGGCCGTTCGAGCCAGCGCTTGACGGGCGCGGCGCCCGCGTTATAGGCGGCCGCTGCCGCGTCCACGCGACCCCCGAAGCGCTGGAGTAGCTCCTGCAGGTGCGCGGCTCCGAGGTGGAGGTTCAGGTCGGGAACGGTGATCCACTCGGGATAGAACGTGACGTCGAGCCCCCGCGCGGTGAGGGCCGCGGTGCCCGGCAGGAGCTGCGCCAGGCCGCGCGCGCCGGCGGGCGAGAGCGCCTGAGCATCGAACACGCTTTCCTGGCGCACGATGGCGACGAGGAGCAGGGGATCGACGCCGAACTCGGCCGCCTCCGCCTCGACGGCGCGGCGGTTCGGCCATGGGAAGATGATGCGGAGCACGCGTGAGTCGTTCGGTGACTTGAGCGCCGCTTGCCAGCCGAGGCGAACGGCGGCGGGGCCGAAGCCGCGGGCCGCGAGACCGTCGCCCCAGGCGAGGAGGGCGTCGATATCCTGCTGCGCCGCACGAGCGAGGACGGCGCGCACCTCCGCCTGCGCCGCGGTGTCCAGCCCGGCGAGGAGTAACGTGTCGACACGGCCGAACCAGGTGGCGACGGCCGGCGAGGGGCCCGGCAGCGGAGCGGCGGCGATGCGGAGCGGCGGCAGGTCGACCTCGCGGCGCGCGCGGAGCCCGTAATACCCGATGGAGTCCTCGCGCACCAGCGCGAGCCACGTCGCGCGCGCTCCCGCCGTGTCGCCCGCCAGGAGCGTGAGCTTGCCGAGCCAGAAACGCGCCGTCGTGCGTTGGGGGCCGCCGGCCACCACTTCCGCCCGGAACAGCGCGGCGGCGCTGTCACGCAGGCCGTCGCGCAACGCCTGCGCGGCGAGGCGGAAGCGCGCGAGCGACGCGCGCAGGTCCGCAGGATAGCGCGCGATCAGCTCGCCGAACCACCGCGCCGCCCCGGCCCAGTCCCCCCGATCCCCGAGCATGTCCCCGAGCATGTACAGGGCGGTCGGCGCAGCGGTATCGGAAGGGAACGACTGCGCGAAGCCCGACAGGGCTTCCGACGCGCCGGCATCTCCCAGGCGGACCAGCACCCGCGCGCGGCGATAGATGGCGAGAGCGCCGAGTACGGGATCCGCGGCCGCGGAGCGGTATGCGCGTTCAGCATCGCGGTATCGGCCGGCGGTCGTGAAGAGCTCGCCGGCGAGGACGAGCGTCGCGGCGCTCGAATCACCCTGGCGGAGCGCGCGCTCGACCTCGAGCCGTGCGTCGGCTGCGCCTCCGTGGCCCTTCATCGCGCGGGCCAACGCCACGCGCTCGGGCGGGGTCCGGGGCGGCAGCGCGGCCAGCGCCACACCGACGGCCGCAGCGGCGTCGTCGGTTTCCGGCGCCCGCGCCATCAGGCCGTACAGCGCGTCGCGCGCGCGGCTGGAATCTCCGTGCGCCAGCGCCAGCCGGGCGAGGTCGAGCGAGCGACCTGCCTGGGCGAGCGCTTCGAGGGCGGCGACCGAATCGCCGGCGGAAAGCAGCGCTTGCGCCCTGGCAGAGGCAGCCTCGCGCGCCGCGGGCGCCGGCAGATCGGCGAGCAGGCGGAAGGCCACCGCTGTGTCGCGCGTGACACGCGCCTGGCGCAGCCGCACCCACGCGTCGATGGCGGGGAGTCCGGCCGCCCGCGCTGCCCCATAGGCGGCCGCCGCGGAGTCCCGGGCGCCCGCCGCCTCCCACGCGAGCCCCTCGCGCACCGCGAGCAGCGCCGCGCGAGAGCCGCGCACGCGGGCCCGAGCCGCCGCGTAATGAGCCGCCGCCTGAGTCGCGAGACCGAGCCGCCCCTCCGCCTCCGCCAGCACCGCGAGGGCCGCGCCGTCGGCATAGTCCTCGAGCCAGGGCTGGCCGACGAGCAGGCTGCGCGCACGATCGTAGCGCCGAGCGTAGAGCTCGGCCTTGGCGCCCTCCACGACGAACGTGGCGTTGAGCCGGGGCTCGCGGGCCGCAGCGGCCAGCAGGGTCTCCGCCGCGTGCCAGGGCCGGCCCGCGAGCCTGAGGGATTCGGCCCGCTGGGCCGCGACGTAGGGAGAGGTCTGTTGGGCCGTGGCGGTGGACTGAAGAGGGGCCGCCGCGACAAACAGCAGGAGACCGACCGTCCGCGTCACTGCCGCCGACGCTGCTGCGCCACGACGCGCTGGTACTCGGCCCGCGAGAGCGGCGTCAGGCGGAAGCGGCCGAATCCCGTATTGTCCTGGAAGAAGAGCGTCAGCCGCAGCGTGTTGTAAGTCCAGCGGACGCCGCGCACCCCTGCGCGCGATATGTCCGTCGTGAAGTCGAACACGTCGTCGGGCTCGCCCAGCGTGATGAACACCTCACCCCGGTCGGTCAGCCAGCCGGGGTCTCCCGACTCCCGAAAGCGCTGGTTCGCGATCTGGATGCGGCGGAAGTACCCCTCAATCGCTTCGTTCTCCGGCGTGCTCTCGACGGGATCGGTCGCTTTGTAAAACTCCCGCCACACGGCGGGCCGCTGGTCCGGAGCCGCATGGCGCAGCTTGTCCACCCAGTCCTGGCGTTCGAAGTAGCGCAGGAGGCTGATCATCTCGTCATAGTTGGTGATGGCCCATTGATCCGAGAAGCTCACCAGGAACGGCGCGCTGCGCGTCCCCGCGGCGTCACCGCCCGGCCGGCCGATCTCGAAGCGCCCGGCGCCGACGGGCAGCGCCCCCGGACGCAGCTGCGCCAACCCGCTCGCCAGTGCCTCGCTCCCCGCCAGCGCGAGCGTGTCGCGCCAGACCTCGTGGCCCGCCTGATCGAGGGCGCGCGCGACCAGCCGGGCGCCGGGTCGCTCCCCGTACGCCTCCACGTAGAACCGCAAGGTGTCGGCCCCGTAGGACACGGTGGCGCGCGGGTTCACGAGCAGCTTCGGCACGTCGGACGCGCGCGTGCGCCCCGCGCCCTGATAAACGGCGAGCGGCGTGCTCATCCCCTGCCCCGCAAACCGCGGCACCGTGTCGGTACGCTCCCGTCGCGACGCGGCGGGACCGTTCTGGTCCCGCACCGTGACCGTCACCCGGTAGACGCCGGGCGGCACGGCGAGGAATTGCTGGAAGATCACACTCTCGTCGGCACGCTGCGTCTCCGGCAAGCTGCGCACCCGGACCGCCTCGTCGCTCGCGAACTGGCGCACCGAGCCGGTGTCGGCCCGAAAGGCGACCTCCACGTGGTAATGCGCGATGAACGCGGTGCCGTCCCGTTGAAAGTTCAGCGCGTGGTTCGAGAGCGACAGCCCGAACACCGCGAGCGTGGAGTCGGCCGTGGCGTCCGCCACGTAGGTGAGCGTCGCGACGAAGGGCAGCGGCGGTCCTGCGACCAGCAGGCCCATGGTGCCGTACAGCGAGCCGGCATCGAACAGCGTGGAGACGACCGCGCCGGGATCCGGGCGGGGCCCCGAGGCGGGCCGCTGTGCGGGACCGCACGCGGCCACACCGGTCGCGAGGAATGCGATTGCCGCCGCTCGTGTCACTTGCTCAACCTCAAATCCGGGCGTTAGTTTCGCGCGTTCCCATGCCCAACGAGAACCTCGCCGGTCGGACCATCGCCGGCTACCGCCTCCTCGAGCGCGTCGGCGAGGGAGGCACGGCCGAAGTGTACCGCGCCCAGCACCCGGGGCGGGGGCCCTGTGCGTTCAAGGTATTGCGGTCGCGGCTCGCCAGCGACCCCACGGCGGTGAAGCGCTTCCTGCGGGAGGCAGGGTACGGCTCGCGAGTCGAGCACCCGGGAGTCGTCCGCACGTACGATTATGGCGAAGCGGACGGCCTCTACTACCTCGCCCTCGAATGGGCCGAGGGCAAGTCCCTCGCCGAATACGTACACCGCGCCGGCCCCCTCGCTCCCCCACTCGTGGTGGGCATCGTGCGGCAGCTCGCCGATGCGCTGGCGGCCGCCCACCAGGCGGGCATCATCCATCGCGACCTGAAGCCCGAGAACATCACCTACGATCCGGAGTCGCAGCGGGTGAAGCTGCTGGATTTCGGCATCGCCCGCGACGCGGAGTTGCCGCCCGAAGAGCGCCTCACACGCACCGGCTTCTTCGTCGGAACCCTCAAGTACGTGGCCCCCGAAGCCCTGTCCGGGGAGCTCGTGGACGGTCGGGCCGACATCTACAGCCTGGCGACGATTGCGTACTGGATGCTCACGGGGCAGCACCCGCATACCGGCCGCACGCCGCGCGAGCTGTTCCAGCAGCTCCTCACCCAAGACCCGAGGCCCCTCAGCCAAGCCGCTCCGGGCCTGCGGTTCCCTCCGGCGCTCGAGACGGCGGTGATGCGGGGCCTCGAGCGCGACCCGAGCCGCCGCCAGCCCACGATGACGGCGTTCGCCGCCGATGTCACGGCAGCCCTCGCCACCGCAGCTCCGCCGACTGGGCTGCTCGCGGCCCTCAAGCGCGCCGTCCGGGGAAAGGGGACATAGTAGTAGCTATAACTACTACTATCACGATGGCAGTAATCTCCCTCCCAACCCTAGAGCGACGCCTGCGCGAGCTCCTGCGGGACCGCTCGGTCACGCACGGGGATTTTCTCCTCGCGTCCGGCGGCCGCTCCAGTTTCTACATCGATGCGCGCCGCACCACCATGTCGGGCGAAGGCCTGTTCGTGGTCGGCGCCCTCGGGCTCGCACGTCTCACCGCTCGAGGGTGGGCGCCCGACCTGGTCGGCGGGCTGACCCTCGGCGCCGATCCTGTCGCCTACGCCATTGCCACCGCCGCCTGGGCCCAGGGGAAGGAGCTCGACGCCTTCACGGTCCGCAAGCAGGCGAAAAGCCACGGCACGGGTAGGCGTATCGAAGGCTGCTTCAAGCCCGGTGTCGCCGTCGTCGTCGTGGAAGACGTGATCACCACCGGGCACTCGGCTGCGGAGGCGATCGCCGCCATAACCGAGGAGGGCGGACGCGTCCTCGGCGTCTTGGCCGTGGTGGACCGGGAGGAGGGGGGCCGTGCCGCGCTCGAGCAGGGTGGCCACCCGGTCGAAGCGCTCGTCACCGCCACGGAGCTGGGGCTGGGGGGGCTGCGCTGACGGGAGATTGCCGCCCGGAACACCTGAGGTGTATGATCAGCCCCGGGTGAGCACGCTTCCGACAGGATCATCGCGGCCGTCTCTCGCCTCGCTGGTGCGAGGGTGGAAAGACGACGGCGCCGGCCTCGAGCAACGGCTCAAGGACCTGGAGACCATCTCGCGCACTCATCGGCTGCGGCGCGTGATGGTGGCATTCGGGTTCGCCCTCGGGCTGGTGGGGTGGGGGTTCGGGGCGGTGAGGACGCGGCCCACGACGATGGTGCTCGTGGCGGGCGGGGCGGCGTTCGTGAACGAGCTCCTGGGCCTCATCCACGAACGCGGCTGGTACCGCTGGTGGCTGGTGTATGCGTTGTCGCTGTTCGACGTGTTCCTGGTCGCCGTGCTGGTCGTGTGGTTCGGGCGTGGCGGGTTCGTCGCCGCATTTTTCCTCGCTGTCCTCCCGTACGCGTTCGACCAGGGCCACACCGTGGGGAATTTTCTGGTGCTCACCGGGGCGATCGCGTACCTGGGCTCGAGCTTCCTCCACAACGCGCTGTACGACCCCGGGGCGAGCCTGACGAACGCGGGCCTCGACACGCTCGTGTTCATTCTCGTGGCCATGGCGCTCAAGCGGATTCCGGCCACGCTGATTGCGCGGATCCGCCACGCCCGAAGCGTAATGGGCGAGGCCGAGCGCGGCTACCTGGCCGTGCGCGCGCCCGCGGGTGAGTCCGACGAGCTCGGCTTCCTCGAGCGCAGCTTCAACCGGATGATCGAGGAGATCGGCGGCACGATCTCGACCGTACAACGCGAGGCCGACGAGGTGGCCGCGCTGGCGGAGCAGCTCGCGGCCTCCGCCGAGGAGCTCCATGCCACGTCGGAGACCGTGACGCAGACGGCGCAGCGGCTCGCGACGGATCTCGGGAAGCAACGCGAGATGGCGGAGGGAGCCCGCGGCGAGAGCGCCAAAGCGGCCGACCAGGCAGCGTCGCTGCGGGTGCGCGCGGAGCTGATGCAGGCGGATGCGGCGCGCCTGGTCGCCGCAGCGGAGCGGGGCCGGGAGCGCGTGGCGCGCGCGAGCCAGACGCTGCGCGCGGTCGGGGAGGAGGTCCGAACCACGGCCGCGACGGTGGCCGGGCTGTCGGGGATGTCGGAGCGGATCGGCGTGTTCGCGCAAACGATCGCCCGGATCGCGCGGCAGACGCACCTGCTCGCACTCAATGCGGCGATCGAGGCGGCGCGGGCGGAGGAGCACGGCGAGGGGTTCGCGGTGGTCGCGGACGAGGTGCGGGCGCTGGCGGCGGAGGCGGGGAAGTCGGCGCGGGAGGTGGCGGAGCTCGTCTCGGAGCTGCGCGCCGGCATCGACGCCGCCGCGCGGGCGATGCAATCGGGTGAGACGAAGGTGCGCGACATCGGCGCGGTCGCCGCGGAAGCCGACGCGGCCCTCCAGGAGCTGCATACGGGCATCGAGCTGGTGGGCGACCTGGTGAACGCCACCGCCGAGGTGTCCCGCGGGCAGGCGCAGCGCCTCGCCGAGCTGGCGCAGTCGCTCGAGCAGGTGGCGGCCATCTCGAGCGCCTCTTCGGAACGAGCCGACGGCGCCGCTGGCGCGACTCAAGCCGAGATCACGTCGATGGGCGATCTCACCGCCACCTCCCAGCAGCTCGCGCAACTGGCCGAGCGCTTGCGCGGGAGCATCGCGCGCTTCTCGGTGCTCAAGCGCGAGCCGGAAGTGGGAGAGCCCCCCGTTACCCGCGCCGCGGCGGACTAACCCCGGCCGGGAAACGCGAGTCGCGTTCAGTCCTTGGTCCACAATCCCGCGTTGAGTGGGCAGAACGCGCGCAGGGTCTCCCGGTACGGGGTGATCAAGAGGTCCACGTAGCGCTCGAGCGCTACCTCGAAAGGGAAGCGGCGCCGGAATTCACCCGCGGTGACGCCCAGCATCGCTTTCAAGTGCCGCCCGAAGCTCTGTGGTGACGAATAGTCGAGGCGGTACGCCACGTCGGCGACCGAGAGCCCGGGGTTGGCGAACAGGTAGGCGGCGTGCACGAGCCGCATGCCCGCGAGGTAGGTTTTGGGGGACGGGAGGCCCGCCCGATAGAAGCGGGACATGAGGGTGCTCGAGCAGATGCGGAGCTGCCGCGCCAGCCGCCGCACCGTCGAGAGGACCGGCGCGAGCCGTGCGACGGCCTCGAAGAAGGCGCGCACGTCTCCCGTCCCCTCCTCCAGCGCGGGGACGACGCGCGCGAGAATGCGGGCCGCGGCCGGCGACGCCGGATGGCCCACCAGGTCCCGCAGCCGGCGCCAGCCCGCTGGGTCCGTGCAATCCACCGCCGAGCGGACGCCGGTCGCGCCGAGCTTGAGCAGTGTCTCGGTCGCGGTGCGGTCGTGCCGCGACACCAGGGCGACCGCGGGGATGGCGGGAAACTCGCGCACGAAGCGCGCGACCGCCGGCAGCTCGTCGCCGCGGCAGGTGTGGACCGAGAGGACGAGGGCGTCCACCCGCTTGCGCCGGGCCGCTCGCAGCGCGTCCCGGAACGAGCTGGTATGGAGCGTCGTGAAGCAGCCGTCGCCCGCGGCATCCAGGCGGGGACGCTCCGGCGGGGGCAGGACAGTGCAGACGGTCACCATGCAGGAGAGACGCTAGCGTGGACCCATCAACCCCGGCTCAAGCTGCGCCGGCACCCGGCCCGGACCCCGCGCGCGGAGCCCACGCCGCCTCAACCGCCGGTCAACGCGCAGCCCTGGCTGAGCGGCTGCGGCGTCATGTCGCGGCGCTCGAAGGCATCCGCCATCCGCGCGCGGCGCCCGAGCGTCATCGGGCCGCCCGCGACTACATCGCGAGCGAGCTGCGGACGCTCGGCCTCGGCGTCGACCTCGCGCCGTTTTCGTTCCGCGGACGCACGTACCACAACGTCGTCGGCAGTGTACCCGGGAGTGATGTGCGACGGCCGCGGCTCTTGATCGGGGCCCACTTCGACTCGACCGCCCACACGCCCGGTGCGGACGACAACGCCAGCGGCGTCGCCGCGCTGCTCGAGTGCGCCCGCTTCCTCGCCTCCCGCAGGCCACAGGCCGGCGTGGAGTTCGTGGGGTTCGACCTGGAGGAGTTGCAGACGGTGACCGGCCGGTACCGCGTCGGGAGCCACGCCCTGGCGCGCGAGAAGCGCGCGCGCCGCGAGCCGCTCGCCGGCGCGTTGATCCTCGAGATGGTCGGCTACCGCGACGCGAGGCCGGGCACGCAGATCGTCCCCCCGCTGCTCGGGATCGACGTGCCGCGGACCGGCGACTTCCTCGCGGTGGTGGGCGACGCTCGCTCCCGCGACCTACTCGAGGGCTTCGCCGCCGGGGCGCGGGCCGCGGCGCCGGACCTGCCACTCGTCCCCTACGCGACGCGGCTGCAGGGCTGGCTCCTCCCGGTCACGCGCCTCTCCGACAACGCGTCCTTCTGGGACGCCCGCTACCCATCGCTCATGCTGACCGACACGGCGTTCCTCCGGAATCCGCACTACCACCGCGCGACCGACACGGGCGCGACGCTCGATTACACCTTCATGGCGATGGTCACAGAAGCGACGGCGGGAGCGCTCACCCGGCTGGCGGATGCCGCCTGAGGCCGTGCCGGCGTCGCCGCGGCGCGCCCGCCGCGTGGCGCTCCTCCTGCTCGGCGCCAGCCTGGTGCTCGCCGCGGGGGGCGCCCTGTGGTTCCTCCAGTTCGCCTCCCGGGTGCGGGGGGACCCAGCGCTGATCTATCGCGAGCCGGCGACGCTCGAGAAGCTGCTCGAGCGGGCGAACGACGCCGAGCGCGCGGGCGACCGGGCCACGGCGATCACGACGTACCGGTTCGTGATGGCGGTGGGGCAGGGGGTGGGGGCCGACCTCGCGCCGTACGTCGTCGCGGCGCGAGCGGGGCTCACTCGCCTAGGAGCCGGCGATACACTTCCAGGTCGGCCTCGCTGAAGCACACGAACCGCACCAGCGCGATCGAGGTCGCCGTCCCGAGCGCCGCCCGCACGGTCGTAACGGCAATCTCCGCCGCCCGCTCGACGGGATAGCGATACGCGCCCGTGCTGATCGAGGGGAAGGCGATCGATCGAAGCCCGCGTTCGGCCGCGAGCCGGAGCGCGTTGACGTAGCAGCTCCGCAGCAACGCCGGTTCGCCGCGCTGCCCCCCGCCCCACACCGGACCCACCGTGTGAATCACATACTTGGCGGGCAGCCGATGGCCCTGCGTGATCCGCGCCTCCCCGGTGGGGCAGCCGCCGATCCTGCGGCACTCCTTCAGGAGCTCCGGCCCGGCGGCGCGGTGGATGGCGCCGTCCACGCCGCCGCCGCCCAACAGCGTCGTGTTCGCCGCGTTGACGATCGCGTCCACGGCCTGCTTCGTGATGTCCCCCTGAAGGGCTTCGAGCCTGGACATATCGGGGCAATCTAGCGCGCGCCGTCCCGGTGCCTATTGTTAACGCGTTCCCGCGGGGGTCGGGTGCGGCGGCCGTTCATTTCGGGAGGCAGCGCCCCGGGCGCCACCGCGCGGGAGGGGACGCCATGCCGGGACGCGACCTGATCGAGCGGGTCCGCAAGGCCCTGGGGGATCGCTACACCGTGCTCACGGCGGTGGGTCGAGGCGGCAACGCGTCGATTTTCGCGGCCCGGGACTCGCGCGGCGCCCAGGTCGCCATCAAGGTGCTGCACCCCGAGCTGGCCGTCTCGGTCGCCGCGGACCGCTTCCTGCGCGAAATCCGCTTCGCGTCGCAGCTCAATCACCCGCACATCGCCCGGATGATGGACAGCGGCGAAGCGGACTATCTCCTCTGGTACGTGATGCCGTACCTGCCGGGAGACACGCTCCGCCAAACGTTGCGCCGCGAGGTCCGGCTCCCGATCCCCCAGGCGGTCGCCGTCGCCGCGGAAGTGCTCGACGCGTTGGAGCACGCGCACGCGCACGGGATCGCCCACCGCGACATCAAGCCGGACAACATCGTGCTCGCGCCACCCCCTCAGGGCGCGGTCCTTGTTGACCTTGGTATCGCGCGCGCCATCGCCAGCTCGGGGGATGACCGGGTGACCCGCAGCGGATTCGTGGTCGGCACCGAGGAGTACATGAGTCCCGAGCAGGCGCAGGGGGTTCCCGACGTGGACGGCCGTACGGACCTCTACTCCCTCGGCGTGGTCCTGTTCGAGTGCCTCGCGGGCCGCCCGCCGTTCTCGTCGCCCAGTGCGGCGGCCGTGCTCGACATGCATCAACACAACCCGGCGCCCGACCTGCACGGCCTGCGGCGCGACGTGCCCCGGGAACTCGCCGCGGTAGTAGCGCGGGCGCTCGCGAAGTCGCGTGCGGAGCGCTGGCAGCGCGCGCTCGAGATGCGGGAGGCACTGCTGCCGTTCGCCGCGGGGGATGCGTGAGCACGGGACGATCGGGCGGGCCGATCGTCGCGACCGTGCTGGCCCTGGGCTTCGGTCTCGCGACCCGTGGGTCCGGGCAGTGCCCCGATGGCTCCCCGCCCCCCTGCGGGGCCTTGCGCGTGCCGCTCGACACGGCCCGCTACGCCATCCTGCCATTTGCGCATCGCGAGGGCGGCCAGCAAAGCACGCTCGACGGCGCCGACTGCGCCGAGCTGCTCACCGAGGGATTTGCGCGCTGGATCGAAGTTCGGCTGGCCGATAAGACGCGCGTCTACGATGCGCTGACGCGCCACGGCGCGCGCGCGCCGTTCCGCATCCCGTTCGACACCGCGCTCGCGATCGCCCGTCGGCTCGGCGCGGGAAGGCTGGTGATGGGACAGCTGTGGAGCTTTGGCGACACGCTGCGGCTCACCGCGGGCCTGTACGACGTCGCGCGTGGTGGCGCGCCGGTGCGAGAGAGCACGACCCGGGTCGCGGCGAACGGCGCGATCGGGGCGGCGTTCAACGCGCTCGCCGATTCACTACTGGGGGCCGATCTTGGCGCGGCTCGGGGGGCCGGCGCGGAGCAGACCCGCTCGCTTCGTGCCCTGCGCGCCTACGCGCTGGGTGAACGGGCTATTCGGGAGTGGGACTTGGACCGCGCCGCGCGGGAGTTCCGGGCGGCGATCGTCGCGGATTCCGCCTTCGCGCGAGCGTACCTGGGACTCGGCCAGGCGCTGCTATGGACGGCGGATTCCACTCCAGACGGGACGCGTGATCGGACCGTGATCGCCCGTCGCACGGCGGACCTGGTCGCGAGGCTCGGGAATGCCGATGGCGCCCTGCTGCTCGCCCAGCAGGCCATGTTCCAGCGGGCCTGGTCGGACGCCTGCCGTCAATATCGCGAGATCGTGGAGGCAGACTCGACGAGTTTCGCAGGATGGTACGGGCTCGCGGAGTGCAACGCGGGAGATCCGGTGGTCGAGCGGGATGCTCGAGACACCGCACGTTTCGTGTTCCGCGGTAGCTGGCACACCGCCGTCCTGGCGTACCGACGGGCGCTGCTGCTCGCGCCTTCGTTCAACTTCATCTTCGGGAGGCGGGCCGCCGAGCGGCTGACCCGGATCCTGCAGGCGGAGATTTATTGGTGGCGCCCAGGCCAGCGCGACGGCGAAGCGTTCTTCGCCTTCCCCGCGCTCGAGGGAGACACGCTCGCCTTTCACCCCGTCCCGGCTGCGCACGCCGACACGCTCACCGCCGGCACAGCACCGCACGTCGCCGCGGTCGGGCGCAATCGCGCAATCCTCATCGAGGTCACCACGGCATGGGTGGGAGCGTTTCCACGCGACGCCCGCGCTCACCGCGCGCTCGCGCATGCCCTCGAAGTGAACGGCAACATCGCGCCTGCGGCTGAGGCGCCCCGCTCGGCTCTCTCCGAGATCCAGGCGGCCCAACGGCTGGAGCACAGGCCGGAGGATCGCGTCCGCGACGCCGTCACCGCCGTCCGCCTCCTCGTGAAGGCCGGAGAATTCGAAGGGGCGCGTCGGCTCGGCGACTCGCTGCTGCGCGCCGCCCCCCGGGGGGTCGCGGGTCCCGCCGGGGTGGCCGTTCTGCTCGGGCGGCCGGCCCTCGCCGCCCGTCTCGTAGCCCCCGAAGACCCCGAAACCGAGTATCCGGCGAGCGCGGATAACCAGTCGGTGATCATACCAATGGCGGCCTTGCAAGTGGGTCTCGAACTGCTCGCGTATGCGTCGACAGGGGCCCCCGCCGAGAGCGTCGCGGCGCTGGAGGCACGGGTCGAGCGGCGCACTGCAGGCCTGCCCGCCACATCCCGTCCGGTCGTGCGGAGCGCGCTGCTCGACGTTCCGGCCGAGCTCGTGTTTGATGCTATGGGATCACGCCCGGCGCACCGGTCCACTCCCCCAGGGCCTTCGTGGGAGATGGCCGTGCAGTGGGCCCTTGCACAGCGTGACACACCCTCGGCGCGAACCACCGTCACGGCCGCGCTCAGGCAGCGGGGCGGGCTGCTCTCGCGCGAAGACACCCCGCCGGACGGCGTGTACCTCGACGCCCGTGTGCTCCTCGCGGTCGGCGATACGGGAGCTGCGGAGCAGACTCTCGATGCGCCACTCAACAACCTCGCGAGGCTCCACAGCTATTTGCTGCGCTATCTCCCTCTCGCGGGTGGGCTGGTACGCATGATGGCGCTGCGCGCCGACGTGGCTGCGGCGCGCGGAGACGACAGGACGGCGCGGCGTTGGGCGACCGCCGTCGTGACCCTCTGGTCCGGCGCGGAGCCTGCGCTGCAACCGGTTGTAGCGCGGATGAAGCAGATTGTACAAATGGCGAGGTAACGCGATCCCGGACAAGGAGGTCGTATGCCGAGCGGCAAGCGATGGTCCTGGACGGTCAAGTCGTGTGTTCTGGTGCTCGCCCTGGCGGGCTGCCATTACCCCTACGAGACCCCGAGGCCGACGCAGTTCACCCCGGCCGATGTGGACATGATAGCAGTCGACAGCATCGTGAAATACGGACGCGGTCTGGTCTACGATAGCGTCTACGGCGCCGCAGATTCCCAGCGCGTGGATTTCGCCACAGGCAATATCGGCAGCGGCGATTGGGCCATCATCCAACCTGAGAAGGGGGCCTGGGCGCTCGACGAGAAGGACGTAGTCGAGGGACGTATCATCGCGAGAATCCGGAGTCACGCCGTGTACGCCCCCTTCGGCTATGGCCCCTGGTGGACCTATTGGTGGGTCGACAAGAAAGGAGGTCAGTGGCGCTCGATCCTGGTCTCCGACAGCCTCAAGACGCGCGTGTACGACTCCCTCCCCCACAAGACGACCTACACGACCCACCCAGGCTATGAGTGGCGGCAGTCGATTGCACGGTGGACCGGGAGTCAGTGGAGCGGCTGCGGTGGCAGCGCCTGCTGCGCCAAGCAATAGGGCTGACGACGCCTGCCGACCCGCTGTTCGATCGCCTGGCCCGTGCCCTCGCGGGCCGCTACACCCTGGTGCGCGAGCTGGGCCGGGGTGGCATGGCGACGGTGTACCTCGGCACCGACGTGAAGCTCGGGCGCGGCGTCGCGATCAAGCTGCTGGCGCCCGCCACGCGCGCCTACCTCGGGAGCGACCGGTTCCAACAGGAAGTCCTGCTCGCCGCCCAGCTGTCCCATCCCCACATCGTGCCGCTGTTCGAAGCGGACGAAGCCGATGGCCTCCTGTTCTACGTGATGGAGTACGTGGAAGGCGAGTCGCTGCGGCAGCGGCTCAGTCGTCACGGACCACTCCCGGTCGACGACGCCGTCCGCATCGCGGCCGAGGTCGGCGACGCGCTGCAGTACGCCCACGAAAACGGCGTGATCCACCGCGACGTCAAGCCCGAGAACATCCTCCTGTCCCGCGGCCACGCCCTGGTGAGCGACTTCGGAATCGCGAAGCTGATGGAGGAGCGGGGCGAATCGGAACGGCCGACGTTGACCGGCGCCGGCATCGCGGTGGGCACGGCGGCCTACATGAGCCCGGAGCAGGCGAGCGGCGACAAGCGGATCGACCCGCGCAGCGACGTATACTCCCTGGCGGCGGTGCTGTACGAAATGCTGGCCGGCGAGCCGCCGTTTACCGGACCGAGCGCGCAAGCGATCGCGGCTCGCGTGCTCAACGACCCGCCGCGGCCGATCCGCACGGTGCGCCCCGGGCTTCCGGTGCACCTCGAGCGGGCGCTCGCCCGCGGGCTCGCGAAGTCGCCCGCGGACCGGCACCGCACGGCTCGGGCATTCGTCGACGCGCTCGCGGCCCCGGCTCCCGAGCGCCGCGCGCCCACGCGACCGTTCCGGTGGATCGCGACGGCGTTCGGCGCGGCGATTCTCGGGTGGATCGTGTGGCGTGGGTCGCGGGTCCATCCACCGCCCGGGATGGTGCTCGTACCGGCGGGGCTCTATCCGGTGGGGGGTGGGGGCCGGGGCGGCCCGTCGCGCGACTCGACCGCCGTCCAGCTCGACGCGTATTTCATAGATTCCGCGGAGGTCGGCGTCGCCGCCTACCGGCGATTCCTCGACGCCACGCGAGCCGGCCCGCCCTGGACCCAAGCGCCACCGGATCAATGGCCGGTGACCGGCATACTGTGGTCGGAGGCCTCAGCCTATTGCGCATGGCGGCAGCGCGGTGGTCGCCTGCCGACCGAGGACGAATGGGAGGCGGCTGCCCGCGGGCCGCACGGCTTCCAGTATCCTTGGGGTAATGGCTGGGAGCGCGGCAGGGCCAACGTCGACTCGCTGCGCGAGGGTTTCGCGCCGGTCGGAGCCGGAAGCCCCGGCAGATCGTGGGTCGGGGCGGTGGACTTGATCGGCAACGCATGGGAATGGACGGCGGCGGCCGCCTCCGACGCGCGGGGCCAGCCCGGTCACGTCATCAAGGGGGGAGCCTTCGACACGCCGTCTGCGAATGCGACCGCCGCATATCGCGCGGTCCTCCCGGACCGGCGAGCGTGGCTTACCCACACCGGGTTCCGCTGCGCGCGCAGCGTCGCCGTGGTGCCGGAGCGCGTGGCCGCACCCTCGAGCGTCGCCGTCCTGTACTTCGAGACGCCGGACACGGCGAGCGCTTACCTCGCGGACGGGCTCACCGAGGCGATCATCACCAGCCTTGGCCGAGTCGAGCGACTCAGCGTAAAGTCCCGCAACGCCGTGCGCCGCTTTCGGGGAGCGGTGGATGATCCGGGGACGCTGGGACGCGCCCTCGACGTGGCGTATCTCGTCAGCGGCAGTGTGGGGCGGCCCGGTCGGGGCCAGAGCCCGGCAGTCACCGTCGAGCTGCTGCGGGCGTCGGACGGGGTGCACGTCTGGGGCGGTCAGTACGAGAGCCGCGATACGGCGCTGCAGACGATTCCGCAAGCCGTGGCGCGCGCCGTAGCGACCGCCATCACGGGCGCGCTCCGCCCCGTCGAGCGGACGGCGCTGGCGAGCCGCCCACCGCGCGATCCCGGAGCCTACGATCGCTTCCTGCGCGCGAACTACGAGCTCGCACAGCGGACGCCGCGCGCGGTGCGTCGGGCGATCGACCAATACCAGGGCGCCCTGCGGCTCGATCCGGGCTTCACGCCCGCCCTCGCCCGGGTGGCCGTCGGTTACGGGCTGTTCCTCGACTGGGGGTGGGAGTATCCCGGCCTGTCTCCGGAGGCCGTGCTGTCTCGCGGGTTCGACGCGGCTGACCGCGCCCTGCGGCAGGACTCGGCCTCCGCCGACGCGTGGATGGCCCGCGGCTTCCTCCTCAGCTTCCGGAATCCGCGCACGTTCGCGGGCGTGCGCGAGGCGCTCCTGCGCGCCCTCGGGCTCGATCCCCGGAATGCGGAGGCGCATCACCAATACGGGATGGCGCTGCTCTGGCTGGGCCGCGACTCCGCCGCCGCCGACATGTACCGCCGAGCGCTCCAGCTCGAACCGGAGCGGCCGATCACCTTGTTCAACCTCGGGCGGGTCGCCGCGCGGCAGAGCCAATACGCGGAGGCCCGTCGCTGGGCGGACAGCGCTCTGGCCATCGACCCCGGGGCCGACTACGCCTACGTGCTCCGCGCCCTCGCAGAGTTCCGGCTCGGCCAACGCGCCGAGGCGCGTGCCGACGCCGAGACGGCCGCGCGCTTGCGGTCGGGATTCCGAGTGCCCGCCGAGGCGGTCCTGGCGCTCGTCGAGCTGCAGGCCGCCGACACGCCCGCCGCGCGAACCCGAATCGAGCGCTTGGAGCGCGAGATCCGCTCCGCGGGTAACCAAACGATCACCGACGCCGCATGGGTCGGGCGCGCGCTCGTGGCCCTGCGCGAGGCGGATCGGGCGCTCGGGCTGCTCGAGCGGGTTCGCCCCCGCGGCGCGCGGCTTTGGTTCTACCTTCGGGCGCCGGAGTTCGACCCGGTCCGGACCGATCCGCGGTTCCAGCGGCTGGTCGAGGAGTCGCGGCCGGAATGAGGCGGTCGGGCCGCCTCATCGCCCTGCTGCTCCTCTCCGCCTGCCAGCCACAGGCGCGCCGCCTGCTGCTACTCGACCTGGCGCTGTCGGAGCCCGCCCTGCTGAACAGCACCGTCCAGCCGTGGCGCGACGAGGGCTATGCGGTGGAATACCGCCGCTTCTACCCGCACCTCGCGCGCGCCGATCTCGGGCGCTATCGCGTGCTGCTGTTCCTCCTCGGGCGCGAACCTGAGGCTCCATCGGACGCCCTCACCGCCGGCGATCTGGCCCTGCTCACCGAGTGGGTGCTCCGGGGCGGCGTCGTGGTGCTCGGCTACGATGCGGACGGAGAAGGGTATCTGGACCGCTGGACGGCGAACCGCTGGCTCGAGTTCGCGGGGACCGGGATCTCGATCGGCGACCGACTCCTCGAGGACACCACCGGGCGTACAGCTACGACCACCGGCCGCCTCCAGCCGTGGGCCGAGGGCCGGGCGATGGGCGACGAGCCACTGGGCTCGGTGTTCGATCCGTTTCCGCTCGACCGGAACAATGTCCTCGCGACGCGCGACGCCTCCCAGCTCCTCGCCGTGACCTCGCGGCACGCGTTCGTGCGCGCCCCGCGGACGCCGGCGCCCCGCCCGGGGGCCGGCGTAGCGGCGGCGACCCGGATCGGCGACGGGCTCGTGGTCGTCATCAGCCGCCACGCGCTCGGCGCGCTGGGGCCCCAGTTCCGGCCCACGACGGCTCCCGCGCAGCAGCTCGACGCCCTGGAGCGGACGGGCGAATTCCTCCACGCGCTCGCCCGCTGGACCCGCCGCCCGGCCGAGTGGGCGCACGTCCCGCCCGCCGCACGTGGCGTGCCCCTCGCCCTGGCGCAGGCGCCCGTACCTGTCGAGCTCGCGGCCCCCGGGATGACTCCCCCGCGGGGCGTCGACACGATCACGCTGCCGCTGCTTCCGGATCCGAAGCTCGCCCGCGCCACCAGCACCCCCGAGTGGCTGCGGCAGCAGGGCATGCGGGTGCTCTGGACGCCGTTGTTCGCGACCCGTGACGGGCGGCGCGTCGTGCGCTCGGGCGCCTCGCTCGATTCGCTCGTCGCCTTGCTCGATGCCGGCGGGTTCAACCTGCTCGCCGGCGACGCCGGCCCGGAGAGCACGGACTCCCTGCACGTCCGCTGGGAGGAGCGGGATGCCGTACGCCGTGCCTGGGCGGACGCGGTGAAGCGGCTGCAGCCGACGAGCGTGGCGTGGATCCCGCTGCTGGACTATGGGAACGCCCGCCACGCTGCGGCGGATTCGTCGCGGGGCGCGCGCGGCGAGGGGCTCCCCGCGCCGTGCGCCCTCGATTCGACGTTGTGGGCGGATGGGCTCCCGTCCGCGGCCAGCGCTCTGGGCCGGCTCGCCGCGGAGCAGCGCACGCTGGTCATCGCGCTCGGCCTCGACGTCGCCGGGCCACACAGCTATTCGATGGGACAGGAGTTCTGCGACGCAGCGTGGCGGCGCGGGCTCGCGGGGCTCATTCGCGCCGGCGCGGCGGGCGGGGGCTGGGACTCGCTCCCGTTCGCGGCGCGCTACCCGACGCTGCGCGACGCGGGGCTCTTGCCCCGATACTATCGCGCTCTCGAAGATGAGGTCGCCGCTCGCGCGATGGTGCTGCGAGATCGGGTGCTGAAACAACGGCGCGATCTCTATTTCGCGTTCCGGCTGGCGCAGCCGCCGGCCGACTGGTTCACGCTCGGGTTGCTCCGCGGCTTCGAGCTCCCAGACCGGCCGCTGCTGCTGTTCACCCCGGAGATCTGGACGCGCGATTTGCTCGCGCTCCAGCGCGCGCGCGGTCTCAACATGGTGCACGCCGTCGCCCTGGCTCCGCCGTCGCTTCGGGCACGCGACTGGTCGGGAGTCAGGAGGCTGGTTTTCCAGGAAAGCGACGGGTTCTGGCTCACGCCCGAGGAGCCAGGCGGGCCGGGCGCCAGCCGACGCATGTCGCAGGACAGCCTGGGCCGCCTGCTCCGGAGGCTCGCGCGGTAGACTTGCCCTGACCCTTCCAGGGCCGGTAGCTTTCCTACCGGGTGGCGGTAGGGCGTGATGGTCGCGGCATGCCGGTTCGAGTGGTGTGCTGAGGAAAGTCCGAGCTCCCGAGGGCAGACTGCCAGGTAACACCTGGGCGCCGCGAGGCGACGGAAAGGGCCACAGAAAACAGACCGCCCTTTATCCAAGGGTAAGGGTGAAACGGTGGGGTAAGAGCCCACCGCGCGCCTGGTAACAGGCGTGGCACGGTAACCCCCAGTCGGAGCAAGGCCAAATAAGCAGCGAGACCCGGCCCGGGTCGCCTGAGCTGCGGGTAGGCCGCGTGAGGTGGCTGGCGACAGCCATCCCAGAGAGATGACCATCTGCCCGTTTCGGCGGGCAAACAGAACTCGGCTTATGGCCCTACCGCCCATCTCTGCATGACCTCACCGTCGAAGCCTTACCCCGCACAGTGGGAGCAAGTCGCGGACCTGCGGGTATTCCGGACGACCGCCCAGGAATGGGAGAAGCTCATCGGGTGGCGCGCCGATATGCGCAAGCGCGGCTGGAAACTGCTGCGCGTCGCAAGCGAAGGGACCGAGATGGTGGCTGTCTTCGGCCGAACCAAGGCGGGGAGCGCACCATGATTGGTCGGTTGCTGCTCGCAGGGACGGCGCTCACCGCCGCCTGCGCTGCCGGAACTCGCGGGACACCCACCGTCGCAGCCCCCGCACTCCCCCCCACGCCGGGCACCTCGACGACGGCTCCGGCGACGGAGGGGCCCGCCGCGCGCCGTCCCGACGTCGTTCGCTACGGACCCAGCGCCGTGCGCTACGTCGTGCACCGGCGGCTCCACATCCAGCAGGCCTTCGGCGATCAGACCCAAGCCCAGGACGTGGGTGCCCGGATCTTCGTGGCGACGGCGATCACGGGGCCCGCCGACAGCATCGGATATCCGGCCACCTTCCTCGTGGACTCGATCGTCGCCGACTCGGGAACGCCGCCGCCGATCGTGGACAACACCAACAAGGTGCGCAAGCTCGTGTTCGCGGGACGCGTGGCGCCGCGCGGCGAGTTCGTGAACGCGCTGCCGTCGGACAGCGCCGTGTCGCAGTCCGTCGTGCAGCTCCTCGGGAACTTCCGGGATTTTCTCCCGCGGCTGCCGCTCGACGGCGTCCAGCCCGGAGCCGCCTGGACCGACACGGTCGAGACGAGCCAGAAGGGGACCGGTTCCGAAGTGTCGCGGCGTACGATCTCGCATTCCACGGCGGGCGGGTGGGAGGACCGCCTCGGCACCCGCAGCGTACGGGTGGCGGGGAGCCAGAGCTATCGCGTGGCCGGGGGCGGCAAGAACGCGGGGCAACCGTTCGAGCTCTCCGGCGCAGGAACGGGCAGCGGGGTAGCCTACATCGCCGCCGACGGCCGTTACCTGGGCGGTGAATGGCAGGACTCGACGACCCTGACCGTGCGGCTGCCGGTGCAAGGCGTCGCGGTCCCGGTAATTCAGGTGACTCGCACGACGGTCGCGGTGCTGCCGTAGTGGTCGGACGGTCGGACCCTAAAGGACTCCCCTGCGGTCGCGGTCGGACGGTCGGCTTGTCCGTGCCACTCCTGCTCCTCGCGACCAGCGCGTTCGCCCAGGTCGCCCCGAACACCACCACTCGTTATCTCTTCCCCACCGACGTCAGCGACGCGCGGGCCCTCTGGGTCAATGCCGCCGGCCTGGCGGCGTTTCCAGCGGCGTCGGTCCATCTCGACCTGACGGTCGGCGATCCGGGCGCGAGCGGCAAGTTGCGGCAACTCACCTTCGGCCTCAATTCCCGCGGGCTGTCGCTCGGCTACCAGCGCGACCTGTTCAGCGACCACCAACGGGGGCACACCTACCGGGTGGGATACGCGGCGGGCCGTGCGGGACTCGCGGCAGGATTTGCGGCGGCGCTGTACCGGGGGGGTACCTCCAGCACGGGCTGGGACGTGGGCGTCGTGTACGACTGGGTGCCGGCTCTGTCGGTGGGCGGAGCGATCCAAAACATCGGACGACCGGTCGTGCGCGATTCGACCCTGCGCATCACATACGTCCCGAGTGCGACGCTGCGGCTCGCCGGGCGACGGGTCGTCGTATCTGCGCTCAGCCGCGTCACGACCGATGGGGTGGCGGGCTACGCCCTGGGTCTGGGCGGCACACTACGAGCGGAGACGTCATTCCCCATCGGCCTGCTCGCCCGCCTCGACACCGACCGCTCGCTGCGCCGCACTGGTCTCGCGTTCGGCTTCTCGCTCGGCGGTGAAGACGCCGCCGGTCTGATTGCGACGGCTCCCGGCGATGCTCACGGAATCGACGGCCTGAGCGTGTACGGCGTGTCGACGCGGCGCCTTACCAGCGCGCGGCGGTCGGGGCCCTAGTTCTCACCGATCAGCTTGCCGAGCCGGCGCGACAGCTCGTACACATCGCGGAACGAGAGGTGGCGAAACACGGTGTCGCGACGCGCGCGCGACAGGGTGAGGACCATGCGGAACGAGAGGCCGCCTCGCAGCTCGGCCCCATAGCCCACTTGGACTGAGTCCCGGCGATAGGCGCGCACGCGGTGGGGCGTCACCACCGCCACGTTCCGGCGCGCCACCAGCAGCAGCGTGGTATCGTCGGCGCCGCGGGGCGAGAAGACGTAGAGGGCCGGGTCTCCGGGAGCGAGCGCGCCCTGACGTCGCAGTGGCTGAGCGAGGCTGTCGGGAATGGGCGCGTGTGCCGAGATGCGGGGAGCCCGCGACAGGACGGCGAGCCCCCCGAGGACGAGGGCCCCCACCACGCCGAGGCCCACGACTGCCTGGAGGGCGCCGGACAGGACGGAGGACCGCATTCCTACGCTGTCCTGCGCCGCGGCGGGGAGGGCGTCGACCAACGCCCGGCTCAGCTCCTCGGCGCTCTGGAAGCGCTCGGCGGGGTCCTTGGCGAGCGCGCGATCGACCACCCCGGCGAGCGTTGGCGGAACCTCGCTGCGGTGCTGCTGGATCGGCACGGGGGTGGCGGTGGCCTGCTTCATGAGGATGGACTGGGCGGACTCGCCGTCGAACGGCGGCACCCCGGCGAGCATCTGATACAACACGACCCCGAGCGAGTAAATGTCCGAGCGGGCATCCACGTCCTCTCCGGTGGCCTGCTCGGGACTCATGTAATGGGGCGTCCCGACCACCATGCCCTCGGTGGTGAGCTGACTGACGGTCGCCTCCTGCGCGGCCTTCGCGATCCCGAAGTCGGTCACGAGCACGTGGCCCGCGCTGTCGAGCAGGATGTTGTCGGGCTTCACGTCGCGGTGCACGATCCCGTGCAGGTGCGCATGGGCCAGCGCGTCCGCCACCTGCCGCGCGATCCGGGCCGCGTCGCGCAGCGACAGGCGCTGATGCTTTTCCAGCAGCTGGCGGAGCGAGGGCCCGTCGAGGCAGCGCATGACGATGTACAGGACTTCGTTCTTGTAGCCCCCGACCTTGTAGATCGGCACGATGTGCGGGTGTTCGAGCCGCGCGCTGGTGCGCGCCTCCCGCACGAACCGCTCGGCCAGCCCGGGCGACGGCGTGAGCCCCAGGTCGAGCACCTTCACCGCGACGTCGTGTCCCAGGGTCAGGTCCCGGACGCGGAACACGGCGGCGAACCCGCCCTCGCCCAGGACGTCTCCCACAGTAAATTTTTTGCCGAGGGCTTTCTGGAGGCGGCGACGCAGCGTGGTGAGATCGAGCGACATGGCGGACGCGAAACCTAGGAACCTGCGCCGCGTGGCGCTAGGGACGAGCGGTGTCGTCCTCGCGTGGCTGTTCGCCGTGTGGCCGCCTCCCGTGTGGTGGCGGGATCACTGGCCGCGGGAGACGGCGATGATGCGAGAAGAGACGGACTGGCGGACCGGCGGTCGGGCGGTCGGGGGTGCTCAGTCCGCCCGTCCGGCCGTCCGCCCGACCGACCTCGAGAACATCTCCCCCGTCCTCCAGCGCATGGTCATCATCGCCGAGGACTCGCGGTTCCGCTCGCACGTCGGGATCGATCCGGCCGAGATCGCGGATGCGCTCGGCGTGGACCGTGCCCACGGGTTCTGGTCCGCCGTCGGCGCGGCGTGGCGGCACCGTGACCGGCTGCGGGGCGCGAGCACGATCACCCAGCAAGTCGCCAAGAATCTGTATCTCTCTTCCTCGCGCAATCCGATCCGCAAGGTGAAGGAAGCGGTCACCGCTCTGCAGCTCGAGCTCACGCTCTCGAAGGACCGGATCCTCGAGCTGTATCTGAACGTGGCGGAGTGGGGGCCGGGCATCTGGGGCGTGGATGCGGCGAGCCGCGCGTACTTCGCCGTTTCCGCATCGCGTCTCAGTGAGGAGCAGGCCGCCGAGCTCGCGGCGACGCTGCCGCATCCGCGCACATCCAATCCCACGTTCCGTCCCGAACGGACGCTCGCGCGGCGCGGACTCATTCTCGCGAGATATCACGGTGTGGACGTGTACATCCCACCGGAGGAAGAGACCGACACGGTGTTAGTCGTGCCGCCGGTGATCGTGCCGCCGATCGACACGCTGAACGTTCAGCTCCCGGTGCCTGGGGACACGCTGGTGGACACGACAAGGAGTCAGACGGACAGCTTGTAGGTAGGCGCCGAGGCGCCGAGACGCAAAGTGGATATGAGGAATGAGCGATTAGGAAGTCCTATACACTCGACCCTCATATCCACTCGGCGCCTAGGCGCCTCGGCGTCTACCTGAGCGTCTCTAGTCTACCAACCGTAGGGGCATCACCAGCGCCATATAGCTCGCCGGGTCATCCCACCCGACCGGCTCCACCGTGGCGGCGCGCTCGGGAGCCTTGAAGGTGAGTCGTACCTCGTCGGTGGGCATGTATTTCAGGATCTCGAGCAGGTACATCGCGTTGAAGCCGATCTCGAGCGGCTCGCCTTCGTAGGTGATCGTGAGCTCGTCCTGCGCTTCGCCCAGGTCCGGTGTCTGGACCGAGAACTTCACGGCACCGCCGGAGAACGCGAGGCGGATCCGGTGCGTCTGATCGCTCGCGACCACGCTCATGCGCCGCAACGCCGCCGCCATCGCGGCCTTGTCTACCGTGGCGACCTTGTCGTTCTCGCGCGGGATGACCTGCTCGTAATTCGGGTACGGCCCTTCGATCAAGCGGGAGAACACGAGGGTCCCACCGGCGCGGAACCCGATGTGGTTGTCGCTCCGCGCGATCTCGAGGGCGTCGTCGGCCGCAAACAGACGACGGGTCTGCTCGAGCGCCTTGGGCGGCACGATCAGGTCGGCGGTCGAACCCCCCTTCGCAGGTACGTCCATTTTCGCGAGCCGGTGCCCGTTGGTCGCCACCATCCGCATGTGGTCGGGCCGGAGCTCCCACAGCACGCCGTTCAGGATCGGCCGGCTCTCCTCGGTCGATGCGGCGAACGCGACGTGCCCCACGAGCTTGTGCACCACCCCCGCCGCGGCGTTCCACGCCCCGTCGAACTTGACCGCAGGGAACGAGGGGAACTCCTCGCGCGGCAACCCGAGCAGTTTGAATTTCGAGCGGCCGCACTCGATCCCGACGCGCGACTCGCCGGCGGCGGTGATCCGGACCGGGCCCGAAGGCAGCTCCCGGGCGATGTCCACGAGCTTCTTCGCCGGGAGGGTGACGGCGCCTTCCGCATCCACGTCGGCCGGGACGGTGGTGCTCACGGCGATGTCGAGATCGGTGCCGGAGAGCCGCAGACCCTGCTTGGTCACCTCGACCAGGACGTTGGCGAGCACGGGCAGAGTCGTCTTGGCCGGGATGGCCGCGGCGACCGCGCTCAGTCCTTCCTGCAGCTGCTCCCGTGTAATGGTGAACTTCATCCGTGCCGTGGCCCTTTTGCGTATTCTGTGGAGTAAGACTCTACTACTCTACTAAGATAGAACTACTAGTAGTAGTAGTAGAGAGCGGGGAAATGTTGGCGCGTCGGCCTAAGCCGTTTCGCATGAGGGCCCGCGGGCTTCCCGCGGTCACGTGACCCGTTTGTTGGGACTGTTGGTATCCCGGGCCTTCCCCACATGCGCGCGCCGCTCCCACACCCGCCCACATGACCTGCTCCCCGATGTTGACTACAGTGCGGACAATTCCTGGCGCGCCATTTCGACGCGCTCCTTGAACGTCCGATCCCGCATCATCTGCCGCTCGACCTTGTCCACCGAGTGAATCACCGTCGAATGGTCGCGCCCGCCGAACGCCTGGCCAATCTCCACGAGCTGCAGCCCGAGCATGTTCCGCGCGAGGTACATCGCCACCTGGCGCGGAATCGTCAGCGTCTTGGTGCGCGCCTTGGAGCGGAGTCCCTCCGGCGTCACGCCCCAGCGGCGGGCCACCACTTCCTGCACCCGGTCGATGCTCGGCGTGGGCTGGGCGTAGCTCGCCCCCTCCTCCCCCTGACGGATCTTGTCCGACAGGGCCTCCCGCGCGAGCTCGATCGTGACCTCGCGGTTCTTGAGCGAGGCGAAGAGGAGCAGCTTGATGATGCAGCCCTCGAGCTCCCGCACGCTCGAGCGCACGTGCTCCGCGATGAACCGCAGCACGTCGTCGGGAATCGTGAGCTCGAGATGATCCTGCTCCGCCTTCTTGCGCAGGATCGCGATGCGGTGCTCCAGGTCCGGGTGCCCGATGTCGGCCACCAGGCCCCACTCGAACCGGGAGATCAGCCGATCCTCGAGCCCCGGGATCTCTTTCGGCGGCCGATCCGAGGTGAGCACGATCTGCTTGTGTCCCTCGAACAGGGCGTTGAACGTGTGGAAGAACTCCTCCTGGGTCATTTCCTTCCCTTCGAGGAAATGCACGTCGTCCACCAGGAAGAGATCAACGTCGTTGCGGTACCGGCGCCGGAACTCCGACATGGTACGCGCGTGAATCGATTCGATGACTTCGTTGATGAACTGCTCGGCGCCGAAGTAGTGCACCCGCGTGCCCGGATACTTGGTGAGCACGGCATGGGCGACCGCCTGCATCAAATGCGTCTTGCCGAGTCCCGTGGCGCCGTAGATAAAGAGCGGATTGTACGTCTTGCCGGGTGCTTCCGCGACCGCGTGCGCGGCCGCGGCGGCGAGCTCGTTCGACTTCCCGATCACGAAGGTCTGGAACGTATACCGCTCGTTGAGCGGCGTGGTCGGGACGCCCGACTTGTCGAGGGTCGCCGGCTCGCGCGGCGCCACGAAGAAGTCCATCTGGGGTCGCTGCTGGCGATCCTCTTGCACCCGGAACACGATCGCCGTGGGCCGCCCGAACACCCGCTCGGCCGCGCGCGCCAGGACGCTGGCGTGCTTCGATTCGTTCCATTCGACGGCGAATTGGTCCGGGGCCCCGACGATCAGACGACCGTCGTCCAGCGCGATCGGCACCGCGGGCTCGAGCCACGTCCGCACGGTGGCGTCGGGGAGTTCGCGCCGCGCCTCGTCGAGGAGTCGCTTCCAAGCTTCTTTAGTAGACTGCTCCATCCGCGACTGACTAGGAGGTGGGACGTCCAGCAAGGGCGGCCCGAAACTACGCGCCGCTTGTGGAAAAGTCAACCTTGACCGCCGCGCCGGCGGCGGTGTACGTTTCCCGGCCTCACGAGAGGAATGCATGGGTCCGACGTATCGCCCGCGCAATCGGCGGCGCATCAACAAGCACGGATTTCGCGCGCGCATGAAAGACGTCTGGGGTCGCGCCGTCCTGTCCCGCCGGCGGAAGAAGGGGCGCAAGCGCCTCACCGTCCGCCTGCCGTCCAAACACCGGAGTCACTAACGAGAGAGCGGTTCCCGCGGCGCGTGCGCCTCGCGCGCGGCCCGGAGCTCGCTGCGTGCTGGGAACAAGGTCGCCGCTTGTACACCCCGCATCTCGACCTGGCGTGGCACCCGAGTCCGCTGGGCTACGCGCGGATGGCAATCGTGGTTCCCCGCTTTCGGTTCACCGCGGTGGCCCGCAACCGCCTGCGCCGACGCTTGAGAGAGATTCTCAGACGCTACCCCGTCGCCTCGCTCCCCGCCGTCGATCTCGTCGTACGCGCGAAGCGCGCCGCGTACGCCGCGCCGTTTGCGCGGCTGCGCGCCGAGGTGGCGGCGAGCGTGACACGCCTCACATGAATCTCCGGCGCTGGCCGCGGCGCGCCGTCATGACGCTCATTCGCGTCTACCAGCTGACGCTGGCGCATCTGGTGTTCACGCAGTGTCGCTTCGTGCCGTCGTGCTCCCGCTACACCTTCGAAGCGGTGGAACGCTACGGCGCGGTCAGGGGTGTGTGGCTCGGCGCCCGACGGATCCTGCGCTGTCACCCTCTGCACCCCGGCGGCTACGATCCGGTGCCGTAACTACTAGACGCACAGACGCGTAGACGCACAGAGGCTAAGGACCCAGTGGAACGACGCGTTATTCTGGCCGTGCTCCTGATGCTCATCGTGGCAGTCTTGCCGAGCATCCTCTTCCCGCCGAAGAAGCCGGACCGGCGGGCCGGTGCGCGGCCGGACAGCACGACGACGCCAGCAGCCGCGGCAGCGGAGTCGGCTACTGCTCCGGTGCGACCGTCGGCGAGTCCGACTGTCCGCCCGTCCGCCAGCGCCCCCGCGGAAACAGTGTGGGTCACCTCTCCCCTGTATCGCCTCGGCTTCACCACGCGGGGCGGGGCCCTGGTGCGCGCGGAGCTGTTGGGCTACCGCTCGTTCGCCAAGGCGGATTCGGGACGACCCGTCCAACTGGTCCGGGAAGGGGTGCCGCTGCTGATCTATCGGCGCACCGGGGGCGGGGGGGGCGGCGGGGCCGGCGGGGGCGGCGACACGACGCGCGTGTCGGATTGGAGCCTGACGCCGAGCGCGACACAGGTGCAGGTGGGGTCGGAGGGTGCGACCCTCACGTTCACCGGCGCGAGAGACGGCGCGCGCCTGGCGCTCGAATACCGCTTCTTCCCGGCCGAGTATCGGTTCGCCGTGCGCGGGCGGATGGAGGGATTCGGTCCCGCCGGCGCTACGCTGCTGCTCGGGCTGGGGGATGGACTGCGCTCGGTCGAGGCTGACTCGATGGACGATTTCCGCCACTACGCCGTGGTCACGAAGGCGACGAAGACGCAGCGTACGGACTTCGGGTCGCTCAAGCCGGCGGAGCGCAAGATCCTCGACGGGCCGTTCGAGTGGGCCGGTGTCAAGTCGAAGTACTTTTTCATCGCCGCGCTCGTCGTGGAGGACAACCAGCCGCGGTTCGGCGCGGCGCTCGTCGAGGGCGGCCCACGCACCGTGTCGACGTCGTCGCTGTTCGGCCGCTCCACGGTGGCGACGCGGGCCGCCGTCGCCGTGACGCTGCCCGTGCCTCCCGCCGGGGGGTTCGACTACCAGCTGTACGTCGGGCCCCTCGAGTTCCGGCGTCTGTCGCAGCTCGGGCACGATCTGGACGATGCCAACCCGTACGGCGGGTTCCTGCAGCCCATCATCCAGCCCGTATCGGTGCTGGTCGTGAACATCCTGATCTGGATGCACGACCGGCTGACGCTCGCCTATGGCTGGGTGCTCATCATCTTCGGCATCCTGGTCCGGCTGCTCCTGTGGCCGCTCAATCAGCGCGCCATGGAGTCGAGCATCCGGATGCAGGCGGTCGCGCCGCTCTTGAAGCAGATCCAGGACCGCTACAAGAACGAGCCCGAGCGGCTGCAACGGGAGATGATGAAGCTCTACAAGGAGCACAACGTCAACCCGTTCGGCGGCTGCCTCCCGATGCTCCTGCCGATGCCGGTGTTGTTCGCGCTGTTCTTCGTGTTCGCGAACACGATCGAGTTTCGAGGCGTCCCGTTCCTCTGGCTTCCCGACCTGTCGCGCGCCGACCCTTACTACATCATCCCCATCGTGATGGGGCTCTCGATGTTCGTGCTCTCGAAGGTCGGGCAGATCGGGATGCCGCCGAACCCGCAGACGAAGATGATGCTGTACTTCATGCCGGCGTTCTTGACGCTCCTGTTCCTGAACTTCGCCTCGGGGCTGAACCTGTACTACGCCGTGAGCAACATTTTCAGCATCCCGCAACAGTATTTGATCGCGCAGCGCCGGCTGCGGGAGCAGGGGAAGCGAACCTGACCGCGAGGCGGGAAGCGGGAGGCGAGATGCGTGCTGTCTGATCCGATTGTCGCTCTCGCCACACCTCCGGGTCGCGCGGCCCTCGCGGTGATCCGCCTGTCGGGGCGCGGGGCGTTCACCGTCGCCGCGCGCGCCTTGCACCCGTTTCACCCCGACCCGCCCCGCACGGTCCGTCGCGTTCACGTCGTGCATCCCGCGACCGGCGTGCCGCTGGATGACGCGCTCGCGGCCTGTTTCCCCGGGCCCCGCTCCTACACCGGCGAGGACCTGGTCGAGCTCTCGACCCACGGTGGGCTGCTCGTCCCCGCGACGGCGGTCGCGGCGCTGGTGGCCGCCGGAGCGCGGCCGGCCCGACCGGGGGAGTTCACGCGCCGGGCGGTGGTGAACGGCAAGCTCGACCTGCTCCAGGCCGAGGCGACCGCCGATTTGATCGACGCCGGTGCGCCGGCCCAGGCCCGCCGCGCGCTGCAGCATCTCGACCGCGGGCTCTCGACGCGGCTCGACGAGCTCCGCACGGAGCTGCTCGAGCTCGAGGCCCTGATCGCCTACGAGATCGACTTCCCCGACGAGGACGAAGGCCCGGTGGCGCCGGAGCGCGTCGTGCGCGCGTGGCGGGCGGCGCGCGACCGGATTGCCCGACTCCTGGACACGGCGCCCGAGGGAGAGCGCCTGCGGGAAGGCGCGCTGCTCGTCATCGCGGGACGCCCCAACGCGGGGAAGTCGTCGCTCTTCAACGCGCTGCTCGGCACGGAGCGCGCCATCGTGACGGAGGTCCCGGGCACGACGCGCGATGCCGTCGAGGCGCATGCGGTGCTCGAGGGCTTTCCCTTCCGGCTCGTGGACACGGCGGGGCTGCGGGAGAGCGCCGATCGGGTCGAGCGGCTGGGCATCGAGGTGAGCCGCAAGTATCTCGCGGCGGCGGATCTGGTGCTCTTCTGTCGGGATGCGGGATGCGAGATGCGGGATCCGGGGTCCCAGGAATTTCTGGCATCGTGCCGCGCACCGGTCATCGACGTGGTGACGAAGATCGACCTGACCGCCCGTCCGCCCGACCGCCTGGGGGTGTCGGTGGTGACTGGGGAAGGCCTCGCGGACCTGCGTCGCAAGCTCGCGGAAGTGGCGTACGGTCGGCTGCTGGCGCTCGGTGACGTGGAGCCGGTGGTGACGCGCGCCCGCCACCGCGGCGCGCTGGAGCGCGCCCTCGAGGAGGTCGACGCCTTCCACACGGCTCGGGAGAGCGGCCTGGATGCGGCTGTCGCGGCGACGCACCTGCGCGCCGCCGTAGGAGCGCTCGACGACCTGATCGGCGTCGTGACCCCCGACGACGTCCTCGATCGCGTGTTTGCGAGCTTTTGCGTGGGGAAGTGAGCCCGTCGGCACGCTGCTTGCTGATCCACCCAATCGGCGGCATGTTTTCCATTTCCCGTTGCTGCGAGGCGCCCGTGTCACTTGTCAGGTCGATTCCACGACTTGCCACCGTTGGATTGGTGGCAACAGCCGCGTGTGCGTACGACGCGCGCATGCCATCTCAACCCACCGAGCCAACAGCGGCCGCTCGGGGTCCGGAGTTCGCCTCTGTTGCAACGCGTGGCGGTACGGCGGCCAGCCACCGTCACATCGTCTCCTTCAAGGGTTCGGTACCGGCGGATTTCGCCGCGCAGGTGGCGGCACTGGGCGGGAAGGTCCTGTGGGTTTCGCCCGGCTCCGGCCTCGCCGCGGTGAGGGGGCTCCAGGGATCCGCCGCCGCGAAGCTCGCCGGCAAGCAGGGCATTCAGGCGGTGGAAGCCGACGCCCTGTTGGCTCTGGATGTGCCGCGCCTGGCCATGGACGCGACGGCTGAGGGCGGCGGCGTGGCGAGCAATGCAGCCCCCGCGGCGGCGGTGCGCTACTCGCGCCAGTGGAACATGCGGGCGGTACAAGCCGACGTCGCCTGGTCGCACGGGTTCCTCGGCTCCGACGCGGTGTCGATCTTCATGCTCGATAGTGGGATTGACTACCTCCACGCCGATCTCCTCGGGCGCGTGGACTTGACCCGCTCGGTCGATCTGCTCGACACGTTGTACGTCCCGGTCGTCAACGCAAACGGAGACACAGTGATTGTGCGCTTCGTCGAGGCGGACACTGTGAGACACTACTTCCCTGACCGGTTGCCCTTCACCGACCTGTTCTTCCACGGCACGCACACCGCCGCGACCGTGAGCAGCAACGCGGCGCGCACGGCGGGCGTAACATCGCGCACCAAGCTCGTGGCCGTGAAGGTCTGCGCCTACATCAACGACTGTCCTTTCAGCTCGATTCTCAACGGCGTGATCTACGCCGCCGACAACGGCGCCGATGTGATCAACCTGAGCGTGGGCGGCGCGTTCACAAAGGCGGGCAACGGGCGCTTCGTGGGACTGATCAACAAGGTCTTCAACTACGCGCGGAGCAAGGGCGTGACGACCGTGGTCTCGGCGGGCAACGAGGGGATCGACCTCGACCACAACGGGAACACGTACCAAACGTTCTGTGACACGCCGGCGGTGATTTGCGTCGCGGCCACCGGTCCGACGACCGACGCCACCGGGCTTACGATTGCGAGCGGTCCGTGGACGGATGTGGACGCGCCGGCGTTCTACACGAACTTCGGACGCAGCGCCATCGACGTGGCCGCTCCGGGCGGCAACGGCTCCTTCGGCCCCGATCTTTCGCCACCGGCAAGCAGAGACGTCTTCGTGTGGGCTGCCTGCAGCCAGACCTCCCTGTATCTGCACGAGGTGTTCGGCTTCTTCTGCAATCCGATCAACATCGTCGGTGCACGGGGCACCAGCATGTCCGCCCCCCATGTGGCCGGCACCGCGGCGCTGCTCGTGTCGATCCTCGGCCGCAATCCGAGCCAGATCAAAGCGCGCATCCAGCAGACGGCCGACAATGTGGCCGGCAACGGCACGACGCCGTTCTACGGCAAGGGCCGCCTCAATGTGGCACGCGCGATCGGTGCCATCCCGTGACCCAGTAGCCTAGATTTCATTCTCTGCGAGGGCGGCGGCCGCCTCCAGTCGGGACCGCCGCCCGACTTTTTCCACCCCGGAGGATACGAGCGGATGGACGTCCCGGCGGGTACGGCTCCTCCCCCCGCGATGCGATCTCCCGAACGCTGGCTTACGGTCCTGCGGATCGCCCTGGGCGTGTGGTTCGGGAAGGCCATCTTCACCAAGCTGAGCGTCACGCTCGTCTGGGGCTTCCTGCCCGTTCCCACCGTATCGGATCGCTGGCTGCACGTCATGCCGCTCCTCGTCACGAAGTACGCGGAGGGCAACCCCGTCGGCTTTTTCCGGGAATTCCTGCTGAACACCGTCGTCCCGAACAGTCATCTGTACGCCCAGCTGACGGCGTTTGGCGAAGCAGCGGTCGGCCTGGGGCTCGTGTTCGGGTGCTGCACGACGCTCGCGGCGGCGATTGGATTGGTGCTCGTCGTGAACTACGGGCTCGCGGTGCAATGGCAGGGCTCCGCACAGCAGGGGTTCCACTACATGCTGATCACCACCCTGGTGGTGATTCTCGGCGCCCGCGCGGGGCGGACGTGGGGCGTGGATGGGTGGGTGCGGGCCCACCGCCCCGGCTGGTGGCTGGCGCGCGTGCCCCTCGGCTAGGGTATGTACAGCAGGTCGTTCGGCCGCTCGCCCACCGGGATGGCCGCAATCACCTTGTGGCTCCTGGTATCGATCACCGAGACCTGATCCGACCGTCCATCGGCCGTGTAGAGCCATCGTCCGTCGGGCGACAGCGCAATCCCCCACGGCCGCCGCCCCACCACAATGGAATCGATCACCGTCCGGCGAGCGACGTCCACCACGCTCACGCTCGCGGCGGCCCCCTCCGTGAGATACGCGAGCCGCCCGTCAGGACTGAACGCGATACGAACCGGCTTGGTCTTCCCGTCGCGGATCGGGAACTGGGCGATCACGCTGTCGCTGGCGACGTCGATGATGGTGACGTTGCCCCCCGCCTCGGCCGACACCCAGACGCGGGCGCCGTCGGGGGTGAAGGCGACGGTGCGGGGGTTGTCGCCCACGTGCAGCGTGTGCAGCAGGCGCCCCGTCTTGGCGTCGAGCACGGACACGGTGTTGTTCGTCTCTGCGGTGACGTAGAGCTTGGTGCCGTCGCGCGTGATCGCCACGCCTTCGGGCTCGACGCCGACAGCCGTCGAGAACAGGGTTTTGCCGCTCGCGAGGTCGATCGCCGACGCGTGCGCGATCTCCTCGTTCGACACGTAGGCGACCCTGCCGTCGGGGCTCAGCGCCACCAGCTCGGGGTCGCGGTTCGCTGGGATCGTGCGCGTCATCGTGCCACTCGCCACGTCCACGACACCGAGGGCGTCGTCCTGCCCCAGGGCGACGTACACGGTCCGCTTGTCCGGGCTCAGCGCCATGCCCCGGGGGCGCTTGCCCACCGGGATCGTGGCGACGACGGCGTTGGTGCGCGGCGAGACGACGGAGATGGTGTTGGGGATTTCGTTGGTCACGTAGAGCAGCGGCTCGCGGGAGCTCGCGCCGAGGGCGCTCATGAGGCCGAGCGATGCGGCCCAAACGGCGGCGCGCCGCCGGCGAGTCGTCATGGTCACAGGGGTGCCGGGTCAGTCGTTGAAGATCGCCTGGTCGACGTGCAGCGCCTTGTCGAGCCCGCGGATGCGGTCGCGTCCCCGGATGCCCTTGAGGATCGCGCCCGTCAGGTCGGCGCCGGTCACGTCGGCATCCGTGAGATCGGCGCCGGTCAAGTCGGCGCGGACAAGCAGGGCTTTGCGCAGGTTCGCCCCGGTGAAGTCCGCGCCGCTGAAATCAACACCGCTGGCATCGACGCGCATGATACCCATCGACTGGTTGCCGGGATCCGCGCCCAGGTTGGCCTTGACGAATCTCGCGCGCTGCGCCTTGGCGTTGCTCATCGGCCCGATCAGGCGGGCGCCGGAGAGGTCTGCGTCGGAGAGGTCCGCGCCATAGAGAATGACGGCGAAGACACTGGCGTCGCGCAGGACGGCGCGTCGCAAGTCGACGCGATAGGCCACGGCGACGTCCAGGTTCGCGCCGGTGAAGTCGGCCTCGGTCGCGACAGCGTCGGTGAGCGTGGCGGACGAGAGCTGCGCCCGCGCCAGATTGGCGCGCTCCAAGCGACACTTCGTGAGGTTGGCGCGCTTGAAATCGACCCCCGACAAATTGAGTCCGGCCAGGTCCTGGCCGGTAAAATCGGCGGGCTGCTGGGGGGTTGCGCGCTCGAGCGCCGCGAGCACCTGCTCGCGGGTGAGACGAGCCTGCGCGTGGCCGGGGTCGGGAGCGGCGGTCGCCGCCATGAAGGCGACGAGCACGCCCGACAGCCTCCCGACTCGGCCGATCACGGACTCGTGTTCTTGCTCTGCAGGTCGGAGAGCCGGTGCGGCCGTCCGGGCTTGAGCCAGCCGTCGCTCCGGGCCTTCACGTACAGGTACACCTCTTGGATGGCCGCGGAGTCGAGCAGCACGTTCCACGCCGGCATGCCCTTCGCCGACCGGCCGTTCCACGCGGTGTAAAAGAAGCTGTCCCGCGGGAAGTTCGCGCCGGTGGGGCTCACGGCCCAGCGCAAATCGGGCGCGGTCGGAAGGATGGGGCGCATCGCGTCCTCGCCGTGACAGCGGTAGCAGTAGACATGCCACCACTTCCATCCCTGGTAGATGGAGTCCGACACGAGCAGGCTGTCACGCACCGTGTCCCGCGGAGCGGCAACTGCTTGGGCCGCCCCCCCCCGCGCCCGCGGTGGGCTCCACGCCATGACGGCCGCAGCCGTGATCCAGGCGCCGATCAGGCCGCCCCGCACGAAATGCTTCGTCCTCACGTCCCGTCCCCCTGGTTGGTGCTGCGGTTCCCGCCGGCGAGCGCCGCTACGGGTGCGTCTCGAGCATGGGCACGTTGTACTGCCGCAGGATCTCGGTGATCTCGCCGTGCCGGCGGTCGATCACCGAATCGAGCGTGGCCTTGAGCGCCTTGTCGCGATGCCGCACGGCCATCGCCATGTCGAATGCGAATCGCATCCCCGAGACGGCGTCGGTGTCCGGCAACGCGACCATGGTGAGCGGGACGGACTCGCGCTTGACCCAATACCCCGCCAGGGGTCCCCACATCACGGCCACGTCGATCGAATCTCGCGCCACCGCGTGCACGATGTCTTCGGGGTGGTCGGCTTTGGGATCGGGATTGAGGAAGTTCCCGAACCCGACCAGGCCCACGATGCCGCGGGCGCCCAGCGCGTGCGCCGGCGGCGTGTTGGTGTAGTCGTAGCCGATGATGTTCACGCCGATCTTGAGGCGCTTCAAGACCGTGTCGTCGAGCGAGCGCACCGCGAGGCCGCGATCGGCGCGGTACACGAAGTAGTAGGTGGAGCGGTAATAGGGCTTCGTCGTCGCCACGGGGTCGAGGCCCACCGGGGCCTGGATCATCACGTCGCAGAATCCGCCGAGGATGGAGTTTCGCAGGACGCCACGGCGGCTGGGCCACCAGTAGTTGATGACCGTCGCGTTGAGATCTCGCGCGACGAGGTGGGCGATCTTGTTCTCGAATCCCTCCTCCTGATTGTTGGAGAAGGGCAGGTCGTAGGGATCGGCGCAGACCCGGAGGTCCGAGGGCGCCCGGGTCTGCGCACTGGCCATGAGGGCCACGCTGGCGGAGGCGACGAGTAACGCCCCCGCGAGCTTACTCCGTATGGAATGCATGCATGCTCCGTGCGGGTCCGTCAGAAGGTGAGCGCGGTGCCCAAGTACTACACCCGGTGCCGGAGCGCGTTCGCTCCGGCACCGGGTGCTCGACGCATCTGCCGACTGCGATTCGTGATACGCTTCGACTGCTTACAACCCGAACACGAGCAGCGTGCCGCCCGCGTTGCTGATGTTGATGTAGTCCCCGAAGGCGCCGATCGCGCCGAGCGCGGCGGTCGGGTCCTCGGGGCCGATGCCGAGCGCCACACCGGCGCCGGCCCAGCCGCCCACTCCGGAGAGCACGGCGACGTACTGCTTGCCGTCGGGACCCAGATACGTCATCGGGTTGCCGATGATCCCCGAGGGTGCCTTAAACTTCCACAGGAGCGTGCCGGTCGTAGCGTCGACCGCCTTGAGCCAGCCTTCCATCGTGCCGTAGAACACGATGCCCGAGGCCGTGGCGAGCGCGCCGCCGTAGGCCGCCAGGTTCTCCTTGACTTCCCACTTGACCTTGCCGACCGTCGGATCCCACGCGATGAACCGGCCACGGTTACCGCCCGGGCCAGGGAACATGCGCACGATCGCGCCGACGTACGGCTGGCCGGCCGAGTACTTCACCTCTACGCCCTCGTAGTCCATGCAGATGTTGTTCGTGGGGACGTAGAAGAGCTTGGTCTGCGGTGAGAACGCGGAAGGCTGCTGATCCTTGAAGCCGATCGCGGCGGGACAGATACCCTCGGTGTTCTTCTTCGAGGTCGTCCCATACTGCGCATTGCGGACCGGGAGGCCCGTCGAGAGATCGATCTTGGACGCCCAGTTGACCGGGCCGTAGGGCTCAGCCACGAGCACCTTGCCGTTCGTCCGATCGAGCGTGTAGCCGAAGCCGTTGCGGTCGAAGTGCACCAGCGCCTTCACCGGCTTCGCGCCGATCGTCAGGTCGACGAGGACGTTCTCGTTCACGCCATCGTAGTCCCACTCATCGTGCGGCGTCATCTGGTACGCCCACTTCGCCTCCCCGTTGTCGGGATTGCGGGCGAAGATCGTCATCGACCACTTGTTGTCGCCGGGCCGTTGATCGGGGTTCCACGTCCCCGGGTTGCCCGAGCTGTAGTAGAACAGGTTCAGCTGCGGATCATAGGAATACCAACCCCACGTGGTCCCGCCGCCATGCTGCCACTCGTCGCCCTGCCAGGTGCTGACGCCGAGGTCCTTGCCGCGGTGCGACGCATAGTTCGGGTTGGCGTCGCCGACGATCTTCACGTCGGCGTCCGGGCCCGTCGAATACGCGCGCCACACCTCCTTGCCGCTGTTCACGTCGTACGCCGTCACGCGACCGCGCACGCCGAACTCACCACCCGAGATGCCCGCGATCACGATGTCCTTGATCACGATCGGCGCATTCGTCATGGTCGAGCCGGTCTTGTAATCGGCGTTCGGCACGCGCCACAGCTGCTTGCCCGTCTTCGCATCCAGCGCCAGCAGATCGCCGGCGAGCAGCTCGATAAACAGCTTTCCGCTCGGATGGTAGGCGACGCCGCGGTTCACCAGATCGCAGCACGCGATCGGCTTGGCCTCGGCCGGCTGGGCGGGTGTGTGCTTCCAGATCATCGGTGCGCCGTCCTTGGTCAGGTCGAGCGCAAACACGATGTTCGGGAACGCGCTGTGAACGTACATCACATTGCCGATCACCAGCGGGTTCCCCTCATGGCCGTTCAGAACGCCCGTCGAGAACGTCCAGGCGGCCTTGAGGTTCTTCACGTTCGCCTTGTTGATCTGGGTGAGCGGGCTGTAACGCTGCAGGTCGGGAGTCCGACCCGTCATCGTCCACTCGCCCGCACCCTGGGCGACGGCGGACGCCGTGGCGAGCACCATCAGGCTCGCCGCGAGTCCACCGGACCACAGTTTGAAGCGGTTCATAGCTGACCTCATGTTGAGGATGAGGGTGTGAAAAAAAGGCCTACAAATCTCTTGCCCGTCAGAGCCCCGAGACCCGCACGATGTCCGGGGGCCCGCGTTCCCGACAGGCGACAACCATCGTCCACTCCTCCACACCGGGACTGCTTCTTGGGGATAGAGGTTATATCCCCGAGGCCAGCGACTGTCAATCAGGCTGGAACAGGCCGGCTTTCAGCTTGGAACGGCGGCGCTGTCGCGCCACACCCGGGCGCCGCCCACGCTGAACCCTCCTTCATATACGAAGCCCCCGGCGCCTACCGCTCCCCGGACCCGCTCCGCCAGGGCCTGGGCGGTACCCCGGTCGCCCACGATGCCGTACACCGCCGGCCCCCACGAACTCTGCCCTACGCCCACCGCGCCCCACGCCCGCAGCCGCTCGACCAACTCGCCCGTCTCCCCCGGCGCGAACACCCCCCCCTGCACGGGCGCGAACCAGCCGCCCGTGATGCGCTGGACTTCGCCCAGCGCGGCCCCAAACCCCGCCAGGTCGGCCTCGGCGAGCGCCGGAAGGAGCTGCATCAGCACGAGGTGCGCGACTCGCTCGACATCGCGCGCGCCGGGGGTCGGCAGCCGGGCGAACGCCGCCGCCTCGTCGTCGCCCGCGAGCCCGGGCTTCCCCCGCGGCACCACGACGACGCAGCGCCATGCGTCGGGAAACGGGAGCCGCGCCAACAGCGGTGCGACGCGCTCGCCGCCCGCCGCCCGTCCGCCTTCCAGCACGAAGCCCCCGTACGCGAACGTCCACGTGCCGACGCCCGAGCGGCGCCCGCGGTCCACCGCGTGCGCCAACGACATCACGTCGGTCGGCAAACCGCACAACTCGGCGCTCGCGCGCGCCACGGCGAGCGCGAGCTGCGTACCCGAGCCGAGCCCCGCGTGCGGAGGAATGGACCGATGCAGGCAGAAGTGCAGGCGCAGGTCCAGCCCGTGGTGCCGCGCGAACCGGCGGGCGAACTCGAGCGCGCGGGCCGCGTCGGGCCCTTCGGCCTTGAGCGCAGCGGCCCGGCGGGCCTCGAGCAGGAGCGATGGAGCGGGTACCGCCGCGCCGATCCCGCCGAAGCGCCGCCCCAGGTCGCCCCGCAAGTCGAGCACGCCGAAATGCAGCCGCGCCGGCGCCTCGACGAACACCGCTTCGCTCATGCGTGAGCGGCCTCGCGGGCGCGGACATAGTCGTTGAGCAGCGCCATCGCTTCCAGCTCACGTAGCCCGGCGGTCTTGTCCACGATCACCTGGAGTCGCGCAAACTCCGCGCGGATCTGGTCCGCGGGAAGGAGGTGGGTGCGGGTCGCGAGGATTGCGGCCTCCAGCACCGCGTGGCGGGCGCGGTTGAAGCCCAGGAATTCGCGCCGTATGCCGCGGTGCACGACGCGGGTCACGATCCGCGCCCGGGGCGGGCTTGCGTCCAGCGTGCGCACTTCGACCTCGCGCCAGGAGCAGGCCGCTTCGAGGATCACGCCGCGCACCACGGCCGCAGGTACCGCCGAAAACTGAACGTTCCCGATCGCTCCCTGCGCGAACAGCATCACGTCATCGGTGAGGTTGACCACGGCGACTCGCGTCGCCTCGAGGTTCTTGAACGTCGTGGTCTCGAGGAACGGCTTGATCACGATCTCTTCTTCTCCCCACTCGACGCCCATGGGGGCGAAGTTGGTCGACCCGCGGGCGTCCATCGTCGTGAGCACGGATTCGATGATCATCGGGCCAGCTCGACCGGACGCTCCGCGATGGTCGCTCCGTCGGCCCGGCGCGGCAGATCCTCGATCGGCGTAGCCGCGCCGTGCAGGAAGCGGTCGAGGAGGACGTAGCCGTACTCGGTAAGCACGGATTCGGGGTGAAACTGCAGCCCGATCACCGGGTCGCGCACATGCTCCACCGCCATGATCTCCCCGTCCTCGGCGCTGGCGGTGACACGCAGGTCGGCGGGAAGCCCCGAGCGGGAAATGGCGAGCGAGTGGTAGCGCGCCGCCGGGAACGGGCTCGGGAGCCCCGCGAACAGGCCAGTCCCGTCGTGGTGGATGCCGGACGCTTTGCCGTGCATCGGACGGCGGGCGCGCACGATCCCGGCTCCGTACGCGGCGCCGATGCACTGGTGCCCCAGGCACACGCCGAGGATGGGCGTGCGCTGCCCGAAGCGGCGGACGACGTCGGTCGAAATCCCCGCCTCCCCGGGCGTGCACGGTCCGGGGGAGATGATGATATGCGATGGCCGCGACGCCTCGATTGCCTGGAGCGTCGTGGCGTCGTGGCGTCGTACGACGGGTTGTTCTCCCAGCTCGCGCACGTAGCGGGCCAGGTTGTAGACGAACGAGTCGTAGTTGTCGATCAACAGGATCATGGGAGTAAGGCGGCGATGAGTCCGCCGGCCTTGTCGAGCGTCTCGCGGTATTCCTGCTCCGGGTCGGAATCGGCCACGATGCCGCCGCCGACCTGGAAGTACACGTCGCGGCCGAGCACGAGACAGGTGCGGATCACGATGCTCGTGTCCAGCGCGCCCGAAAGGGAGAGATAGCCGATGGAGCCGCAGTATGCGGCGCGCTGCGTGGGCTCGAGCTCCGCGATGATCTGCATCGCGCGGACTTTGGGGGCACCGGTGATCGAGCCGCCGGGGAACGCCGCCCGCAACAGGTCCACCGCGTCGCGCTCCGGCGCGAGCTCGCCTACGACGGTGGAGACGAGGTGGTGGACCGTGGCGTAGTGCTCGATGGCGAACAGCTCGGGCACGCGCACGGTTCCGGCGCGGCACACGCGCGACAGGTCGTTCCGGAGGAGATCCACGATCATCACGTTCTCGGCCCGGTCCTTGTCGCTCTCCACGAGCGCGCGCGCGAGCGCCGCGTCGTGCTCCGGGGAGAGCCCCCGGGGACGGGTTCCCTTGATCGGTCGCGTCTCGACTCGGCCGCCCGGTTCTACCCGCAGGAAGCGCTCGGGGGACGAGCTCGCCACCACCACGTTCCCGAAGTCGAGGTAGGCGGAGAAGGGCGCCGGATTGCGGTGGCGCAGCCGGCGGTACAAGTCGAGCGGCGTGCCGGCGAGCGGGGCTTCGAGGCGCTGCGACAGGTTTGCTTGGAAGATGTCGCCGGCGTAGACGTACTCGATGACGCGCGCGACGGCGTCGAGGTAGCCCTCGCGCGTGAAATTCGATCGGACGCCGGGGATACCGGGCACCGGATACGATGGAGCGGCAGAGCGTCGAGCCGGGCGCGGGGGGGCTCCCGGAGCGACTGCGTCTTTTTGTCGCGCAGGGAGCCCCCCCACGCCCGGCCGGGCCAGCCGATCCTTCAGGACAGCGAGCCGGTGGGCCGCGCGGCGCTCTTGGGCCATTCCCCGCTCCGGAATCCCCGTCGAGATCACCCAGGCGCGTCCCGCCGCGTGGTCCCACGCGATCACCCAGTCATATAGACCGAGCAGCAGGTCGGGCACGGCCAGGTCGTCGTAGCGCGGCCGCGGGACGCGCTCGAGCATCATGCCCCAGTCGTACCCGACGTAACCCGCGGCGCCGCCCTGGAACGGCGGGAGCTCCGCCACCGGCGCGGCTCCGTGTGTCGCCACGAGCGTCCCGACGTGTGCCAGCGGGTCCCCGGCGACGCGGACCCACTTCCCCTCCACGAGCTGCTGGGTGAGCAGCCCCTTCGAGCGCACCGCCGTGACGGGATCGGCCGCGAGGAACGAGTAGCGCCCCAGATGCTCCGGATCGATCGCGCTGTCGAGGAATAGAAGAAAAGGCATGCCCTGAAAGCGCGCGCACGTCTCGAGCGGGTCCGGGGCGGGCACGAGCTCGTGGACCAGCGGCGATGGGGCGCTCACCCGCTCCCCTTGGCGCGCCGGGCGCGCGAGCGGGCGCGCGCCGACCGTTGCGTCAGCCTCACATGTTCGGGCCCGCGGTCGTCCGGCGGCGTGAGGTAGCCCCACTGCAGCGCGCCCTCCTGTCGGTACGTCTTCCCCAGAGTGATGGCGAGCTTCGCCTTCATGAGCTCGCGCCCGAGGTAGAACGCGTGGCTCGCTTCGTCCACGCCGAGCTGGGCGAAGATCTCGTGGATGTCCGTGCCCCGCACGAACCGCTCGCTATTGAACACGGTGATCGTGTCGCGGTCGGTGAAGATGCGGAAGTTCGGGTCCGTGACGGCGCGCTGCAGCTCCCGCAGCTCGGCTTCGGCGTAGGCGAGGACGCCCGCGTCCTTCACGGTCAGGAGCCGGTCGTCGACGCCTTTGGGGAGCGCGTTGTGAGTGACTGCGTGGTACATGAGCCGCCGGGCGATGTCGATCTCCCGCACGGCGCCCCGCGCCCAGGGAATCACTTCGGTCGTGAGCACGGCGCGCACGCCGAGTTCCTGGCCGACGGCGAGGAGCAGGGCGTTGACGCCCGTCGTGTCGGCGGCGGTGAGCTCGGTGATGTTGCCGACCCCCATGAAGAGCGGCGCGGCGGGGTAGCGCCGGTGCGTCTCCGCGTATCGCTCGAGCGAGCGCATGAACCCGAACCCGATCGGCTCGATGACCGGATCGATGAGGTACGACACGCCCCACTGCTCGAGCGCGGCGACGCTCGGCTCCAGCGTTTCGAGCCCCTGGCCAAAATCGGGGATCACGACGACGCGCGTCTTGCTGCCGGCCAGCTCGCGCGCCACCTCGCGGTTGGAGGCGTTGACGCTCAGGACCAGCTCGGCGCCCGCCCCAACGGCCGTGCGGATCTCGTCGGGGTCGAACGAGTCGATGCTCACCCGCATCCCCTCGCCCACGAGCTCGCGCACCACATCGCCAAGGCCGGGGAATTCGCGTCCGGGTGTGCAGCCGATGTCGATCACATCGGCACCGCTCGTGCGATAGTGCTGCGCCTCCCGGCGGATCGCGTCACGCGCGAGACGTGGCGCGTTGTTCACCTCGGCGACGATCTCGATGTCGTAGGCCCCATAGTCGCGGGCCAGGGCGGCGCGCCCGAAGTATTCCGGGATCTGCCGCAGGTCCTTCGGCCCCTTCTCGACCGGGACTCCCACCCGCTGCGCGATCACCGTGGGGTCGCCCTCGCACAGCCCCGGGAGGAGCACGAGGTCCGTACCGGCCGGGACCTGAAGGAACCGGGCGATCCACGCGGTCGTCATCAAGGCGGCGACGGTGATCTTCATGACCGCCACCTCCCACGCGAACGCCGGACCCATCTCGGTGATGGTCCGGCGCAGCGCGGGCTCGGCGAGCTTCCCCGTGACGAACAACACGCGACGCGGCGCGCGCACCGCCGCACCGGCCGTCACCGCGGGTCGCCCGAGCGCACGAACTTGTTCGGCGTCCCTTCGAGCGCACCACCTTTCGGGCGCCACAAGACCGTCTCGTCGATCTTGCGTGCGAGCTCGAAGTCCTTGTCGGTGATGCCGCCCGCCGCGTGGTTCTGCAGCTTCACGATCACGCGCCCCCAGGTCACCGAGAGGTCGGGGTGATGGTAGGCCGCTTCAGCGACGTAGCCGATCGCGTTCACGAGCATCAGCGTGGTGGGCCAGCCGTCCGTCTTGTAGTTCCGCCGGATCCAGCCGTCCTCGTACCACCAGCCCGGGAAATCCTTGAGCTTCGCCTCGATCTGCGCGTCGGAGTAGGTCGGTTCTTTCGCTGCCATGACGGTCTCCTTATCGAAGGGCTAGACCACGCCTCCGCCATTGATCAGCAGCATCTGGCCGGTCACATAGGCGGCGGCGTCGGAGGCGAGGTAGACGGCGGCGTAGGCGATGTCCTCCGGCGTGCCCCAGCGGGCAAGCGGGATCTTCGCGGAGATGCGCTGCTTCACAGCCGGGTCGAGCTCGCTGCCGTAGGCGGTCTCGATCCAGCCGGGGCCGAGCACGTTCACCCGGATGCGCGGCGCCACGGAGTGCGCGAGCGCCCGACTGAAGGAGTACACGCCGCCCTTCGCGGCGCAGAACACCTGGGCGTATTCACTCTTGATCCCGCCGCCGAGCACGTGGTCCCACGACATGTTGAGGATGACGCCCCCCGAGGCGGGAGGCTGCGCGTCCATGAGCTCGACTGCCTTCCAGGAGGCGAGGACCGTACCGCGCAGATCCACGGCGAGAAGCCGATCGAGCTTCTCGATGCGGGAGAGCCGCGCGGCGTCGCCGGTGAGGATGTCCGCTCCCGCGTTGTTCACCCACACGTCCACATGTCCGAACGTGCGGCGCAGGGTGTCCGCGAGCGCGTCCAGGTCGCCCTGCTCGGCGACGTCGGCGCGGATCGCCTCCGCGCGCCGGCCGGTGGCCCGGGCGGCTTCGGCGGTCTCGTCTGCGCCGTGCCGGTTCGCGCGGTACGTGAGCGCCACGTCCGCCCCCGCTGCTGCATAGGCGAGGGCGATCGCGCGTCCGATGCCGCTGGACGCGCCGGTGATGAGCGCCACCTTCCCGTCCAGCGACAGCACGCCCGGAGCGTCGACGACGGTGCCGGGCGACGCTGGCAACTCTTCGTTGGGCTGTCGTTTTGACATCGCGTCTCCGAACGCCTAACCTATCGGCGGCTTCGGGACAGCCACAAGGGAGCGGTCGGAAATGCAGCTTCTCATCAGTGTTGCCGGGCCCGCCGAAGCGCGCGCCGCGCTGCGCGGCGGGGCGGACGTGATCGACGCGAAAGATCCACGGCGTGGCGCCTTGGGCCCCGTGCCCCCGCACCGGCTCGCGGCCGTCCGCGCGGCGGTCGCCGGCGCGCGTCCGATCAGTGCCGCCTTGGGAGACGCCGCGAGTGAAGACGCGCTCGCCCGGGCCGTAGCCCTGGCGGTGTCGGTCGGTGTCGCCTTCGTGAAGGTGGGCTTCGCCGGCGTCACGAGCGAGCCTCGGGCGCGCCGCCTGGCGCTGGCTGCCCAACCGCGGGCCGGGACGGACGTAGGGGCTCGGCTGGTGCTCGTCGCCTACGCGGACTGGCGGCGCGCCGAGAGCCTCGCGCCGGCACGCGTCGTCGCCGTCGCTGCGGCCGTCGGCGCGGCCGGCGTGCTGCTCGATACCGTGAACAAGGGCGTCCCCTTGTTCGCGATCGAGCCTCTCGCATCCCTGGCCGCCTGGGTCGCGGCCGCGCACGCCGCGAGGTTGTTCGCGGCGCTCGCCGGTGGCCTGTCGGGATCGGACTTCGTGAGGGCGCGCGCGCTCGGCGCCGATCTCGTGGGAGTGCGGGGCGCCGCGTGCGTCGGGGGACGAACGGGCCGGGTATCGCGCGCCCGGGTCGCGGCGCTGCGAGCCCTAACCGGCGCGGCGGCCCCCCCGGCCCCCCCGCCCCCCGCGTGTGTGCCGGTCGAGAGGGGGCTCCTCTCGCAGCGCGACGTCGAGCTGTCCGAGATCGTCCGCCGTGACGATGAGATGCTCCACGCCGTGCGGGAGCGTGCGTAAGAAAGACGAGTCGACGAGCGTCCTCGCGTCTGCGGGCGCCGGCTTGATCAAGACCACGCGCCGCGCGTGCAGCTGGCCCGCGAGCCAGGCGGCGATGCTGTCGCTCGTGACCTCCCAGGAATGCGGGAGCGGATCCGCGGCCCGGAGCCAGCGGAATGGCGCGAGCACCGGGAGCCGGTCGGCCTGGAGGGCCGCGGCGATCCCGCCCTCGCCGTCGACCAGCGCGGCGTGGGGGAGGCGGGCGGCGAGCGCGTGCGCGTACTGGTCCATCCCGAGCACCGCCATCCAGTGCGCCGCGTCTTCGCCGATCTTGACCCGCTTGAACATTTGCCGGACCGCCTCGGCGAACGGTCCGCCGCCCGGAAGCACTACGAGCCGGCGACCCGCTCGGAAGGCGGTCAGGGCTTCGATCACCAGCTCGAACGCACCGGCTCTGCCGAGCAGGCCCCCGCCGACCTTGACGACCGTGTGCACCACGGGGGTCTCGCCGGTCATGCCGGGAACAGCAGGGCCACGGCCGCGGCGGGGGCGTGCCGCGCCGCGGGCCCGAGGGTATCGGAGAGATGCGTGACGTGCAGCCCGACCCGTCGGGCGGCTGCCGCGGCGAGAAACTCGCCGAGTCCGGTGACGACCGCGCGCGTCAGCGCGGGATGCCGCGCGCGCACCGCCTCGAGGCGTTCGGCGATGCGTGCGACTTGTGCGTCCCACAGCGCCTCCGCGATCCGCCCGATGTCCGTCTCGTCGAGCATCTGTCGATCCGCGCAGACGACCCGTGCCAGCCGCTCGCCGGCGAACTCTCTCGTCGTGGGGCGTCCGTCCGGGGTCGGGACCGAGTAGTCGGCGGGCGCGAGCTCGCCGCGCCACAGGTGCACGTCGCCTGCGAGCGCGAAGCCCTCCGCCGATACCCCGGTCGGCCGGCCACGCACCGGCACGGTCGGCGCGATCGCCTCGACCGGTGTCCGCAGCGCGCCGGTGTACACGAGCTCGCCCTCCCGCAGCCGCTCCACATCGGTCCGGCCGCGCGCCATGGGCGCGCCACCCCGGATCGGAATGATGTCCGTGGTGGTGGTGCCGACGTCGACGAGCAGGCAGTCGGGGCACTGTCGTCCGACGACGTGCGCCGTGGCGGCCCAGTTCGCCGCCGCCACCGCCAGCGGCTCCCGGCGGGCTTGTGCCGGAGTGCGCCACCGGGCGTCCACGCTCCAAACCCGGACGCACGCGTCCGGAAAGGCGGCCCCGACGGCGTCGAGGACGAACCCCACGCCCTCGCGCTTGGTGCGGAACAGCTGCGACAGCTCGGCCGTCATGGTGACCGCGTGCGCGTCGGCGGGTGCAGCACCGAGGTCGCGGGCGAGGCGCGCGAGCAGCGGCCCGAGCGCCGTGGGATCGCGTTGCAGCTCGTAGGGGGCGGCGCGCGCGGCGAGCACACGGGCGTTCGCGACGCGCGCCACTTTCGTGTTCACGCCGCCGATGTCCCAGCCCAGGACGCCGTTCATTGCGCGTGATCCCCGTGCTGGACTTGCGCGCCGGGCGGGCGGTGCTGGCGCGCCGCGGTCCGCGTGAGACGTATGTGGCGGTCCGCTCGCGGCTCGTCCCCGACGGCGCGCAAGGCGATCCCCTCGCCCTGGCGCGGGCCTACCGCGACGTCCTCGACTGCGATGAGTGGTACGTGGCCGACCTCGACGCCCTCGCCGGCGGCGCGGTGCAGCGCGCGCTGTTGGAGGGGCTGGCCGGTCTCCGCGGCCGACTGCTCGTGGACGCCGCGGTCACGACGCCGGAGCGGGCGCGCGAGCTCGTCGCGGCAGGGGCGGCGCGTGTGGTCGTGGGGCTCGAGACTCTGCAGTCGTTCGACGCGCTCACCGCCGTTGTCCGGGCGATCGGACCGAGCGGCGTCGCCTTCTCGCTGGACCTGCGGGACGGCGCGCCGCTCGCGGAGGCGCTGCTTTCCGGGGCGCCGCTCGAGCTCGCCCACGCGGCCGTCACCGCGGGCGCGGAGGCCATCATTGTGCTGGATCTCGCGCGCGTCGGCAGCAGGCGCGGCGTGGACCCCGTGTTGGTCGCGGCGCTGCGGCGCGCCCACCCCGACGTCGAGCTTCTCGCCGGCGGCGGGATCGCGACGGCGCACGAGCTCGAGCGCCTCGCCGACGCGGGGCTCGACGGAGCGCTCGTGGCGACGGCGTTGCACGACGGCACCATTACCCGGCACGACGTCGCGGCCACGCGGCGCGCGGATCACCCGAGCGACTCACGGTAGGTGGCGGACTGTCCGAAGTTCTCCTCGACTTCTACCTCCACGGCTTGCAGCGCGACCCCGCCGGAGGACGCGAGCTCCCGGCGCACGCGGCCGGCGAGGTATTGCGCCAGCATTTCAACGGTCGTGTTGGGCACGGGGAGGAGCGCGCAGTCCTCGCGCGGAAACACGTACCGCGGCTTCCCCGCGACGGCCACGCGCACGGTCTCGCCCTCCTCGCGGACCTGGATCTTCGTGCTCTCGAGTGGGAGCAGCACCTTGTGGTCGATCTCGTCGGTGAGCCGCTTCATCAGCGCCTTCAGCATCGAGAAGTCGAGCACGTAGTGCGCTTCGGGGTCGAGCCCGCCTTGCACGACGACGCGCGTGCGGTAGTTGTGTCCGTGCAGCCTCTCGCAGCGATGTCCGGGGAACGTGATGAAGTGGGCCGATGCGAAGACGAGATTGTCCTTCGTCACGGCGACCCTGAATTCCTTATGGGCGGCCACGCCACCCTCCTTCCAACAGCACCACGTAGATGGCGGCGCCGGTCAGGTCCGCGGTGGCGCCGGGGTTCAGCGTGTTGGCCTCGTCCCGGAGCTCTCGGTCGAGGGCGGCGATCGCGTCCCGACCCGCCGTCGTGCGCACGCCGCCGGCGTCCACCACGGCACGGGCGCGCCGCTGCACCGTGACCGCCGCTTCCGCGCCGAGCTTGCGGGCGATGTGGGTATCGGGCGACGCCGCGAGGAGCGCCAGATAGACCTCGACGACCGCCTCCCGCCAGGCGAGCCCGTCGGACAGTGCGCCGTGGAGCCCGGGCGCCCCGATCGCGAATGTCGTCTCGAAATCGCTCGCGTACTCGCGGGCGATCGCATCACGGTCGCGCGCGAGCACCATGGCGTCGCGCAGGGTGGCCGTCGGCGGCGCAGCGACGTCTTGCTCGCTCACCCGACCCAGGCCCGCCGGAGCCACGGATCGGATCGCCACGTACGCGTCGCGCGCGTCCGCGACGGTGGTCTCGGCCAGCGTGGCGGCGAGCCGGGCGCGCAGCGGGTGCTGTCCCGGCCGGAGCTGGGCCCGCGCCAGCGGGGCGAGGAGCAGCACCAGGCCGAGATTCGTATTGGACGGCGCCCAGCGGGCGGTGGCTTCGGCGGCGGCGCGAATCGTGGCCCCAAGCGATCGCTGGCCCGCCCCCGCGAGGGCCGGGCCGATCGCCGCAGCGCTCGCGAGGAAATCCTCGTACGTCGTGTCGCGGAAAGAGGCGAAGGGGGAGACGTTGCCGGGCTTCGGGGCGCTCACCTCCAGCAGGCAGGCAAGCTGCCCGGCGGTCGCCACATCCACCGCCTGCCGCGTCGCGGGGGACGTCACCGCGGCGCCACGCGTTCGAGCAGATGCTCGACGATCGCTCCGGCGACGTCGCTCGACGTCGCTTCCTGCAGGCCGCGCCATCCGGGGATCCCGTTTATCTCGACTACGTACACCGTGCCGTCGCGCGCGGGCAGGAGATCGACCCCGGCGTAGTCTGCGCCGACCGCCTTGGCGGCGGCAAGCGCCGCCTCGAGCCGCGCCGCCGGCAGCGTGACGGCTCGCGCCCGGCCGCCGCGCGCCAGGTTGGTCTTCCACCCGGGCGCGCTTCGCTCGATCGCGCCGATCACGCGCCCGCCCACGACGAAGGCCCGCACGTCGCAGCCGTCGTGATCGATCGCCCGCTGAAGATAATACACGCTCCGGAGCGTCTCCAGCGTTCGGAACACGCGGAATGCCATCTCTTCGGTCGTAACGCGCACCATCCCGAGCCCCATCGATCCGAACAGCGGCTTCACGATCACATCCCCGAGCGTGCGAAACGCCGCCATGGCCTCGTCGGGATCCTCGCACACGACGGTCTCGGGCACCGGGAGGCCGGCATGCGCGAGCAGCGCCGTGGTCCAGAGCTTGTCCACCGTGCGCTCGATCGTTCGCGGGGAGTTGATCACGGGGATCCCGCGCTCCTCGAGTGCATGCAGCGCGTCGACACGGGAAATGATCTGCTCGAGCGAGCCCGCGGGGATGATGCGCGCCAGCACTGCGCCGCATGGCGCGAGATCCTCCCCCGCGGCGGCGAAGCGCGGACCGGTCCCGCCGAACCGCGACACCAGCCCTTCGTACGGCAGTACCCGCCCCTCGTGCCCCCGTTCGGCCAGCGCGCGGCAGAGTTGGTCGGTGTGCCACCCGCCCTGCCGCGCGGCGAGAATCGCGACGCGCACCGCCGTTAGTTGGTCTTCTGGCCCAGCAGCACGGTGAAGCCGCCCGTGGCGAACACCGGCAAGTCCCCGGCGACGGCCTTGAAACCGGCCGTGGCCATTCCCTTGTCACGAGCCTCCTGGGAATCCCACCGGAGATCGGCCTCGCGGTAGATCGGCGCCGGCTTGCCGTCGGCCGACGGCGAGAACCTGATCAGTTCTGCGCGCGTGACTCCGATCTCCTGCGCATGCGACGCGAACAGCGGCCGGTGCTTTTCGGCGTAGTACTTCTCGAACGCCGCCGTGTCCTTGGGCTGGTTGTACAGGACGACGACCGTCCACTGCACGCCGGGGGCGGCGGCCGCGGCGGCCTGCGACTGTTGCTGGGGTGCCGGCGTGGAGCACGCGGCCCAGCCGGCGAGAGCGGCGAGGAGGGCGAGGCGCTGCAACGGACGCTGCATGGAGTGGCTCCTTGGTAGTGAGGGTGTGAGGGTGCGGCGCCTCAGCTCTCGAGCAGTGACGTGCGCAGCACCTCGGGGTTCACGTGCCCGGCGTGAAATGTCTTTCCGCTCCGCACGCTCGTCAGCCACACCTCGGCGGGGCTGAAGAGCAACGGATCGATCTTGTAGAAATCGCCGTTGTACCGCTTGAAGATCTCGGAGAACGGCGTGCCGTAGTCCTTCGACGCCGACGCGGGAATCCTGGGAACGAGCTCGGCGAGCTCTGCGTCATCCGCCTGGACCGCATAGCGCGCTTGGCCACCGTACAAAATGCAATCGTTGGTGCGGCCGATCGCCCGGAGATCGTTTTTCGCGACCGGTGGGAGGGGCGCCGTGCCGAAACCGCTCACGACCTTGTTCACGTCGAAGCCGAGCGTATCCATCTTGTGTAAGCCGGTTTCGAGGATGCGCGCGGCAATCTGCACGCCGCCGGCCAGGCTCGCCGTCGGCGCGACGACGAACGTCAGCTGCGACGGCGCGAGCCCTGCCTTCTCGCCCACCCAGGCGGCCACCTCGTCCGTGGGCATGGCGCGGGTCTCGAGCACGAGGACGCCGCGCGGCGCCCGCTCCGCGTAGCCGAGCTTCGCGAACAGCTCTTTCTCGACGCGGGCGTGCGCGCGCAGCGGCCCCGACCCCATCGCGAAATACTTGCCGACCTGGATCGCCCAGCCGGCGTATTGAGATGCCATGCAGCTCACTGCGGGGTGATCCGTCCACACGCGGACGCCCGGCCACGTCTCGCCGCCGATCGGAACTGGCGGGTACGCGATGTCGGCGAGCCCCGCCGTGCAGATCTCGGCCAGCGCGCGGCCGGCGCCGAACCCGCCCCACGCCTCGACGCCCGCGTCGATGACGCGCGCGCCCCCGGGAAGGGTCTGCACCGCGACCCGCAATGCCTCTGCGTTGGCGGCCATCGCGTCCGCGATCTGCCACGCCCGCTCGTTCAAGCGCAAGGTCCCACCCGTCCCGCTCACTCCCCCGCCCATTGCAGGATTTCCCCCTTGCCGAGCTCGGCCAGATCACCCGCATACCGGGCATATCGGCCGACGACGTAACGATCCGCGATCGGGACCCCAGCGTGACCGCGCAGGTAGCGGAGCAGCAGCCCGACGTGCGGCGGCCGGTAGGTGCATGCGTAGCGGAACGTGGCGGGCCGGTCCATCGGTCCGAGCGCGACGATCGAGCCGCGTTTCAGGAAGCGCCCGGCGCCTGGTCCCGCCTGCCCGAGCACTACGACCGTTCCCGCGATCATGCCGATGCCCGTCCCCCGTCCTCCGTCCCCCGTGACGGCGAGGATGCCTCGTCGCATCCGGGCGCCCGCCTCGTCGCCGACGTTTCCTCGCACGATGATCTCGCCGCCCGTCATGCCGCGCGCCGCGCCGGCTCGCGCGCCGCCCGCGTTGTCGCCCGCGTGGCCGCGCACGTCGATCCGGCCCCCCGACATCGCGATCCCCACGTCGCGGCCCACGCTGCCGTCGATCGTCAGCTCGCCACCCGCCATCGAGGCACCGATCGCTTCCACCTGCGGCAGGTCCCCTTCGATTCGGACGACGCTCGATCGCCCGCCCCGGACCTTGAAGAAGTCTCCGAGCGCTCCCGGCCGCCCGCCGTGCACCACCGGCAGCTGGGCGATCTGCTTCGCGTCGAGTCCCGCGAGTCGGTCTGCCGCGATGCAGTCCGCGACCAGTGCGTGAACCGGCGGCTCGGCGAGCGACAACGTGACGGCGTCGCTCATGCCAGGATCTTCCGAAGGTGGAAGTGGTGCGGCCCGAGCTTGCCGCCGAAGTTCGCCGCCGTGATCGTGTTCACCCCGCGGCGGCATGCCGCCGTGATGCCGGTGCGCATGGCCGCCTCGATTGACGGGGCATCCGTGCCGTCGAGCACGATCTCGAGCACGCTGTTCACGCCCTCGGGGAGCTGGGACTGGGTGCTCGCCCGGAGCGTGGGATCGAACGGATCGTTGGTCGTCGCCACCATGTTCTTGTAGCGCGTCGAGCCTACCTTGCTGCCGCTTCGCACCACGCCGCCGGGGAACGGGAGGATCACGCCCGGGAGACTGGTCATCGCGTCCACCGCCGCCTCTGCGGCGGCGAGTGCGGCATCTGCGTCATCGGCGAGGATCAGGAAATTTCCGCCGCCCACGCCCTTCAGCATCCCGAACGTCTCCTCGATCAGGAACTCCCCTTCCATGACCGGCAAGCGCCAGTAGCGCTTCCCTCCGATCACCTTGCTCGCCTGGAACCCGTCACCGAACACGCGCAGCGCCCTCCCGACCGCGAGCCGATCAGGCGCATCGGGAAGGCCGTCGAAGCAGGCCGTGGTGGGGCAGGTGAGCACCGTTTGTCCGAGCCGGACGATCAGCTGCTCTGGGAGGCTTTGCTTATCCATCGTGAAAAACAGCACGCTGATCCCCGGTCGCTCATCCGGCGTCTCGGCGGGCGTGAGCTCCCGCTCGATTCCCGCCTCGCACTTGCAGCCGATCACCGAGGTCGCGAACCCCGTGAGCTTGATCGCCGCCTCCCGAGCCCACTTCGCGGTCCGCCCCGTGATCACGATCCGCGCCACCCGCATCGTGAACGCTTCGGCGAACGTATCCGCGATCGCGACGCCGTTGATCTTCATGCGACCGGGTCCGCACCATAGTTCTCGAACGCGACGCACGCATATTCCGCGAAGAATCCCTTCAGATCCGTGATGACGGCTGCGTCGTACGGAGGCCGAACGGCGAGCCGGCGCCCGGCCGGCGCGCGGCGCAGCTGGCCTTCCTCGACGACGAGCGTCCCGGCCTTGATCACGTAGCGCGGCGCCGCGAACATCTTCGCGCGATCGGCGTCGTTCGCATAGATCGTCACGTCCGCGTCCGCCCCCGGCGCCAGGTGCCCCTTGCCCCGCAACCCCAGGAGGCGAGCCGGGCCCGCCCGCGTGATGATCGCGATTTCGCCGAGCGTGTATTCGCGCGACAGCCCATCGAGCAGGGCGCTGCCCACGAGCAGCTTCTGGTTCACCCGCTTGAGCCGATCGTCGCGGTACGCCCGGTCCATCAGCAGGCGGATCAGCTCGGGGTACGAGAGGAAGGTCCCTCCGTTCGGATGGTCGGTCGACAGCACGACGCGCCACGGGTCGTTCGCGAGCAGGAAGAGCTCGAGCCCCACCGCCCACTGCAGCGCGGCGACGGCCGCCGTCTCCTTGTACGCATACGGCACGATGCCGCAGCCCGATTCGAGCTCGATGTCCACGTTCACCCACTTCCGGCCGCTGCTCGCATAGAGCAGGTGCTCGACCGGGCCGTCCGCGGTCACGGTCGTCACCGGACCGAACATCACCTGCCCGACGTCCGCGCTCACCTCGGGGTGGGCGTTCACGTACTCGCTCACCTCGCGTGCCGCCGACGCCCATCCCTTGCCCGGCCCTCCGCCATAGCTGTGGAACTGTAGGTGCGTGAAGTGGGCGCGCTGTCCCGAAAGGGCCTTCATGCTCTCGAGCGTGGTCGCGGAGTTCCCCGCCTGCCCCAGGTTGTTGCAATGGATGTGCACTGGGTGCGGCAGGCCGAGCGCGTTGGCGGCGCCGGCGAGCGCCTCCAGAATCTTCCGTGGCGTGACGGCGCTCGAGCCGAGTGCATCGTCCAGACCGCTCACGTTGCGCCGATCACCGCCACCCTTCCACACGGCCACGCCCCCCGGGTTCACGATCTTGATGGCGTAGGCCCGCGTAGTGCCCACCAGCCACGCGGCGTAATCGCGGGCCCGGGCCGCCTCACCCGCAGCGAGCTGGCGCAGCAGGTAATCGTCGTTGCCGAGCAGCACGAAGAACCCGGAGTCGATGATCGGCGTGTCGTCGAGCTCCGCGTGCGCCTGCCGCGCGGCGATGGGCGCCACCGCCGCTTCCATCGCCGTCGTGTATCCGAGCCCCGCGTACCGGTATCCGGTCGCGAACGTGCTCGGGACGGTGCCCCCACTGCCGGAGCGCGCGCCCGCGCCATCCTCGAGCCGCGGAGCGGGGACAGGATCGGTCGCATGCTCGTCAGGGAGCAACCGCCGAGCATGGTTCACGCTCGACCCGGCAACGTGCGCGTGGATGTCCACGCCCCCGGGCATCACGACCATGCCGCGGGCGTCGAGCCGCGGCGCGCCCGCCGGCAGCTCGGCCACGATCCGGTCGCCCTCGATGCACACATCGCGCACCACGCCGTCCTCCGCGTTCGCGGGGTCGTACACCGTGCCGCCGGCGATGCGCAATCGCGTGGGGTTACTCATGCGCCGAGCCGATCGCGCAGGGCGTGGACCGTGTCGAGCGCGGAGCGCTCCCCCGCGAGCGACGGCCGCAGCGGCAGGGGGACGTCGTCCATTCGGAACGCGGTGCCTCCCTCATGGATCCCCGCCCGCCCTGTGTCAACGGCGACCGCGGGCCGGAACGTCGCCGCGCTCGCCCGCGGTCCGATGGCGACGCTCCGCACCCGGGCGAGCGGGGTGGCGACCGGCTCGGGGAGGGTCGCGGGCGAGCCGACAACGAGCGCGGCGTCCACCTCTCCCGCGCCGAGCAGCGCGGCTGCGTCCGCTTGCGGGCGGTAGCTGGGGTACCCGCGCGCGAAGTCCACGGCGAAGGGGAACCCGGTCTGCCACGTGAGTACGGCATCGGCGCCGGAGCGGTTGCCGCCTCCCCGGAGCGTGGACAAGGCGCACCGCGTGGGGGAGTTCAAAGCCTGGGCGAGCGTCACGAGGGCCTCCGCCCGGGCCGGGTCGGCCGGAACGGGGCCCGGCTCGCTGTCGGCCACGATGACGACATAGCGCGCCTCGGTCATCCGCCGGGCCAGATCGACCGCGGGCTGGAAACGCGCGTCCTTTCCCACGGCGCGGCCCTGGACGGTCGCGCGCATCATTTCTAGGCTATCCACCTCGTCGGCAGGCGCGAGCGCCACGCGTCCGTCGGCGTCCGCGGGACCGAGGGCTTCCCCTACGTCCACGGCGATCAGCGTGCGGCTGTTCCGGCCCTGGGGCGCCGCGACCCCGCGCGGCTCGACGGCGTAGCGGGAGCCGTACCGCGGATAGCGCGTGCTCGGGTCCACCGCCCAGAAAACGACCAGGTCGGCGCGCTGGCGGATTTCACCCAGGGTGGCGCCGGCGCGTCCGCGGCGCTGGGCCGCGAGCACGGCCGTCGCGGCCGTCGCGGCGAGGCTGTCCAGGGCGGCGTGTAGCCGGTCCGCGATGGCGACTGCTTCGCGTTGCGTTTCGCAGGAGAGGTCGCCGGCGAGATAGACGAGCGGGTGCGTCGCACCGGTGAGGAGTCCGGCGGCCTCGGTGAGCGCCTGCTCGAGCGAAGCAGAGCGGCCGTTCACGCGCGTCTCCGTAGGCACGGTCCCGTCCCCGAACCAGGCGGCGCCGAGCGCGCACGCGTTCCGGGCGTCCGCGATGCGGTCCTGCTTTACGACGACGGTGATGTCGTCGCAGGCACATCCGCAGCCGAGGCAGGTCGCGTTCGCGACGGTGCGATCGGTCATGCGCTGCGCGCCTCGCGGCGCCCGACATCGCGATAGATCCCGGCGGCGCGACGCGCGAGGGCCGCGAAGCAGGCCGTGGCGTCGCGTCCGCGCGCGAAGATCGTGCAGATCGGCTCGCGCGGCGCGAAGCGAGTCCCGGGCGGCGAGATGTCCCGCACGTCCGCGTCCAAGACCCAGGGCCGCGTGTCCCCCAGCGCGATGGGGCGCCGGGCGTACACGATCGCTTTGCCGACTGCGTCCGGAGCGCGACGCCGGGCGGCCGCGAGGTCGAAAGTCGGCAGGCTGTGCCGGCAGGCGCGCACGTGCACGTCGAACATCGATATCCCGTAGGCGCGCTCCACCAGCTCCATCGCGGCGGTGTAGCGCGGGTTCACCTCGATTGCCCAGGGGAGCCCTCGCCGCGCGACGAAGTCGACTCCGTTCACCCCCACCAGCCCGAACGCCCGCGTGACGGTCTGGGCGAGCAGCGTCGCCCGGTCGAGCAGGCGTTCGTCCGCCGGGAACTGCGGATCTCCGGCAGCCCCCAGGATGTTGCCACAGTACCGAAACCCGTCGGCGCCGAAGGCGGTTTCCCCCGCGAGCACGCGCGAGAGGCCGAGCGGCACCGCGCGCCGCCCGTCCGCCACGAACACGATCGAGCCGGTTACGCCGACGATGCGCTCTTGGAAGTAGCTCCTCCGTGGCATAGGCGCCCCCCGCCCCGTTCGCCACACGGCCACACCGTCGCCGCCTCCGGAATGGAGGGGCTTCACGACCCAGCCGCCGCGCACGCCCGGCGCCGGTCGCGTGAGGCGGACGCGCGGAGCCGGGAGGCCGGCCTTGCCGACCACCCGGGCGAGGCGGCGTGGGTCGCGCGCCCGGGCCAGGACGGCTGGCGGGTTTCCCCACAGGACGCGCCGGGCGGCGAGGGCGCGCACGGCGCCGGGATGGTTTTCGAAGCCGGCTTCGTACACGGCGGCTTCGCAGGACACGTCCCGCACGGCGGCGACTGCGGCGCGTGCCCTGAACCGGCCGCCGACCCGCACGACGTGCACCTCGGTCGCGCAGGCTCGGAGATCGAGATCTCCGAACCCATCGACCGCGATCACGTCGTATCCCGCTCGCACCGCGGACTCCGCGAAGCCTCGAGTCGAGACGCCGGCGAGGAGCACGCGCGTCACGGCAACCCCAGCCGGCGCCGCGCCTGGTCGCGCGGCACGACATACAAGTGGTCCAGGACGCTGCCCTGCGCCTCACGAATCGCCAGTCGCTCGACTAACGGGCCATTCACGCCCCCGGCGAGCCCGTCGGCGACGAGCGCCGCCCCTTGCGCCCCTTCCTTCGCCGTGTGAGCGAATCCCTCGAGCACACGCGTCGGCGCGAACGCCTCGAGCCGCTGCCGGATTGCGTCCGCCAGCGGCTCGACGTGTGCCAGTCGACCCGACAGCACGAATTCCCCGAGCGACGGGACTGCGGTCGCGAGCGCCACCGCCGTCTTCACGGCACTCTCGACCAGCGCATCGCCGGCGAGCTGCTCCGCCGGCGTCGTCGGGTGAGCGAGGCGCTCGGGCGAGGCGATCGTCTCATCCCACCCCGCGACGGCGGCCGCGCCGCCCTGGAACAGCAGCGCTTTGGGCACTTCGCCTGCGAGATACGCGACTTCACCGTCGAGCGCCCCTGCCGCGCGAAAGCCGAGGGGTCCCGCGGTCCCGCCTACACCGTCCACGATGCGGCCCGCTGCGACGGCGACGGCGGCGGTGAAGGCGCCGCCGAGTTCGAGCAGCACGAGCGACACGTTGGACAGCGCTCGCCCGAGCCGCCGGGCCTGCTCGGACACCGCGAGCGCGACCACGCACACCTTCTCCGCGGTGCCCATGTCCACACGGTTCACCTTGCGGTGCGCGGGCACGGTGGGGAGGTGCACCACGCCGGGCGTGAGCACGACCGGCAGAGCGGAGCGCGCCAGCGCGCGCACGAGACCGCGGAGGCCGCCAATGCCGCCGGTCTCCCCCGGGGCCGCCAGAAAGGCAAGGCGCAGATCTTCCTCGGTGGCGGCCTGCACCCGCGTGAGCGGCAGCCCGTACCCGGACGGGCCGGCGACGAGGTCGAGGGGGCCGGCGGCCTCGAGCTCGGCCACGAACCGGGCCGGTTCGGCCAGTGCCTCGGCGGTGGGCCAGGAGCGGTCGAGAAACAGGCGGCCGTCGTCGAGCCCGCACAGATCGATGCTCACCGTCCCCGGGTCGATGCCGATGACGCGGGGCATCGGCTCACGGCTTCGGCGCCATCAACTCCCGCGCGACGTCGGCGATGGTCTCGGCGTCCAGCACGAGGTCGTTGCGCTCGAACAGGCGCGCAATGCACGCCTTGTGCACCTTCATCTTGAGGTTTCCGATGGCGAGTGCCCCGAAGCACACCACGCCCTGTTTCGTCACCCCGTCGTCCACCACATCGACCCCCTCGATGCCGAGCGGGGGAACGGCATTTACGTCGGCGACGACCTTGAGGCCCGGGCGGTTCGCCCACGCTTGCTTCGGGACGAGCATCACCCCCGCCGGTCCCGCGTTGAGCAGCAACGCCGCGTGCTCGCAGGCCTTGATCGCGTCGCGCGCATCCGGCATGGCGATGGCGCTGACCGTGCCGCCGAAACGCTTCAACACCAGGTCCCGGGCCCGCTCACCGGCCTCGGCCTTACGCGACGTGATGCACACGTCCGCCCCCGCCTTGGCGAACAGCCCGGCGGCCCGAATTCCGACGGGCCCCGTCCCCGCGACGATCAGGACGCGTTTGCCGCGCACATCTCCGGCCGCCTGCACCATCTTCGCCACCGCGGCGACCGCGGTCGTGTTCGACCCGTTCGAGTCGAGCATCGCCGAGACCGTGAACGGCTTGAACATCGCTTTGGTCGCCGCGGCGAGCAGCTGCTCGCCCGCCGCGATGTCCGCCCCCCCGACGAAGACGGCGCTGTTCTTCAAGTCCTTGGGGCCGCGCGTGAAGATGCAGCCGTGGATCAGGTCGCGGACGTCGGCTTCGGTGATACCGCCGTAGCTCATCACCTCGTCGGCGCCGCCGTCGTAAGCGACCACCCGATCGAACACGCTCGGCAAGCGGGAGCTGTCGAGCTGCAGCAGGAGCCTACGCATCAGGGTTCATGCTCCACGATGAGTCGACGCAGGGCTCGAACAGCAGTCGAGGGGCGGCAGCCCGCCCCTCGACGTGGAATTCAGGCGACTGCCGGAGAGCTCAGCCCTTGTCCGCGCCGCCGGCGAACGGATGCGACGCCGTCTTCGCCTGGGAGATTACCTGGTCGATCTTCGGCTGGCCCTTGAGGGCGCGCTCGATCGATTCCTTCACCGCCCGGTAATTGAAGTCGAAGATCTTCTTGTCGTTCTTCGCTTCCCAGTGGATGAACACACCCACCAGGATGCAATAGTCGTCCACCTTGTCCCGCGGGATGATGCCCGAGGACACGCTGTCGACCACCGCACGCGCGACCGCGGCCTGCGCCGGGCCGAACATTTGCACGGCCTGCGTGGCGTTCTTGAGGGTGACCTTGTTGAAGAGCAGGGTGTCGGGTTTCGCCGGCAGGTTGGGCGTGACGACGGCGAGCAGCTTGGTGAAACCGTCGGTGTTGTTCGACAACGTGCTGACGAAAGCATGCCCCGCGTGGCCCGACTTCGACCCGATGATCAAATCGATGTGGGCGACCTCATTCCCGTCGCCTACCAGAGACTCGCCAATGAAGAAATCCGCTGCCATAACTACCTCCCGATCCGGATGGGTCCATGAGTTTCACTTGCCGGCCGTCACGAATGCGGCGTTGAGAGCAGCGTGGCCAGAGGGGGTGTGGAGAGCCACGCCGTCCCGCGTCTGCGGGTAGCTCCTATTGAACCGTATCGATGGGGTGCTAACCTGCCCGCCGCTCCGGCGGGTGTCAAGGCCGCGCGCCGGGGCCGCCGAATCTCCACTTTCGCAGGCTCCCGCGTCGGGGCATCGTTACGAGGAGCGACACCATGCGCACTCTGATACCCCTGCTCGTTCAACTCCTCCTGCTGCGCGGCGTCCTCGCCGCCCAGACGCCCGCGGACCGACGGCTCGACCGGCTCAAGGCCGAGGTTGCACGCGCCATCGACGCCAGGGCGAAGCTCGCCCAGCAGATGGTCGACCAGGTGTTCTCGTTCGCCGAGCTTGGCATGCAGGAGGTGGAGACTTCGGCGTACCTCACCGGGATCCTCGAGCGCAACGGGTTCGCCCTCGAGCGGGGCGTCGCCGGCATTCCCACCGCCTGGGTCGCGCGCTGGGGCAGCGGGAAGCCGGTGATCGCCCTGGGGTCGGACATCGACTGTATCCCGCAGGCGAGCCAGAAGCCGGGAGTCGCGTCTCACGATCCCGTCGTCGAGGGCGCGCCGGGTCATGGCGAGGGGCACAACAGCGGCGTTCCGCTCAACATTCTCGCCGCGCTCGCGGTGAAGGACATCATGGCGCGCGAGCGGCTGCCCGGCACCATCGTGCTCTGGCCGGGTGTCGCGGAGGAACAGCTGGCGACCAAGGCGTTCCTGGTGCGCGCCGGGGTGTTCCGGGACGTGGACGCGAATCTGTTCGCGCACGTGAGCGACGAATACGGTATCTCGTGGGGCGACGAGCCCGCGCTCGCCCTGATCTCGGCGCTCTTCAAGTTCAGGGGGCAGAGCGCCCACGCCGCCGGCGCGCCGTGGCGCGGTCGGAGCGCGCTGGACGGCGTGATGAGCTTGGCCAACGCGTGGGAGTACCACCGGGAGCACATGGAGCCGGCGCAGCGCTCGCACTATGTCATCACGGACGGCGGTGACCAGCCCAACGTGGTGCCGAGCACCGCCGCCATCTGGTTCTACTTCCGCGAGCGGGATTATGAGCGCGTGACGAAGATGTTCGAGGACGCGAAGCAGATCGCGCGCGGCGCCGCCCTGGCCACGTTCACCAGGCTCGATACGGTGCAGGTCATCGGCTCCGCCTGGCGGCCCCACTTCAACAAGCCCATCGCCGAGGCGTTGCATGCCAACGCGGTGCGCGTGGGCATGCCCGCGTGGGACGATAAGGACCAGACGATGGCGCGGGCGGTGCAGCGGATGATGGGCCAGCCCGACAGCGGACTCCACACGTCCGTGCCGCCCCTGCGCTCGCCTGAGGAGGCGGCCAAGGCGAGCACCGGCACCGGCAGCGACGACATTGGTGACGTGACGTGGACCGTGCCCTCCGTGACGCTCTACTACCCGGCCAACATTCCCGGTACGCCGGGGCACAGTTGGGCCGACGGCATCGCGATGGCGACTCCGATCGCGCACAAGGGCGTGCTCGCCGGCGCCAAGGTGCAGGCGATGACGCTGCTCGACCTCATGCTGCAGCCCAAGCTGGTGAGCGATGCGAAGGACTACTTCGCGAACGTGCAAACGAAAACGACGACGTACCGACCGCTCATGGCCCCGACGGATCAGCCGGCCACGTGGCTCAACGCGGACAAGATGGCGAAGTACCGCGAGCAGATGCGGAAGTACTACTACGACCCCTCGAAGTACGAGACTTATCTCAAGCAGCTCGGGATCACGTACCCCACGGTCGCTCCGCCGTAGCGACGCGCCACCCCCGTCCTTGTCCGCCCATTAATCTCTGACTAATGTCAGATACATGGAGGCGATCGCCCGGATCCGCAGCTTCAATCGAACGGTGACCCACCAGATCGGCGCCCTCGAGGAACGCTTCCTCGGGCGCGATCGCTCGCTGGGCGCTTCCCGCCTCCTCTTCGAGATCGGCGCGAACGGTGTGGAGGTTCGGCAGCTTCGGGCTCGCTTGAACTTGGACTCTGGCTACACCAGTCGCCTGCTTCGCGCGCTCGAGGCCGAGGGCCTGATTCGCACAGGCCGATCGTCCGGCGATGGTCGAGTGCGGTGCGTGACCCTCACCCGGGCGGGCCGAAAGGAACTGGCCGTCTTGAATCGCCGGTCGGACCAGGCCGCCGCGTCACTATTGAGTCGGCTTCCCGAAGCCCAACGACCTGCTTTCGTCTCCGCCATGGGAGTCGTGGAGCGGTTGCTCCTCGCGAGTGCGGTCCGCCTCCGCGTGGAGAATCCTCGCGGCCGGGGAGCGCAGTATTGTCTGCAGTGCTACTTCGCCGAGCTCGCCGCGCGCTTCGAGACCGGCTTCGACCCCGCCCGCAGTATTCCTACGGCGCCGACGCACTTCACGCCTCCGCAGGGGTTTTTCGTCGTGGCCATGCTGAACGGCGAGTCCGTCGGATGCGGTGCGTTGAGATGCCGTCCGGATTATGGCGAGATCAAGCGCATGTGGGTCGCACCGGCTTCCCGTGGCCTGGGGATCGGGAAACGTATCCTGCAGCGGCTCGAGACCTTGGCGCGGAAACGGCGCGTGTCGTTGCTCCGGCTCGAGACCAACAAGGCCCTGACCGAGGCGCAAGCCCTCTACCGGAGCAGTGGATACCACGAGGTGAGGCCCTTTAACGATGAGCCATATGCGCATCATTGGTTCGAGAAGGCGCTGTAGTCGGCCTTATCCCGGCGGCGCCTCCCCGGTGGCGACCCGCCAGACCTCGTCCGTGAGCCATTCCAGCCGCTGCTGCGCGTAGTCGAGCTCCGCCGGCGTCATCTCCTTCGCCCGGCGGGCGATTTCCCGTGCGTGACCGAGCAGGTCGTCCAGGACCTCCCGCAGCGGTCTGTTCTGGCGACGCTCGGCTCGGGGCCGCGGGCTCATGCGGTCTGAATCCCGAGGCTCCGCTCGTCGGCGGTCTTGAACTCCCCGGCGGCCGCGCGCACCGTCGAGGCCAGCCCCCGCTCGGCGAGGTAGCTCTCGACCAGCCGCAGGCCGAGATAATACCCCGAGCGCTCCGGCAGCACCTTCCCTGCTGTCAGGCGGGCGGCGGGGCGCATGCCCCCAGATAAGAAGCGCAGGCGCAGCCCCAGGCCCGTCTCGTCCAGCAGGGGCGCCGCTGCGCGTCGCAGGAACGCGTCGAGCTCCCGGATGCGACGGTACTGCCGACGGGTGTAGCCGAAGTATTCCCACGGCTCGAACCCCGGCGCCACCGCCTGCGCCGCCGCCACGGCCGCCCCCTCGTTCGCGACCAGCTCCCGCAGGGTGGCCCGGCTGCCGGTGTCCCAGTAGTCGTAATAGCCGCGCAGGTCGGTCACCAGGCGCTTCAGGTCGGCACGGCTCGTCGGCGACGTGTACCGCACCGCATGCGCCACCTCGTGCGCGATCCACAGCGGCAACAGGTGCGGCGCCAGCCCCATCCCGTACGTCTGGGGGTTGGCCCGGCCCGTGAAATGCTCGAGACACACGAAGGCCAGGCCCCGCCCGCCCACCACCAGCTCCCCTGCGTTGGCGGCGCCCACGCCGATCATCAGGTACAGGTCCACCGCGCAGTCCGCCTCGAGCTGCTCGAGCGAGCGGTGCAGCGCATCCTCCGCGATCGCGGCGACGTCCACGTCCTCGAGCAGCCGCTCCAGATCCGCGCGCTCGGCCCGCAACGCCGCTGCGACCACCCGCTCCGCGTGCGGCGAGGTCGGGTCCAGGACGTAGTTGTGCCAGTAGCTCTGCAACACCGGCTTGTGGCGCTCGAGATACTCGTGATAGGCCGCGGTGGGGTCGGGCGCGGCGAGGATCGCGAGGAACTCCGGCACGAGATTGACGAGCATGACGCGGCCGGCCCCAATTTGGGAACCGGCCCCGCCGGAGACAAGCGCGCGCCCGTCCCGAAGGCCTGTGGGCCGGGACGCGACGGCTTGACAACTCTATCAGGTGTGGTCGCGCATCTTGCGGCTCATCTCGGCGAGGAACCGCCGCTCGGCGGGGGTGAGACTGTCGATGCCGCGCGCCGAGATCTTGTCGAGCACGCGGTCGATCTCTGCCTGCGCGGGGTCCCGCTCGACGCGGCGCGGCGGCTTGGGCGCGTCGCTGGCCCGTGCCGCGCGCCCTGGATGGACCAGCACGCTGGGCTCGGACCGGCGTCGGAGGTTGCGCTCGGCTCGTCCCAGCCGCCAGTCGCTGATCTTCAAGTAGAGGAAGCCGGTCGCGAAGCCGCCCAGATGCGCGAGGTGCGCCACGCCGTCACTGGTGGGCAGGAGCGCGAGCACGAGCGAGATCGCGACGATGAACGTCACGAGCCACTTGGCCGCGATCGGCGCCGGGAGGAGGAATACGTAGATCGGGTGGTCCGGCGCCGCCCACGCGAACGCCAGCAGCACGCCGTACACGGCGGCCGATGCGCCGACAACCGGATTCAGCCTGCCGAAGCTCCACCCCAGCACCAGCGATAAGGCGGCCCCGCCCAACCCGCACAGCAGGTAGTAGCGCAGAAACGGCCCGCCGCCCATCCGCTCTTCCACCTCGGGCCCGAACGCGTACAGCGCCAGCAGGTTGAAGGCGAGATGCAGCAGGTTTGCGTGGACGAACATGTAGGTGACGAACGTCCACGGCTGCCGCAAGGCGGAGAGCGGCGCGAACCCGAGCGTAGCGAGGAACGCCGGGTTGACGAACAGCGTCACCTGGAGGAGGAAGACCACGAGGTTGGCGACGATCAGCCGCCGTACCCACGGAGTCATGCCGAACAGCCGCTGCGGGCCCATCGCGTAGTTATCCCCCGCGCGCGCTCCCCGAGTTCCCCGCGAGCCGGCAGATCCGCTCGCATAGCTCCGGAAACTCGATCCCCGCGGCGCGGGCGGCCTGCGGAAGGAGGCTGGTGCGCGTCATGCCGGGGAGCGTGTTCGCCTCAAGGCAAAAGATGTCGCCCTCGGGGCTCAACCGGAAGTCGACGCGCGAATACCCCCCGAGCTTGAGGGCGCGGTGTGCCGTCAATGCCAGCTCCTGCAGCTGCCGCGCCAGCGTCGTCTCGAGCTTCGCGGGGAAGACCTCCTCCGACATGCCCGGCGTGTACTTGCACTCGTAGTCGAACAGCTCGTGCTTCGGAGTGATCTCGCCCACCGGCAGGGGCACGTCGCCCAGCACGCCCACCGTCAGCTCCCGTCCGGGGATGAACTGTTCCGCCATCACCTCGCGATCGTACGCGCTCGCGGCGAGCACCGCCGCGTCCAACCCCTCGGCGTTGCGCACCAGCGTCATCCCCACGGAAGAGCCCATCTTCGACGGCTTCACGATCACCGGCCACCCCAGCGCCGTCGTCACGTCCTCCGGGGCGACCGGGGCCATGAACCACGCGGGCACCGGCACGCCCGCGGCCCGGAACAGCCGCTTGGCGAGGTCCTTGTCCATGGCGAGGGCGCTCGCCAGCGCCCCGCTGCCGGTGTAGGGCACCGCGATCACGTCCAGCACCGCTTGCAGGATCCCGCCCTCGCCCCGGCCGGCGTGCAGGCAGAGGAACAGCACGTCCGCGCCGGTGACCTCCTTGAGCCCGGCGAGCCCGTTCGAGAGCATGGCCCGCTCCCGCTCGTCGAGCTCGGCCACCGCGGGCGGCTCCCGGCCGACCGCGGTCGCGAGCAGCCGCTGCTCGTCCGTCGGGGAGAGGAGCCCGGTCACCGTATCGACGACCCGCACCGTGTGCCCGCGACTCCGTAACGCCTCCACGATCTGGGCGGCGCCGGCGAACGCGACCGCGCGCTCGGCCGTCGCGCCGCCGGTGAGCACCGCGATCCGCATCAATGGATCCCGGCGAGCTGGTGGAGCACGTCGTAGCGGGTGACGATCCCCGCGATCTTGCCTTCGCGTCGCACCAGCGCCGCCGGTGTCTCGCGCGACAGCAGAGTGGTGAGCCGCTCGACGGGAAGGTCCGCATCCACCACCGGGAACGGCGCATCCATCAGATCCTGGACGGGCTGGTCCAGCGTCGCCGGGTTCTCGAGCGCCCGGGCCATGAGCCCCTGCTCGGAGACCGCGCCCACCCCGTCGCCCACGTCCAGCACCGGGAGCTGCGACACGTTGTACGTGCTCATCAGGTTCAACGCCTGGCGCACCGTCGCCGTGGGAGCGACGGAGATCAGCGGGGGCGCCCCGGAGTTTCGCGCCTCGAGGAGCTCTCCCACCGACACGCGCTCCGCTTCGAGGATCTGATTCTCCCGCAGCCATTCGTCGTTGAAGACCTTCGACAGATACCGCTCCCCGGTGTCGGCGAGCACGGTCACCACGAGCGCCTGCGGGTCGTTCACCCGGCGCGCCACGTCGAGCGCTGCCACGACGTTGACACCGGTCGAGCCTCCGGCGAACAGGGCTTCCTCCTTGGCCAGGCGTCGCACCATGAGCATCGCGTCCTTATCGGACACGGTGACCCATTCGTCGATCACGTCCCAGTGGAGCGAGGTCGGCAGCTTGTCCCCACCGATCCCCTCGACCTTGTAGGGGTGGCCCTCCGTCTTCTGATGGGTGCGCGCGTACTCGGTGTAGATGGAGCCCACCGGGTCGCCCGCAATAACGCGGACTCGCGGGTTCTTTTCCTTGAGAAACCGGCCGGCCCCGCTGATGGTGCCGCCCGTCCCCGGCGCGCAAACGAAATGCGTGATCTTGCCCGTCGTTTGCTCCCACAGCTCGGGACCGGTCGTGCGGTAGTGCACCTCGGGGTTCACCGGGTTGTAGTGCTGGTCGGCGAAGATCGCGTTCGGGTGCGCCGCGGCGATCGCCCGCCCCTTCATGATGTAGTTCTCCGGGTGGTCGGGGGGCACGGCGGTCGGCGTGATGATCACCTCGGCCCCGAGCGCACGCAGCAGCCGCGCCTTCTCCTGTGACATCTTGTCCGGCATGGTGAAGATGCAGCGGTAGCCCTTCACCGCGGCGGCGAGCGCGAGCCCCACCCCCGTGTTGCCCGAGGTCGCCTCCACAATCAGGCCCCCGGGCTTGAGGCGCCCTTCGCGCTCGGCGGCCTCGATCATCGCCAGCCCGATCCGGTCCTTCACGGAGCCGCCGGGATTGAAGAACTCCGCCTTGGCGTACACTGGCGTCCGGAGCCCGTGCGTGACCCGGTTCAGCCGGACCAGCGGTGTCCAGCCGATCGTCTCGAGGATGTTGCCGTACGGCCTAGTGTGGGACGGCATTCGTATCGCGCTTGGCCGCGCTGTCCGGGATGGTGCGTGCCGTGTCCAGCGGCCGCGGGACCGTGTCCCGCTTCGCCGGCGTCGTATCGCTCCGCGCTGGGCGGACCGGAGCGGCAGGCGGCGGAACCGGAGCCGGTCGGGGACGCGTGGTGTCCGACTCCCCTTTGGAGAGGGCGCCGGCCCCGCCGCCCGTCTGCGGGTGACGGAACTCGATCGGCTGGAGGAACGCGGTGGCGATAGACAGGCCGTGTCGCCGCGCCGGAGCGAAGCGCAGCTTGCGCGCGCCCGTGAGCGCTGCCGAGTCGAGCGCGGGATAGCCGCTCGATTCGGCCACGCGACTCGATTCCGGCAGCAGTCGCCCCACAGAATCGACGAACAGGCGCAGCATCACGTCGCCCTCGACCTTCTGGTCGTACAGCCTGGGTGGGTACTGGATCGGCGAGTCGGCGTTCAGGGCCACTGGCGGCTCCTGGTCGGGCGGGACGCCGGGTGCCCCGCTTCCTGATTGCTCGGCCGGGGGAGCTTGGCGGCAGGCGGGGGGCCCGACGGCCAGGAGGCCCGCGAGCGCCAGGGTCCGGCCTCTCATGGTCCCTCCGCGAGCTGCTTCTTCCACGCCGCGAGCCGATTCAACGCCTCGAGTGGCGACAGGGCGTTCACGTCGAGCCGGTCGAGTTCCTCGAGCAGCGGATGCGGGCTTCCCGACGGGCCGAACAGGCCGAGCTGGGCCGCATCGGGGCGTGCGGGCGGAGCCTGGTGCGCCACGTGGTGACCCGCTTCGAGCAGCGCGAGCACCTGCCACGCCCGCCCCACGACCGGCGCGGGCAGCCCTGCCAGCTGCCCGACGTGGATGCCGTACGACCGGTCGGCGCCGCCCGGCTCGAGGCGGTGCAGGAACACGATCTCGTCCCCCGCTTCGCGCACGGCCACGTTGAAGTTGCGTGCGTGGGCGAGCTCCTCGGTGAGTTGGGTCAGCTCGTGATAATGGGTCGCGAAGATCGTCTTGCACCCGATCGTGTTGTGCAGGAACTCGGTCACCGCCCAGGCGATCGCGACGCCGTCGTACGTGGAGGTCCCCCGTCCGATCTCGTCCAGGAGCACGAGGCTCCGCGCCGTCGCCCCATGGAGTATGGCGCTGGTCTCGCTCATCTCCACCATGAATGTCGACTGGCCGCGCACCAGATTGTCCGACGCCCCTACCCGCGTAAACAGTCGATCCACCACGCCCACGACGGCCCGCCGCGCGGGGACGAATGCCCCCATTTGGGCGAGCACGACGCACAACCCGACTTGTCTGAGCAGGGTCGACTTCCCCGCCATGTTCGGCCCGGTGAGCAGGATCACGCGACCGGCCTCGTCGAGCAGCACGTCATTCGGGATGAATGCCTCGCGCGCCATCATACGCTCGACCACCGGATGGCGGCTTCCCTCGAGCACGATGGTGAAGCCGTCGTTGACCTCGGGTCGCACGTACCCCTCGCGCTGCGCGACATCGGCGAGGGCGCCCCACACGTCGAGCCGGGCGAGCACGCCGGCCGTCGTCTGCACCCGGGCGATCGCCTGGGCCACGCGGACACGCAAGGCGTCCACCAGCTCCGCCTCGCGCGCCGCGATTCGCTCCTCCGCACCGAGCACCTTGGCCTCGTACGCCTTGAGCTCGGGCGTGACGAACCGCTCGGCGCCGGATAGCGTCTGGCGCCGCTCGTAGTCGGGCGGCACACGGTCCCGGTGGGGGTTCGTGATCTCGAGGTAGTAGCCGAAGACCTTGTTGAACCCGACCTTGAGTGAGGCGATGCCGGTGCGCTCGCGCTCCCGTGCCTGGAGCCCGGCGATGTACTGCTTCCCGCCGTCGCGCGCGTCCTTGAGCTCGTCGAGCTCGTGATCGTAGCCGGCCCGAATTGCGTCGCCGTCCGACGCCTGGGCCGGCGGACGCTCCACCAGCGCCCGGGCGAGCTCGTCGCCCAGGTCCTGGAGGAGATCGAAGCGGTCCGCGGCGTCCTCGAGCAGCGACGCCCGCCCGCGCGCCTCCAGGCCGTCGAGCGCGGCGCGCACGTCGGGCAGACGGAGAATCGAGTCCCGCAACGCTCCCAGCTCGCGCGGGGTCGCGCGCCCGAGCGCGGCGCGGCCCGCCAGGCGCTCGACGTCGCGTACCCCGTCGAGGGCTTCGCGCAGGCGGTCTCGCCCGCGCACGTCGCTAGCCAGGACCTCCACCGCATCGAGCCGAGCGGTGATGGCGCCGGGATCGACGAGCGGCGCCAGCAGCCATCCGCGTAACAGGCGGGCGCCCATCGGCGTCATCGTGCGGTCGAGGACGGCGAGCAGTGTCGTCCCCGCCGCGCCGGCAGGAGCGGCGCGGAGCGGCTCCACCAGCTCGAGGTTGCGCCTTGTCATCTCGTCGAGCGGCAACAGGTCGCCCCGTCGCAGCACCCGGGGGCGGGCGAGCTGCGGGAGGCCGCCCGGCTTGAGCTCCCGCGCGTAGCGGAGCAGCGCCCCGACCGCGCCCAGGGCAGGGCGGTCGCCCGGCTCGACGCCGAGCCCGTCGATCGAAGCCACTCGGAAGGTGCGGGCCAGGTCCTCGCGCGCCAGCTCGGGATCGAACTCCCACGCCTCGCGCTCGGTGCGCACCGCGCCCGGCAGCGGGAAGGTGACGGGTGTGCCGCTGGGAAGCACCACTTCCCGGGGCTCGTAGCGACTGAGCACCGCCGCGAGGTCCTCGGGAGCCGTGGTCTCGAGCAGCAGCTCGCCGGTCGTGAGATCGAGCGCCGCCATCCCGGCCGGCGCGCCGCGAGCGTCGACCGCCAGCAGGAAGTTGTTGCGGGTGCGCTCGAGCCAGTCGTCGGCGAGGACGGTGCCGGGAGTGACGGTCTCCACCACCGCACGGCGCACGAGGCCCTTGGCGAGCTTGGGATCCTCTACCTGCTCGCAAATCGCCACGCGGTGACCGAGCCCAATCAGCCGCCGCAGGTACTCGGTCGCCGCCTTGACCGGAACGCCGGCGAGCGGCACCTCTGCCGCGCCGCCGTTGTTGCGCGAGGTGAGGGTGAGGCCCAGTTCCCGGGCGGCGAGCTGCGCGTCGTCCTCGAACATTTCGTAAAAGTCTCCCATCCGGAAGAACAGGATGGTGTCCGGGTATCGCGCTTTGATCTCGCGATACTGCTGCATCAGCGGCGTGTCCGCCTCGACTCGTGGCGTCATGGCTCCTCCACCACGAACGGCTGGCCACCGAGCCGGGTCTTGAGGCGTCGCTGGGCTTGCGCAGCTTCGTCGTGCGTCGCGTACCGTCCGACTCGCACCTTGAAGAGGCCGCTGGTGTCCCGCACCACCCGGGCGTCGAAGCCCATCACTTTCAAACGGGTGAGCATCTCGTCCACCTGCGCCGCGCTCTTCACGGCCAGTACCTGCACGGCATACGTCGCGGCCGAGGGCGTGGGCCTCGCCTGACTATCGCCCGCCGGGGCGGACGCGGCGGCCGGCGCGGCTACGGTGGCGGAGGCACACCGCGAGGCGTAGAAGCTCACCTGATTCTTGAACTCCACGTCGGCACCAGCGCCGTCCAGCGCCTCGCGGATCAGAGGACAGCCGCGGGCGTCATCTTTGAGGTCGAAGTAAGCGCGCGCGCCCCAGAAGGCCGCCCGGGCCCGCAACGGAGAATCGGGATAGTCGAGGCGCAGCCGCTCCGCCGCTTGTACGGTGGCCGCGGGATCGCCCTGGGCGAAGTAGAGCTGGGTGAGCAGCACGAGCGCCGAGTCGGCCCATACCGACCGCCCGTATTCGACCACGACGCGCTGCAGGTTCGTCGCGGCGGTCGCTGCGTCGGCCGCGATGCGGCCTGCGGTAAAGAGTACGCCGGGGTAGACGGAATCCTGCGGGGACAGGCTCGCAAGCAGCCGGCGAACCATGGCGCGCGCGGAGTCGGGGCGGGTCTGCGCGACCCGGAGGGCGGCCACGCGGACGGTGTCCGTCTGGGCGGACAGGCGGACGGGCGGACAGACGGACAGGGCCACGATAGCGAGGACGACCATCCGTCCGACCGCCCGACCGTCCGCCCGTCCGACACTCACGCCGCCTCCCTCGCTCGCACGCCCCAGGGCAGCACCAGCTGCTCCAGGATGCCGGCTTCGTCGCTCAGCGTGCTCGACTTGAGGGCGCGATCGGCGTCGAGGGCCCGCCGCAGCGCGTGACGCAGCTCGCCGGCGGACCAGAGCCCCGCCCACCGGGCCCAACGGAGAGCGGTCTGCTCCCAGCTCCCCAGGCCGTACGGTCGCGCCGCTCGGAGGTGCGACAGCAGCGCAGCCTCGAGGCGATCGTGTCGCGGGCCGCCACCGCGCGGTGCGTCGCGGTCGAGCTCCGCCCGAGCGAGCGCCGTGCCGATGAGGGCCGTGCCGAGGGCGCTGAGCATGCGGACGCCGCTCATGCCGGCCTGCTCGAGCACCGCCTCGACGAGCCGGGCGGCGTCGGCTGCGCGCCGCTCAAGGGCCGCGTCCACGAAATCCTGGAGCGTCTCGCCGCGGCGCACCCCGACGAGCGCGGCCACCTCATCCCGGGTGGCCGGTCGCCCGGCGCACAGCGGGGCGAGCTTCTCGAGCTCTCGGGCAAGGCCGCTGAGGTCGTTTCCCACGCTGGCGAGGAGCAGCTCCCCCGCCTCGGGCGCGAGGGCGAGACCCAGCTGCTTGGCGCGGTGCCTCATCCAGCGCTCGACCCGGTCTGGAGGCAACGCCGCGACGTGAACGGCCGTCGCCCGGCGTACGAGCTCGGGGTCGGGCGGCTCGGCACCACCGTGCACCAGCACCAGCACCGTTGTGGGATTGGGAGCATCGAGATAGTGGAGCAGCTCCTGGCGCACCTTGGCGGCCTTGCGAAGCTGCTCCATCCCCCGGAGGACGACCACCCGGGTGGCGGTGAGCATGGGGGGCGTGTTCACCAGCGCATTGAACGCTTCGGGGTCGAGATCGGTGGCTGCGCGCTGGTCGAGGTTGAAGTCGCGGGCGGCCGGGTCGACCGCGCGCTCCACGAGGGCGCGCACCGCCTCGTCCTTCAACTCGTCCTCCTCGCCGTGGAGATAGTAGACGGCATCCGGCGCGCCCTGCTTCAGGCTCCGGAGCAGTGCGTCAAAGGTGAGAGCCCCCATACGGGGCGGAAGTTACCGTGGCCTGGAGTCGAGAGAAAGCCTACCGCCCTGCGGATGCCGGCTCGACGAGGGCAGAGCCGTCAGGGGCCTGGGGCCCCGGGAACACGCTCGCGCGCGGGTCCTGGAATGAGACGAACGGCACACCGGTCTGGACGACAGGATTCGGGAAGGGGACGGGCGGGAGCACCGGGGAACGCGCGACTTCGGGGCGCCTGACGCCTTCGAGCGCCAACATCGCGAGCGCCGCCGCGATGACCAGCGCCACCGCTACGCCGGCACTCGCCGGAACCTCACCGGCCGCCCGCCGCTCGCGCTCCAGCCGTGCGTCGAGCCGGCGGCGGAAGTCGCGTGAGGGCTCGATTGTTCCCGCGGCCTGCAACGCGAGCACGCCGCGCCGCACAGCCCCGTCGTAGCGTCGGCAACCGGCACAGTGCGTGAGGTGGCGCCCAAACCTGCGAAGCTCGCGCGGGGCGGTGATCAGACCGTCCCGAAACTCCGTATAGCGCTCGAGGAATTCGGCGCACGTCATGGCGGGAATTTATTACCGTCGGGCCAGGCCTAGGTTCCCCCCCGCCCCCCGCCCCCAGCCCCAAGGGCGTGGGTGGGGGGGGTGGGTGGGGGGCCACCGCCTGTGGCGCTGTGCTACTCCAGGAGCGGACCGATCAGCTGGGCGAAGCTGTTCCGGGCCCGATTGAGGCGGCTTTTCACGGTGCCCAGATTGCACCCCGTGATGTCGGCGATCTCAGCGTAGCTCTTGCCTTCCAACTCGCGGAGCACGAAGACGGCCCGGTGGTGGGTGGGCAGTTGGTCCACGCACTGGTCGACGGCTTCCTTGAGGAAGCGTTTGCGGTACAGGTCGTCGGGCCGGGCCGTAGTGTCTTCGAACTGGAGCGGGCGGTGGTCCGCCTCCCAGTGCTTTTTGATCGTCTGGAACAGCACCAGCGGGTTGCGGCTACGGTTCCTGAGCTCGTTCTTGGCCAGGTTCGACGCGATGGTGTAGATCCAGGTCGAGAACTTCTTGGTCTGGTCGAAGCGGTGGAGATGACGGAACACGCGGATGAAGACCTCCTGCACGAGGTCCTCCGCGCGCTCCCGGTCTCCAATGGTCCGATTGATGAAGTTGAGCAGCCGGGTCTGGTAGCGGTCTACCAGGGTGCCGAAGGCTTGGGGGTCGCCCGACAGGTGCTCAAGCACCAGCCGGCCGTCGTCAAACTCGTGCAACGCCTGGCGCTCGAGCGCGCGAGGCGTCGCGACTGCCTGGCTCTTCCGCGTGAGGGTTGCTCGCATGGACCGCTCCATGTTCAAGCCGGTACCGTTCCTCTATAAAGATACGGCAGGAACCGTACCCGTCGCATCACCTCCGTAACCCTCGATACGGTCGGCGCTTCACGGATGCAGCGTGGAGTCGGCCCGACACGTCCGTCCTCATCGGGGGACGGCCGGTTGCTACATCTTGAGGATGAATCCGGCCATATAAAGGATAGCCACCACGGTCTTTGCATCACGGACATCGCCGTCCCGGATTCGAGCCAGAACCTGCGACAACGGCTGTGGGACGACCTCGATGAACTCGTCGCGCTCGCGCGACGGTGTCCCCGCCGTGAGCCCGCTCGCCACGTAGAGGTGGATCACCTCATCGGTGAAGCCCGGGGTGGTCCAGATCGAGGTCATCCGCTCGAGCCGGCCGGCCGTGACCCCGGCCTCTTCGAGCAGCTCGCGGCGGGCACACGCCTCGGGATCTTCGCCCGGGTCGAGGGTGCCGGCCGGGATCTCCCACAGCAGACCGCCCGCGGCGTAGCGGTACTGGCGGATCAACAGGATCGTGGGATCGGGATCGACGTGCGGGTCGGAGGCGCACGGCACGATGGCGGCGGCGCCCGGGTGGCGGATGATCTCCAGCTCCCCGGTGGAGCCGTCGGGGAATCGCACGGTGTCGACGTCAAGCCGCACGACCCGGCCGGTGTAGGCCCGACGGCTTTCGAGCTGCATGGGCACCCTCAGTGGTTGAAGAGCCAGGTGACAGGGACCTTGAACCCCTCGGCGAGGAAGTAAGCCGCGTTGCGTCGCGGATTCGACCGGATGGGGGAATTGGGGGCAGGGGAGGTGAACGGCAGGAGGCCGAGTCGGGTGGCGATGATCCGGAGGCGTAGCATGTGAAAGCCATCGGACACGAGCAGGACGCGGCGGCTCTCTTTCCCGGAGAACCAGTGGGCGACGCCGTCCAGGGAGGCCGACGTGCTCGCGCCCGCCGGCAGCCCGACGACCGCGCCGTCGGGGAGCCCCGCTTTCAGGAGATACCGCCGTCCAACGTCCGACTCGCTCAGGGTGTCGCCCGATCCCACCCCACCGGTCACCAGGACCACGGGCGCGAGGCCGCGCTGATACAGGGCCGCCGCGTGGTCGAGCCGCGCTCGGAACACGGGCGACGGCCGACCGTTGTACTGCGCGGCGCCGAGCACGGCGATCGCGTCGGCCGAGCGCGCTTCGTCGTGGGCGCCGGCGAGTGCCACGGCCACGACGACGGCTGCCCAGCCGAAGGTGAGGGCGACCAGAAGCGTCCCCGCCGCGAATGCTTTGCGGCGCAGAGTCCAGAATGGCATGGGGGAAAGACAACAGGGGAAGGGAGTAGAGGGAAGGGGGCTAAAGGCTCAGCCAGTAGTTGAACTTCACCAAGAGCACGTTGGTCGGTGGATCGAGAAACATCTCGTGGCCGAGATAGTGTCCGAGGTCGAGCGTGGGGTCGAGAAGACTGACGAACCGCGACTGGCTCCAGACGAAAAACACCGTGGACCCGGGCCGGTACTCCCATCGCAGCACGGCGTTCGAGCGGAACGAGCGGACGCGGCTGTCGGGGTTCGAGAACTGGAAGCTGTCGGTCGGCGCAACCGCGGGCGCCGGGTGCACGGTGTACACGGCCGTACCGGGGTCGTACGAGATGGTCGAGCCGTTGTCCCGCCCGTACAGGGTGAAGTTGAAGGTCCGCGGCGTCTCGAGCTCCTTGAAGTTCGCGTAGCGTCCCGCGAAGGTGAACGGCTGCGCGTACAACTGGAAGCTGAGCGTTGGGGTGAAGGTGAGGTTCAGACGGGTGGTCAGGTCGAGTTGGCGCTGGCTGAGCTCCCCGAAGACGTACCGCGCACCGTAGGTCGCCGTGGCCGCCGCGTCGTCGCGCGATGTGACGAACTGGGCGGCGCTGAAGCCTCTGACATAGCTCGGCCCGATCTGGAGAGACACCGCCGCGCTGGGCCGCAGGTTGATCACCGGGCTCACCGTAAAGGACCAGGTGCCGCCGGCGTCACGGAAGTACTGGGTATTCAGGGTGCCGTTGACGGGTTGCCGAGTGTCCGACGTGATGGTCACACCTGCCTGCCATTGCGCGGGCGCCACCGCGGCGGGCCCGCCGCGCGTGAGCCGGTCATCGATCCCGCGCTGCTGCTGATACACGAATACGTTGGCGCTCCAGTAATTCAGGAGCTGGCCGAAAACGTCGATGTCGCGGCCGAACTGGATGCGGTCCCCTCCGTAGTTCCAGGCGAAAGCGAGAGGGTCCACGCCGATGCTTGCCTGTCGGAACACCCGGCCGGGCTTCGTCCAGCGATGGCCCACGAACAGATCGCCCGCGGTGCGATCGGTCCGGCGTTGGAAGCCCAGGTCGTTGACTTCGAAGCCGGGCGTCGTGGTGCTCAGCGCGAACCCCCAATTGGAGTTGCCGCCTTCCTTGTTGATGGAGAAGTCCGCGCCGACCCCGGAGAGCGAAGTGCGCCGCGGATCGTAGAGCCGGCTGAGGTACGGCGCATCCGGCCGCTGGTAATACCGGGTCGGCTGTTCTTGGGTGAGCCGCATCGCGAGGGTGTCGCCGGTGACGTGCGAGGCCCCGAGGGAGGCGTACACGGAGTAGGCGTTGTTGGCCCAGCGGTGGTAGAAGTCCGCGGCCGCGACGTATCCGCCGCCGCGGAGAGAATCGAGCGCAGCGCTGTTGTTGCGGCGATCGACGGCGGTAGCGAGGAACCCGAATCCGGTGTGGCCCCCGACCTCGCGCCGCACCCGCCCGACGACGTAATTCGTGAACGGTTCTACGTCCTCGTGCCACCCGGAACTGCCCGACGCGAAGCTCGCCCGCTCCCGCGCCGTCACCGCGTCGAGCACGCCCACGGACCATCCACTCGGCGTCTTCCCGCTCAGCTTTGCCGCGCCGAGGATGGTGGTGTGCGTCGGCACGTCGATGAAGCCGCCCGGGGGCGCCTCCGGTTCGAGCGACGGGGTACGGCCGATGCGGCGTGAATAGAAGTACTGCGGCGTGTTCCCGAATTGGATGTAGGGACCGGTGCCGCCAAAATTGAAGATGCTCGCGCCTTCCACGAAGAACGGCCGCCGCTCTTGGAGGAACTGCTCCACGGTCGTCAGGTTGACGAACGCGGGGTCAGATTCCACCTGTCCGAAGTCGGGGTTCACCGCGGCATCGAGTGTGAGGTTGGAGGTCACGCCGTATTTCACGTCGAGCCCGGCGCCGCCGAAATACGAGTGACCGCGGTCGAACGGGCTTCCGAAAACGGGGCGCTCGAACGTCCCCCGACCGAGGGTGTACGGCAGGACCTCGAGTCGCTTGGGCGCCGGGATGGCATGCAGGCCCACCAGATGGCCGAAGCGCGACGCGTATCCCGTCTCCGTCTTGCGCTGGAACGCCCACTGGCTGCGCTCGTTCTTGCGGAACACCCAGCGGAAGAAGTTCACGCCCCACACCTGGTCACGCGCGTGAGGGAACCGCAGCTGGGAGAACGGGATCCGCATCTCCACGACCCAGCCCAACGAATCGATGGTCGTCGCGACGTCCCACACCGGGTCCCAGGACCGATCTCCGATGAAAAAATCGTTGCTGCAAATGTCGTCCTGCTTCACACCGGCGGGATTCACGGCGAACTCGAACGCCGTGCGGTGGTCGTGATAGCTGTCAAAGTCGACGTAAAACATGTCGCTCTGCGTATCGTCGTCTCGGCGGCCGAGACGTCGCGAAATCCTGGCAGGCTCCGCGTCGTACAACCGCGCACCCACGTACACCGCGGCGTCGTCGTACACGATCATCACGGTCGTCGATTCCGCGGGCGAGCTCTCTTCCCGGGGATCGGTCTCTATGAAGCCGCCGACGCCCTTGGCCTCGTGCCAGGCGGGGTCGTCGAGCTTGCCGTCGAGCACCGGTGGGTGCTCGATCCGGACCGCCGTCATCGTGCGCGCCGCACGTCCGCCGGCGTGGCGCAAGGCAGAGGAGTCGGAGGGTGACTGTAGGAGGAGTGCGGCCGCGACCACGAGCATCAGCGACGACCTCCCTCACGTCGGGGCGGCTGGAAGATACCCCGGGGAAGTGCGCCCGTCCTGTCGCCTGTGGCGTCAGGGTGTCAGGGTTTGGTCAGCAGCTCCTCGAACAGCGCCAGCGCGCGCGGGTCGCCGGATTGGCCGAGCCAGAACAGCGCCTTGCGCCGTACGCCAGGCTCCGGGTGTGTGCGGGCGATGCGGATGAGGGCGGGGACCCCGGCGTCGTGCGGTTGCTGCGACAAGGCGAAGACCGCCTGCTCCTTCACGTCCCGGTCCACGTCTCCTTCGTCGATCAGGTCGGCGAGGCCGCGGGTCGCGGCGTCGCCGGCAGCCTGGCCGAGCCAAAACACCGCTTGGCGGCGGGTGCGTCGGGGCGCGCGGTCGTCGCGCGCGAGCTTCAAGAGCAGCGGCCACACAATGACCGAGTCCGCGAGGGTCAGGGGCAGAATAGCCTCTTCTCCCCCTCCGGCGTCCTCCTGCGTCGCGAGGCCGAGCAGGAACTCCACGGCGTCGCGCGACGCGACGGTGCCGAGGTCGGTGACGGCGGCGTCCCCCCGCGGGGCGACCCAGCGCCCTCCGACGTAGGTGCGGAGCGACTGCACCCGACCAGTCCGGACGGTGAGCGAGACGCGCACCGGTCCCGGCTCGCAGTCGTACTCGACCTCATCACGGTCGAAGCCGCGGTCGACCGTGATCGTGCGTCCTCCTCTTCCCCACCCGCATTTCCCCCCGGCGCACTCGAGGGCGATGACGTTGTGACCGTCGCCGCACACGCCGGGACGGGCGGCGAAGCTCAGCCGGACGATGCCGTCGGGGGCGGCGGCGACCCGGGTGCCGAGGCGCTGGGCGGCGGCGGGCGCTGCCACGAGCGCCCACACGAGCACCAACCGGCCGGTCACGGGTTGATGATCTCCAGCAGGACCTGCGCGGCGCGCGGGTCGTGCGACTGGCCGAGCCAGAAGATCGCCTTCTTGCGGAGCTCCTTGTCCTGCTCCGTCTTTGCGATGCGGATCAGCTGATCGAGGGCGGCGGCCTCGTGGCGCTGCGAGTACACGAAGATCAGCTGCTCTTTCATCTCCTGGTTCTGCATCCGGTCGTACAGCCCGGCCAGCTGCTCCAAGTTCCCGCCGGTCTGACCCACCCAGAAGAGCGCCTTCTTCCGCATCTCCACCGGCTCCCGCTCGTTGAGGGCGATCTCCATGAGCCAGCGCCCGTTGTCCGCGCCGCCCATTTGGGAGAGCGAGAAGATCACTTTCTCCTTCAATTCCTCGCCGGCGAGCTTTGCGTACAGGCCCCGCAGGAACGCGGCGTTCTCCGGGGAATGTTGCTGGCCCAGCCAGAAAATCGCCTTCTCGCGCGCCTCGTCCGGGGAGCGCTCGTTGGCTGCATAGTCGCGCAGGATCTGGCCGGCGCGCCCTTGATGGATCTGGGACAGCGCGAAGATCGCCTTGTCCTGGAGCTCGGGATCCGTGGCGGTGCGGAGGATCGAGTCGAGGGCCGTCACGGCGCGGTCGCTACCCACCTGCGACAGCCAGAACACCGCCTGCTGGCGCACTTCGGAGTCGGGGTCGTTGCGGGCGACGTCGAGCAGGATGTCTTCCGTCTCGCCACCGCGCTTCTGTGAGACGATGAAAACGGCCTTGCGCCGCAATCCGGCCGAGCACGCGTCGCGTTTCACCAGCACTTTCTTGAGGATCGGCAGCGCGCTCGTGGCATCCATCTGCAGGAGGCCGTTGAGCGCCGCGACGCGCAAATCATCGTCATCGTCCTCGCCCGGGCAGTTCCCTCCGCGCGTACCGCCAGTGTCGGCCGCAGGCTGCGCATGCCGTCGGATCCACTCGGCGGCTGCCCCGTCCCCTTGCTTTGCCAGGGCGGCCTGCACCCGCGCGAGAAGCGCGTCGCCGTCTCGCAACGTCGCCGCCTTCTGGTAACGCTGCTGCTGGGTGACGAGGAGGCTACGCGCACGGTCGAGGTTGTCGTTCTTGTAGAGCGCGAACGCCGCCCAATAGAGCGCATCGCCGGCCCGTGCGGCGGCCGGATAACGGCGGGCAAGGTCCCCGTACAGATTCGCGGCATTCTGATAGTCCGCGCGGTTGAGCGCTCTCTGTGCGGCCCGCCAGAGCGAATCGGTCGGGTCCTGCTCGTCCTGCAGGACCCGCCCCTCGTCCGTATCCAGCGCATCGAGCGCATCGAGCACATCGAGTGCGCCCAGGGCGTCCAAGGCGCCGAGCGCCGCCTGGGCCTGCACCGGTGCGACGATGAGGTGAGGCGCCACGACCGGGTGTTGCCATCCCAACGTCGCCGCGACCAGTAGCTGTAGGCCTTGCATCACAATGCTCCTTGTGCGCGTGCAGAACCGGGACCGGGCGGGCTTGCCGTCCGGACCCGCAGCAACACGCTCCGTTGCTCCAACCCTTGATTGATGAGCTGCACGTCGTCTCGATCGCCGCTCGAGGGGAGCTGGGCGATCTGTGCCAGCACCAGCTCCAGGTCTTCGAGCAAGCTCTTCAGCCTGACGTCGCGAGCCGCCGGCGAGTCGAGCATGAGTCGCGTCGTGCAGAGCAGGTCGCGGGCCTGAACTGAAAACTGCGCCGTGGGCACGCCTGCACGGGTTTCCGCGCGGAAGCCCGTGAGCAGCGCCTCGGTGCGGGTGAGGTATTGGGCGGCGGCGAGCTGATAGACGAACGTGGTGGTGCGCTCGCCCGGGCCTGCGCCGGCGGGGCTCGGCGGGGAGCCCGTCGCGCTCCAGCGCCCGATGGCGACGCCCAGCGCGAGCACGGCCGCGATCCCTACCCCCCACCGCAGGACGGGACGAAGCACGATGATCCGGCGCCGCCGCGCCGCGCGCGCCGCGTCGATGCGACGCCACAGCTCCTCGCGCGGCGTGGCGGGAGGGCGGTGATAGTCCTGCGCCGCCTGGCGCAGCCGCTGTTCGAACCGATCGTCCGTCATGAGATCCACTCTCCCGCGAAGTCCGCGAGCGCATCTCGCAGCTTGGCGCGTGCTCGCGACAGTTGCGCTTTCGACGTTCCGGTCTCGATGCCAAGGGTCGCGCCGATCTCTTCGTGCGTGTACCCCTCGACGTCGTGCATCACGAACACCATCCGATAGCCGTCGGCGAGACTGTCGATCGCCTGGGCCAAGCGCCGCTTCAGGTCCGGCTCGGCGGCCCGCCCGCCGGCCGAGGTCGACGCCGCCTCGTCCAGATCCGTTTCCCGCTGCCGGAAGCGCTTCACCTTGCGCAGCCCGTTCAACACCACCGAAGTGGCGATGGCGTGCAGCCAGGTGGAAAGCTTCGCCTCGCCCCGAAACGTGCCCAGCCGCTCGAACGCGCGGACGAAGGTGTCCTGGGTGAACTCGCGCGCCAGCTCGTCATCGCCCGCGAGCCGGTAGGCCAGCCGGTACACCCGGTCCACATGGGCGTCGTACAGCGCGCGCTCGGCGGCGCCGTCCCCGGCCCGGACCTTGGCTATCAGTTCGCGTTCGTCCACCAGGCTCCGAGCGGGGGGGCAGGAGACAGTGTCGGTTAACTCTGTGACACGGCGGAGGGTGGGAGGGTTGCGCGGAGGGGTTACGCCTGCTTCAAGAGGATACGCATGCCCACGCCGACGAGCACGGCGAGGAGAAAGGAGGCCAGGGTGCCGACCAGGAAGTACTCGGCGAACTCACGGTCCTCGAGCTGCTTGAAGCGGGCGAGGGACTTGGCGGCGATGATCCACCCCACGGCGGCGTAATCGCCCAGCAGGACCATGGTGAGCGCGAGGGCGCGCTCGAGGGAGCCCACCGCGCGGCCGCGGGCGACATCGATCGCCCCGGCGGTGCGGTCTTCGTCGCGCCGCATCTGCAGTGTCGGCAGTTCGAGCACGCTCCGGATCAGGACGATGCCCCGACCCGAGACGTAGAGGTAGGCCGTGGCGAAAAGCCCCACCCGCCCCCACCAGAGCCCATCGACACTCGGTCGCGCGAGGGGGGCGAGGAGCGTGCCCAGGACGATTGTCGCGATCACGAACAGCGCTTCGCCGAAGAGGAGCGCCCGGCCGCGGCGGCGACCGTCCACCTGGCCGGGCCAGAGCGTGGCAGCCAGCGTGTACGCGAGCAGCGGAACGACGAAGAGAGGATTCACGCGGGTTCCGTCTCCAGGAGTGCCCGAAACATCTTATCCCCGGCGGCCACGAGGGGCCAGGCCATGCGGCGGGCGAGGTGGGAGATCGCGCTGCGATCGACGTCGAGCCGGGCCGCCGCGGCCGCCGGGTCGCCCAGCCGCAGCAGGGTGGCGGTGCGGCGCTGCCGGGGGGTCCAGCTCCAGTACAGCGCGGAGTAGTAGCTCGCGAGCGGCTCGAGCGCGGGAACGAACGCACCGAACGCGAACACCTGGCGCTGCCGCTTGGCGCGATCCATCGCGGCCCGGGCCTCGTGAAAGCAGGGGCCGTCCATCTCGGGGGCCGTGGGCGCGAGGGGCGTGGTAATCGGTCCCCGACCGCAGGCCACGACCCAATCGACTGTGGGGAGGCGGGCCCGCAGGTCGTGCGCGAGGTCCCACAGCGGCTGGGGCGTGGCGAGCAGGCACTGCAGCTCGTCGCCCAGGGTGATGGCGAAGCGGGCGGCGAGGACGCGGCGATAGCGGTGGTTCAGGTCCTTCACGGCGGCGCGGGCGTCGGCCTGCAGGCGGGCGCGGGCCGTCGGGGCGAGGTCGCGCGAGGCGATCGCGTCGGCGATGAGGGCGATGTAGGACTTGGCCATTTTACGTCACATTGATCTGATATGACGAATTACGTCATAACATATCGATGTGACATAAAATGTCAACTCTACCGCTGCGCCCTATCGGGTGCCGAACAGGCGATCGCCGGCATCCCCGAGCCCCGGCAGGATGTAACCGTGGTCGTTGAGCTCGCGGTCGAGCGCGGCGGCGAAGACGGGGACGTCGGGGTGGGTCTCGAGCATGCGACGCACGCCCTCGGGCGCCGCGACGAGGCAAAGGAAGCGGATGCGCTGGGCGCCGGCGTGCTTGAGCGCGCTCACGGCGTCCGCCGCCGAGCCGCCGGTCGCGAGCATGGGATCGAGCACGAAAAAATCGCGCGCGTCCTCGCCGGATGGAATCTTGAAGTAGTAGTCGACCGGCTCGAGCGTGTCGTGCTCGCGGTAGATGCCGATGTGCCCGACGCGTGCCGACGGGATCAGCTGCGCGATGCCCTCGACCATGCCGAGTCCCGCGCGCAGGATCGGGACGAGGGCGAGCTTCTTGCCCGCGACCCGGACCCCCCGCATCGGCTCGAGCGGCGTTTCCACCTCCGTGGTCTCGAGCGGGAGGTCCTTCGTCACCTCGTAGGCCATCAGCATCGCGATCTCGTTCACGAGCTGCTTGAAGTCCTTCGTGCTGGTGCTCTTGTCCCGCAGGATCGACAGCTTGTGCTGGATCAGGGGGTGATCGAGCACCGTGAGATTCGGGAACGTGGGGTGCGGCATGGGGGGAAGAAAGTACGCGGCCCGTCGCCACGACGCCACGTTGCACGGGCACTCCCACCTCACCGGTCGGCTCGCTAAGTTCTTGTCCTGCTTCGTCGGCCAGGTAGCTCAGTTGGTAGAGCAGCGGACTGAAAATCCGCGTGTCGGCAGTTCGATTCTGCCCCTGGCCACTTCTCCCGCGACGACTTAGCGCAGCCAAGCCGTCTCTCTGCCTTCGCATCGGCTCGGTCGGAGAACGTGCTCTCGATGATGGGCACAGGGGCTGGGAGACCGACCTCCAGCCCCTGCTGAAGCGTGCGAAGAGCGGACTAAGGGCTAACGCCTCCGAGTGCTACTTCGCACACAGCTTGAACGTCCCCAGCGTGTCCACCGTGGTGGGATGGCCATTGATCGTCATGGTGTCAATGACGGTCACGGTCCGAGTGCAGAGGCTCGGGGTGAGCAGCCCCTGACACCCGACGGTCAGGACGGCCGCTACCGCTACGAGGGGAAGCAGCATCTTTCGCATCGTACCCTCCCTGTGAGGTGTTATAGAACGACGGACTCCAACCGCGTGTCGGCCAGTTCGATTCTGCCCCTGGCCACTTGCACCGCAACGACTTAGCGCCAGCGCCGCGCGCCGGCTATGTCAACGCCATGTCAATTGCTCTCGCAGCAGATTGCCTAAGTTGTCAGCCTGAGCTGGAGTAACGTATGCAGAATCGCAGAGATTTTCTCCGAGCGGCTCTTGCAACGTCCGTCGGACCGTTTCTCTGTCGGCATTCTTCGATGTTCGAGCTTGAGGCAAGAGGCCCGACGGAGCACGGAGGCGGTTTCCAGACCGTGGGGCTGTACGCCTCCCTTCCGACCGATCCGCCACCGAAGGACCCACGAGTCTATGACTTCTTCAAGGCCTGTGGCTACAACTACCTGGAATTCTGCGAAGCCGGATTTCGTTCTCGCCCCGACCTGCTGCCCGAGTACTACAAAGACATGTCAAGCGCGATCACGTTGGCGCATGACAAGGGGTTCCGCGTGGGGATCGTCCTGCTCGCCGGTATGGAGCAGTGGACGGGGCCTGACAGTACGTTGGGCGCTAACTTTCCCGGGGTTTTCAGCCCGCGCGACAAGACCAAACTGACCGAGCGTTTCGCGCATCTGCGGCACGCCGTGTCCCAACTGCGGGGCGCCGACGTATTTGTCTTCCTTCCCGGAGATCCGGGTGGAGACCCCGAAGGCAACAGCACGTTGGAAGACTGCGTGTCGTTCTGTCGCCAGGTGCAGGAAATCGTAAAGCAGGAAGCGTCTGCAGCAACGTTCATCGTGAATCTCTGGAGCATAGCCCAGTGGGAAGGCTTTCCATCGCCATCCAGCCTGCGCTTTTGGGAGCAGGAGGTCAACCTGTCGCGCGCTGCCGTGGCGGCAGCCGGCCTGCTTGGGCCGAGGCGTGGCGTGTCTTTCCCTCTCCACAACTACTACCGGTCGCTTGCCCTGAGCCGTTACTCGCGAGCGGGGCTGAAGCCAGAGCTCTATCCCGCTGCGCAAGATATTGAGACGCTGCGAAAGCGAGGAGTCGGCCCACTGCTTGGTTGGCCGTATTTCCTCGTGGACGAAGCCGATGACGGCTTCGTGAAGCCCAACAACC